>JAJCXR010000014.1 GCA_029263315.1 Acidobacteriota bacterium | reverse complement strand
TGTCCGGGTTGGCCGGACTCATCTTCATCTCGATCACGCCGGTGTCGTTATCGACGTGCAGGATCTTCTTCCAACTCTTGCCGGCGTCCTCGGTTTTGTACAGTCCTCGTTCCTCGTTGGGGCCGTAGAGCCGACCCAGCGCTCCGACGTAGACGATATTGGGATTCGTGGGGTGGACGACGATTCGACCGATCTGGAAGCTCTTCTTCAGGCCCATGTTTTTCCAGGTCTCGCCGCCATCCACCGACTTGTACACGCCGTCGCCGTAGGAAACGGAGTTGCGCGGGTTGTTCTCGCCGGTGCCGACCCAGACGACGTTGGAGCTCTGCGGATCGAGCGTCACACAACCGATGGAATACGAGCCTTCGGCGTCGAACACCGGCTGCCACGTGGTGCCGGCGTTCTCCGTCTTCCAAACGCCGCCGGAGGCGACGGCCACGAAGTAGCGGTGGCGGTTCTCCGGATCGACGGCAAAGTCCGCCACCCGCCCCGAGGCAATGGCTGGCCCGATACCTCGCCAGGCCAACCCCTGGACATCGGCGGCGGTGACCGACGGCGACGCCCCGGCAGCCTCAGGGGCAGATTTCTTGGACCGGGCGGCGACGGGGCTGACGACGCCGAGCAGGCAGGCGATCAGCGATGGAACCAGTAGGCGTTGCATGGCGACTCCAATCAGGCGGTTGACACGGTCACGGATCGATAGGCTAGGTACCCTTGGGATATTCGCCTAGGATACGTACTTCACCTACTTCGACTCAAGGAAAGATCGACAGAAACCTGCCTGTGCTGTTGATCCCTGGCCCTGGACTCATCCAATCCGCCGACGAGCCGCCAACCTCGTTGCTTGAAGGAGCTCGGTCATGCAAGGCCCGCAAGAAGCGTCCCTCCCCGCAACCGACAACGCCAGCCCCATGCTCACGCCGCCGGAGTGGCTTCCGCCGCCCCTTCTCACAGTCTGGGAGCTGATCGCCGACCAGCCTTGGCTAGCCTTCGCCATCATCGTCTGCCTGTCCTATCTGATCGCCAAGCTGGTACAGCTCCTGGTTCAGAACAGCGTCGCCAAGCTGGCATCGCGCACCCGAACACAGCTGGACGATCAGCTCATTGCCTTGACCCGCAAACCCATCTTCTTGACCGTCTTTTTCTTCGGGCTGGCCTTGGCCACGCACCAACTCCCCCTGCCGGACGGCTTCACCGCAGTGCTGGTCAATATCCTCAAGACCCTGGTGGTCCTCTCTTGGCTAGGGGCCGGTTGGCCTTTCTGCCGACTGCTGCTGCAATCCCTGAGCCGCAACCAAGACCGCTTCCCGTTGATCGAAGAACGCACCATCCCCCTCTTCGACATCACCAGCAAGCTGCTGCTCATCGGTGGCACCAGCTACGCCGTGCTGATGATCTGGCAGATCAATCCCACCGCCTGGTTGACCTCCGCCGGGGTCATCGGAATCGCGGTGGGTTTTGCCGCCAAAGACACCCTGGCCAATCTTTTTGCGGGCTTCTTCATCCTCGCCGATGCGCCTTACAAAATCGGTGATTTTGTTGTGTTGGACTCCGGCGAACGCGGCCAAGTCACCCATGTGGGCATCCGCAGCACGCGGCTCGAAACCCGCGACGACATTCAGATCACCTTGCCCAACGCGTCCATCGCCAACGCCAAGATCATCAACGAAACCGGCGGCAAATGGGAGAAGGAGCGCATTCGCCTGAAGGTGGGTGTCGCCTACGGCTCCGATGTGGATCAGGTCTGCGACGTGCTCCAGGACATTGCCATCCACCATGAGCACATTTGCCTGGAACCGGCACCGCGGGTCCGCATGCGCGGCTTCGGAGATTCCAGCCTCGACTTCGAGTTGCTCTGTTGGATTGACGAGCCGGTGCTGCGCGGCAGGCTCAGCCACGAGCTCTACATGGAAATCTACAAGACCTTCGGCAAGGAAGAGATCGAGATCCCCTTCCCCAAGCGGGACGTCTACCTTTACCAGATGCCGATGGATGCAGGCGACTAACGCCGAAGCTCTCAGCTCGCCCCGTCGTTAGGCTGCACCTCAGCCAACACGATACTCCACCAGGGTCCCTGGCTCTGACCGAGCAGAGCGGCCCAGTACCAAGCCGAGACGTCACTCCATTGCCGTCCCTCGGCATCACGGATGGCCTCATGCAGACGCAGACTGACCGTGCCATCCTGGGCCAATAGAACCGTCCAAGGACGCCCCTCAGCGTCGCGCTCGGAGGGTTGATGCTCGACTTCGTAGCCATGACCCCTCAAGCATTGGTCGGCCGGATGTAAACGCCGAGTGGGGGCCGCAATCCAGCGCAGGAGGATCTCCCGCCGACCATCGTGAAAGCGCCCCATACGTCCGGGAAAGCCCTCGCCAAAGCGCTCCTCCCGGGGTGTCAAGGGCAGTTGCACCAGATTCTCACCTTGATACTGGCTCGGCCAGCCTGGGAAGGGGTCGTCTAGGGTCACCGACGGCTCCGCGCTCAGCAGCCAAGGCAAGCAAAAAGCAAGCCCTAACCCCAAGCCCCAGCCCACCGACTTGCGCCCTTCGACGGCGTTCCTGGGCGGCGCCCCAGGGGGCCTAGAGGGCGAATCCGGAGTCGCGGCACCCTGGCCTAGGGATCGCCGGGTCAAGAACCATCCCGGCAGCAGGCACAGGGGGGCGAAGACCGCCAGCCCCACCGCCCCGTGATGCCAAGGTCGGGCCTGCAACGGCAATCCCGCCAGAAGGCCCGACTCGACATAGAAAAGGGCGCTGGCGCGCAAGGCATTGGCCGTCAAGACGAGCCCCAGGGTGGCCCCGGCGGTCAACAGGGAAGCTCGCCAGCCCGTCTCGACGAAGAGCCACAGGGCCACCAGGAGGACCGCCACCACCCAACCCATATCGAGACCGCTGCACGGGGCATCCACCGCCACCTGTCCGCCCGACCATGCCAGCTGGGTCCCCTCCGCCGTCACCGACAGGCCCCCGAGACGCAATAGCTGAGCCGCCGCCAAGGTCGTTCCACGACGCCACGGATAGCCCAGAAAGAAGTGCAGGCTGGGCAACATCGGCAAGGCCAAGAAAACGCTGCCCCAGACGCCGGGCACCAGACTGCGCCCCCAGAAGCGATGGCTGATCAGCGCCGCCAAGATGCAGCCGGCCAGCAGAGCCCTGAGTAGGGGTGGCAACCAGGCATAGGAGAAGAGATGGACCACCAACAGCGCGACGGCCAAGCCAGGTACGCCCACGCTATGGACGTTCTCGCCGCCGTCCTCCAGCAACCACCGTCGGCGGCGCCACAACGCCACCACCAGCAGTAGGGCCGGCACCCAATGCCAGCGCTCCTCAGGCGAAGCGACAAAACGCTGGACGACCCACAGCATCACCGGCCAGCACGCCACCCCGAGCCACAGGATGGGAGACGACAGGACGGCGCAAGCCACGGCAGAAGACGACTGGGCAGGGGATCTCGACACGGGAAACCCTAGGCGTCGATACGGCGTCGCCAGAGGACGAGCATCGAGGCCAGAGCCACCAGCAGCAAAGCCCAGACCTCCGGCTCGGGGATAGTCGGCACGGTGGCCGAGGACACCGGCACCAAATCGTGATCCGCGTACTGCTCGGCGGTTTCCAGGACCACCGCTCCACTGACCGGGGTCACCACTTGATGCTCAACCGCCAGCCGCAATGCCTCGTCCCGGGATGCCTCGTCGCCGCGCCGCAAGAGACGGCCAACCTGCTCAAAAGCCCACAGTCGGTCCAGGTGCGAGGACGCGGCGGCCGCCAGGCTCGGTTGCGGTTCCCCTGGCAAGGCGAAACGAAGCTCGAAAAAGCGACGCCCGGTCTCGACCCCCGGTAGGCGGAGGATGTCCTGGTCAAGGCTCCCGTAGCGAGGTAACACCGTGAGCGGCACGACCTCGAAAGCGTCCCACAGACGCTGCGCTCCAGGCGCCAAGGGCAGGGCGAAGATGGGCGGCAGAGAGTCACCGTCGCTCAGCCTGTCTTCGAGCTCTTTGCTCGGGGTCAAAGCCACGGCTTGGGGGCCCCCCAACCAGAGGACGGCGCCACCGGTCCGGGCTCGCGCCAGCTCGATGGCCTCGAGCAGAGCCGGAGCGTTGTCTCGACCCCCGAGGAAGCGACGCTCCGCCAGCCACCCTGCGGCGCTCAGGCCACCGTGACCGGAGACATGGGTTTGCACCTCATCGCCAGCCCAAACCACCTCCAGCTGTGGCCAAACGGTGGCCAGGCGGTCGAGCACCGGCAACAGCTCGCTGCGGAACGCTTGGCTGGTCGCCGAGCCGTCAATCACCACCACCAAATGCCGAGGTCGAGGTCGCGATCCACTGACCAGCCGGGCCACCCGCTGCGGTGATTGCGGATCCTCGCCTCGCCAAAACGCAGTCTGCGTCTCATCGCGATGAATGGCGACAAAGGTCTCGAAGCTCGCCAGCTCGGCGTCATTCATCATGAAGGGATTGGCCAAACCCTTGGGGGTGTAGAGGCGTTGCGGACGCCCCCGGTTGACCAGCTCGATACGGTGCCGAGTCCCTTCTGCCAGACGAAAATTGCGCTCGCTGAAGTAGGGCAAGTCGAGACGTCCCTCGATGGCTCGCACCACATCCAGGGGAGCGGTGATGCCCAGCAGCAGCCGCATCTCACCCTGTGCGGGCACCGGAAAGGCGCGGATGCGTACTCGATCGGGCCCGGCGGTGGTCACCAGCAGCGGATCCCTCTTGCGGCGGGTCACCTCCTCGTAGGCGGTGGTGACTTGTTGCCGCCCGCCGAAGGCCGCCTCACGGGGCTCACCTTCAATCCACAGGGTGGCCCGCGAGACGAAGCCGCCATGGGGTAACGCGATCTCGGCCAGGGCTTCATGCGGCCAAGGGTGCTGGTTGTCCAACACCATCTCCCACTGCAAGTAGGCCAGGGGAGCCGCCGGGTCCAAATCCGCGTGGAGGTGGGACGACTTCAAGAGCAGACCTTCCGCCATGGGCCAGGTGGTCTGGCCCGCCGCCACGGAGGTGTTGTTGAGCTCCCACGCATCCACTCTCCTCAAGGTCTCGGCAATGGCCTTTCCGGTCACCCGAAAATAGACCCGCCTTGCCGTTTCTGGCTCCATCTCAGCCGAATAGAGCATGCCTTGGGGATCGAAACGGGTGCACAAACGCAGCATTTCCCCTTCGTCACCAAAGATCCGTAGCAAACGCAGCACCCCGGGCCTGGACGCCGTTTCATCGGCGGCTATGGCTTCGAACCCCCAATGGGTCACCATGCGACGGCTATCGGCCACGGCGAAGAGCAACAGGCCCACCAGGAAACCCCAAGCAAAACGCTTCGGCAAATCGTCGTTGTGGTCCTTCCTGGCCAACCAAAAGGTCCAGCTGAGGGCGACCCACAGAGCCAGCAAGGGAGCCAGGGGGAGAAACCCTAGACCGAAATACACCAACGCTACCAACGCCGCCGGCAGCAGCGGGATAAAAGGCAAGGTGTAGACTGAGGCGATGGCCGAGATCGTGCCGAGCACAAACGGCAATCGAGACCGGCGCGGGTCCGCTGACGAGGCGGCATTGAGCACATAGAGAAAACCCAAGGGGACCAGGGCCACCACCACCTGGTGGAGGAAACTAGGCAGGGGATCGAAGAGATACTCGGCACAGAAGCCGGATAGGCTCTCGAAGAAGAGGGTGCCCACCGGAAGCAGAAAGCCGAAGATCCAAGTGAGGATCCAACGTCGGCGGGAAAAAGTGGGGATGCTCATGGGACGCTCCAAGAATTCATTGGGGTTACCGCGGGCACGTTCTATCAGCTCCGTCGCCTCGATCTCATCACATTGTCATGCCTGAAGGATGGCAACTTCGAGGCAACGTCGAGGCGATCTCTGGGCCCGCCTGTCAACTTCGTTGATCGAGTTTGGCGCCTATCCCTTGCCGGGTGGCGCCAAGTGCGGTACCTTCCCCAGTTCGTCACCCTGCGGCCTCCTCGAACACCTTCATTGATTCTGGCTCGACCCCGCTCGGTGAGGCACATCGCAAATACAACCCCTGGATACGCGATCGAACCATGACGACGACCAAGATGCCACTGATCATCCTTGGCGGTCGGGACCGCAAGGTGACGACTTTGCCGGAAGGGGGTCGCGACAAAAAAGTGCTCCGCGGATACAAAGCCGTCGACCTGGAAATCGCTGGCCGCCGCCTGATCGACATCCTGGTGGGGAGAGTCCGAGAGAGCGGCCTTTTCGATCCCATCTACATCGCCGGCCCCAGTGCCATCTATGCCGATTTGATGGACCAGGTCGAGATGATCGAAACCGACGGCAGCCTGGGACAAAACCTAGCCGCTTGCGTCGAAGCCATGGCCCGGGAGCAACCCAACCGCCAGGTGATGTTCACCACCTGCGACATCTTGCCCGACCCTCAGGAATTGACCTCCGTCCTGGAAGACTTCCGCGCACACCAGCCCCTGGACTATTGGATGGCACAGATTCGTGTGCCCGAGGATCTCTCTCAGCTCGGCGAGTCGTCGTGGAAACCCAAATACTACATCCAGCCGCCGGGCGAGCCGGCACCGGTACGGGTGCTGCCGGGACATCTCCTGGCGGTCGACCCCGGGCTAGCTGACACCGATCTCATCCTGCGTTTCTTCGAAGGTCTGTACAGCACTCGCAACCGTCCCATCTCGGCCCGCTACGTCGTCATCGCACGCCAAGTCCTGCTCAAGCTCTTCGCCGATGACCTGCGCAACCTGGCGAACCTGCGGTGGCCTAGTCGTACCGCGTCGGTGGTCGTCAACTGCCTGGTGATGGCACGCAAGCTGGCCGCTGGGATGGCAGAACAGCGGGAGCTCGAGGATCGTCTGCGGCGTATCTTCATCAAACCTGCCCATTTCAAAGCCCATCCCAAGCTGCGCGGACGGGTGACGGTGATCGAGGGGCTCTCCTTGGCCAAAGACATCGATACCGAGGAAGAGGCTCGCGAGGTGGCCAGGGCCACGCAAGCTCAAACCGGCGACGACTGACCCCGTCGGTCGCTGAGCCAATCGGGCTGCGACCACGGACTCCCGCGATGGGACCGCATGGCGCCGTCGATGGGGTATCATGGGGCTAGGAAAACCAACATGCAGCGGAACACTCAACAGCGACGAGCCCTTCGCAAGGCCATTCGGCTTGCCGATCGCCCATTGAGCCCCCAAGAGATCCTACAAGCGGGTCGCGACCAAATTCCCGGTCTGGGCATCGCAACCGTCTATCGTAATATTCGCTCCCTCCTCGACGAGGGCTGGCTGCAGGAGGTGGAGCTGCCCGGCAAACCCAACCGTTATGAGCTGGCGGGCAAGCACCACCATCACCATTTTCATTGCAAGGCTTGCGACCGGGTTTACGACATCGACAACTGCCCGGGCAGCTTTACGGATCTGGCACCGCACGGTTTCCAGCTCGAGGCCCACGACCTCATCCTCTACGGCACCTGCCGCGGCTGCGTCACCGAGGCTTGAGCAATGAGCCATACCAGCGCCCCAGCCACCGATTCTTGGATTCCCCTCGGCTGGGCGCTGAATGACTATTGGCAGCACCTGGACGGGCCGCAACCGCAAGCCCCCGCCTCGATGCACGTCTTCATGGAAGACGGCGAGCGTCTGCCGCTTCCCGCATCCACCTTCTTTCGCCCCATCGAAGAGCTTCCCGAGGCGGAAAGCCTGGCCCTCGACCTTTGCCGTGGCAGGGTCCTCGACTTGGGCGCCGGCGCCGGCACCCACAGCCTGCTGCTCCAAGATCGGGACCTCGAAGTCGTGGCGGTCGATATTTGTCCGCCGGCCATCGAGATCATGCAGCACCGCGGCGTCCGCCAAACCCGACTCGCCGACCACCTAGACCTGGCCGACGACGACGAGCTGTCGGGCACCATCGACACCCTGCTGTTGATGATGAACGGCATCGGCCTGGTGGGGGAGATTGCCGGCTTGGCAGCTCTTTTTACCACCGCCCAGCGTCTGCTGCGGCCTGGGGGGCAGATCCTCTGCGACTCGACGGACCTACGGGCCATCGACGATAGCAGGGAACAGGAGCGCATGCGGATGCGCCAAGAGATGGGGCTCTATCGTGGTGAGACCCGGCAACGACTCGCTTACCGCGGCTTGGTGGGCGAGCCCTTCGGCTGGCTTTACCTCGATCCTGAAATGCTAGTTTGGCATGCTGAGCGTTGGGGTTGGCGCTGCCAGATCCTTTTCCAATCCGACGACGGTTCTTACCTGGCTCGGCTGGTTGAGAGCGACTAAACTATTCGAGCTACCACCCCGAGAGACAACGCGGAGGAACCACCATGACGGTTCGAGTGGAAAAGCACGGTCCCGTATCGACCCTCGTCTTGGAGCGCCCGGCGGTACGCAATGCCGTCGACAAGGCCACCGCCAACGCCCTGGCACAGGCTTTCCGGGACTTCGAAGCGGACACCGAGGCCCGCGTCGCCGTGCTCTGGGGGGAAGGGGGGCATTTCTGCTCCGGCGCCGATCTCTCGGCCATGGCCGATGGCCGCGGCAACCGCGTCGCCGGGGACGGTGACGCCCCGATGGGCCCAAGCCGCATGTTCTTGGAGAAACCGGTGATCGCCGCCATCTCCGGCTTTGCCGTCGCCGGAGGTCTCGAGCTCGCCCTCTGGTGCGACCTTCGGGTGATGGAGGAAAGCGCCGTCTTGGGTGTCTTCTGCCGCCGCTTTGGGGTGCCCCTGGTGGACGGTGGCACGGTCCGTCTGCCCCGCTTGATCGGTCTGTCACGGGCCTTGGACCTCATCTTGACGGGTCGTCCCGTGAGCTCCCGCGAGGCCCTGGACATCGGCCTGGCAAACCGCCGGGTGCCCGACGGCACCAGCCGTCAAGCGGCGGAAGCCCTGGCCCACGAAATCGCCACCTTCCCGCCCATTTGTTTGCGCAACGACCGCCGCAGCGTCTATGAAGGTCTCGAGCTGCCGATGGAGCAGGCCCTGCGCACCGAGCTGGCCCGCGGACAAGCCAGCCTCTCGCACGGCGAAGCCGACGACGGCGCCGGGCGTTTTGTCGCCGGGGAAGGGCGCCACGGTTCCTTTGCCAAAGAAAAGACGGCGGTCGAGGTCGAGCAGGGGGCCTGATCCTCGCCAACCCAGCGGCGGCGCACCTACCGCCGACGGGTGGATTTTTACCCCATGGCCGTCATCCGAACCATCGCCACCCCGGTGTGCCACGAGATTCCCAAGATCCGTGGCTCCCGCTTCATCGCCACGGTGGCGGCCACCGCCTCGCCGTCGGAGGTCACCGCTTGCCTGGAGGAGCTGCGGCAAACCTATCGTGACGCCACCCACAACTGTTTCGCCTGGCGGCTGGGGCGCGCCGGCGGTGACCACATGCGCTACAGCGATGACGGTGAGCCCAGCGGCACGGCGGGGCGTCCCATCCTGCAGGAGATCGACGGCCGCGGCCTGACCGACGTCACGGTGGTGGTGACGCGCTATTACGGCGGCACCAAATTAGGCACCGGCGGGCTGGTACGAGCCTACAGTGAGGCCGCCGCCGCCGGCCTCGAGCTGTCCGGCGTGGTGGAGCGACCGATCGTGCAACGGCTGCGCTTGCTCCACAACTACGACGACACCGGCGCCATCAAGGCCGTCCTCAGCACCTTCGATCTCGAACCGGAAAGCGCCGACTATGGGGCCCAGGTCGAGCTCGCCGTCGCCGTGGTCGTCGAACAGGTGGAGGCCGTCGAGCAAGCCTTGCGGGACGCCACAAAGGGCCGGCTCGAGCTGCACCGGGAGGCGTGATGCGGCGTATGCTCAGAGCCTTGCGCATCGCCTCGCCCTACCTGCTGCTCTTGCTCGTTCTCGCCCCCCTGGCGGGCTTCACCTGGCTGACCCACCATCCGACGGCGAAGCTGGTCGACGAGGCGATGCTCCGACCTTGGAGCCGGCCACTGGCCGAGGCCTTTCTCCGCCGCTATCGGCCGACCCCGGCCAGCCCTCCCGACGACGGAGTCACCAGCCAACCAGCCCCCGTTCATCGGCCGCCGGAGCTGGACCTTCCTCCATTGCCCACCGGTGATCCCATGTGGCTGATGCCCGGCGCCGTGCTGCGGCGTCAACCGCGGCCGGACGCAGCGGAGATCGAGACGCTGGACACCGTCTCCAACGCCATCCAGCTGGAGCAGCGGGATGACTGGTACCGCGTCTTCCGGCACGGCCATGAGGCCTGGGTCTACATCGAAGACTACGCCTCCCAGGGTCCGCCCTACGGCGAGGAACCGGAAGCCCCAGGGCCCCTGCTGGGGCGGGCCCCCGACGAGCAGGAGCTGGCCGCCGCCCTGCAGATCCTCGGGGCCGTCCCGCGGCGTCTCCAGCTGGGACCGTACGACGCCTACACCGACTGCACGGATGCCGCCCTGCTGCGTCGATTGAGCCAACTGGCCAGCCACCTGGAGGCGGCCTACGTCGCCCGCTACGATCGACAGCCGGTGGGTGCCCCGAAGGCGGCCATCGTGCTCTATGGGAATCGTCAGGACTATCAACGCCTGCGGGACGCGCGCCAGGAGCTGGCGGGCCTGCCCGCCAGCGGCCATCATTCCCAAGGACTGATCGCCTTCTACGTTGGCCGGCGCAGCAACTCGGAAGTGGCCGCCACCCTCATCCACGAGTTGGTTCACACGTTCAACCGCCGGGCCTTGGGACCGGCCCTACCGCCGTGGCTCGACGAGGGTTTAGCGGACGATCTGGCCGCCTCATGGATCGACTCCGAGGGCCGTCTCGATCCCTCGAGGCTGCACGGCGAAATTCGGCGGGGGGCCGGACGTATCACCCTCTACGGCGCCTTCGCTTCCCTCTCCGATCTCGAGCGTGCCCGCCTCGAAGGACGGCTACCCTCCGTGACCCGCCTCATGGGCTTGGACTGGAACGGTTTTGTCCACAGCTCGGAGATCGGCCTGCACTACGATCTCAGCGCCTTCTGGGTGCGCTACCTGCTAGAGGGCCAAGGGGGGCGTCAGCGGGCCAGCTTCCAGGCTTTTCTCGACCACGTGGCCCAAGGCGGCGAGGTCAGCGGCGCCGCCTTGGCGGCCCACTTGCAGGTGGATTTGGCCTGGCTCGAAGGCGCCTTCCGCGGCTGGCTCGAGCTGTTGGTACGGCAATATCAACTGCCGGCGTCGGCACCCTCGTTTCGCACCAACAACGACTCCTCCTCCCGCCATACCGACTCACCGTCGGCGTAGTGCTCCCGTTTCCAGATGGGAACCTCACGCTTCAGCCGTTCCAGCGCTCGACGGCTGGCTTCGTAAGCCGCAGCTCGATGGGGCGAGGCGGTGGCGATGACGACGCTGGGCTCGCCCACCGCCACATCCCCCAAGCGGTGCACGATGGCGACCCGCGTCGGCTCGCTCGCCTGCTCGAGCTGCTCGACGATGCTCTGCAAATTCTTCAGCGCCATGCTGCGATAGGCGCTGTAGGTGAGTCGGGCCACCGATCTCCCCCCGTGGTGATCGCGCACCGTTCCCAAGAATAATACGACGGCACCGTGGTGCGGGCTGCGCACCAGAGCTTCGACCGCCGCCAAATCGATGGCGTCGTCCACCAAGGCTACATGTGACGTCATCGCCAACCTCCACCCGCCGCCCGGCCGCCGCTACCACCGGAGACGGGGGGTAGTAGCGCCACCTCACAACCGTCCCGTAGCTCCTGATCGCTGCGGGCCAGCTCACCATCGACGGCGATCGCCAGCTTCGACCATAGGGGCTCCAGGGCAGGAAACCGGTCCAACAAACGCGCTTGCAAATCCGCCAGATGGCTGCCCGCCGGCAGCTCCAGCTGGAGCGGTCTACGGCCGAGGATGTCGCTGGCGGTGGCGAAGGCGATGATTTGTACTCTCATGACGGGAATGCTAGCGCAAAAGCGCCACGGCGGACGATCGATATGCGATCATGGAGCCCCGTGAAACGTGGAGGGACATCTGTGGCGATTCTAGATAGCAACGTGAAGCAAGATACAAATTTCGAGGCCCGACAAGCCGCTTGGCATCAGACGCTGGACACCATGCACGGTGAAACAGAAATCATCCGTCTGGGCGGCGGCAAGGCTTCCCAAGAGAAACAACTCAAACGTGGCAAGATGCTGGCTCGCCAACGCATCGAAGCCCTTTGTGATCCCGGTACCTTCATCGAATGGGGCATCTGGGTGGGCCACGGCATGTACGAGGAATACCGTGGTGCTCCGGCGGGGGGTGTGGTCACCGGCACCGGCATGATCGAAGGCCGCGAGGTCATGGTGGTGGCCAACGACGCGACGGTCAAGGCCGGAGCGTGGTTTCCCATCACCTGCAAAAAGATCCTGCGAGCCCAGGAAATGGCCCTGGAAAACCGTCTGCCCATCGTCTATTTGGTGGACTCGGCGGGGGTCTTCCTGCCGTTGCAAGACGAAATCTTTCCGGATCGCGAGCATTTTGGCCGAGTCTTCTACAACAATGCCCGCCTCTCCGCCGAGGGGATTTTCCAGATGGCGGCGGTGATGGGGTCCTGCGTCGCCGGCGGGGCCTATTTACCGATCATGAGCGACGAATCCCACATCGTCGAAGGCACCGGCTCCATCTTCCTGGCCGGCTCTCATTTGGTCAAGGCGGCCATCGGTGAGCAAATCGACAACCAGGAGCTCGGCGGTGCCGTGGTGCAATGCGACATCTCCGGAGTGGTGGATCATCGCCACCCGGACGACGCCTCCTGCCTGGCCAAGATTCGCTCCCAATTCTCGCAATTGGCGGCAACGCCGCGTGCCCCTTTCGCCCGGCGCGAGCCACGGCCGCCCCTTCACCCGGCGGAGGAAATCTTCGGCATCGTGCCGGTGGATCGGTCTCGCCCATATGATGTTCGCGACTTGCTGGCACGGCTCATGGATGGCAGCGAGCTCGACGAATTCAAAGCCACCCACGGCCAGACCTTGGTCTGTGGCACCGGCTGGATCGATGGCTGGGCGGTCGGCATCGTCGCCAACCAGCGCTCCATCGTGCCGCGACGTACCGGCACCGGGCCACGGGACAAGGAGCTTCAGATCGGCGGCGTCATCTACTCCGATTCCGCCGCCAAAGGGGCCCGTTTTGTCGAGGTCTGCAACCAAAAAGGCATTCCCCTGATCTTCATCCAGGACGTCACCGGTTTTATGGTCGGCAGTCGGGCCGAACGGGGCGGCATCATCAAGGACGGCGCCAAGATGGTCAACGCGGTGGCCAACTCGGTGGTGCCCAAGATCACCCTCTTCGTCGGCAATTCCTACGGCGCCGGTAACTACGCCATGTGCGGCAAGGCTTACGGAGCGCGCTTCGTCTACGCTTGGCCCTCGGCGGCCATCGCCGTCATGGGCGGTGAGCAGGCCAGCAAAACGCTGTTGGGGATCCAGCTCAAGAACCGCGGCGATGGGGTGAGCGAAGACGAGAAGAAAAACCTCCTCGACCGCATCCAAAAGCGCTACAGCGATGCCATGGACCCCCGCTACGCCGCCTCCCGCCTGTGGGTGGACGACATCATCGATCCCCGCCAGACGCGAGAGATTCTCTCCCGGTCCTTGGCCTGCGCCTCCCTCAATGACCGGCTACCGGAGTTCAAGACCGGGGTCTTACAGACCTAACCAGGTCTTACATACGTAACCGGGTCTTACCAACGTGACCGGGTCTTACCAAGGTGTCCGGGCAAACCTGAGCCAGAGGGCCAGGGCAGAAACCACCAGCAAGGCGAACAGAGGTTTGGAGGGCCAGGTGTAGATGCGACTCTCCAGAACCGGGCTGACATAGGTGGCCGGTTTGACCGCCGAGGCCGCCGCTTCGACCCGCTGTGCGGCATGGGGCGGGAAGCGGCGATCCCCGGTCTGACGGAAGGACTCCAGGTCCAGATACGGCGCGTAGTAGGTTTCCAGGATGCGATTGGCTTGGAGCGCCAGGGCGTCGTCGCCGTGCTCGTAGCTGTCATTGCGATGGTGGTTGTGCCATCCCGCCTCGGTAAGAAATCGATCTTCCCGCCGCCAGGGCGAGAGCTCCCCCGGTGGCCGAGTCTTCCAGGTTTCTTGCCGCTGTTGCGCCGTCGCCAGCAACCTCTCGCGGCTGAACCACGAACGGAAGCGACCGATCTGTGGATCCTCGATCATGTAACCCAGATGCGCCGAGTAGAAGAATACGCCCACCACCACAATGGCCGAAGCACCGCTCGCCGCCAGCAGCCGGGAGCCTTCGAGGCGCCAAACGAAACGCTTTGGCGGTTGCAGGCTGAAGGCGAAAAGCAGGCCGCAGGCGCCGGAGAGCTGGTTGAGCCACACATCACGGATCTCGCCAGTCCGCGTCTCCACCCACCACTGCATGCCCTCATCGAGGGCTCCGGCAACGGTCACCCACAACAGGGGCAGCACGAAGAGACGCAGGTCAGCCGTCTCCCCTTGTCCCCCATCCGAGTGCGTCAGGGCGCGGTAGAGTAGCCAGGCCAAGAGGCCGTATTCCACCAAATGGAACTTCTCAGCGATGTTGACTTGCGCCAGATCCGTCTCGAATCCCACCGCCTGCAGCCAGACCAAAGCACCACTGGCCAGCAAACCGCCGTAGCGCAGCCAGCGTCGCTGACGAATACGCACCAGGGCGAGGACAACCAGCACCAGGCCCAGGATGGCAAATGACGCCGAAAGTACCTTGACGGCGTCCTTGGCGAAGGCCGCGAAGAGATAGTCTCGGAGCAGACCGACAAACGGCGCCAGCCCGACGATGGTGAGCCCGAGTGCTATGGCTGGTAAAAAGCGTTTGATGGAATCCTCCAAGCGATGACGCAATGACTCATACGGCCCCCTCCGATGGTTCTGAAGAGCTGCTCGATCTCGGTCAGCAGCACGAGCCGTCCCCAGGACGCCCGGACAGACCCGTAGCCGACGGCTTTGTCGAAGCGGAGCTCCCGGAGGGCCAAAGAATGGATGCAAATCCTAGATGAGGAGAATAGACGATGCAAACAGTAGCCTCCGCCAACCAGCGTTCATTCGCACCGACCCCGATCACCCTATTGGCCATGCTGCTAGCCCTCTGCTTAGCCCCTGCCGTCGGGGCCAGCTCGATCGTCACCAGCGACGGCCACAACACCTTGAGCGCCTTACCCCTGGGTAGCGACCTGCATGTGGGAGCCGCAGGGCTCCCTGCAGGTAGCTCGATCACCCTCCAACTCGTCGATTGGCAGGGTCAGACGATTCTCCAGAAACCGGTGACCGCTGATTCCGACGGCAACGTGGCGTCGGTGCCCCTATGGCTGCGCACCGGCATCGGCGGCTGCGACTGCAAGCTACTCGGCGACGGTTATCCCTTTCGCTATCCCCGGGAAGCACGACAGATCCTGGGCCTGACCGTGACTGTCCAGCTCGTCGCCGCCGACGGCAGCCTCCTCGCAGGTCAAGATCTCGAAATCGTCCACAGCGTTCAACCGCTGATCTTCCCCGCAGATCTCAAGGCATGCCCGCGGCAGCTTCTGCCCAGCCATGAGACCCTTCTCATCGTGTCCGACGGGCCCACCGGCGCCGCCAGCGTCTTCGTCGTCGAGCACCGGAGCTCCTGGACGCTGGGCATGCCATTTCAGGATCTACGGGTCGGATTTCCACAGGGTCAGCCGATCGCCGCCAGCCCTGACGGATGGAATGAAATCCTGTGGCAAGGGGCTGAGAGCCAGGTCGGTCACTACGACATCTTGATTCGCTGGCACATCGGTGACCCCAGTGTTCCCGGCAATCTGCGCTATGGAGAAGGCGACACCATCCTTCGTCTACCGGTGCTAACCCCAGGCGGCAGGAGCGATGGCGGGCTGGTGATCGATGATTGGGGCTGCAACGGCCCGATCCCCTGACGACGAGCTTTATGGCGGCAAAGGATCGTCAACTTCGGGGGGAGGCTCGTCGTTCCACCCAAACCCGGATCGGGTCGTTCGGAGCCAGCTCGGCGCGCAAACGTTCCAACGCCGGAGCGAGCATGGTTTGGCCGGCTTCCTCTTGGCCCTGGTCGATCAAGCACAGGGCCAGCTCGGCTTGCGTCCGCGCCGTGCGGTAATGCCCTTCCCCCAGGGCCTCGAGTTGAATGTCCAGGGCCCGTCGAAGATAGCGCTTGGCGGTCGGCCAATCTTTCTCCTGGCAGGCGATACGGCCCAGCTGGAACAGCGTCAGGGCTCGAATCGGATGGCCTGCCGGCAGATGGGACGCCAGGACACCGTCCACCTCGAGGTAGAGTGGCTTGGCTTTGGAGAAGGCCCCCCGCTCGGTCTCCAGGTCCGCCAGGTCCAGCTGGTATTTGGCCACCTCCAGGGGGCTCGCCCGTTGACGCCGCAAGCTTTGTAGATTCGACAGTATCCACCTTTCCGCCGGTTCGATCTCTCCGCGATCCAAGTAGAGACGCGCCAGGTTACGGGCCGCCACCAGGGTCTTGGCGTGGTCCGCTCCAAAAACTTCTTGTTGTATGTCGAGGGCCCGTTGCAGCACCGGTACGGCCGCGTCGTAGTGCCCTAGCTTGCGCTGCACCGCCCCCAAGTTGATCAAGGGATGGGCGACATTGCGGTGCACCGGACCGTGGATGTGCTCGCTCAGCGATACCACCTGCACCAGCATCTCTTCGGCGCGGGCAAAATCCTGCCGATCATAGGCGCAGACGGCGAGATCGCTGAGCGTCGTCAAGACGTCCCGATGATCGTGCCCCAGGCGCCGACGTCGTACTTCCAGCACCTCTTGAAATAGCATCTCTGCCGTCTCCAGATCCCGCCCCTGACGGGCAAACTGGGCACGCAAATTCTTGGCATCAGCCACCTCCAGGGAATCGTCGCCATAGAGCTGCCGCCGCAAACCCAGGGATTCGGTCAGCAGCCCCTCGGCCACCCCACTGTTGCCCAGATTCTCTTCGACGCTCGCCAGACGCAACAGGCTGACCGCCAAATCGGCGACGCTCTCCGGGAAGCGACGCTGGCGACGGACGATTTCGAGCAGCAGATCCCGAGCCGGCAGGAAGAGGTTGCGGTCCAAATAGGCGTCCGCCAGGTCGCTGCCAAGGCGCAACACTTCGGGATGCTCTTCGCCGAGCAGCGGCCGCAGCCGCTCGAGCCCTCGCTGTAGGAAGACTTGAGCCCGGTCGTAGGCCCCGAGGCGCTGGTAAAGGCCTCCCACAACCGCCAACACGGTGCCGTGCACATAGGGAGTCGCCGCCAACTGGCGGTCCAGGGCCCGGGTGCTCTGATCGAGAATCTGCCGGGCGTCCGGCAGCTCGTCCTGGGCCCGATCCTTAGTGGCCGATCCGAACACGTCGTTGACCAACAGATCGATCACCCGCTCGGCCCGTGCTTGATGCTGTTGGGCCTGCTGCATCTGATGGGTGGTGGCCACGATTCCCCCCAGCAACGACAACAACAACAGGACAACGGTTGTCACCCCCCAGAGATGACGCCGCAGAAACCGCCCGGTCACGTAGGCCAGGGAATCGCCGGTGGCCTTCACCGGCCGGCGGTCGAGGTGGCGCCGCAGGTCGTCCGCCAGCTGCTCGACGGAGCCGTAACGACGCTCGCTTTCCTTGCGCAACGCCTTGGCGACGATGTTATCGAGGTCCCCTCGCAACTCCCGCCGTAACCCATCTCG
This sequence comes from Acidobacteriota bacterium, assembly GCA_029263315.1. Classification (GTDB taxonomy): domain Bacteria; phylum Acidobacteriota; class Thermoanaerobaculia; order Multivoradales; family J023; genus JAJCXR01. Next base: position 109,156 of record JAJCXR010000014.1, on the reverse strand, counting down.
GGAGGTGGCCCGGCGCTCGGCCAGCTTTTCGCCCCTGGTCGCGTCCAGCTCGGCGAAGCGTTGGCTCATCGGCGGTACCGGATCGTCGCAGATCACCCGCTCAATCGTCGAGGCGCGGCGCGGCGCAGGAAAATCATAGGGCGCTGAGCCACTTAGCAGGCGAAAGAGCACAACTCCTAGGGAGTAGACATCAGAGGCTGTGGTCAGTGTTTCGGCCCGCACTTGCTCGGGGCTGGCGTATTCTGGGGTCAGAGGCAACAGCCCGGTGCGGGTCATCGCCAGGGGGGAGGTCGAGCCGTCGTCCAGGAGCTTGGCAATGCCGAAGTCGAGCAGCTTGGGAACGCCGTCGCCGGTGACCAAGATGTTCGACGGTTTGAGATCCCGGTGCACCACCAGGTTGCGGTGCGCATAGGAGACGGCGGCACAGATATCGAGCATCAGCAACAAACGCCGACGGACATCCAAACGCCGGTCGTCACAATGACGGTCTAGGGGATCACCGGCGATGTACTCCATGACGAAGTACGGGTCCCCATCGCCGCTGGTGCCGGCGTCGAAGAGCTTGGCGATATTAGGGTGATCGAGCCGTGCCAGGATTCGGCGTTCGAGCAAAAACCGCTGCGCCAGATCCGTCGGGCCATAGGCCCGTTGTACCCGTTTGACCGCCACCTCCAGGCGGAAATCGCGGTCCGTCCGCTCCGCCAGATACACGGTGCCAAACCCTCCACGCCCAAGCTCCCGTATCGGTCGATAGGGTCCGAGGTCGGGCAGCCCCTCGGCGGGCTCTTGCGCCAACCATTCCACCGACTCGGCGACCGCCCCATCCACCAGCTCCTCGGCCACGTCGTCGGCCGCCAGCAGGGACTCCACCTGCCGCCGCAGGTCAGCGTCGTCGAGGGCGGCGAGGTACGCCTGCTGCGCCGCGACGGAAAGATCCACTGCTCGATGGAAACATTCCTCGATGCGCTGCCAGTCGGAGCTCGATGTCATGACATGCCGGCGAAGCCAATCATTCCGGCTCTGCCATCAACTCGCGGGCCAACCAACTGCGGGCCAAGCGGAGCTCCCGCTCGACGGTGGAGGTGGAGACAGCAAGCACCTTGGAGGTCTCGTCGATGGTCAGACCGGCAAAAATACGCGCCTCGACGACCCGCGCCTTGCGCTCATCGAAGGCTTCGAGCCGTTGCAGGGCCTGGTCGAGGTCCAGCAAGCGCTGTGGGCTGGACAGGGCGGGCAGATGATCCAGATCCTCGAGCCGCAAGGGACGCTCGCCACCCCGCTTCTGACGGCTGCGTCGACGGGATTCATCCACCAACAGACGGCGCATCAAGCGACCCGCGACGGCAAAGAAATGAGCCTTGCCTTGCCACGCGATGTCCGCTTCGACCAAACGCAGGTAGACTTCGTGCACCAGCTCCGTGGGTTGCAGGGTGCGCACCGAATGCTCGCGCCGCAGATGAACATGGGCGATCTCTCGCAATTGTCGATAGACGATGGGAATCAAGGCGTCGAGGGCCTGGGCGTCGCCACCGCGCCAAGCCAAGAGCAGACGGGTCACCTCGACACGATCTTGCTCGAGGACCGTTTGCGGGTCCTCGCCGTTTCTGTTTGGCTCCTCGGCCGTTGGCACCATGGATTGCAACCTCCGATGGCCCATTCTAGCGGCTGCCCCCTCGGGGGAGCCGGATTCTTGCAATCCCTGTGATGGAATCGCCCCGCTGAAGACGCAATTTGGAATACAGGCCAGAGCTCGTACCTTCCAAGGGCTCACCGGGAGATGTGCATCACACCCCCGGCATCCGCCAATCCTTGGCCGGAGGAACGGACATCCCAAGGAAGGGCCTTGGGGCGGGTCCCCATCACCTGTTGCTGGACCCGCCCCATCGTTGGTCGGCCGGGGACAACCTAAGAATCCACGTCCCCGAGCCGCCGCCGCAAAGCCATCAGCTCCTCTTCCAGACCTTGGACTCGGCCTTGCGTCTCCTCCAATCGGGCCTCGACCTCTTCGAGTCGCTGTATGGCGCTGGGCCCGGAAGGCTCGATCGCTTGGCCTTGGGATGGGGCCACGGCAGCAACCGCCACCGGCGACGGCGACGGCGACGGCGTTACGGCTTCGGGCTCGACGACGTATTCATCGGCCAACACCAGATGGGTCCAGCGGTTTTCCCGTTTGCCCGGTTGACGCGGCAGCTCGGCAACCAGGGCATCGAAGTCGGCCGCCATGTCCTGTAGCACCGTCTCCACCTCTTGCGGAGAGGCAAAGTGATGCTGTCGCTCACAACGGGTCTTGAGCTCACCGACGGTCTGCGGTCCGCGCAACAGCAGCAGACACATGATCGCCTTCTTGGCCGAGTCCAGCTGCCAACGACGATCGAGACTGTGTTGCCAGCGCTCGACCCGCGCCCCCTCGCTGCGCCAGGTCAACACGTCTTCCCGCAGGCGGTCCAGGGCTTCCACCACCTCCGTCTCGGTGAGTTGCATGACCGGGTCGCGATTGCTCTTCTGGTTACAGGCGGCGATCACTCCGTTGATGGTCATGGGGTAGGCGTCTGGGGTGGTTCGCTCCTTCTCCATCAAAGCACCTAACACTCGGATCTCTATGGGGTCCAACTTTCGCGTCCGCATGCATCCTCCTTTCCGGTTGTCACCATTCTGCGGCCGATGCTCAGTTGGCGGCCGGAGGTTTGCGCGGTGGCTCCGCACGCAGCCGTTTGAGGTTTTCGAGAAACAGAGCATTGTCGGGCTCGATCATCAACCCGAGCTCCAAAGCCTTGATCGCCTCCTTGATCTCGCCCTTGAGGTAGAGAACATTGGAGCGGTATTGATAAGTCAACACATAGCTCGGGGCCGCATCCTCCGCCTGATCGAGCAACTCCAAGGCAGCATCGTAATCACCTTTGCGCGCCGCCTGACTGGCCAAGTCCGCCAACTGCGCCGCTTCGACCTCCCGTGTATCCCTTGGCGCCCGCACGTCGGCGGTGCCCACCAGGCGCATCAAGGCACGGCGGGAGGGCTCGTATTGGGGTTGGTAGCGCAGGGCCGTCGTGTAGTCGTCCACCGCCTTCTCGATCTCCCCCCGCCGCTCGTGGATCACCGCTCGATTATGGTATGCCTCGACGTTCAAGGGGCTGATCTCGAGGGCTCTCTCAAGCTCCTTCAGGGCCTCATCATAACGCTCCATGGCGCCATAGGCCCCCGCCAGACTGGTGTGCAAAGAGCCGTCCGCTTCGTTCCCTTGCTCGTCGATCAGCTGACGATAGATCTTGGCCGCCTCCCGATAGCGCCCGGCCTCGAACTGGATGGCCGCCAAGTTGCGCTCCCCTTGCGGCGACGAAGTCGCCTTCGGCTCCTCGACTGCGGACGAGCCCCCCAAGTAGCCCAGGCTCTTCAGGTGGGCCATGACGGCATCGTCGGCCACCGCGTCGCGCTGGCCCGTCGCCGCGGCACCATGCCGCAGCTCATAGGTGGCGATTCTCTCCAGAGGGGGAGCTGAGTCCATGGCCTCGGTCAGGATTCGGCCCGGCATATCGGAGGCTGCGGGTAGACCGAGCAACGAGAGGACGGTGGGGGTGATGTCGATAATACTCGGGCGGTCGATACGGGAGCGCGCCTTGATGCCCGGCCCGAGCATGTAGAGCACCCCCTCGAGACGGTGAAAGCGCTCGCTGACCCGGCGAAGATCGCGGGTCTTGCTGGGGTCGTCGTGCAACGCGCCGAGCTCGAAGCCGTGGTCGGACAGCACCACCAGGGTGGTGTGCTCGTCCATGGCTTGCAGGTAGTCCCCGAGCAGGCGATCGGCATAGAGGTAGATGGCTTCCACCGCCTGACCGTATTTTGCCTGTTGCGCCGCCAGCTCACCCTGCAGACCTTCGGCACGGAAGAGATGGCCGAAGAGGTGGGAGGTCGAGTCGGTGCCTTCGATGTAAACCATGGCCAACTCCGGACGCTCTTGACGCCACAGCTCCAGACCTATCTGGCGGTAGCTCTCCGTCGTCGCCAGGGCCCAGCGGAAATGGGAGAGCTCGTCGTCGAAGCTGAAATTGGTATCGAGCTCCGAGGCTTCGACATTGACGAAGGGCTCCAGCTCATCCATTCCCATGTCCGCCGGCAGCTTCAGCCACGGGGCGATGCGCTCTTCCAGATCGGGTGGGTAGGTCTTGCCCTCCGTTGCCTTACCGCCGGTGAAGCCATCTTCGAAAAGAAAGTGATACGCCGTGTGGTCGCTGACCATATGGCCATGCACCTCCTCCGGCGGCCAAGTGGCCCACCAACCGACGGTCAGCACTTTTTTCTCCGCCGCCGAGGCGATATTCCACAAGGCATTGACCCGGCGCATGCGCGAGGTCACGGGAAGCTCTTCGCCGGTGGTGTCGTCGATGGCTACAAAATGGCCGATGCCGTGGTCCTCCGGACCGCGACCGGTGGCGATGGTGGTCCAGATGATGGGCGAGAGCAATGGTTTCTGGCTGACCAGCCGACCATAAGCGCCTTCCTGCCGCAGACGGGCAAAGTTCGGCATCTTGCCCTCCGACATCAGTAGATCGACGGTCTCGGGATCCAGACCATCGAGGCCCAAGACGATGACCCGAGGCGCCGGCTCGGAACCGCCACAAGCGACGAGCCCAAACAGTCCGCACAGGCTGCATAGCAACAAAAGCGAACGTACGGAGGCGAGCGTGAAGGGAGAACGGCGATTATCGAACAGGCGTATGGCTCTCATGATGACGAGAACGCTAGGCGGTATGGGCCTCACGGTCAAGCCTCAAACAATTGGAACGGCTCAGGGGGGAGGTTCGAAGCTCGAACGCTTCCGTCTGGGCAGGCCAGAGCAGCCCAACACTTGTCGAGCGTCCATGGCGACATTGAGCAACGAATAGGCTAGGCTTGGAATCTCGTCCTGCTAGCCTCTGGGAAGCCCTCAGTATCGGCTAAAATTTGCTTGATCGAGGTTTTTTCGGAGCGTCTTCATGACCAGTGAAATCGGGTTTATCGCCATCGTCGTGGTCTTGGCCGGCACCCTGCTCGTATCCGGGAAGGTACGGCTCGACATCGTCGCTCTCTTGGTCGTCTTGGCACTTGTCCTGGGTGGTGCGCTAACCGCAAGGGAGGCGTTCGCCGGATTTGGTGATCCCGTCGTAATCATGGTCGCTGGGCTCCTGGTGATCAGCGAAATGCTCGCCAACACTGGGATAGCGCACCATCTCGGCAACTGGTTGGCGCGCCACGGCCGCGGAGGAGAAGTGCGCCTGATGCTACTCGTGAGCCTCGCGGTGGCGATCTTGGGATGCTTCATGAGCAACACGGCCGTAGTAGCGATTTTTATTCCGGTAGTGCTCAGCGTCTCCAACACGACCCAACTGAATGCCTCGCGACTACTTCTGCCTCTGGCATACGCGGGCCTGGTCAGCGGCATGCTGACACTCATCGCCGCGACGCCCAACCTGGTCGTTTCCGCTGAGCTGGAGCGGGCGGGATACGACCCTTTCGGCTTCTTCGCGTTCACACCGATCGGCATCGCGGTTCTAAGCGTCTTTGTTGTCTATATGCTGCTGATCGGCCGTCACAGCTTGCCGGGTGAGCGCCTGGCGGCGCCGAAGACCCCTGCCCGTACGGTGAGAGATCTGTTACAAGATTTCGAGCTCATGGGGACGGCCTATCGTATGCAGGTCACGGCCGAATCCCCACTCGTCAAGGAGACCCTCGCCAACTCCGATATCGGTTCGAGCTATGACCTGAGGGTCATCATCCTCGAGCGCGATAGCCGCCTCGGCACTCGCATCGTCCCGAGCCCCGCACCGGAAATCGAGATCCAGGCCGATGACGTCTTGGTGGTGCACGGAACCAGCGAGGCCGCCACTCAGATGGCGAGTGACCACGACCTGCGACGCCTCGAAGTGACGGATACGGAGCGTACCCGCTGGGCTAAGGAGGTCGGCATTGCCAAGGTCTTGCTGCACCCGGAATCAAGCCTCATCGGCAGCACGCTTCGCAGCATCGGCCTGCGCTCCGCCTACGGTGTGCAAGTCCTGGCGGTACGGCGCCACAACGCACCGCTGGAAGGCTTCTTGGACAAGCGCCTCGAAAGCGGCGATGCGATGTTGGTTGTCGGCCCGTGGAAGCGTATCCGACAGCTACAATCAGCCCTTCACGACTTTGTGGTCTTGGCGCTTCCGGCCGAGATCGAGCACATCGCTCCTGCTCAGCAGCGTGCCCCCGTCGCTTTGGCGATCCTACTGATCATGGTGGCACTCTCCGCCTTGGAGATCGTGCCGGTGGTCGTCGCGGTGCTCATCGCCTCGATGCTTGCGATCGGCACGGGATGCTTGACCATGGAACGCGCCTACAGCACGATCCATTGGAGCACCCTCGTGCTGATCGCTGGAATGATGTCTATCGCCAGTGCGGCCACCAAGTCCGGCGCCATCGATCTGGTGGTGGAGCAACTGGTGTCGGCGGTCGGCGGGTCCGGCCCTTACGTCATGATGTCCGCGCTGTTCGCCCTGACCGCCGGACTGAGCATGGTGCTGTCCAACACGGCGACCGCTGTCCTGCTCGCCCCGATCGCCATTCGCGCTGCGAGCGCCCTCGAGGTTTCACCCTATGCCTTCGCCATGACGGTGGCGATTGCCGCTTCGGCGGGCTTCGTCACACCCATCTCGAGCCCGGCGGTGATGCTGGTTGTCGATCCAGGTAAATACCGGCTAGCCGATTTTGTCAAAGTGGGCGTGCCCATGTTGATCTTGACCTGGCTGGTCACCATCACCATGATCCCGTTCTTGTTTCCTCTCGATTCTTAGGGTCGCGGCAGATAATAATCGCCCAAGACCGCGCCGGCTCTCGACTCGCCAGCAAGCCCTCAACCAGACGAAGCCAATCTAGCGTAGAGCCTTTCGTACTCCGCCCCTTGCCGCTGCCAGGAAAAATCCTCTTGCATGCCGTTGCGGCGCAGGCGTTCCCAGAGCTCCGGCTTGCGATACGTGGAGAGGGCCGTTTTCAAAGCCCACGCAAACCCGGTGCTGTCGAAATGCTCGAAGACAAAACCTGTCCCTTCGCCGCTGGCCGGGTCGAAGAGCTGCACCGTATCCGCCAATCCGCCGGTCTTGCGCACAATGGGTACCGTGCCGTACCTTAGGCTGTACATCTGATTCAAGCCGCAGGGCTCAAAGCGCGAAGGCATGAGGAAGATGTCGGCAGCGGCTTCGATCATGTGCGCCAAGGCTTCGTTGTAACCACGGTAGTAGCAAACCTTCTGCGGAAACGTCTGCTGTAGCCAGTGGAAGTGATCCTCGTAGCGACTTTCCCCGGTTCCCAAGACCACCAAACGAACGTTGAGATAACGCAGGGCCTGAGTCAGGGGCTCGAAGGTCAGCTCGAGGCCCTTTTGGGCGGTCAAGCGAGAGACGATGCCCAGCAAGGGCCCACCCTCATCGTTCGGCAACCCGAGCTGGGAGAGCAGATCACGACGGTTGGCCGCCTTGCCTTCGGCGACATCGTCGATGCCGTAGGTCTGGGAGATGTAGGTATCGGTTTGAGGATTCCAAATCTCGTAGTCGACGCCGTTGACGATCCCCACCACGGTACGCCGGCGCTGCTGCAGGACGCCCTCCAGACCCATGCCGAAGGCCTCCGTCTGAATCTCCCGGGCGTAGGTTCGGCTCACCGTGGTGACCACATCCGCATAGAGGATGCCGGTCTTGAGAAATCCCACCGCGCCGGCTTCCAGATCCTGCTGGAAAAGCAAATGCCGGTGCTCTTCGAGCCCGAGATTGGGCACCACGTCGGCCGGAAAGAGCCCTTGATAGGCGATGTTGTGAATGGTCAGCACGGACTTGCTGTTGGCGAACAGGCGGTCCCATTGATACACCGTCTTCAGATAGATGGGAACCAACGCCGTGTGCCAGTCGTTGCAGTGGAAGATGTCCGGTCCCCAGCCCATGCGCTGGCAGCACTCGATGGCCGCCCGGGACAACAGGGCAAAGCGCAAGTGCTCGTCCCACTCGCCGGTGTAGATTCCCGGTCGGTGGTAGAGGGACGGGCAGTTGATCATGTAGACATCGACTTCGCTGCCGGGCAGCTTGGTGACGAAGACGGAAAAGCCGAAGACCTGAGATCCCAGGCGAATCTGAATGTCGCGCAGGAATTCCACCGGCGTCAGAGCAAATTTCTCGCTGTCGATCTTCGAGTAGAGCGGCATGAACATACGGACGTCATGCCCTTGGCTGGCGAGATGGATGGGCAGGGCACCCGCCACGTCCGCCAGCCCACCGGTCTTGGCGAAGGGGGCGATTTCCGAAGCGACGAAACAGATGCTCAAGGAGCGCTCTTCGGCCATCAGATGACCGTTCCCGGCGCGATCACGCCGTCCTTGGGGACGACGATGATGCCCCCTCGGATGCAGTAGCCGTCGCCGTCGAAATCCTCCACGCCCGCCTCGTTGAGCAGTTTGGCACCGTCGCCGATGCGCGCCCCGCCATCGATGATGGCCCGCCGGATGAGACAGTCTCGACCAATGCCGATCGGCACCTCGTCTTCTTCCCGAGTGCGTTCCCCTTGGCTGGTGCCCATGATGATGGACTCGTCCACCTCGGTGCCGGAACGCAACAGGGTGCGGATGCCGATCACCGAATTGCGGATCAACGAGCCCATCAAGACACTGCCTTCGCAGAGCACCGAATTCTCCACCCTACAGTCGCGGATCTTGAGGCCTGCCAAGAAGCGGGCGTGGGTGTAGATGGGGTATTCAGGGTGATAGAGATTGAGGGGTGGATCCGGCTCGGTGAGCTCGAGATTGGCCTCGTGGAAGGCTGGAATCGTGCCGATATCGCGCCAGTAGCCGTTGTACAGGTAGCCGAAAACACGAAAATCGCGGATCGCCTGCGGGATCACCTCGCGCCCGAAGTCTTCGCTGTTGTCCCGATTCAACATCTCTTTCAGGACGTTGCTACGGAAGACGTACATTCCCATGCTGGCGAGCAACGACCCGGGCTCGGCATCGAGCTTCAACTTGTCGATGGTTTTGGCATCGAGGGTGAGGCGGTCGAGGACGGCAGGATCCTTGGGTTTCTCCACGAACTCGACAATCCGTCCTGAGGCATCGACCCGCATGATGCCCAAACCGCTGGCCTGGTCCCTCGGCACCGGCTTGACGGCAATGCTGAGGTCGGCCTCGCGCTCTCGGTGGCTGCCGACAAACTTTCGCATACGCAGCTGATACAGCTGGTCGCCGGAAAGTACCAGGACATCCCGCGGGCCATTGAAAGTCAGGCGTCCCAGGTTCTGTCGTACGGCGTCGGCGGTGCCCTGGTACCAGTTGCGACTGTCGAGGCTCTGTTGCGCCGCAAGAATATTGACAAATCCATCGTTGAAGACATCGAAGCGGTAGGTCTGAGTGATGTGCCGATGCAAACTGGCGCTATTGAACTGGGTGAGCACGAAGATCTGATCGATCCCAGCGTGCAGGCTGTTGCTGATCGGGATGTCGATCAGACGAAATTTGCCAGCCACCGGCACCGCCGGTTTGGCCCGATGTTGTGTCAAGGGCCAGAGACGGCTCCCTTGACCACCGCCGAGAATCGCAGTCACTACACTTTTCACGGGTTTCCTCACTCTTTTTGACCTGCTGCAGGACTCTGCTTCCGATCGAGTCGCAGTCCTTTTTTGTTGGGCTATTAGAGCTTGCATCTTATCGGGCCATCGAGCGCCACGCCAGGACCATGCACCACGGAAATCAACCGGTGCGGTTGAGAACAATTGATGTACATCGCCGCCCCTCGGGTTAGACTTCCGACACCCTGAGGAGAGCACACCATGCGCCATGTCGTTTTTGTAGCCCCATTTGCCTTCGATACAACCCTGCGTTTTGTCGACGCCGCTGCCGACCACCCAAATACCCGTCTGATCCTCCTAAGCCAGGATCCGTTGGAGAAGTTTCCGCCCGAGCTGCGACAGAAGCTCGCCGGCCACTGGTTGATCAGCAATGCTTTGAGCACCGGACATCTGATCGAGGCGATCGAGACCATCCATCATCAGGTGGGTGGCGTGCACCGTCTGCTCGGTACGCTGGAGCATCTGCAGTCCCAGCTGGCCCGGGTACGGGATCATCTCTCGATTCCAGGCATGGGTTTCGAGGCGACGGAGAATTTCCGCGACAAGGCGCGCATGAAAAACGTATTGCGCGACGCCGGCCTGCCCTGCGCCCGCCATCGTTTGATCCAGCAGGAGCGCGAAGCCCACGAATTTGTTGACGAGGTGGGCTTTCCGGTGGTCGTCAAGCCGCCCGACGGCGCAGGCGCCAAGGCCACCTTTTCGGTGGACAGCAGCGACCAGCTGCACGACGTGCTGCGGCAGCATCCTCCCCACCCACAACGCCCGATGTTGGTGGAGGAATTCATCCAAGGAACGGAGCATTCCTTCGACGGCGTCTCCTTGGACGGCAAGCTGGTGTGGCATTCAATGACCCACTACTTGCCGGGCCCCCTCGAGGTGGTGCGCAATCCGTGGATGCAATGGTGTGTGCTGCTACCGCGGGAAATCGACGACCCGCAATACGACGACATCCGCCAGGTGGCCTCCGACAGCCTCGACGCCCTCGGCATGGAAACCGGCATCTGTCACTTGGAGTGGTTTCGCCGCGCCGACGGCAGCCTGGCCATCTCGGAAGTCGCTGCCCGCCCCGGCGGAGCGCAAATCTCGAAGCTCATCTCCTACGCCCACGAGATGAACTTCTACAAGGTGTGGGCACAAGTCATGATCGATGGCACCTTCGAGGTGCCCGAACGCCGTTTCGCCACCGGCGCCGCCTTCCTGCGGGGCCAGGGTAGCGGTCATGTGCAACGCATTCTCGGTCTCGAAGCGTCGCAGCAGGATCTCGGCCCCTTGGTGGTCGAGGCCCATTTACCCCGAGTCGGCCAATCCCCATCCTCTTCCTACGAAGGAGACGGCTTCGTCATCCTGAGACACCCGGAGACCGAGGTGGTGCGCAATGCCCTGCTGCGCCTCGTGTCGCTGGTACGTGTCGAGTTGGGCTGACGGCGTCCGCATAGCCATGAACGTACTCTTTTTCTCGCCCGGCTTTCCGGCTGAGATGCCCTACTTCGCCCGCGGCTTGTCGCGGGTTGGCGTCCGCGCCCTGGGTCTCGGCGACCAACCGCCCTCGATGCTGCCGGAGGCGGCCCGCGAGGGCCTCGCCGACTACTTGCGGGTTTCCAACCTTTTTGATGAGACGGCGGTGATCGACGCTGTACGCCGGTGGTCGCACCGGGTGCGTATCGATCAGGTGGAATGCCTGTGGGAACCCGGCATGATGCTGGCGGCCCGCCTGCGAGAGGCCCTGGGCCTGCCGGGCATGAACGTCGAGCAGACCATCCCTTTCCGCGACAAGGACGCCATGAAAAAGGTCCTCGATGCGGCTGGAATCCGTACACCGCGTCATGCCAAGGCCAGCACCGACGACGAAGTTCGGCAGGCGGCGGAGCGCATCGGCTTTCCCATCTGCGTCAAGCCCATCGCCGGTGCCGGCTCCGCCGACACCTACCGGGTTGACGACACGAGCCAGCTCGAAGAGGTGATCCAAAAAGTACGCCATGTGCCGCAGCTCAGTGTCGAGGAGTACATCGAAGGCCAGGAGTACACCTTCGACACCATCTGCTCCAACGGTCATGTCCACTACCAAAACATCGCTTGGTATCGCCCGCGACCTTTGATCGCCCGCACCGAGCAGTGGATCAGCCCGCAAACCATCTCCTTGCGCAATCTCGAGGCCGAACGGCTCCGTCCAGGGATCGAGATGGGCCACCAAGTATTGGTCGCCCTGGGGTTTCAGTCGGGATTCACTCACATGGAATGGTTTCTCAAGGACAACGGCGAAGCCGTCTTCGGTGAGATCGGCGGGCGCCCCCCGGGGGCGAGGTCCGTCGACATCATGAACTACGCCAGCGATATCGATGTCTTCTCGGGTTGGGCCGAGGCGGTTTGCCACGGCAGCTTCTCACAGGCCATCGAGCGCAAATACAACGCCGCCGTCATCTTCAAACGGGCCCAAGGGGAAGGGCGCATTCGCCACATCGACGGCCTCGAACGGCTGCGGAATGACTTTGGTGACTCCGTCGCCTGTGTCAATCTGCTGCCGGTGGGGGCGCCGCGGCGCAATTGGAAGGCGACCTTGGTGTCCGACGGCTACCTCGTGGTGCGTCATCGGGACCTCAAAACCACCTTGGAGATGGCCGATCGGGTGGGGACGGAGTTGCAGATCTACGCCGGTTGAAGCAGGTACGCTATCCTGACCCCAGCTGACGTCGCAGCTGCACTCCGATGATCGTGACGTCGTGACCTCGGCGGGCACTTCCGCCCCGTGCGTGTTCCATCACCGCCCCCCTTGCAGGGCCCACAAGAGATTGAGGTTGGCGCCAAGGCCGGTGTCACCTACCCGCAAGAACGTCTCGACCGCCCCAGGGAGCTCGAGACCATTCCGTCCAGGGACACCGACGGCTGCTAGCCAACGGACCGGGGCGGGACCGATGTTGCGCAGGCCGGCCACCCCGACGACGGCGGCGACCGGTGGCGCTGAAGATTCTTTTTCGACCTGAGCTGATGCTATCTGGAGGTTGTATGCGCGTTCTGATCGCTGGTTGTGGTGACGTGGGTTGTGAGCTGGGTCGCCGACTGCACAATGAAGGGCACACGGTTTGGGGGCTGCGACGGCAAGTGGACAACCTGCCGGACAGCCTCGAGCCGCTGGCTGCGGACTTGACCAAACCAGAGACCCTGCAGGAGCTGCCGGCGGGTCTCGATGCGGTGGTCTATACGGCGGCCGCAAGCGGCCGCAACGAGGCCGCCTATCGCGCCGTTTATGTCGACGGCCTCGCCAATTTGCAGGGGGCCTTGCAGGCGGCGGACCAGCGCCTCGAACGATTCCTCTTCGTATCGAGCACCGCCGTCTACGGGCAGGAGGAAGGGCAGTGGGTGGACGAAACCTCGCCCACGGAACCGACATCGTTCAGCGGTCAAATCCTCTTGCAAGGCGAAGCGCTCGCCCTCCGCGGCCCCTACACCGCCACCGTCGTCCGCCTCTCGGGCATCTACGGGCCAGGACGGCGTCGCTTGGTCGACTTGGTGACCTCCGGCGAAGCTCTTTTGGAGCCGGAGTCGGAGCCTTCCTACACCAATCGCATCCATCGCGACGACTGTGCCGGCATGATGCACCACCTGCTGCGAAGTCAGCAGCAAGGGGCACCCATCGAAACGATGTATATCGGGGTCGATCACGAACCCGCGCCGCGACGCCAAGTCCTGACCTGGATCGCCGACCGCCTGGGGCTACCGCACCCCCCCACCAGCGACAAGCCCCTGCACAGTGGCCGGGGAGGCAACAAACGTTGCCGCAATGCCCGGCTGTTGGCCAGCGGTTATGCCTTCACGTACCCGACGTTCCGCGAAGGCTATGGAGCCATGCTCAGTCCTCAGCTTCCTTCTTCGCCTCGGCGATGACCTTCTCCTGCACTTGCTTGGGCATTTCGTCGTAGTGGGAAAACTCCATCGTAAACCTTGAGCGGCCTTGGGTGATGGAACGCAGGGCCGGCGAATAATCGAGCATCTCGGCCATCGGAACGACCGCCTTGATGATCTGCTTGTCGCCCTTGGTGTCCATGCCTTGGGGACGGCCACGGCGTTGCGCCAGGTCCCCCATGATGTCGCCCATGAATTCTTCCGTGGTGACGATCTCCACGTTCATCATGGGCTCCAACAGGGTGGGAGCAGCCTTCGACATGGCATCTTTGAAGGCCAGGGAGCCGGCGATCTTGAAGGCCATTTCGGAGGAGTCGACATCGTGGTACTGGCCGTCCAATAACCGCACTCGGAAGTCCACCACCGGAAAGCTGGTCAAATAACCACGGGCTCGGCTCTCCAAGATGCCTTTCTCGACCGCCGGTCGAAAACCCTGGGGGATCGAGCCGCCAAAGATTTGATCGACGAACTCGAAATCCTCGCCGGAGGACAAGGGCTCGAGCTTGATCTTGCAGTCGGCGAACTGGCCACGACCACCGGTTTGCTTCTTGTGGCGTCCATGTCCATCGGCTGCCCGCCGGATGGTTTCTCGATAGGGCACCTTCGGCGGATGCAGAATGACTTCGACCTTGTAGCGCTGCGCCAACTTGGCGATGGCGATCTCGACATGCAGTTGGCCGCTACCCGAAAGCAGGACCTCACCGGTCTGAGGATCGCGACCGGACGCCAATCCCAGGTCCTCTTCCATCATCTTGTGCAGCGCTTCGTTGATCTTCTCTTCATCGCCCTTGGACTTGGGCTCGATAGCGTACGAAATCGATGGGGGCCGCACTTCGATCCAACCGAGACGGACCGGACGCTCTTTGGGGCCCAAGGTGTCGCCGCTGATGGTGTGTTTGAGCTTGGCGACGGCTCCGATGTCACCCATTACCAGCTGGGAGGTGGGCGACGGTTGCTTGCCTTGCAGATGGAGTAGCTGGCCAAGTTTTTCCGACTCTTCGGCACGGGGGTTCCAGGTGGTGGAATCGGAGCTCATCTGGCCGCGCACCACTCGCATGATAGAAATCTTGCCCGAGAACGGATCGTGCAGGGTCTTGAAGACCAACGCCGCGGCGGCACCGTCTTCGGAGGTGGTGACCTCGCAATCCTCACCAGCGATGTCGGTGGCGGGGTAGGTGCCGCGGACGGTGGGATCCGGTAGGTAGTCGACACATACGTCGAGCAAGGTCGACATGCCGACGCCGTGTAGGGCGGTGCTGATGGCCACCGGGAAGATGTCACGGGAGGCGATGGCATTGCGCAAGCCCTGGCGCAGCTCGTCCGCCGTCAAGGTGCCCTCTTCGAAGTACCGCTCCATCAAGTCGTCGTCGCTTTCGGCGATCGTCTCGATGAGCTTGGCGCGCCACTCCTCGACCCTATCGGCCAGGTCGGCGGGGGTGTCGATGGCGGTCCCCTTGCCGTCGCCGTCCTTGTCGAAGGAGTATGCCTGCTCACTCACCAGATCGATGATGCCGCTGAAATCCCCTTCGCTACCGATGGGCAACTGGAGCGCCACAATATTGCGTCCGAAACTCTCCTCCAGACCTTCGATCACCATCTCCAAGCTCGTATTCTCGCGATCCAGCTTGTTGACCAGGAAGACCACCGGCTGGTCGATGGACGCCGCGTACTCCCACATGCGCTCGGTGGTGACCTCAACGCCCGAACCGGCGTTGATCACCATCAATGCCGTGTCGGCAGCTCGCACACCGGCTCGAGCCTCGACGCCGTACATGCCGGAGCCGGGGGTGTCGATGAAATTGATCTTGTGCTTGCGCCACGGAACAAAGCAGGCCGCCAGACCCAGAGAGTTGCCGCGCTCGACCTCTTGCGGATCAAAATCGGTCACCGTGTTGCCGTCCTCGACACGGTTCATACGATTTACGACACCACCGGTGTAGAGAAGCGCGCTGGCCAGCGTCGTCTTCCCCGTATCGGCGTGTCCAGTCAGGGTGATATTGCGGATGTTGGCCGAGCTGTCCACCTGCATGAAATCCTCCTTGCTAAGCCTGCATGGGTAGGCAGGGGAATATACCATCGACACGGCCCCTTGCCACCCTATGATGCAGGATGTTCTCGCCATTGGGCCCGCCGTGTAAGATTCGGAGATTGGCTCTTCGCCAACCTATGAGATGATTCAGCCTCGGGCTATGCCCGCGGCTGATCTAGTTTGACTCCCCTGCTGGGCGGTGCCTACAATGAACCATCTTGGACCCTCAAAATCTGAGCGCTGAATGACCGCGCAAAAACAACTCGGACGCTACGAAATCGTCGGTGAGCTCGGCAAGGGAGCCATGGGCCTGGTGTACTTGGCCAAAGACCCTTTGATCGGCCGCGAGCTCGCCCTCAAGACATTTCGTGTCGGTCTGTCCTCCCAAGACCAGGAGATGGAGCAGTTCCGTGCCCGTTTCCTGCGCGAGGCGCAAAGCGCCGGCATTCTCAATCACAGCAACATCGTCACCATTCACGATGTGGTGGTCGATCCCGCCGGCGACTTCTTCATCGCCATGGAGTACGTCAAGGGCACCGACCTGAAGCGGCTGATGCAGACCCAGGGACGCCTCGACCTCAAATTTGTGCTCGATATCGTGGCGCAAATCGCCGATGGCCTCGACTATGCCCACTCCAAAGGCGTCGTGCACCGCGACATCAAACCGGCCAACATCATCCTCACCGAGGACAAACAGGCCAAGATCACCGACTTCGGTATCGCCCGCATCGATGCCTCGAACCTGACCACCGAAGGCCAGCTCCTCGGCACGCCTAACTACATGGCACCGGAGCAAATCC
Organism: Acidobacteriota bacterium; assembly: GCA_029263315.1. Taxonomy (GTDB): domain Bacteria; phylum Acidobacteriota; class Thermoanaerobaculia; order Multivoradales; family J023; genus JAJCXR01. The sequence continues at coordinate 92,824 of JAJCXR010000014.1, read as the reverse complement.
AAGGCAAAGAGGTCGATCACCGGGCCGATATCTTCTCCCTCGGGGTGATGTTCTACGAGCTGGTGACCGGCAAGAAGCCGTTCCAGGGCGAGAATCTCACCCAGGTCACCCATCGCATCGTCTTCGATCCCTTCCCCGATCCCAAGCGCTTCGTCCCCGGCTTGCCGGATTCCCTAGTGCGGGTGATGAGCCGGGCCCTGGCCAAGGAACCCGAAGAGCGCTATCAACGGGCCGCTGAGATTGGCCGCGAGCTGCGGGCGGTGCTCAACCCACCCAAACCCAGCCATTCGGTGATCGGATCGAGCGGTTCTTTCCTCGGCGGCGGGGAAGAAAGCGGCACCAGCGAGCTTCACAACATGACCATGACGTCGGCCGCGGCCCATGAGGCGCTCAAGCCTCCGACCACCGCCGCCATTCCCACCCTCAGGGCGTCGTCGGGCACCACAGCGGTGCCCGCGCCGCCGCCAAACGCTGGCCCTTCGGTGCCCCGTTGGACAATCCTTGTCGGCGCCCTGGTGGCCATGTTGGCGGTCGCCGTCATCGTGGTGGTGATCTTTGATCGCCAGCCGCCAGCACAGCAGGTCACCCGAGTGGACCCCGAAGCCGAGCTGGCGGCCCGTTATCAACCCCATGTCGACGCAGGACACCAACATCTCGAAGCCGGTGATGTCGACGGGGCGTTGCTGGAAATCGAAAAAGCCCTGGCCATCGCTCCGGGGAACCGCAGCATCCGCCAGCTCAAGACCCGAGCCGAGAGACTCGCCACCGACCTTGCCGGGGACGACCCCGAGCAGGCGCGGGTCGATTACCTGCTCGAATCAGCGCGCTCCGCCAGCGCCCAAAGGGACTACAGGAAAGCGATCCGTCAGGCCGAAGCCGCCTTGGCCCTCGACGCCGACAGCACCGCCGGCAAGACCATTCTGGCGGAGGCTCAAGAGGGGCAGCAACGCAAGGAGCAAGTTCGCGACCGCTTCAACAAACCCGCCGTCACTGCACCTGGCACCGCAACCGGTACACGATCGCCCGCCGTGACAACGGCTCCTACCGTCGCCCTCGAAACGACCGTCCACGTCGCCTTCCAGGCGGAGCTCGCCGAGGGTCGTATCACCATCTTTGCCGGTCCGGATCGCATCCTGCAGGAGAATTTCCGCTTCGGACGAGACGGCGGCCAGCTTCCCCCGGCATCCTTCACCTTGCCCTCGGGATCGATGAAGTTCAATATTTATACCCGTCCAAAGGGTGGCCAGACCCGGACGACCGAGCTCGAAGCCGAGCTGCCAGCCAACGGCCAGGCGACGTTGAGCATCCTGCTGTTGGACGATTCCCGCGTCCGTGTCAGCGTGCAGTAAGCGCCAGCAGCAGCCATGAATCCCCAAGACCTCGCCATCGAGGTGGTCGGCGCCCGCACCCACAATCTCAAGGCCATCGACTGCCGTATCCCTCACGGCAAGGTGACCGTCGTCACCGGCCCTTCCGGGGCGGGGAAGTCGTCCCTTGCCTTCGACACCGTCTATGCCGAAGCGCAGCGCCGCTTCGTCGAGTCCATGTCCACCTACGCCCGTCAATTCCTCGAGCAGATGGAGCGACCACCGGTGGAGCAGATGCGCAACATCTTGCCGGCTGTGGCTTTGGAAGCGCGCAACTCGATCAAGAATGCCCGCTCCAGCGTTGGAACCTTGACCGAGGTGCACGATGTCTTGCGCCTGTTGTTCACCCACCTCGGTGACGTGGGATGCCCCAACGGCCACGGGGCCGTGCAACGCATGACGGTGCAGGAGGTGGTGGATAGGGTGGCGACGGGCGTCTTGGGCGACAAGGTCTTGGTCTTGGCCGAGCTGCCGCGGCCGAGCAAGCAGGCCAACGAGAAGTTTCAGGAGCTGGTGCGGCAGGGCTTTTTCCGCATCTGGCACGACGGCGAATTGGTGCGCAAGCGACCCAGCGATCGCTGGCTCAAGGTCCTCGACCCGTTGGCCATCGTCCTCGGGCGCTTCGCCGCCAAGGACGCCGAAGAGTCCCTGACCGAGGCCATCGACGAAGCCTTCCGCTTGACCGGCGGACGGGTCGTCCTGCAGGACGCCCAAGACCCGGAGAAGCGACGCTACTATGGGCGTCAGCTGACCTGCGCCATCTGTGGTGAGACGCAACAACGTCCCGTGCCGGCGTTGTTTTCCTTCAATTCTCCCCTCGGCGCCTGTCCCACCTGCCAAGGTTTCGGACGGGTCATGGGCATCGACCGGGACCGCGTCGTGCCGGATCCCAGCAAGAGCCTGCAGGAGCGCCCCATTGCACCGTGGAACAGCCCGTCCTACGAGGAGCTTTATCCCAAGCTCTTTCGCGCCTGTAAGGAGCGGGGAGTCCCCCTCGATGTGCCCTGGCAAGATCTCGACGACAAGACCATCGAGTGGATATGGCAAGGGCCGGGCGGCCACAGCCATCTCGATGGCTTCTTTCGCTATCTGGAAAAGCGCATCTACAAGATGCACGTACGCATCTTGCTGTCGCGCTATCGCGCCTACGAGACGTGCCCCGATTGCCGAGGTCGGCGCCTGCGCCCCCGACCCCTGGCGGTCACCTGGCGGGGAGAATCGATCAGCGACCTGTCGCGACGCTCCATCGAACAGTTGCGCCAATGGTTGGCGTCCCATCCTCCCAGCGAACGGGAACAGAGCCGGGCGGGTCATCTGCTCGACAACCTGGGCCATCGCCTCGACACCCTGGACCGTGTTGGTCTCGACTATCTGACCCTCGATCGCCAAGCCCGCACCCTCTCCGGTGGCGAAGCACAGAGGATTCAACTGGCGGCCTCCTTGGGCTCAGGTCTGACCAGCACCCTCTACGTGCTCGACGAGCCCACCATCGGCCTGCATCCGCAAGACTCCGACCGCCTCGTCTCCCTGCTGCACGACCTGGCCCAGCGAGGCAATACAGTGCTGGTGGTGGAGCATGACCGGACCTTGATGCAGGGGGCCGATCACGTCATCGACCTGGGCCCGAGGGCCGGTGAGCACGGCGGTGAGGTGATGGGTGAAGGGCCCCTTTCGGAGCTGATGAACCACCCCGACTCGCTGACCGGCCAGTTCCTGCGTCAGGACGCCGAACGGCCGCCTTGCAACCGGCAACAACTCGTCGACACCGCCGAGCGCATCGCGACGCTGCCCAAGCTGAGAATTCTCGGCGCCAGCGAGAACAATCTGCGGGGCTTCGATGTCGATATTCCCTACCCCGCCATGGTGGCGGTCACCGGTGTCTCCGGCTCGGGCAAGTCAACCCTGGTGAAGAACGTCCTCCACGGCACCTACCAACGGGCCGCCGGTGTGGTGGACGTCGAGCCGGGGGCCTGCCGTGCCTTGCAGGGCTTCGAGCTGGTGAGCGACATCGTGATGGTGGATCAACGCCCCCTCGGACGCTCCAGCCGCTCCAACCCGGTGACCTACGTCAAAGCTTACGACGTGCTGCGCAAGCTCTTCGCCAATACACCCGTCGCCAAGGCCCGAGGCATCAGCCCGGGGCACTTCTCGTTCAACCTCGACCTCGGACGTTGCCCCACCTGCAACGGCCTCGGCGAGGTGGAAGTGGACATGCATTTCATGGCCGCCGTGTCTGTCACCTGTGACACCTGCCTCGGCCACCGCTTCAAACCGGAAATCCTGGCCGTCACCTACCGCGGTCGCAACATCTTCGAGACCTTGGAGCTCACCGTCACCACGGCAGTGGAGGCCTTCGCCGACAACAAACCCCTGCTGCGACGCCTGCAGCCGCTACTCGATGTCGGCTTGGGATATCTGCGCCTGGGCCAGTCCACCGCCACCCTTTCCGGCGGTGAGGCGCAGCGCCTCAAGCTGGCCAGCTTCCTGCCGGCCAAACAGAAGCAGCGGCTTTTCCTCTTCGACGAACCCACCACCGGCCTGCACTTGGCCGACATCGCCCTGTTGCACAAAACACTGCAACGCCTGGTCGACGCGGGCCATGGCGTCATCGTCGTCGAGCACAGCCCCGACCTCATCGAGCACGCCGACTGGATCATCGATCTCGGCCCCGGCGGCGGCTATCACGGCGGCCACCTGCTGTGGTGCGGCCCCAAGCTCGGCTTCCTCGACGAAGTCGACAGCCCCACAGCCGATACCCTGCGTCAGCATGTGCGCTGGCTACGTCCCTAGGACAACCACAAGAGCTCGCCCTGTCGGTCCACAACAGGTGCCTGGCACCGAATAAGAGCCGTCTGCGGGCCGTCTTGCGCAGGTCCACGACAGGTGCCTGGCACCGAATGAGAGCCGTCTACGGGCCATCTTGCGCAGGTCCACAACAGGTGCCTGGCACCGAATAAGAGGTCCACAACAGGTGCCTGGCACCGCCCGGACCGGACCGGTAGACTGTCCAGCGGAGATACCCTCAGTGAGCACCTCAGCCCAACCCCTGCCACCCCTCGACCCCCGCAGCCGCTGGCTCTTTCGCCTGATCATGCTGGTGGCGGTCCTGTTGCGCTTGACTTATCTGCTGGAGGTGACGGAAGCACCGGACTTTGCCTCGCCGCGCTTCGAGTCGCAGTACCACGACTACTGGGCGAGGGCGCTGGTGAGCGGCGACTGGACGCCGCCGCCCGGGGTGACAGATCCGCAAATACAGCAACGCCCTTTTTTCCGTCCACCGGGCTACGTCTATTTTCTGGCGGCGATCTACCGCCTCGGCGGACCGGGTTACTTGCTGCCGAGGTTGGTGCAGATGGGCCTCGGCCTTCTGACCTGTTGGCTGCTGTTTCGGTTGGGCCGCCGGGTCTATGGCGACGCCGCGGGACTGGCCAGTGCCGCCATGATGGCGACCTACTGGGTTGTCCTGTACTTCGAAGCGGAATTCATGGCGCCGTCATTATTGCTGTTCTTGCTGGTGGCCTGGCTATCGTTGATGCAGCGGTGGCAATGGACGATGACGCCGTGGTTGGCCATCGGCAGCGGCCTCCTGCTGGGGCTTGCGGCCTTGGTACGGCCCAACGTTTTGATCCTCGCTCCGGCTTGCTTGGCATGGTGGATGTGGCTCACTTGGCGCAGGCCGCGGGCGCTGGTATCTGCAGGGCTCTTTGTCGCGGCCATCGGCTTGGCGGTTCTGCCGGCGACGCTGCGCAACCTCTCGGTGGCCGATGACTTCGTGCTGGTGACTTCCAACGCCGGCATCAATCTATTCGTCGGCAATCACCCGCAGAGCGACGGCTTCACCCCCGGCGCGCCGGAGCTTGGCCAGTTGCTGGGCGATACCGGCTGGGACTCCTTCGATCAACCGAAGATCGTCGCCGCCGTCTCGCAACAGGAGGGACGGGCGCTGAAGGATTCGCAGGTGTCACGCTATTTTAGCCGACGGGCCCTGCGGTACATGACATCGGAGCCGACGGCCGTGCTGCGACTGTGGGGGAAGAAGCTACTGCTGTTCTTTGGGCCGGCGGAAATCTCCAATACCAAGATCCTGGCCATGGAGCGACGGATCTCGCCAACCCTAGGCCTGGGGCTCGACTTCGCGACCGTCTTGGCCCTGGCGGGTCTCGGGATAGCTAGCCTGCTGTGGCGCCGACGTCAGCTCGACACGGCCACCGTCGCCACGACGGTGCTGCTCGTCCTATGCCTAGCGGCCTACACCGTCTCCTATCTGCCCTTCTTCGTCTCCGCCCGCTTTCGCTTACCCATGGTGCCTTGGTTGATGCTGCTTGGCGGTGCCGGCGTCGGCGCCCTGTGGCATTGGTTGGGACAGCGGCAGTACCGCTCCCTGGGCCTGGCATTGCTACTGCTGACAGGGCTGCGCCTCCTGACGGGTATCGCCTGGATTCCCTACCAGCCCGACGCAGCCCTGTGGCATTCGCGGCGGGGTTTGCTCTATCAGGCCAACGGCCAGACGGACAGGGCCATCGAGGCCTTCCAGCAGGCCCTGGAAGTGGATCCTCAACGACTGCAAGTGCTTCTTCCCTTAGCCGACAGCTTGGTGAAGGCGGAACGCTTCGAGGAGGCGGTGGCGACCTACGAGCGGGCTTTGGCCCTCGACCCAAACAACGTCGCCGGTCATAACAACCTGGCCATGCTCTTGGCGAGGCACGGCGAGTTGAGCGCAGCGGTGGATCATTGGCGGGCCATGCTGCGGCTCGATGGGCAACGTTTGAGCGCCCTGGTCAATTTGGCGGGCACCCTGGCCACCAGCCCAGACCCGGCCCTGCGGGACGCCGACGAAGCGGTGCGTCTGGCCGAGCGGGCGGTCGCCCTCACCGGCGGCCAGGACCGCCGAGCCCTCGCTGTTTTGGCCACCGCTTATCGCGCCGCCGGCCGCGACGAGGAGGCGGCAGCTCTAGGGCAACGTTTGGCGCCCGTCCCCTGATCTCCGAGACCTCACAAGCTCAGCCGTCGTCCGACAGAGCTTGCACGGCCTGCTCGGCTTGGCGATGGTTGGGGATGTGCTGCAACGTCTGTCGAAAACAAAGCCCAGCCGCCAAGTCATCACCCAAGGCTTGTTGGACCCTGCCCAGTTGAAACCAGGCTTCGCCGAGACTGGGTTGATCATGGGTGGGGTGGTGCTGCACGTAGGCCAGCAGCGCGTCCCGCGCTTCCTCGAGCGGCGGCGTTGCCACTTGCAAAACCGCTTCTGCCAAACGAAAGTGGGCCTCCCCGGGACGGAGCGCCAGGGCGACCGCCTGACGCAACAGCGGCAGGGCCTCCTCCGGCCGGCCCTGTTGCAGCAGCAGAGTGCCCAGATCCGAGTAGTTTTCCGCTTCGCGCGGGGCCGCCGCCACGGCCAGCCGGAGCTCTCGCTCCGCCGCCGCGGAATCCTTGGCGCGCTGATATAGACGGGCCTCCAATCGATGCCCGGCCGCCGCATCGAGGGCATGAAGGCGGTCGATGTGGTGACGCATGCGCTCGCCGCTGCCTCCGGCCATGGCGGGAGCTTCGAGGTGAAAGCGGGCCAGGGCGGTGTGGGCTGGGACGCTCAGCGGGTCGATCTCCGCCGCCCGTTCGAAATGCCCCAGCAGCCTCTTGGCCAATGGCAACTTGGCAAAAACCATGGCGCGATCGATGTCCTCCGCCAACACCTTGCCCAGCCACAGGTGAGTCATGGCATCCTCATCGGCCAAGGCAACGGCCCTCTCCAGATGCCTCTTGGCATCATCGTAGCGCCCTTGCTCGAAACGCGCTTGACCCATCAAATCATGGGCTCGCCGATCGTCGGGGTGAAGAGCTAAATAGGCTTCCAGGGTCGCCGCGACGAGATCCTCTTGGCCTCCGGCGAGCCGGACTTGCAACGTCTCCCAGGCCCCCTCCGTCGCCAAAAGCGCTTGCTCCAAGACCGGGCCGTGCTCTTGCCCCTGGACGGTCACCTCCACCGTCGACGCCGACGTCGGGGAAGCAGCCACCTCCGGCCCGAGGGACGATCGGCAGGCAAGGGACACCACGAGGACCCACAGGGTCAGCGTAGGTGCCGCCAGCTTAGAAAAAGGTCCCAAGAATGCTGAACGCTGCATGTCTTCTCCAGATTCTCATCGACGGTGACTTGAGTCCTGCCGTCCCAAGGTCTAGGCTTGGTGCTCTGAGGCTACAATCGCCTGACAAGCTTACGACCTCTTCATTCGAAAGCACGACGCCGAGGAAATCATGCCTACGCCAAAGATCGCCATCAACGGATTCGGCCGCATCGGTCGCCAAGTCATCCGCATCGCCAAGACCCGACGCCACTTCGATGTCGTGGCCATCAACGACCTCGCTGATCCCGAGCACTTGGCCTACGCCATCAAGTACGACAGCGTACACGGCCCCTACCCAGGAGACATCTCCCTCGACGGTAACACCATGACCATCGACGGTGATCCCTTCCAGGTATTGCAGGAAAAGGACCCTTCGAAGCTGCCGTGGAAAGAGATGGGTATCGACTACGTCATCGAAAGCACCGGCGCCTTCCGCAAGCTCGATCAACTGGCGCACCACCTGGAAGCCGGCGCCAAGCGGGTGATCGTCACCGTGCCCACCAAAGACTACCTGGAAAGCACCGTCGTCATGGGGGTCAACGACGCGGTCGTCACCGCCGACTCGACGATCATCAGCAACGCCAGCTGTACCACCAACTGCGCCGCTCCGGTGTGCATGATCGTGCATCAGCTGGTGGGTATCCGACGGGGTCAACTGACCACCGTCCACGCCTACACCGCCGATCAGCGCCTGGTGGATGCTCCCCATCGCGATTTCCGCCGCTCTCGGCACGCTGCCTTGAACATCATTCCCACCTCGACCGGGGCCGCCAAGGCCATCGGCCGGGTGATTCCGGAGCTCGACGGCCGCCTCGACGGTCTGGCCATTCGTGTCCCGGTACCCGATGGCAGCATCATCGATTTCACTCTGGAAACAGAAAACGACGTCACCGCTGAACAGATCAACGCCGCTATGGCGGAAGCTGCAGCCGGTCCCCTCAAGGGCATTCTGCAATACCAGACAGACCCCATCGTCTCGACGGATATCGTCGGCAACAGCCACTCCTGCATCTTCGATGCGCCCTTGACCAAGGTGATGGACGGCAATCTGGTCAAAGTGATGGCCTGGTACGACAATGAATGGGGTTACAGCTCCCGTGTCGCCGACCTCATCGCTCGGGTTGCCGCCCTCGATGGGCTAACCCTCGACTTCGAGGGCGAACAGTCATAAGGCACAGGCTTAACGTCTATTCCGCCTCGGCTCTCCGCCATCGGCAGAGCTGTGGCCCATCTGTGGCCTCGAAGTCCCTGCCCCAGGCCTGGATTCTGCCCCTGCAGCCTAGTAGGCTATTTCCTCACATCATGGTTATTGATCAGTAGTGAGGGCGCCGGGGCATGATTCCCAGGACCATGATTCCCCAGGAAAGGGAGCTCGTAATGCAGATTCGAACCTTCATCGCCTTGATTCTTGGCCTGGCCTCGACCTTGATTGCTCCGCCTTCAGCTCAGGCGGCTGATTCGGATAGTGGAGCGACGGCCTACCGCCAGGGAATTCATGTCGTCCGGCCCGGCGACACTCTCGAGAACATCACCGCCCGTTACCTCGGCTCGTCCAAACGCTGGCGGGAGAACTGGAAACTCAACCAAGAAACCCTCGGCGACCCCCACCGGCTCCAGCCCGGAGATCGGCTTCACGTCTTGATCGAAGAGGTGCCCGTCGACGGTGCGCTGGTGGCCATGCTGTCAAACAAGGTGGAAAACCGCCTGCTGCCCTTGAAGTGGAAAGACGCCGAGCTCCAGGATCTGCTGCAGCCCAACGACAATCTCCGCACCTCCAAGGCTTCCTCCGCCTCGCTGCTCTTCACCGACGACACCATGCTGGTGATCTCCGAGCTGTCTCTGGTGATTATTGGCAAAGCCACTCAGACCGGGCAGGAGGTCGCCAAAGCGCTCATCGAGATCGACGAAGGCCAAGCCGATTTCAGTCGTGTTCCAGGGTCCACTGGCGATCTTGGGCTGGGTATTGAAATCCACATCGGCGATGCCTCGATGGTCCCCAAGGTCGGCCCGGACGGCAAGCTTGAAGCCCGTGCCCGCAACGCCGGCAACGCCGCCCAAGTGATGATCTACAGCGGCGAGAGCCAACTCTCCGCTGCCGGCCAGAGCATCCAAGTGCCCGAAGGCATGGGCTCGGCGGCCAGCGGTGGCAAACCCCCGTCGCCGCCGGAAAAACTGCTACCCGCCGCCACGCATCTCGTTCCCCAGGAGGCTTCGGAGTGGGCCCACCGGCGACCTGAGATGCGCTGGCAACCGGTGACCGGGGCGCAGTCTTACACCGTCGAAGTTTGTCGGGATCGAAACTGCCAATCCCTGATTGCTCGGGCCACCGGCATCGACGCCCCCCCCTGGTCACCGGACGAAGACTTGCCCCTGGGCGACCTGTTCTGGCGCGTCACCGCCACCAGCCCCTCCGGGCTCGACGGCTATCCCAGTGAAGAAATCCTCTTCAAGCGGGTCGATCGGCCCCACGACGCCGATGCGCCGACAGTGGGCTTCCGCTTCGAAGGCCCGCGGGCCAATATTGACGAGGATGTCATCGTAGGTCCTGGATTTGAGCTGAAAATCGAACCCGAGGACATGGGCAGCGGCATCGAATCGTGGTACCCGATCATCGACGGAGAGCACAAGGCCGCGGCCGATCTCGCCGGACCATGGACCACCGGCGAGCACCAAGTGGTGATCGTCGCCACAGACAAGGCCGGCAATACGCGGACTTCCGACCCCATCGAGCTCGTATACGATGACGTGGCCCCCCGCTTCGTGCTGGGCCTGCAATCGGTGGGCGAGCCGGTGGCCCGCGATCTGGTGGAACGCTTTTCCGAGCTCGACGGACCGAGCGCCACGCAACGGGGGCGCCAAGTCCTGTCCGTCGCCGGTCGCAACTGGTGGTTGGATTCGGACTTCACGCAGGTCATCTTGCGTCCCACCAGCGGTAGCCTGCGCTTGGACGGGGCCGACCAGAAGCTGAACAAGCAACGCGGCCTCTGGCTGCTGGCCGAGGACGACATCTGTCAGATCATCGACACCGTCCGCTACGAGCTCGAAGAGCGCTCCCTGGGCGGCCGCAAGGCCACCGCCGTCTTGATCGTCGAAGCCATTGACTGTGTGGGCAACCGGAGCCGTATCGCCATGCCCTTGAGCCCGTCGCGGTGAAACGTCCTCTTCTGCTGACGGTGGTGGCGACCCTCGCCATCACCGCCTTGGTGCCCCTGGCCATCGGCTTCCTTCAGCTGCGCTCCAATACCGATGCCTTGCTCGAGCAAGTGCAACGTACTCACATGGTGGCCTCCTCGTCTTCCGCCGCCCGGGTCGCCGCCTATCTCAGCTCCTTCGACACCTTGAGCGAAGGCGTCGCCTCCAACCCGGCGGTGATGGCAGACCCCAAGTCACCGGCCGTCACCTCCTTGCTGAGCGGCCTGCTGCAGGCCGACCCCAGGGTGGCGGCGGTGGGGCTCTACAGCGACGACGGTGAGAAAGTGGTGCTCATTCAACGCACCGACCTCAAGGTCGAAATCAGCGGCACCTTGCAGCCGGAGGTTTCCCAGGCCACCGCCTTGGTGCGCGGCAAGAGTCGTCCTTGGCTGCGCTTGCAACGGTCCCTCCCCGGCGGCCGAGGCTCCGTTGTCCTGATCGCCGATGCCGAGCCCCTGCACGGTATGGTCCAGAGCGCTGAGATGGGACCGGAGGCACAGGAAATCCTGGCCAGCCGTGAGGGTGAGGTGCTGGCCGGTGCCAAGGTCCCGCTCGACAGCTTTCCTCCTCTCATCATCGAGCGGGCCCAGAGTGGCAAGCTGGGATCGGAGAGTGGGCGCTACGCCAACCTGCAAGGGGAAGACTCGATCGTCGGCTTTGCTCCGGTGGAGGGCACCTCGTGGTTTGTGCTCTCCCGACAGCCGGCCCGCGTCGCCGAAGTGGCGACGCAACGCATCCAAAAGGCGACCCGGCAGGCCGCCGCCGCCGCTCTCTTGCTCACCCTGCTGCTGTCGACCGGCGCCTATCTCAGCTTGATTCGCCCTTTGCGGCACCTCATCGAGGCCCAAAAAGGATTGGTCGGCGATCAGGCCCTCGGCGGCGGCTCTGAGATTCAACAGCTCGGAGAGGCTTTCAAGCTCTTGCGGGAACGCATCAAGAACAGCGAAGAGCTGAAAGATGTCTACCTGGGGCGGTACAAAATCAACGAGCTGGTGGGCTCCGGCGCCATGGGCTCCGTGTTCCGTGCCTGGGACCCCAAGCTGCATCGCGATGTGGCCCTGAAAACGATCAAAGTCTCGGCCGAAGAATTCGACCGCGAGAAACTGGTCAAAAGCCTGCTGGACGAAGCCTCGATCAGCGCTCGCTTTCACCACCCAAATATCGTCACCACCTACGATGTCGCCGATGCCGGCCATTCGGCCTACATCGCCATGGAATTTGTTGCCGGGGTCAGTCTCGATTCGTACCTCTGGGACCGGGTCACCTTGACCACCGAAGAGGCGGTCCCCATCGGCTTGGCCATCGCCCGGGCCCTGGAAGTAGCGCACAACAGCGACCTCGTGCATCACGATGTCAAGCCGGGCAATATCCTGCTGGGTTTCGACGCCTCGATCAAGGTCACCGACTTTGGCATCTCCCAGCTCATCTCCTCGGCCGCCATGGCCGCCGATGTGGTCTGTGGCACCCCCGGCTATCTAGCGCCTGAGGCGTTGCAAGGTGAAGGCTATGGCCCGAGCAGCGACCTCTTCGCCCTCGGCATCATCCTCTATGAGGCGCTGTCGGGGAAACACCCCTTCTTTGGGCGCAATCTTCGGCACACCGTGATCAATACCATCGTCGAAGACCCCACTCCGATCAACGAAATACGTCAAGATCTGCCCGAGGAATTGGTCCGCTTGGTCGATGCCCTGCTGGCCAAGACCCCGGCCGGAAGGCCTGCCAGCGCCTCCGAGGTGGTGTCCCGTCTCGAGGCCCTGGAAAGGGAGCTCGACATCCGTTGGCAGCCCAGCCCGGAGACCTTCGAGTCCCTCTCGGGGATTCGTCGCCAGCTGGCCCATTCCTGCATGGTGAACACCACCTCGACAATGAAAAGCTTGACCGCGGTGCTGGATAAGACGCCAAACCAGGACGCCTCCAAGGAGGCTGCTAACGTCGCCAATAGGCCGGGCTGACCAAGGCGACGATGACGTAGACCTCGAGCCGTCCCAGCCACATCAGCACCACCATCATCAGCTTTTGCCAGGCGGGGAAGAAGGCGAAGTTCCTGGTCGGTCCGACAAGCTCGAGACCCGGCCCGATGTTTCCCAAGGTGGCAATGGACGCCGTCGCCGCCGACACCAGATCGAGACCACCGGGGTCGGGCCCGTCCAAGGTCAGCAGATAGGTGCCGGCGGCCCAGATCGACACATAGAGAATGAAAAAACCCGCAACGCTGCGGACGACGTGGTTGGGCACCGGCTTGCCGGCGATGAAAATCGACTCCACGGTGTTAGGGCTGAAGATGGTCCTCACTTCCCGCAACGCCGACTTGAGACCGATCACCATGCGCATGATCTTGGGCCCCCCGGCCGTCGAGCCGGCACAGCCGCCGAGAAACATCAACAACACCAGGGTCATGACCGAAAAACGCGGCCAGGCGTCGAAATCGGCGGTGGCGAAACCCGTCGTCGTCACCACCGAGACCACTTGGAAGAGGCTGTCTAAGAACCCCTTGGCGACGTTGCTGTAGGTCCCTTCGGCCCACAGATTCCAGGTGATCAGAACGCTGGTGCCAAAAATAATCATCAGATAGGTCCGCAGCTCGGCATCCCGCCTCAAAGTCCGCCCGCGATCACGCAGCAATCCATAATAGAGCGAGAAATTGGCTCCGGCAATGATCATGAAGACAATGATGATGAGGTGGACCCAGGGAGATTCAAAGGCTTCCACCGAGGTGTTGCGGGGCGAAAATCCACCCGTCGACAAGGTCGAGAAGGTGTGGGTCAACGCGTCGTAGAGATCGAGACCCGCTACCAAAAGGCAGATCACCTGCGCTGCGGTGATCCACATGTAGAGCTGCCACAGGGTCATTGCCGTCTCGCGCACCCGTGGACGAAGAGTCTCTGCCGTGGGACCTGGTACTTCCAGCTGATAGAGAAAGCGGGCCCCCGCCCCGAGCTCCGGCAGCAGGGCGACGAAGAGGACGATGATACCCATGCCCCCCAACCATTGGCTGAAGCTGCGCCACAACAGAATGCCGCGGCCGCTGCCTTCGATGTCGGTCAAGACCGAGGCGCCGGTGGTGGTAAAACCGGAAGCCGACTCGAAGAGCGCGTCCACGGGGTGGGCCAAGGTGCCGGTGAGCAAATAGGGCAATGCGCCGAAGATCGATGCCAAGACCCAGCCGCCGACGACAATCAAGACGCCCTCACGGCGGTAGAGCACCGTCACCTCTGTGCCGATGCGAATCAGCAACCAACCGCAGGCACCGGTGAGCAGGCCGGTGGCAACAAAGCCCATGGCGGACTGCGTTTCACCGTAGATGAGACAACAGAAAACGGGCAGAATCTCCGCCGCCGCCAAGACCAGGAGTAGGCGTCCGAGGACTCTCCATGTGGCACGAAAATTCACCCTCGAACCTCAAGCAATGGCTTTGTCCGAAGACCTGCCGGGAAACAGAAGATGCACCATCGGCACATGCTCTTCTTGGACAAAGAGAATCACCAGATCACCGACCTCCAGACGATCCTCGCCCCGCGGCACAAAAACTTTGTCGCCCCGCGCCACCGCACCGACGATGACCCCCCGCGGCGGCTTGATCTCCGCCAGAGTGACCCCTGCCGCCGGGCTGGCAGCCACCAGCCGCCGTTCGAAGACCTGCGCCTTGCCCCGTTCCAAGGACACGATGTTGGAGCTGAAGCCGCTGGTGATGTAATCCTGAATCCGCCCCGCCGCCAGGAGCCGGGGCGACACGATATTCATCAAACCCAGCTTGCGCCACAGGTGAGATGTCTCCGTGCGGTCCACCAAGGCGATGACTTTCTCGACACCGAGCTCTTGGGCCAACAAACTGGCCATCAAATTGCCTTCGTCATGGCCGGTCAATGCGACAAAAGCCTTCGCCTCCTGCAAGCGCTCGGCACGCAGGAAGGAAACATCGGTGGCGTCACCGTACAGCACCTGGAAGTCTGGCAGCATCTTCGCCAGCTCTTCGGCCCGCGGACGATAGTTTTCGAGGATCTTCACCATATCCACCTGTCGTGAGAGCGCCTTGGCCACGGCGTAGGCGGTGGCCCCTCCCCCGGCGATGACCACCGTTCCCCGCGGCTTGAGCCGCGGGTTGATCATGCGCTCCACCTTGTGGATGACTTCCGATGAACACAGGATCAAAGCGTCGTCGCCCGGTTTGGCGCGATCGCCCCCCGCCGGCACCAAGAGCTCGTCGTGGCGGAAAAAAGCCACCACCAGGGAACCCTTGGGCATCGCCACGTCGCGTAGCGAACGCTTGGTGAGCACCGAGCCCTCTTGCAAGAGGACCCGCCGCAACTGCACCTTGCCCTTGGCCAGGTACTCCACCGCGAGGGTATTGTGGCCGAGAATGTGGTTGAGGATGTGGGTGGTGGCCAGCAGCTCCGTCGACAGCAGCAGATCGATCCCGAAGACTTCCGCATAGAGTCGACGATGGATCGTGATGTCCTGGGCTACTCCGACCCGGACTACCGTCCGCTTGGCACCCAGCCTCTTGGCCAGAACCGCAGCCGCTAGGTTGGCCTCGTCATTGGATGAAACGGCCATGAAGAGCTCACAGTCGGCCACCTTCGCCGCTTCCAGAACCGGCACATGGGCGCCATTGCCGGCCACAAAACCGACATCGAGTTTTTGCTGTACGCGTCCACGTAGCTCGGCCTTGGCATCGATGACAACAACACTGTGACCTTGCTTCGAAAGAATACTGGCGAGATGAAAACCGACCTGGCCGGCTCCCATGACCGCGAATCGTTGACTCATCTAAATCGCTCCATCTGAAGGAAAACGATTCTACGGGATCTACCGATGGGTTGCTGGACCTTTTGACATCGATTGACTTATCGGACAAGGCTCGCTTACACTTCGCCTTCGCGTTTTGGCACGGCGCTCTGGCGTAGTGTATGTTGGCGAGTGGCGGGGCGTAGCGCAGCCTGGTAGCGCACCTGCTTTGGGAGCAGGGGGTCCCCAGTTCGAATCTGGGCGCCCCGACATGCAACCCGCCAAGCAAGACCCAGAACGCACGCCTTGTGGATTCACGGCTGCCTGTAGCTCAGCTGGATAGAGCGGCGGCCTTCTAAGCCGCGGGTCGGGGGTTCGAGTCCCTCCAGGCAGGCCACTTCAGCGAGGTGCCCTGGGCTGGGAACCACCGTCACGGATGAATCCACCTCTCATGCGCCCGTAGCTCAGCTGGATAGAGCGACGGCCTCCGGAGCCGTAGGTCAGGGGTTCGAATCCCTTCGGGCGCACCATCCTCCCTTCCGTTAGTACTCCCAGACACACTGGCGCTTCGTGCCAGCCAACGGGTCGTGCAACAAACTCTACCCACGGTTTAGTTTTGTACGAACTAGCCCCAGATTGATGCCGTGTTAACAATCAAGCTTCGCCGCGCCGCGGCAAAAGAATGCTTGACAGCGGCTTGACCTTGCGAGATGATTTTACCGACCGGTAAGTAACAGCCCTGCCTACGAGGTCCAGAACATGCCCAAGGCCGAGAAAAACCACCTCTTCGAAGACGAGCGCGCCGGTGCCATCTACCGCACGGCGGCGCGCATGATCTATGAACGTGGATTCGACGCCACCTCGATGAGCGGCATCGCCGAGGCCCTCGGGATGACCAAACCCGGGCTCTATTACTACGTCAAGGGCAAAAAAGAGCTGCTCTACTCGATCATGAGCTTTGCCATGGGTCAGCTGGACGAGTACGTCATCGGCCCAGCTCAAGAAATCGCCGACCCCAAAGAGCGCTTGCAGATCATCGTTCGCCAACATGCCCGATTGCTGACGCAGCAGAACGAGGCCGGAGTGCTGGCCATCCTGATGGACGAAGTGGGCGGCCTGAGCCCGGAGCAGAAACAGAGCATCGTCGAGCGCAAGCGGGTGTACTTCGATTTCGTGCGCACCACCCTCGACGAGCTGGCGGCGACGGACAGCTTGCAACCGGTGGACAGCACGGTGGGCGCCTTCAGCATTCTGGGCATGGTGATGTGGATTTCCCGCTGGTACCAACCGGATGGCCGTTTGAGCAGTGAGGAGGTGGTGTCGAGCATCACCCGCATCGCCCTCGGCGGCCTGCTGCGCCAAGGCGATGGCATCACCGCCCCCGTCGGCTCGGATCTATTACAGACCTGAGCCCCACGAGCTTGACGGGAGTCTTCGAATTCCGAGACCTTCGACCTCAGGACCTCTACCAAGGAGAATACAATGACCGATAAAACGATCCACGTCACTGAGCAGGAGGCGATGGATGTCGCCGAGGCTTCCCGTCAGAAGGAGTGGAAGCAACCCAGTTTCATGCGCGAGATGTTCCTGGGCAACTTCCGTCTCGACTTGATCCATCCCTACCCCGTCCACCAGGGTGAGCGTCCGGAGTTCCAAGCCTTCTTCAATACCTTGAAGGACTTCCTCCGCGACCACGTCGATTCCGACCAGATCGACGCCACCGGCGAGTACCCGGAAGATGTGGTCGACGGCTTACGCAAGCTCGGCGCCTTCGGCATGAAGATTCCCAAGGAGTACGGTGGCCTCGGATTCGACCAGTTGGAGTACGGCAAGGTCATGGAGATGCTCGGCGCTTATGACGGCAATCTCTCGGCCCTGCTCTCGGCCCACCAGTCCATCGGTGTGCCCCAGCCCTTGAAGCTCTTCGGCACCCCTGAGCAGAAGAAAAAGTATCTGCCCCGCTGCGCCGCCGGTGAAATCTCCGCCTTCGCTCTCACGGAAGCCCAGGTGGGCTCGGACCCGGCTCGCATGACCACCACCTACGAGCTCACCGACGACGGCAAGCACTACATCCTCAACGGCAGCAAGCTGTGGTGCACCAACGGCACCATCGCCAAGCTGCTGGTGGTGATGGCCTGCGACAGCCAAACCAAGGCGATCAGCGCTTTCGTCGTCGAGGCGGATTGGGAAGGCGTCAAGGTGGAGCACCGCTGCCACTTCATGGGTCTGCGCGCCCTGGCCAATGCGGTGCTCAGCTTCACCGACGTCAAGATCCCCGTCGAGAACCTGATCGGCAAGGAAGGTCGCGGCCTCAAGATCGCCCTCACCACCCTCAACGACGGTCGCCTGTCGATCCCCAACGGCTCCGTCGGCGCCGCCAAGCGGGCTCTGCAGATCTGCCGCGAGTGGTCGGCCGAGCGAGTCCAGTGGGGCAAACCCATCGGCAAACATGAGGCAATTTCCCACAAGATCGCCGACATGGCGTCCATCACCTTCGCTATGGAATCGGTGGCTCACCTGGCCACCGACATGTCCAACCGCGGCAACTTCGATATTCGTCTCGAGGCGGCGGCAGCCAAGGAGTGGAACTCCTGTCGTGCCTGGGAGATCGTCGACGACACGATGCAGATCCGTGGCGGCCGTGGCTACGAGACGGCCCCGTCCTTGGCCTCCCGTGGCGAGCGCCCGGTGGCGGTCGAGCGCATGATGCGTGACTACCGCATCAACAAGATCTTCGAAGGCTCGAGCGAGATCATGCATCTCTTCATGGCCCGCGAAGCCGTCGACAAGCACCTGCAGGTGGCGGGCGACGTCATCGCCCACAACAAGGGCCCGGCGGAAAAACTCCAGGCCCTGCCGCATATCGCCGCCTTCTATGCTTCGTGGTACCCCAGCCAGTGGGTCGGCAACTTCAAGAGCTACAAAGAATTCGGCCCCTACGCTCGTTATCTGCGCTTCGTTGAGCGCAGCACCCGCCGCCTGGCACGGCAGGTCTTCCACGGCATGATGGTGCATCAGGCCGGCCTGCAGAACAAGCAGGTCTTCCTGTTTCGCTTGGTGGACATCGCCAACGAGCTCTTCGCCATGGCCGCCACCGTCAGCCGGGTGCATGCGATGAAGGTCAACGGGCACCCCGAGGCCAGCAACGCTGCCGAGTTGGCTGATATCTTCTGCCGCCAAGTCAAACGCAAGGTCAAGCGTTTGTTCCAGGATTTGTGGAGCAATGACGACAGCCAGAAGTACCGCGTCGCCCTCGGGGTTCTGAAGGGCAAACAGCTCTGGCTGGAGGAAATCCTCGAGGGTCTCGATCCGGTCTTCGAAGCCACCGCGACGGAACGCACCGCGAGTCGGCCCAGCCGTCCGAAGGTCGTCGCCATCAAGTGATCGTCCGTCTCTGATCGGTGGCTGGAGACCTCCAGCCACCCAACTGAGGGTCCGGCCACAGCGGCTGGGCCCTTTTTCATGTCTGCCGCAAGGCGCCGCTATTCAGTCCTTGGTGCGATCAGTCCTTGGCACGGTTTTTTCGATTGCGCCGCCGACGGCTGGCCGCTTCTTCGATACGAATCGCCCGCTCCAGCTTCTCCCGCACCTCGATAAGTCTCCGGTGATCCGTTCCCTCGGCCCCGTTCAGACGGGCGACACAGGCCTCCAGAAGCGGTGCCAGCGGCGGCCGCGGCCGTTGAAAGACCTGCGACGGATGAGACCAATTCTCCGTCGTCAAGAGCTGGTCGAGATCCAACTCTTGCAGAATCGCAAGGGCCCGGTGATCGAGCCTGACGGCCACCAAGGCCCAAGACAGGAGATCCGAGTCGCTGTCGCGTAAATGGCGGAGCCAACGGACCACTTCGTCTAGGGTGGGTTCCCACTCCCCATCACCCCCCATCAGACGGTGGATCTCTGGGCCGAGAAGTAGACGCCGGGCGATGATACTGCCTTGCCGATGCTCGGCCCCATCTCCCAGCAGAGCGCTCAGGCCTTCGGGAATAGGCATCGCGGGAATCGGGTGCCGCCAGGCATCGGCCGGTGCCCGGGGGCTGGAAAGGTTCCCTTCGAGCAAGCGCACGGCCTGAACCAGCATCAACCGGACGAGCTCGAGCCGCTCACCCCGTTGCCTTTGAAGACTTGGATCCTCCAGACTGCGGCCCTTTCCGAGACCCGGAGATCGGGCGATCTCACGGAGCCCATCCAGCAGTCGAAAAATCCTTTCTCTGGCCGCCTCGAGGGCCGGCTCTTGCCACTCACTGATCATTTTCTCTCCTCTGATTGCCAGATGGAATGTAAACAGATCATGCGATCACTGACCTCTTTCAAGATAGACTGTTCAATCTCGTATACCGCGAAGCACCATCACCGAAGCGTTCAGGTTGGACTGCGCTTACTGAACGTTGAGCACCGGGAACGTTTCCAGAGGGCGAAGGATCATGGGTCGCAAGATCATCGAAGACAGCTTTGGCCGGCGTCAGGCACAGCGTCTGCACCTGCATTTGCAAAAAACCCTCCGCCAACGCGGCCCCGGCTCCATCACGGCCCTGGAGAAGGCCCTCGGGGTCCGCTCAGGATGGCTGCGATACAAGCGCTATCGGGGCACTTTGGAGCTCAGCCATCTGCTCCAAATCCTGCATTGGCTCGACCTCGATCCAGGCCCCTTTTTCAGCGAAGTCTTCGGTGAACGCCCGAGCGCCCTTCGTTTGCCGATCCGCAAAGGAAATGTGCCACTGTTGGTACGTAGGGCCGTCCAACGTTTTGTCAATGGCGCCGTCGCCAAGCAGCCTCGCCTCAGCGAATCCGACCTGCTGGGCTTCGAACGTGCAAGACGCAACAGCCCGAGGGAAGTCATTCAACAGATCACCGCCTGCCTGGACCAAGCGGACGGCGAGCAACTACCCAGATTGTTGAGCACCGCGGGTAGCGCCTGGCGGCACCTCATTCAGCTCGACAAGGCCCAGCACGCCCTCAACAGCGCCCTGCAGATGGCTGAAGATCTGGACATGCCGGCGCTGACCGGTGACCTGCTGCAACGATTGGGCTATGTTGTCGCCGACGCGGGCGAGCACGCGACCGCTTGGAGACTGGCACGCAGGGCGACGGACACCTACACCCTCGTAGCCGACCTCGAAGGCATCGGTAAATCATTTGTCGACCAAGGAATCTGGCTCTTCTACTTGGACCGCACAGACGAGGCCATTGCCGCACACCAAGCGGCCTTGCGCTATCTACCGCCGTCGGCGGAAGAGAATCGCTGTGCTGCGCTACAGGCCCTAGGGCTCTGTCACCGCCGACGGGGTGAGCTTGAAGAGGCTGCCAACTATGCCGACCAGGCGCGCCTGCTGGAGGGGTCCCTCGATCCCTTCGGAAGGGCACGTTTGATCTGGCTGCAGGGCCAGATCGCCGCCGACCAGGAACGCTACGCAGAGGCCGAGGAGTCTCTGAGCGAGGCGGCGCGGAGCCTGATGAAGCTCCATCCTGGAGATGCAGCCCTGATCACCACCGAGCTCGTACATCTCCAGCTACGACGGGGCCACAACGAGAGAGCCTACGAGACCGCCAGCACGATGATCAGTCTGGTGGAGCCATTGAACCGCCAACCCTTGATCAGCGCCGCCGTCGTCGAGTTGCTGCGGTGCTGTTTGAGCGGTCGCGGCTTGACCCTTTCCTTGGTGGCCGAGGTCAAGAACAAACTGCGCAAACAGCGGGAACGCGGTCAGCGTTCCCGGGATGTGATGCGGTGAGAAGAGGTCACGCTCTCCTCATCGAGGTCAGGAGAAAAACGACCACGAAGGTCGTTTAGACGAGACCGTTGGGCTCAATGCAGGGCCCCATCTCGGATGTCGTTTCGAGCTGCATTTCGAGCTCGGACGCAGCCGAAAAAGACGCCACGGCGTCCTCTGACCAGGAAACGACCTGCTGTGACACCGGGGAACCCGCGGGGCTGGTGCCTACCAGCGACAAGCACAACGCTCCGGCACTCGCGACCAGGCTCCACACCAAAACAACGGACAGGGTTTGACGGATCATGAGCCGTCCTCCTCGGACCGAGACGGAATTCGGCAACATCGCCGGAAGCCGCTCGATTCCATGGGGGTCAGCATAAAGTGAAAGGGCGCCAAAAGCGTAGAATATTTCTGCGATTCAGAAACCGGGTGACAAAGGACCCCACCGTGACACCCAGGGGCGAGATCCTCCGTTGCTGCAGCCGGTGTTGACTGCCTGCAGCAGCCCCTCGCTTTCGATCTCGAAAAAAGGGACTTATCCGTCGGCGGCTTTTGTGAATTCGAGAGGTGGGGTGGCCTAGGGCCTGGGGCCTAGCAGACGCGGGGGGATGGCGCCGGCTCCAGCACCTCTTGCTGAAAGATCTGGCGATCTTCGAGACGTAGGGCGCTCAGCTGGCCGCCCCAAGCACAGCCGCTGTCGAGGCAGTAGGTCCCCGCCTCGTGGTGCAAACCGAGGGCCGCCCAATGTCCGAAGACGATCTCGGACTTCGTCGCGCGCCGTCGCGGATGGGAGAACCAAGGCACACGGCCTTCGGGCGCTTCACCGGGGGGGCCACTGAAGGGATCGAGCTTGCCATCGGCGCTCAAGGTCCGGATCCGGGTCATCACCTCTAGAACGCGTCTCGCCTCCCGTACCGCCTTGTCGCCCTTGGCCCTCGAGCCGAGGAGGGCTGCCAGATGCTCGCTGCGGCGCAGCAGCTTCTCCGTGCTGCGAGCCAGCTTCTCGGCCCGTCGTGGGGTCCAGCGGGGCAACAATCCAGCGTGCACCAACACGGTGCTGCCGTGACGATGCAGCAAAGGACGCAGCAACAACCAATCCATCAGACGTTGGCGGTCCTTGGCCTCCAGGATAGGAAGCAGGTCGGCGTCCTTGCTCCTGATTTGGCGCAGCTCGAAGTGCAAGCTCAGCAAATGGAGGTCGTGATTACCCAATACGACGACCATACGATCCCCATGACGCCGATGCCACCGCCGCGCCCAGCGCAAGACGTCCAGGGAACAGGGCCCCCGATTGACCAGATCCCCAGTCAACCAGAGTTGGTCCTCTCCGGTGCGCAAAGGCAGCTGCGACAACAACGCCTGAAGGGTCTCGAAGCGGCCATGAATATCGCCGATCACATAGGTCGCCATGGTGTCTCACCTTGCCTCAATGGGGGTCCCGTTGGCAAGACGCGGGCAGCCGCGAAGTCAATCTTTTGTCAAGAAATGAGCCGATGGGTAACCCATTCGCCCAAAGCACGAATCTATATCTAGTGGGTCGTAACATGAGATGATCGGGCCGGACGTCGCCCAACGCTCCATCGAGCACACTCACTCGGGCCCCGCTGGAACTTTGGGATAACGTTGCTACCGCAAGCCAAAGCTTGCGTATCTTGGAACTTAGGAGACGCTCATGCAGAACACCTACGCATCCCCCCAGGCCGCCCTCCCCGTCGCCTCATTGGGAGTTGAAGCCCGCGCCGGCTTTATCCTGCGCACCTACCAGCACCTGCTGGGTGCGATCATCGCCTTCGTCGGCATCGAGATCTTCCTCTTCACCAGCGGCATTGCCGAGCCCATGGCGCTGACCATGCTCTCCGGCTCTTGGCTGCTGGTGCTCGGTGCCTTCGCCCTGGTGGGCTGGATCGCCAGCCGGGTGGCCTATACCTCGCAATCGAAGGCCGCCCAATACGCCGCCCTGGCCGGATACGTCGTGGCCCAGGCGATCCTCTTCGTGCCCATGCTCTACATGGCGCAGCGCCTCGGCGAAGACATCATCTCCAGCGCCGCGTTTGTGACGCTGATTGGTTTCGGCGCCCTGACGGCGGTGGCTTTCATCACCCGCAAGGACTTCTCGTTCCTGCGCAGCCTGATGATTTGGGGCGGCGTCGCTGCCTTTGGCCTGATCATCGCCAGCCTGCTGATGGGTTTTGAGCTAGGCACTTTTTTTACCGTCGGCATGATCGCCTTCGCCGGCGCCGCCATCCTTTACGACACCTCCAATGTGCTGCACCACTTTCCGGAAGATCGTCATGTGGGCGCTTCCCTGGCCCTCTTCGCCTCCGTAGCGCTGCTCTTCTGGTACGTCCTGCGGCTCTTCATGTCGCGAGACTGAGCCTTCCCTGATCGATTTCGAGCCCGTCGTCGTACCCTCGCCGACGGGCTTTTTCATGCCCGGCGAGCTCTCCTCAAGGCGGTTCGAGCCGGATGCGCATGCGTAACGAGCCGCCTTCGCGGCACGCCAAGGTGCGTTCGAAATCCCGTGATCCTGAGCTTTTGAGGGCGATGGTCACCGGCTCCCCATCGCGGCAAGTGATATTGGCGATGGCCGGCGTGTGGGTCCGCAGAGCACCGTTGACCCATACCTCGGCAGCGGTGGGGTTCGAGGTGACATTCAACATGAAACCCGGTGCGCTCTTCGAACCCCACCAACTTCTTCCACTGCTTTCGATGTCGGCCACCGCCGAGCCGAGCCAGGGCGCCAAGGCCGTCTTCAGGGGCTGTTGAAAAATGAGCCACGCGGCCACCAACAGGGCGAGACTCGACAACAACCGCAAGACTGTCGCCAAGCGCGGCAACAGATGTCGGCCCCGGCTCATGAAGCCACCACCCGCAAGGCTTCCTCCAGGGCGACCTCGCCCTCCACCGCCATAGCCAGGGCCGACTCCAACAAGCTCCGCATGCCTTGACGACGCACTTCCTCCTGAAGCCGCGTCATATCGGCCCGCTCGGCGATGAGACGGCGTAACCCGCCATCGATGGCCAGGATCTCGAACACGGCCCGCCGTCCTTGCAGGCCACGGCCTTCACAGGCAGAGCAGCCTTCGGCGGTATAGAAACTCAGCCCTTGGCTATCGACCCTCAATCGCCGTAGCCGTTCCAGCTGTCGCCTCTGGATCGCCGCCGGATGGCGACAGTGGGGACATAGCCGGCGCAGCAGGCGCTGCGAGACGGTGGCGGCGAGGGCCGACGAGACGAGAAACGGCTCGACTCCGAGATCGATCATGCGCGGAATGACGCCGAGGGCAGAGTCCGCATGCAGCGTAGTGAGAATCAGATGTCCGCTGAGCCCCCCTTGGATCGCCACCTGGGCGGTTTCGCGGTCGCGTATCTCACCCACCATCAGGACGTTGGGGTCCTGCCGCAGCAAGGCACGCAGGCTCTCCGCCATCGACATTCCCACCGACCGCCGCACTTGCGTCTGGTTGAGGAACGGCAAATGGACCTCGATGGGGTCCTCGATGGTGGCCAGGTTGGTGGTCTCCCCGCGCTGCTGGTGGATGTGCGACAGGCCGGCGTAGAGGGTCGTGGTCTTGCCACTGCCGGTGGGACCGCAAAGCACCACGACACCTTGGGGCAACCGCAGCAGGGACTCGAGCTTTTGCTGCTGCGCCGCCAGCAGGCCGAGGTGATCGAGGGCGAACATGGCCGCATCCTGGGTGGCCAAACGCAAGACCACTTTCTCGCCGTGGTGGGTGGGCACGACGGAAACCCGCAAATCGACGGCCCCGCGGGGCGACTCGATGCTGAAGCGCCCGTCCTGCGGCTGCCGCGTCTCGTAGGACACCAACTCGGCCATCACCTTGAGACGCCGCACCATCTGGCTATGCCAAGCCTGGGCCGCCGTCGCCACTTCCTCCAACTCGCCACCGATCCGTAACAGCACCCGCGTCGACAGCTCCAAGGGCTGGAGGTGGATGTCGCTGGCCCCGGCGTGCACCGCCACCGCCAAGAGCTCGTCGATGAACAGGACGATGTCCGGCTTCTTACCCTTGAGATGGGCTTCCAGCCTGGGCCGCCAACGATCGCGGGCGGCCCGGCTCTCGGGCCGCGGTGCAAAGACGGAGGATGCCCCCGGCGCCGCCGCATCGTCGGCCAAGGGGGGGCTCTTCAGGGTGTGCACTTTCTTCCCCTCGGTGGACCTCCCGAGGGCATTCGTGAGACCGACGAGATCGATATAGCGGGCTCCCCAGTGGGCCACCAACGATACCGCCAGGGCCGCCAGAGGCAGCGGCCTGAACACAGCGGCGGCGGCCATCTGCACCGCCTGCCAACCCTCCGCCGGTGACGACGGGCGCAATAAAGCGTAGAGACAGATGCCCCCGCAGATTAGCGTCAGGTAGGCGAGCCAACGCACAACACGGGCCAGGCGCTCCACGTCAACCCCGCAACGCCTCCCAGAAGATGCCCGGTAATTTGAGGGGGGAGGGCGATGCCTCAAAACGGCTCAGCTTGGCGGCCATGGGACGCACCGTGCCATGACTGTGGAACCACACCGGCTTCGGACGCATGCGAAACGGGGTGCGGACGACCGTCTTCTGCACCCGGTCGAACATCAAGGTATTGTGCACCACCCCCGAGCCACTTTGGATGTCATAGATGTCGTGGCCCGGAAAGGCGCCCCACGGTGTGACCACCAAGCCGTAGCCGATGGCGGCCCAACTGTTGAGCGCCACCGTGCCGTATCGCAGATCGGCGATGCCCCGTTCCAAGGCCGCCGCCACCGCCGGATCTTTCAACGACTGCGGATGCACGATGAGGGTGCAATTGAGGGTGCCCCAGAGACGCTCATTGGCCATTTGCACCGCCAAACCGATGAACTCCGCTGCCGACGATGCCGGCAAGGCGGTTTCGGCAAAGACACTGCAGAAGGCCTCGCTGCGAAAGCAGATGTCGTCTTTCGCTTGCGGATCGACATCGGGAATCAAAGTCCAAGGCAAGGCGCCTTCCGTCTCGCCGTCGCTGAAGCGCTCGGCCTCGGGATGCGCCTCGACGTAGGTGTCGAAACGCTGCTGGGCCCCCGGGTAGTAGGCCTTGCGGTTCGGTTGCTGGGCAAGCTGTTGGCGAATGCCGTCCAACAGCTCGTGTCGCTGGTTCCAGCCTTGATGCTGGATGATCACCCGCGCCGCATTACAGTTGAAACCCGCATTGTTGGTCAGCATCGAGGCCACGTTTTCGGCGTGGTAGGCGATGTCGGCCGCCGACCACGGACCGGGAACGACGATCACCGGCGATACATTTCCCAACTCGCTGGAGATCGGTTTTTCGAGCTTGGGACGCCGCTCTGCCTTTCGGCGCTGCCCCTCGTCCCCGGCCCCGAAGACGATGGCCTCGACGGTCTTGTCCGAGCCGGTGATGTGGATTTCGTCGACTGACGGATGCTGACAAATGTAAGCCCCTTCGGCGGCACCGCCATAGACGATGCGCAAGACGCCCCAATCGACCAAGGCTTGGAACCCCTGGGCCAGCAAGGGGCCGAGATAGGCGTTCAAGGGGTGCATCTTGAGAATCACCACCTTGTTCTCGACAAACAGCTTGTAGAGAACGTCCATGGGACCGATGGACGAGACGTTGCCGGCCCCCAGAACGAGGCCCACCTCGCCCTTCGGATTGTCCTCTTTGTAGGCCACCGCTTGCGTGGCGGGCAATGCTTCGGCATCGACGCCAGGTTGCATCCAGACGTCGGCGACAATGCCGCTGTAGAAAACACGGTCGTAGAGGCTTTGGGGAAAGACTTGCGCCGCCACTTGGTCGGGCGCCACCGTACGCACTGGACCGGGCAAACGGGGCTGGCCATGGTCGGCGATTTCGGCCAGGGCTTGGTCCAGCAGCCGAAGGTTGCGCAGGATGAAGTAGGGGCCCGCAAGCCACTCTTCGCCCACCGTCTGACTGTCGGCCGGGATGCCCTCCGCCCGCCAGACCGCCTCTGCCCAGTCGGCGGCAACACGACGGAAGTCCTTGAGCATTTCCTGCAGAATGGCCCGGCGATCGGTGATCGGCAGGCGGGCCCAGTCGTCTTTCTTATCTCTCAAGGCCGCCAGTGCAATATCGATATCTTGGGTCGGGGTGGGCGGAATGGCCCCCTGTACCTCGCGGTGCTGAGGCGTACCGGCGGTCGTAGCGGTCTTCGGATCAACGCTGGCGGTCATGACATCTCCTCACAAAGTGGCGGGAAAATCCCGGCCTAGCTCGTTCCCATCCGAGAAAGCGATGAGGGGCGAGAACTAGCTTGATTCTACGCCACGTCGGAGGACGGATGTTCGCCAACACCTCCCTCGGTGGCACCGTCGGCTCAACTCACCGACAATCGATAACCGGCCGCCTCCAAATACCCAGCCTCTTGCTCCAGGTCGGCCCGCGTCAATGGGTGCTCACCCAGCCAGCCGTCCGGCAGCCTCAAGGTCAACCGCCGTCCCTTGGCCCGCAAGCGCACCTTCGGCATCTCCCGTCGGCTACGGCTGCGGTTGAGGACCACCGCCAAGCGCAACAGTATGCACAGACGCAGGGCCGGTTTGGCACGCGACTTGGGAAGCTCACGGAAAATCTCGACGGGAAACTTGCGACGGGAACCGCGCACCACCCGGGCCAGGGTCCGCTGGTCCTGGACAGAAAAACCCGGCATGTCGGAATGGGCCAGGAGATAGGCGCTGTGCTTGTGGTAGGCCCCATGGGCAATCGACAAACCGATCTCGCACAGATCAGCGCTCCAAGACAGGCAGGCGCCTCCCCATTCCGGATCCAACCCCCAACTATCAGCCACCTGTCGCAAGAAGTTGCCGGCAAATTGCTTGACCCGCGCCGCCTGTGCGGTGTCCACATGATATTGCTCGATGAAGCGTTGGATGGTGCGATGGCGTGCATCTTGGTGCTGGAAACGGCCGAGCAGATCGTAGAGTAGCCCTTCCCGCATGGCACCGGACGATACGATCATGCTCTCGATAGCCAAGCTGTCGAACACGGCACGCAGGATGGCAACGCCCCCGGGCAGGACTTTGGCCCGCTCTCCGCGCAGTCCTTTGAGCTCCAGGCGGTCGATATGCCCGGCATGAACGATCGCCTTGCGCAACCGTTTCAAGCCGTCCAAGGTGATGCCCTGGTCGCTCCAGCCGTTGAGACGCAGAATCTGCGCCACGGCGTGCACCGTACCGGACGCTCCGATGGCGGTTTGCCAGCCGAGACGGCGGAACTTTGCCTTGACCGGACGCATTTCCAGACGCGCCGCCGTCTCCGCCCGATGCATGAGCTCACGACTCAAGCGCCCGCCCTCGAAATGGGCCAGGGTGTAGCTGACGCAGCCCATGTAGAGACTTTCGGCGTACTCGGGCTCAAAATCGTGTCCGACGATGCACTCCGTGCTACCGCCCCCAATATCGACCACCAGCCGCTGCTTTTCGGCATGGGGAACGCTGTGCGACACGCCGAGGAAGATCAGCCGCGCCTCCTCCTGGCCCGACACGATCTCGATGTGATGCCCCAGGGCCTGCTCTGCCCGGGACAAGAATTTCTCGCCGTTGCGGGCCTTGCGCAGGGTATTGGTACCCACCGCCCGAACGCTGCCCGGGGGGAAATCCCGCAGCCGTTGGCCGAACTTCTGCAGGCATTCGATGGCGCGCCGGAAACCTTCTTTGGTCAAGCGACGACGCTCATCGAGGCATTCCGCCAGGCGAACCCCTTCTCGCAGCCGATCTAAAGGCCGCAGCTCTTTGCCCACAACTCGGGCGATGACCATGCGGAAGCTATTGGAGCCAAGATCGACGGCGGCCAAGGTTTCCGGTTGCGACACCCGCCGCCGCGAAGGTTCGCTGTCATCAGCTCTGGCCGTGGAGTCGTCAGCCGCCGAACCTTCAGGGGGCTCTGCTTCGACCCCGTCGGTCGGTCCGGTGGGGGACACCTTGGAACGTTCTTCGGCCCGGCCATTCTGTACGCTGGTCGTCATCTCGAGATCATCTCCAGCAAGATTCCTCCAAGACCTGCGCAGCTTGAGACTGAACAGGCCCCATTCTCCGGTGCGATAGCTGCGACGTTATCATTGGCGAGCCGTTTCGATACCTTCGAAGATAGACCCAAGTGACACTGTTGCGACATTTCGGGCTGCAGCCTAGATATGGGTGAATGGGGCCCATAAACTAGACCTTAGGAGATAACCAGAGGAGACCCATCATGGCAATGGCAGAGCTGATGAAAATTCGTGGTGTCGGCAGAATCACCGCGGACAAACTGAATAGAGCAGGCATGACCACCGTCAAGGAGGTGGCCAACGCCAACATCGCCAGCCTGGCGGAAACCACTGGCTTGGGTGATAGTCGCGCCAACGCCATCAAAGAGAATGCCAACGTACTGATGGCCACCGCCCCGATGACGGCCACTGCTCCGGCGATCATCACGGCCCCGAACACTGCTTCCCCGAACACTGCTGTCCCGAAGGCTGCTGTCGCGAAGACTGCTGTCGGCACCTCGGCCAAGGCGGTGGAGACGAAGGCGACGGCGGCCAAGCCCAAGACCATCGACGCCGCGGCACAGGCCCCCGCCAAAGAGGCCACCGAGCCCAAGACGGCAAAGAAGCCCAAGGGCAAGACGAAGAGTAAGGACAGGACCAAGATCAAGGGTAAGAAGAAGGTCAGGGGCAAGAAGAAGGTCAGGGGCAAGAAGAAGGCAAAGCCCAAGGCCGAGAAGAAGAATAGGAGCAAAGGCAAGACCAAGGACAAGGGCAAGGCGAAGGACAAGGGCAAGGGCAAGACGAAGAACGATGGCCAAGCCAAGAAGAAGAACCGTAAGAAGAAATGAGCCATAGGTTTCGAGAGAACGGCGGTTTCGAGAGAACGATGATGCCCAGTCTGGAGCTAAAGCTACCCACCGACCTCGCCAGGGACCTGGAAACCTTCTTGGAAACCAACTTTCAGGTTTTCTGGGAGCCGGAGCGTACTTGGCGTGCAACCCTTTACGATACCTTCGATTGGCGCCTCTACAAGGCCGGGACGCTGTTGCAGGCTTCGCCCGCGCGGCGTGGTTTTCTGTGGTCCTGGCAACGTCTCGACGGTGCCATTCGTCAAGAAATATGGCAACCCTCGGCCCCTGGGCTCTTGTCGAGCCTACAAGACGACACCCTGCGCCAAGAGCTTCAGTCGATCGTCGCCATGCGTCGTCTCTTGCCTTGGGTCGACATCAGCTACCAGGAACGGCTCTGTCGAATCCTCGACGACGAGACCAAGACCACGGTTCGGCTCTATTGGCAGTGCGGCCAGGCTCGGGCTTGTGACTCGACGGCTGAGCCACAACCCATGCCCTCGATCTTGCGCTTACGGGGTCTGCGTGGCTACGACAAAGCCTTCCACAACCTGGCCAAGTCCCTCCAAACCTTCGGTTGCTCTCCGAGCGAAGACAACCCCCTGCAACGGGCTTTGTTGGCCATCGGCTCACCACGCCTGCCGGGTGACTATTCGTCCAAACCCCAGCTCCACCTCGAAGCCACCTTGCCCGCCGCCGAGGCGGCGCGACAGATCCATCGCTCGCTCCTCGACACCATGTTGCGCAACGAGCCCGGTCTGCGACGCGACGACGACTCCGAGTTCCTGCATGACTTCCGCGTCGCGGTGCGGCGTACCCGCTCGGCCCTCAGTCAAATCAAGAAGGTGTTTCCCGAAGAGCCGCTAGGGCATTTCCGGGGCGAGTTTTCGTGGCTTGGCAGCTTGACGGGACCCACCCGAGATCTCGATGTCTTCTTGCTCAAGATGGTCGACTATCGGCGCCTGCTACCCGACGCTGTGGCAGCGGACCTCGACCCCTTAGGCCAATTCCTGATCGCCAAGCAGCGGCGGGAGCACCGCAAGCTGGTGGCGGGTCTCGACTCCGAACGCTACGCCCAGCTGATCGAGTCTTGGCGCCACTTTCTCGGCACCGACCCCGGCGACGAGGCCGCCGCGGCCAACGCCCAGCGCCCCATCATCAGCCTGGCGAACGAGCGTATTTGGAAGCTCTTTCGCCGCGTCGTCAAAGAGGGTCGGCACATCCTCGAGGTGGCGTCCGACCCCCAGGCCCACGCCATCGCCCTCCACGACTTGCGCATCGAGTGCAAGAAGCTGCGCTATAGCATCGAGTTCTTCCGCAGCCTCTACCCACCCCGCCAAATCGATCCTTTGGTCAAGTCTCTCAAGAAGTTGCAGGACAATTTGGGGAACTTCAATGACTACGAAGTGCAACGGGACAAGCTCTCCGGCTTCGCCGTCGAGATACTGCAGGGGGCCAAGGACACCGAGGCATCGACGCTGCTCGCCATGGGCCGTCTGGTGGCTTTTTTGGCCGACGCACAGGAGAAGGAGCGACTCGGATTCGAGGCTCGCTTCATGGAATTCATCGCCGATGCTCGCTACCAACAGTTCGAGAGACTTTTCGCTACCCGGTGACCCCAGCTGTCCGAGCCCTGTCTGGGCTAACCCGCTGCCGCGACCTCCCGCACCACCTCGGCCAGGGCATCCAAACCATCTTGTAACTGCCGATCCGAGAGGTAGGGAGCCGGGCCCAAGCGCAGCAAATCACCCCGATGGTCGGTGTATACATCGCGGCGGCGCAGCTCTTTACACAGGCGGCCGGCCTGCGGGCTCTCGAGGGCCAGAAAACCCGCCAAGCTATCGAGGGGCATGTCCGGTCGACGCAGCAAGGCCGGGTCGAGATCCAGATCATCGAAGCCATGGGCCAGGAACCCCACTTGCCGCTGGCTGATGCGTCGTAACGCCTCCGGGGTGAGTTGCTGTTGGCGAAAGAACTCAAAGACGGAGACTGCCCGATAATGGCTGGTGGGGTCATAGGTGGAGCCGGCAAAGCGGCTGGCCCCCGAGCCATAGGCCACACTACCGTCCGGCGGCATCGCGAGGATGTCGAATTCAGCGAACCAGCCGGTGATCACCGGCCGCGCTTGGCAGTCCGGCGGTACCCGCAAGAAGCAATTCCCTTCGCCGAGCTGGCAGTACTTGTAGCCACCACCCACCATGTAGGCTCCCTCCAAGCCTTCGGTCACGACATCGAGGTCGAGGACGTTGACCGCATGGTAGGCATCGACCAAGAGCTCGGCGCCATGCCGTTGGCAGGCGGTGAGCACGCGTCCCAAACTAGGGACGATGGCGGCGGTCTGAAAGAGCACGGCCGATACCAGCACCGCGGCGGTGCGATCGTCCACCGCCGCAGCCAGTCGATCCGCCAGGCTCTCGACATCGTGGGTCGACAATCGCACCACCTCGACCCCCTCTTCTTGCAAGCGGTCGAGCTGGCGGCGGATGGAATGAAATTCCCCGTCGGTGGTCAACAGACGCCGACGTTTGCCCCAAGGCAAAGCGGATAGAAATCGCACCACCAACTCGTGGGTGTTGGACGCCAGGGCATAGGAGCCGCTGGTATCCCCTAAACGCTGGGCGTATTCCGCCTTGACCGTCTCGGCTTGCGCAAAGGCTTCGTCCCATTTGCCGTCCACCCAGCGGGCGGCGGCGTCGATGGCCCGCATTTGCCCGGCCCAGGCGGCGTCCGGCCACGCTTGGTGAGAATGGCCGCTGAGCAACAGACGTCCCTCTCCAGGACGCCCGTCAACGGCGAAACGTCGATAGCTGGCAGCCAAGGGATGGGGGTGCACTAGGGACACCGGTTGGGCCATCTCAGAGCTCTGCACGGATCGTCCAGAGATCTGGGAAAACCGGCTTGAAGAGAGTGCTCTTGAGGTACGCGGCACCGCGGGACCCACCGGTGCCTTGCTTGGTGCCGATCGTCCTCTCGACCATTTTGACATGCCGATAGCGCCATTCTTGCAGCCCCTCGTCCAGGTCCACCAGCAGCTCACAGACGGCGGCGAGGCGATCGTTGGAGCGGTAGATGTCGATCAAGATCTCACGGATCTCTTGCATTTCAGGCGGTGGCCCATCGTCGAGGGGCTGTAGTGCCTGATCGGGGATGCCATAACCACGACGCTTGAGAAACCCCAGGAAAGCCTGGTAGACCGACGGCTCGTCGAGGCGGCGTTGCAGGCTCTCCAGGGCGGCGGGCACCTCGGCATGGAAACGCAGCATGCGCCGGTCGCGATGGCCGAGCACAAACTCGAATTCCCGAAACTGCGCCGATTGGAAGCCGCTGGCTTCGTCGAGGCGAGACCGGAAAGATGAAAATGACATCGGGGTCATGGTTTCGAGAATATCGACCTGGGCCACCATCGTCTTGAGGATGGTGAGGATGCGCTTCAGGGTATGGCCCACCTTGGACACACTGCCCGTGGCGCTGCCCTCGGCGGCGAGCAGCTGGCTCAGGAAATCCGCCTCGTGCAGGATCTGCTTGAACCACAGCTCATAGACCTGGTGGATGATGATGAACAAAATCTCGTCGTGCTCAGGCTTCTCCGAGCGGGGTTCTTGGAGCTTCAACAGCTCTTCGATCTTGAGATAATTGGAGTACGTCACTGACATCAAGGGGCTCCCCATAACTCTTTTTCGTCACGCGGTTTAGCTCGACGACGTCCCCGTTGTTGCAGGGCCTGGACATCTTCCAGCATGGGGGCCAGCGCCGCATTCTGGAGCTCGCCCAACTGTCGAATACCCTCCATCGCCAGATCGAGCAGATCATCGAGCTCCTGACGACGAAAGCTGCGTTGCTCGCCGGTGCCCTGGACTTCGATGAGCTCACCGTCGAGGGTGGCGACGACATTCAAGTCTACCTCGGCCACCGAGTCCTCGCAGTACTCCAGATCCAACAGTGGTGTGCCATCGACGATCCCCACCGAGACCGCAGCCACTTGCTGCTCGATGGGCCAGCGGACCAGATCACCGGCCAGAAAAGCCTTGCCCATGGCCTCCACCAGGGCCACATAGGCGGCGGTGATCGAAGCGGTCCGAGTGCCTCCGTCGGCCTGCAGGACATCGCAGTCCAAGGTCACCGTATGCTCACCGAGGGCCGCAAAATCGACGCTGGCCCGCAGGCTACGGCCGATCAGACGCTGGATTTCCATCGTCCGACCTCCAGGTCGTCCACGTTGCACCTCGCGTCCCGAACGGCTGTGGGTTGCCCGTGGCAGCATCGAGTACTCGGCCGTCACCCAACCGAGGCCGCTGTCGGCGCGGAATCTGGGCACTTTCGGCTCGACGGTGGCGGCGACGAGAACCCGCGTATCGCCGAGGTCGATCTGCGCCGAGCCTTCGGCGAACTTCATCGCGCCGGTGCGCAGGGTCATGGGCCGTAGGGCGGCGAGGCCGCGCCCTTCCGGGCGACGGTGCCTACCGGGGTCGGTCGAAGAGGAGGTTGGCTCTGAGCTCATGGTGTTCTTTCCGCAAAGGGACCAACGCTCACCCACTGCATGGCGGTGACGGTCCAGGTTAGCTATGAAGACGACGGTCGCCGACGAGTTGACGTCAAGTACGACTCAAACCTCAACCCATTCGAGGGAGAAAGCGGGGTCGACGATCCCGCAGGCGCCGAGAATTTTGATGGCCAGCCGCTGAAAACGATCGCCGCCATCGCTGACACAGAAATGATGATCGGGGCGCTGCAACGCCCCCGGAGAGGACTCCGAATCGCCAGCCAACCCCCGGGGTGTGCTGGCCAGCAGACTGCGGCTCATCAGCTCGCGGGCCACCAACTCCGCCACCTCGCGGGCCGGGTCGACGACTTGGATCTCCGGCCCCGCCACCCGTTGCAGCAACGGAGCCAAAACCGGATAGTGGGTGCAACCTAACACCAAAGTATCGACACCGCGTTCGATCAGCGGCTCGAGATAGCGCCGGGCCACCTTCTCCGTCACTTCGTCTTCGACCCATCCTTCCTCCACCAAGGGCACAAAGAGAGGACAGGCCCGGCCGTAGACCTCCAAGTCTGGCCGCAGGCGATGGATGGCCCGTTCATAGGCCCCCGACTCGATCGTCGACTCGGTCCCCAGGACCCCCACCCGCTTCCGGGCCACCGCCACCGCTGCCGCGGCACCGGGCTCGATCACCCCCCACTGCGGCGACGCCGTCGGAGGACGCCTCTCCGCCACCGCCGAGGCGGTATTGCAGGCGATCACCACCGCCTTGACGTCCCGTTCTTCGAGGAAGGCGACGTTGCGCTGCGTGTAGCGCCGCACGGTGGCGGGGGATTTGTTGCCGTAGGGTAGCCGTGCGGTATC
This sequence comes from Acidobacteriota bacterium, assembly GCA_029263315.1. GTDB lineage: Bacteria > Acidobacteriota > Thermoanaerobaculia > Multivoradales > J023 > JAJCXR01. The sequence continues at coordinate 57,543 of JAJCXR010000014.1, read as the reverse complement.
GCCCAGATAGAGGATCGTCTCCGCCGGCAGACGGCGCATCAACGCCGAGACCACCGTCAGGCCGCCGACGCCGGAATCGAAGACCCCGATGGCTCGCGCATCTCCTTGCTCAGGGCTCATCTTCGGGTCTCATCTTCAGGGCTCCGTAAGCCCTAAGGGACCTGGGGGCTCTCTGCGTCACCGGGCTCGCCCGAGGAGCCGCTCCCCGGTTGTCGGACCGCGGGAGGAAGCAAGGACGGGCTATCATCCTTTGCATCATAGGGCGGCGGCGGCTGCCGGGCGACCAAGGAAAGATCGGCGCCGAGAGGGCGGCCGGTGTCGATATGGCCACCAAAGGTGACGCTCTGCTGACCGTTCCACAGAATGATGACACCGCGCCCTTGCTCGAAGTTGAGCAAGACCGAGTTCACCAAGCTGTAGGCCACCAGCCGCTCCCGCTGGGAGCCCGTGCTGCGAGGCGGCAGCGCACCTTCGGTTGCGAGGTCGAGGACCACCGTCTGACCCGCCAAGGTAGGCCGGTCTGAGGTCGACGCAGGGGTCGTCGTTGCCGCAGCGGCCGCGGTTCCACCCACCAAGTAGACCTGCCGCAGCTGCGCTTGGTCGCCCAGCGGAGCCCGCAGACTGCTGCTCTGAGGACCTTCCAACAGCGTCTGGATTACGACCTGGATCTGACCGGCCAGATCCGTCTGCCGCGCCAAGGAACGGCTCTCAGCGTAGAGCTTGCCACCTTCGCCAGGGAAATACAGGTCGACGATCAACGGGTCGATGTCCCCGTCCAGAGCCTCTAGCGCTTGCCCCGTCGGATCGACGACATCTTCCCCCAGCTCGAGACTGTCACCGCTTCGATTGAGCCACCAGATGGCGATCAGCAGCAGCAGGGCTGCGACGATGCCGAGCGCAATCCACCACGTGCGACGGGTCATCGGCCACCTTCTTCAGGGCGGCTCGAATCGCCGGAAAAAGTACCGTCGCGGGCCTCCATTTGCGATTTGAATCGCTGCGTCGCTCGCACCAACGCGTCGACCAAGTCCGCCTGATGGGTCAAGCTCTGAGCTTTTTGTTCTTCTTCAGGATTGCTGAGGAATCCGAGCTCCACCAACACCGCCGGCATGTTGGCGCCCATCAAGACGCGGAACGGCGCCTGCTTGACGCCGCGATCGCGCATGCCCAGGGCCAAATTGAGCTCTTCTTGCACCAGGCTGGCGAAACGCTGGCTCTCCGCCAGATGGAAAGACTGGGCCAGGTCCCAGAGGATCATCTTGAGGTCGAGCTCGGGATCGTCCTCCGGTGTCTGGATCCCTTTATTCTCCATGGCGGCGGCATCGGCGGCCATCTGGTCGCTGGCTTCGCGGCTCAGGAAGAACGTTTCCGCCCCTTTGGCCGTGCGGCCGAAGGACGAGTTGAAGTGCAGTGAAATAAATAGATCCGCCTTGTTTTGGTTGGCGATGGCGGTGCGCGTATCCCAATGCACATCGACATCACTGTCGCGGGTCAACACCACCTTGACCGGCATGCGACGTTCCAACTCCCGGCGTAACCGCCGCGCCACCTGCAGCGTCAGATCCTTTTCCATCGAGCCGCTGCGACCGATGGCGCCGGTCTCGACACCGCCATGACCGGGATCGATGACGATGGTGCGGATGCCATCGGTATCGCTTGCGGTGGTACCGCGGTCTCGATCATCGTCGGACCGGAGCTCCCCTCCACCGGCCGTGCCTTGAAAAACTTCGACCACAAACCGTACCAAGGGCTGCGTCAACAGCCGGGGCTCGGCCGCCTGGGCATTGTCGGCCAACTCGATACGCAACCGGTCGGGCAAGGCGACGATGTTGCGAACCAGAGCATCACCACCCCGCGGCAAGCCCACCGGCAGGAGAAAACGATCCTCCAGCAGGCGAATTTCCACCGCCCCGGGCAACTGCTCAACACGGTAGCGCGGTGCTTTGGACAGTTGAATCTCGAGGGTGCTCAAGCCGTACTGGTGAATCAGCGTGACCTGGGCCTCGATCTCCTGCAGTTGGCGGCGCATCACCTCCAGGCGCAAGGTGTCGGCCTGCCAGTAAAACTGCACTCCGAGCTGCTCGCCAAAGGACAGGTCCAGAAAATCCAGGGGAACCCTCAGACCGTCCGCCGAAACCAACGGACGGTGCCGGAATGAGACGATGTCCTCCCGCTGCGCCGCGTCCTGCCCGACCACCACCATGGCCGCCAAGTCTGGACCGACGGTGATGCGTGCATTTTCGAAAACCAAGGTGTTTTTGCTGCCCAAGGGACCCACCCGAAGCTCCACCCCCAAAGCACGGGCGATGGGATCGAGGCTAAACTGCGGGCCGCCCGGAGCGACCGAGAAGGCCACGCCAGCCACCGCCTGGCCCTGCACCACCAAACGGGCATTGCCCGTCGGGTAGACCGCCGGCTGCTCGGTTTCCTGCGCCCAGCTCGGCAGGCTGAAGAGGAGCAACGCAAAAATCGGCAGCAGCCGCAGGCCAAGGTTCTTCCGACCCCTCCTACACATGCCGGAGCGGAGATAGGAGACGAGGTCTGCGGACTTGGCGTCTGCACCGGCAGCACCTGCGGCCGCAACATCTACGGCGGTGATCATGGCAACGGGTTTGAGCACACGACCCTTCAATCTTTGGCGGTTCTTGGGTAGACCTGCACGGCATGGCGCCGGCGCGGACGAGGATACGGCGCCGCAGTCAGCGCAGCGCCAGAGTTTACCAAGAGATCGCCCCACAATGCGCCCCCAAAGAGGTCAACGGGCGACGCGGGATCGAGCTTTCGTGGGATTGTCGTCTCCAGGGCTTGATCTCCACCGGCCCCTTCTCTAAAATAGCGCTCCCCCACGGGGGACTGTGGCGCGTTCGTCTAGGGGTCCAGGACGCCGGCCTCTCACGCCGGTAACACGGGTTCGAATCCCGTACGCGCTACCATCTCTTCCCCCGCTTCCCTTCGCTCCCTTCGCACTTCCACTACGACTACAAGTCGCCTGAGCACAGAGTTTACGGCTTCAGGCCCGCGTTGGTATTGCCGCGCCACTAGCTCCATGTGGCGCTTAGGTTGCTAGCCGACCAGAGCATACGGACTCGAATCGCTGAGCTTCGGGTTCGAATCCTCAGTGGATCCGCCCCGCCAAAACGAAGCCCTGCTAGGTGCCTTGCGGCCAGCCTGGTCGCGTTCCCATGCGCCGTTGACCAGCCTCTCCAGATGACGATTCCGTCATCGAGACGCCCCGCTTCCCGTCATTCTGGGGTGTTGTGATGCTCCTGTGACGATAGGAGGAACAAGAGAACAACCATTGGCACGCAACCAGCGACGAGAAGGTTTCTTGGCCAGCTCGTGCGCTCTGGAAGCCCGGAGATCGAACCATGAAGAAAACAGCCCTCATCGCCCTCGTACTCTCCATCACCTCCCTGGTGGTGTGGGCCTACGGCCGGGGCGGCACACAGGAAACCGGCAGCTATCGCTTCGTCTCGGTCGAGCGCGGGGACGTGGAGTCTGTCGTGTCCACGACGGGCACGCTCGATGCCGTGACCACGGTCGAGGTGGGAACCCAGGTCTCCGGCCGCATCGCCGAGATCCACGTCGACTTCAACGACCGGGTCGAAGAGGGGCAGGTGATCGCCCGCATCGACTCGACGCTGCTCGAGATCGCTGTCCGCGGCGCGGAGGCGAACCTGCAGCGACTCGAGGCTCAGCTGCGGCAGCTTGAGCGCGAGTACGAGCGGTCGAGCAAACTCTTCGAAGACCAGGTGATCGCCGCCGCCGACCTCGACCAGGCCGGGTACGAGGTGGAGGTCGCCCGAGCATCCGCGCAATCAGCCAGGGTCGACCTGGAGGAGGCCCAGCAGAATCTGGCCTACGCGACGATCTCGGCGCCGATCGCGGGCACGGTCGTAGAGCGCGGTGTGGACGTGGGGCAGACCGTAGCAGCCAGCTTCTCGGCGCCCCAGCTCTTCGAGATCGCCGGTGATTTATCGCAGATGAGGATCCTCGCCTCGGTGGACGAGAGCGATATCGGGCTGATCGAAGATCGACAATCCGTCCGGTTCACGGTGCAGGCCTACCCCGAGGAGACCTTCAGCGGCACTGTGAACCAGGTTCGGTTGGCGTCGTCCAGCGAAGAGAACGTCGTCAACTACACCGTGGTCGTCGACGTCGGGAATCCGGACGGCAGGTTACTCCCGGGAATGACGGCGACGGTGGAGTTTCTAGTCGAGTCAGCCACCGATGTGTTGAAGGTCGCCAACGCAGCACTGCGGTTCCGTCCCACTGAAGGAATGATGGCCGAGCTCAGCGACCGGCGCGGGGAAGCGCCGACGCGCCCCCGCCGAGAGCCCGCCGAAGGCGGCGAGGTCACGAGCCGGGCCATCCGGCCCGAGAAGGCCACCTTGCTCTGGTACCTCGACGACGGCGTACCGGCGGCCCTTCGCGTCCGCACTGGGCTTTCCGACGGCCAGTCGACCGCGATCGAAGATGTCGACGGGGGACCAGGCTCGATCGAGGAGGGTCTGCAGGTGATCGCCGCCGTCATCGGATCGAGCCAGAACAGCTCGTCCAACCCGTTCCAGAGCCAACAACAAAACACCCGATCCGGGCCTCCCGGACCCGGGTTCTGAAAAGGAGATCGAGCCATGAGCGAACCGAGCCACGACCGACGTCACCATGACGACACTCCGGTCATCCTCGCCACCGGGCTCGAGCGAGTGTTCGAGATCGGCCAGAACCAGGTGCGGGCCCTTCGCGGCGTCGATCTCAAGATCCGACGCGGCGAGATGGTGGCCATCATGGGTACCTCGGGCTCTGGCAAGTCGACCCTGATGAACATCCTCGGCTGCCTGGATCCTCCGACCTCGGGCACCTATCGACTCGATGGCGTCCGCGTCGACGAGCTGAACAAGGACGAGCTGGCGGACGTCAGAAACCAAAAGCTCGGCTTTGTCTTCCAGAAGTTCAACCTGCTGGCCCGGACCAGCGCTCTGGAGAACGTCGAGCTGCCCCTCCTCTACGACCGGAGCGGGCGACAGATGGAACCGCGACAGCTCGCCACCGCCGCCCTCGAGCGCGTCGGCTTGGGAGATCGGCTCGACCACCAGCCGAACGAGCTGTCGGGCGGTGAGCAGCAGCGGGTCGCCATCGCCCGCGCCCTGGTGACGGAGCCCTCGCTGCTTCTGGCCGACGAGCCCACCGGCAACCTCGACAGCCGTACGACACTCGAAGTCTGCACCCTTCTCCAAGAGCTCAACGAGCTCGGGTTGACCATCGTGCTGGTCACCCACGAGCCGGAGGTGGCGCAGTACGCCGAGCGGATCGTCGAGCTTCGCGACGGGCAGATCCTCCGCGACCAGCCGGTCGGCGATCGACGCTCGGCGGCTTCCGACCTGAAACAACTCCGATCGAAGGACGAAGGGAGGGCGGCATGAAACCAACCAGGCTCATCGGGGTCGCTTTGAGGAGCATCCTGAAGAACAAAATGCGGACACTGCTCACCATGCTCGGCGTGGTGATCGGCGTCGGCGCCGTCATCGTCATGGTCGCCATCGGGGAAGGGGCCCAATCGAAGATCCGGGCCCAGATCGACAATCTGGGAACCAACATGATCGTCGTGACGCCCGGCTCGAGCAGCCAGGGTGGCGTCAGCCAGGGGGCGGGCAGCCTCAACCGGTTGACCGTCGAGGACGCCGAGGCGTTGAAGAGCGAGAGCTTTCTCCTCTCGGCGGTCTCGCCGAGCATCGTGGCGCCCACCCAGGTCGTCGGTGGCCAAGGCAACTGGCGCTCGGCGATCTTCGGCGTGGCCACCGACTACCAGCTCATCCGCGATTGGCCGGTCAGCTCCGGCCGCCTCTTCGACGAGAGCGAAGTGCGCTCGATGCGCAAGGTGGCGGTGATCGGCACAACCGTGGCCGAGGCCCTTTTCCCGGGTGAGGACCCGGTGGGCCAGCAGATCAGGCTCCGCAACGTGCCGTTCGAGGTGATCGGCCTGCTGACCGAGAAGGGCCAGACGGCCGAGGGGTCGGATCAGGACGACGTGGTGCTGGCGCCCTACACCACGGTCAAGAACCGCCTGTCCGGCAGGAGCTTCATCGCCCAGATCCTCGCCAGCACGGCGACCCCCGACGACGTCGCGGCAGCCCAGGAAGAGATCAGCTCGATCCTCCGCGAGCGGCACGGACTCGCCGACTGGGAGGCCGACGACTTCACGGTCCGCAACCAGACCGATCTCGCCGCCACCGCCGAAGAGACGACGGAAGTGATGACGCTGCTGCTGGCCGCCATCGCCTCGATCTCGTTGTTGGTCGGCGGCATCGGGATCATGAACATCATGCTGGTCTCGGTCAGCGAGCGCACCCGGGAGATCGGCCTGCGACTGGCCCTCGGTGCGCGCAGCTCGGACGTGCTGCGGCAGTTCCTGGTCGAGAGTACCGTCCTGAGCGTACTGGGGGGCCTGATCGGCGTCGGGCTCGGCGTCGCCGGAGCGACGATCCTCGGCCGGCTCACCGGTTGGGCAACGCTCATCTCGCTCCAGACGGTCCTCGTATCGCTCGGCTTCGCTGCCAGCGTCGGCATCTTCTTCGGCTTCTGGCCTTCCCGCCGGGCGGCGGCCCTCGATCCGATCGAGGCACTGCGCTACGAATGATGGGTCCGAGGACGATTTCGTCATCGGAACACGGCGACCTGTCATCGGGCGGTGATCCGCACGGAGAGTCGACCGAGAACCATCGTCTCGACGCCGATGGACAGCTCGAGTTACTCCACGAGCGCGCCGCGAGCGAGGATCGATCGGCCAATTCACTTCGCAGGGTGTACGATTCCATCGAAGAGCGTCACGCTAGCCTTTCGGATGAAAAGTGACTTCCTGGCGGGACGCACACAGAGTACTGGAGACCCGACATGACCAAGACATTCGTCGCGCCGAGCTCTACGAGGACGAGGAGTGGCAACTCTTCGACCCGTCGACGGGCCTCCCGGAGGGCGGCCTCCGCGACCGGGGGACGGGGTACACGCGGTGAATAGCGAGAGGTCTGTCAGATGAGGGTCCTGATCGTCGAGGACGATTCGAAGATCCGCTCCTTCGTCCGCAAGGGGTTGGAGGAGCAGGGCTTCGTCGTGGAGACTTCGGCCGACGGCGACCAGGGTCTTCTCCTGGCGACGTCTTCGGCATTCGACGTCGTCGTCCTGGACATCATGCTGCCGGGCCGTGACGGCCTGAGCATCCTCCGCGCCTTGCGCGAGCGGAGGAACACCGTTCCGGTCCTCCTCTTGACGGCCCGCAGCGCGCTCGGCGAGCGGGTCGAGGGGCTGGAGCAGGGGGCCGACGACTACCTGACGAAGCCCTTCTTCATGGAAGAGCTCATCGCCAGGATCCATGCCCTCGTCCGGCGGGCGTCGGGTGAGCAGCTCAGCCTGCTCCAGGCCGGCGACCTGTTGGTCAACCTGATCACACGAGAGGTCCAGCGAGGGGAGACCCCGATCGAGCTGACCAAGAGAGAATTCAACCTGCTCGAGCTGCTGATGCGATCACCGGGACGCGTCTTCACGCGCACCCAGATCCTCGAGCATGTCTGGGGCTACGACTTCGATCCGCAGACCAACGTGGTCGACGTCTATATCCGCAGAGTCCGCAAGAAGATCGATCCGTCCTCGGACGAGTCCCTGATCGAGACCGTCCGCGGCGTGGGCTATCGCCTGCGGCGACCGGACTAAGGAAGGCTGACCTTGGCGTTCCGCTTGCGCATCGCGCTCCTCTCTCTGGCCACGTCGGGTGTGCTCCTGATCGGGTTTGGGATCTTCTTTCTGGCGACCATCCAGAGCGTCGGTCTCGAGCGCGTCGACCGGGAGATCAGGGCCCTGGCGGAAGGCCAGTTGCGGGGCCGCTCTCTCGGGCGCCGATGGGAGAACGTCGAGCGCTCGCTGGGCTTCATCTACGGGGAGACCGGTGCGTCCCGCCTCGCGATCCAGATGCGTGACGACGCGGGTCGGATTCTCTTCACGTCCCCGACCTTTCCGGAAGAGATCGCCGACCTCTCACCGCCGGAGCTCGCGTTTCGGCCATCGGTCCGGCCGCTCTCCGGAGACGACCTCTTGAGGAGTCTCGATCTGGATCTCGACGGTCGGCTGTCGAGATCCGAGTTCGACGGTTCGCCGGTGGCGTTCGCCGGCTTCGACTCCGACGGCGACGGGGTGCTGGATCGGGACGAGGTCGGCGCCGCGGCCACTCGGAGACAACCCCCGCGGCAGAAGGAGTCGATCTTCCGCACCATCGAAACCTCGACGGGCACGTGGCGGGTCGGTTTCCTGGGCAACGAGCTCGTCACCCTGTTGGTCGGGATCGACTTGGCCGAGCTCTCCGCAGAGACCAGTCGGTTCCGCCGAGCCTTCTTCGTCGCGACACCGCTGGCCCTGCTCGGGCTCGCCTTGGCCGGGTGGTGGTTGGCCAACCGGGCGCTCCGTCCGGTGGCTCTGCTGACCCGAACGGCGGAGATGGTGACGGCCGGCGCCCTGGATCGGAGAGTCCCGGTCGTGGCAACCGATCACGAGCTGCGGCTTCTCGTCGACGTGATCAACGGCATGCTGGCGCGCCTGGAGAGGAGCTTCGAGCAGGCGGTGCGCTTCAGCTCGGACGCCGCGCACGAGTTGCAGACGCCTCTGACGGTTTTACAGGGGGAGCTCGACAACGCGATCCAGGCGGCGGCCGACGGCTCGGAGGAGCAACGGAATCTCAGCAGCCTCCTCGAGGAGGTCCGACGTCTCAAAGCCGTGGTCCACAAGCTTCTCCTGCTGGCCCGAGCCGATGCCGGTCGACTCGATCTCCAGCGCGAGCCGGTGGACCTGAGCGACCTGTTGGAGTCGGCGCTGGAGGACGTCGAGGCGATGGCCCCGGGAAGGCGCGTGGAGAAAGCCATCACCCCGGGAGTCTCGGTGATGGCTGATGAGGACCTGCTGAACCGGGTCTTGCTCAACATGGCCTCCAATGCCGTCCGGTACGGCGAGCCGAAAGGGGTCATCCGGTTTGAGCTCGCCGTGGAAGAGGAGATCGTGAAGTTCTCGCTCGCCAACTCCGGTCCGTCGATCCCGCCGGAAGATCGGGAGCGGATCTTCGACCGCTTCTATCGAGTCGACGCCTCGCGCGACGGCAGAGTCGGAGGATCAGGGCTCGGCTTGAGTCTCGCCCGGGAGATCGCGCGCGCTCACGGTGGCGACCTGGCTCTCGGTCCCGATCAGCCCGGGACGACGATCTTCGTCCTGACTCTGCCACGGTCTCCCAGCCCTCCGAGCTCATCCGGCTCTCATCCTGGCTCTCACTGACAAGAGGACCCACCCGCCCATTACCGGTTCATCGCCCCTGATGCTGGATGATCACCCGCGCCGCATTACAGTGCGGTCGGGGATTGGGCGGCCGGGCAGGAGATGCCGTCGATTTGCCAGCTCGCTGGAATTGAAGATCTGCGTCATATCGGTCGGTCGTGCTTCCCTCGAGCTTGAGCGCGAGGGGATCATCATCACTCAGCAAGGCAAGGGCTCACCGGTTGCGGAGCACCCGCTGCTCGGCACCGACGCGGTCGGACGAAGCTTGAGCCGCCTGCTGGAAGAGGTCGTGCGTCTAGCTTCGCCGCTCGGCCTGACGGCCGTTGATGGGGCAGCTCGCAGGCAGGATGTTTTCCTCTCACTCAGCGCTCCTGGCCTCGCCAAGGCTGTGGCGGTGACCGGAATCGCCGTTCTCCTGAGCTAGAGCGCCACCGCAGCCTACGGCAGGTCCCGGCCACCCATTGAGTGCTCTACTAGCTTATTTGCTCTCCTAGCTTATTTGGGGGAGGCTCGGCAATGCTTCCTATCCCCTCTGGGCTCCCGTTAAACCGGGCCAGATTTGGCTGGATCCGGTCGGATCATCCGACGGAATGGGGTATGCTCGGATGCCCCATTTTCGGGCTAGCGAATGGCAGTTTGTGGAAATCCAAACGAGACAACGTCGACACGTGGGTCCGCGATGGTGGAGCGGACGCAAGCGAACAGGAGACGCCCCCGTGAGCCGGACGGCGACGTCAACGGCTCTCGACTTCGTTCGGCTCTTGAAGCTTGGGCTGATCGTTGCCCGATTCGGCGAGATGGCCGCCAATTCCTGGAGGTCTATCCGGAGGTCCTCGAAAACTGAGGCTGCTCGTTGGATAGCCAGTTGAGTGGCCAGACAAACAAAACATTTTTTCGGTAGCCCCAACGCAACAAGGACTATCTTAATGAGCACTATCGGCAACACCTTTCGAACCGGCGAGCCCGGCCTGGCAGAGCTTCTGAACCTGGTACATAACGGCGATCTTCAACTTCCCGACTTCCAGCGCGGTTGGGTTTGGGACGACGGTCACATACGTTCGCTAATCGCCAGCATTTCGCTGTCCTACCCGATCGGCTCCGTGATGCTTCTGGAAACTGGTGGTGAGGGTGCCCGCTTCAAACCCCGGGCGGTTCAAGGTGCTTCGGTCCCAGCCGCCAAGAAGCCTTCGATGTTGATCCTCGACGGGCAGCAGCGGATGACCTCGCTCTACCTCGCCCTGCGAAGCGGCCAGCCGGTCCCTACCACGACCGAGAAGGGCAAGAACATCGACCGGGTCTACTACCTCGATGTCGCCCTATGCCTGGACGCGGAAGCGGACCGCGAGGATGCCGTCGTCTCATTGGCACCCAACCGCATGCGGCTGGTCGACTTTAATCGGGTGGTCGAGCTCGACGTCAGCACCACGGAAAAGGAGGTCGAGGCTGGGCTTTTCCCGCTCGATGCGCTCTTCGAAGCCTCCCACTACTCGGCATGGCGTCGGCAATACCAACGGCTTTTCCGGCACGATGACGCAAAGTTGGACGCTTTCGACGACTTCGAGGCCAACGTCCTTCAGCGCTTCTTGCAGTATCGCGTTCCTTCGATCGAGCTGACCAAGGACACGCGCAAGGAGGCAGTTTGCAAGGTCTTTGAAAAAGTAAACACGGGCGGCGTCGCCCTCACTGTCTTCGAGCTGATGACGGCGACGTTTGCCTCAGAGGAGTTTGATCTTCGGCAGGACTGGAAAGGGCGTGAAAAGCGATTACGCGAGAAGGAGGTGCTTCGGTCGGTCGAGGCCACCGACTTCCTCCAGGCTGTCACTCTTCTCGCCAGCTACAAACGCCAACGCACCGAAGGTACGGGGGTCAGTTGTAAGCGGAAGGACATTCTGAACCTGACGCTCGAGAGATACCAGCAAAATGCCGACTTGATCGAACGCGGCTTCATCGACGCAGCGCGGCTTCTCGTGCGCGAAAAAGTCTTCGACGCCCGTAACTTACCCTACCGAACCCAACTCGTTCCGTTGGCCGCCACCTGTGCGCTACTCGGCGAACGCTTCGAGTCCGACGTCCTAAAGCAGAAACTGGCGCGCTGGTACTGGTGCGGCGTGTTCGGCGAGCTGTACGGAGGCACCACGGAGACCCGATTCGCCAACGACATTATCGACCTCGCAGTTTGGCTCGATGGCGGGGTTGATCCGCGGACGGTCCGTGAAGCCAACCTCGTGCCGACCAGACTTCTGACGCTCCAGACCCGTCAGAGCGCCGCCTACAAAGGGATGATGGCACTTCTGATGCAAGCTGGGAGCAACGACTTCATCAACGGAGACAGCATCGAGCTGACGGTATTTTTCGACCAAGCCGTCGAGATCCACCACGTCTTTCCGCGAGCCCACTGCGAAAAAAACAGCTACCCTCGCTCGCGTTGGAACTCGGTCGTCAACAAGACCCCGATCACCGCCAGGACAAATCGGATCATCGGCGGTAATGCTCCGAGCCGATACCTAGACAGCATCGAGAGAAACCACGGAGCGTTACCTGATCGCCTAGACGCGATCCTCACCACACATGGGATTGCCCCCGAGCTGCTTCGTGCCGATGACTTCGATGGCTTCATTCGTGACCGGGCCTGCCAGCTCCTCGACCTAGTGGAGAAGGCGATCGGCAAAGCCCTCTCTGGCAGGGACTCGGAGGAAGTGTTGGCAGCCTTTGGGGGGCCTCTCACTCCGAGTCCGGTGGTCATGGACGGCACCGAACGAGGTTAAAGGGAGCCTACTAGTTCAAGGAGATCATGATCACATTCGATGAGCGGGCCATTCAGAGCTTTCTCCAACTCGCACCTCGGCCTGGCTTACTTCCGAGAAGCATCTGGCCGCAAGCCGAAGGCACCTCCAGTTGTGGTGCGTCCGCAGGTGCCTGGCACAGGAATCTACACAGGTGCCTGGCACAGGAATCCACACAGGTGCCTGGCACCGGAATCCACAAATCTTGGATCAGCTGGCGCAAGAGGACGGCTGCGGAGCACAACGCAACAGAATGCGTTTCCAGCCGTTGCGGGCATTCACCGCTTCGGTGATCACCGAGCGGTATACCTCCAGGTCAACGCGGTCATCCCCGGGCATCGGTCCAGCGAGGTGATCGGCCAGCAGCCGGCGACGATCAACCGGTCGTGGACCGAGCTCCAGAATCCGACCATAAGCCTCGCAAGCATAGGCAAAGGTTTCGCGCATTCGGAAGTCGATCTCCAAGAGCCACTCGCGCCTTCCGCGGGTGGGTAGACCCACCACACTGCGCTTGCAGTTGTGGAAGACGTGGGCAGCTTCGTGGAGTACGAAGTCGGAAAACGGATCAACTCGAGACTTGAAGTACTCGAGGGAAACAAAACAAGTTGTCGCTTCGCTGAGGCCGGCGATGGGCTCGGCTTCCTCCCCAAGCAGCTTGGCCTCGACACTCGCCAAATAGAGGTTCGCGATGTTCCAGGCACTCCGCAGAAAGCTGCGCCCCCGGAGGATGGCTTCGAGGTTCTCGCCGGTGACGAACACGATGCTCCGTTTGAGCACCTCCATGATGATGTCTCTCTCAGCCCGCGGAAACAGGCCGCGGACCATCGGCCCGACCTTCGACTCGGCCAAGTGCTCAAGGTCAAGATTCTCGGGAATTCGCATTTGAAGTCTCTGCTCGCACCGGCTGCGCACTTCAGCCAAAAGGGCTCCGAGCATGGCATTCTTCGCCCGGCGGCCTCCTTCAACATAGCCGCCCTCCCAAGCTTGGGAGAGAAAGTCGTTTTCCCCGGTCGCGATGAATCTCTTGATCTCCTCTTGCTGGGGGAGCGTCCAGGCTTTATCCAACGTCACCCCTCCAGGAATTGCCGGAAGCTTCTTGACCGGAGCCTTTCCAACGACCGGACCTGGTTTCGCAGGTGCCCGGCACCGGATTCCCCGGAATCCGCACACCGGGATTGAGCTGCTCACCGGTAGATCTCGCCACGGCCGCCGATGTCCAGGACGAGGACGAGCAAGCGCTCGCTTTCAAAGCGATAGACGATTCGAAGCGCTCCGACCCAATGGGATCGGCGCCCCGCAAGGGCTTTCCCAGATCAGGCTCTTCAGCAAGACGATCCAGTGCGCGGCAAACCCGAACATAGACACGGCGATCACAACGGAAGAGCCTCTCGAGAGCCTTCGCCGCTCCCCGTGAAAGCTGTATGGAGGCAGTCACCGGTCAGTCGCCCGATCCGCTCTCCAGGTCTCGCCGTAGCGTCTCGAGGTTGATCGCCTCTCCCTTGCCGAAGTCTTCCTCGGCTTCCAGCAATCGCTGGACCGTTTCTCGATCACTCAAGATCTGGAGGGTCTCGAGGAGCCCTTCGTAATCGTCAGCCCCGAGGAGAACCGCTTCAGCACGGCCGTGTCGAGTGATCACGAAGCGGTCGAAGAGGTCATGTGCCCGATCGATCGCCGCCGACAGCCTGGGCCGTAGATCCGTCAAGGAGAGGGTTTCAGTAGCCATGGTCCCAGCATTTTATCTTCTGTACATGATCACGCCAGGCCCTGGCCTTCGTCCGGAGAGCCGAGACTGTGGATTCCGCAGGTGCCTGGCACTGGATTCCGGTGGATTCCTTAGGTGCCTGGCACCGTGTATGGGCGGCGGATCTCGTGACCATGCTGCTGCGGCCCACCTTGTTGAGGCGATCCGGCGTCCGAGATCACCGCTGGCTTTGCGGTAGCTGCTTCTTCATTTCGTACACACTGCGGTCCGCCCTTCGGAAAAGGCTCTCCAGGTCGTCTGAGGGTTTGGACCACGATACGATTCCGAAAGCGATCGAAGCAAAGATCACGGTCCCCTCCTCGAGAATGAGCGGCTTCTGGCGAAGCTCGGCTTGGATTCTTGTGAGAATTTCGTCGGCTTGCACACCTTCGGTGTCGTCCAAGAGTAGAACGAACTCGTCGCCTCCCCAGCGCGACACCAGGTCCGTCGGACGACAGGAGCTCTCCAGATGCTCCGAGACGTGCCGGAGTAGTCTGTCCCCAACCGCATGCCCGTGCTCGTCATTGACCGTCTTGAATCGATTCAAGTCGATGACCACCACCGAGAAAGGTCGACCGCTACGCTGAGCCCGAGAAACGAAACGTTCGTAGTCGCTCTCCATCTGCCAGCGATTCGCAAGTCCCGTCAAATCGTCGCGAAAAGCCTGCCGATGGAGCTTCTTGCTCAGCTCCTCCAGCTTCCGGGTCCGCTCCACAACCGCCTCTTCCAGAAAAGCCGCCCGCTGTCGAAGCTGCCGAGAACGGTAGGACCCAAGCAGCCACACAACCGAGGCGAGCGAGAGAGCGGCGAGTGCCCAAAACCAAGGCCTTTGCCACCAATTTGGGAGCACTGTGATGCGGAGCAGCTCGGCCACCGGGCCCGTTGGGCCGAGGTCCATCGAGACGCGACTCTCCAGCAGGTATTCACCCGAAGGGAGGCCGGTGAATCGAATCTTCGAATCGCGAGGAGCCAGCGGTTCGGACCACTGCGAGTCGAATCCGAGCATTCGGTACTGGTATCGAAGGGCCGTCTCGTCCAGAAACCAGGGGGCCAAGGCGACGACGTCGAGCGTCCATCGACCCGGGCGGACCAGGAATCTCCCCGAGGCATCTTTCTCTAGATCGACGTTGTGCCAGACGACCTCGACCGCCCGAGCTCGCGGACTGGGGATCTGGATCGCAGCCACCCCCGCACGGTCGATCTTGGAAAGTCCAACCGAGGTTCCCGCCAGGAGGGACTCGCCGAGATCGAAAAGGGAGCGGCTGGTCGTGAACTCGTCGCCGGCAAGACCGACTCTAGATGTGAGGCGCATTCGGCCTTCAGCGTCGTATCGTTCGAGCCCGACCGCCCCACCGACCCAGAGAACCCCCGACTCGTCGAAAAGGGAAGACCATGCCGCGACCGGTTCTCGGGAGACTTGAGGAAGCTCCGTGACAGTGCCGTTCCGGATCTCGAGGAGGCGGTCGTCCTGGGCGAGGACTACGCGGTCGACCCCGATGGAGATGGTGTACACATTCCCCGTCTCGTGGAGGCCGGTTCCTTCGACCCGTTCGATTCGATCCGGGCCCGATGCCTTCCACAATCCGTTTCCGATGGTACCGATCCAGACGTCGCCGCTGCGGGGATCTGATTCGAGGGTGTAAACGTAGCCCAGCCCGAAACCATCTGCTACCAGCTCTCGAGCCCCGTCGGGGCTCAGCGAGTAGAGCCCCGTCACGTTCCCGACCCAGATTTCCCCTTGCCGCATGTCGAGAAGGCAACGTCCGGGATTCTCCAACTCTGGGAGATCGCGAGAATCGCGTTTCCAGATCCGACGGTCGGAGGAGCTGTAGAGTCCCTGCTCCGTAGCAGCCCACGCCCGATCACCACCGGGATCCAGGATGTCCCAGACCCTGTTTTCGTCCAGTGAGCTCAGCCAGAGATCGATCGCTCCAGTGCTCGGATCCATCCACCAGCTGCAGAGATCACCACCCACCAAAATCTTGCCATTAGCAAGGCGTCCCAAGCTGTAGACCTGGGTCTCACAAGGAGTTTCGAGACGTTGAATCGCCTGACCAAAGGGAGTGAACTTCAATATTCCGCCGCCGTCGGTCGCCACCCAAAGAATCTCTTGACGGTCTAGATAGAGCTGATTTGTCTTGACGCCCGTCGCCAGCTCGGCGTGCTCAATCCAGCCATCGTCCTCTCTTCGCAGCTCCAGGAGCCGATTGCCGAGCCCGACCCAAAGCCGTTCTCCACGCTGGAGCAGAGCGGTCACTGGTGAGCCCGAGCTCAGCGCCCGCACCACAAGGTGCGCCTCCGAATCATAGGCGTACAGTCCTGAGTCACTCCCCAGAATCAGGTCGCCCGGGCCGGTAATCGAGACGCTAGAAATAACGCCGATTTCGGGGTCGAACCGAGAACAGCTGTCCCCTCGGAGATGAAACAAACCTAGGGTGGGAGCCACCGCCCAAAGCTCCCCATCTTCTGCCAGTGCCAGGTCTGAGACCATAGAGCGTCCGATCTCGGCAACGCACAGTTGCTGGAGACCGTCATCGGGCACGAGGCTGTAAAGACCTTTCGAGGTTCCGAACCAGACTCGATCACCGTTCGATCCCGGCTCCACGAGAATTTTCTCGACAAATCCCCGCGATCTGTTCTCGAATCCCGGCAGTGGGACGAGCGCTCCGGACGGCACGTTCTCGAAAGTTTCGACCCCGAGATCCGAGCCGATCCAGAGCCGGTTTCTCGAATCCACGGCGAGCGCACGCAGGCCTTGCGTCGAAAGCCCCTCCCCCCGCCCCCAGCGAACCATGCGGCCGCCCTCGTAGCGGACGAGCCCGGCCGGTCCGGCGAACCAAAGGAATCCTTCCGCGTCCTGGGTGATCGCATGAACCTGGGAGCTCGGCAAACCATTTTCCCGATCGATTGTTTGGTGAGGCAGCTCGCCTGCCGCGGCGGTGGAGTGAAAAGCGAGAACGAGCGCCCATTGGGCCCAGCGAGACCGCACGGTCATCGGAAGATCTAGAGGATGCAGCAACACAACCTGAGGATACTATGTCCTGAGTTTTGCCCTGAGTCGAAAGTAGGGTTGAGGAGCTGAGGGCGCGATCTCGCCTACCCGGCTGGAGATCTTCTTAGGCCCAGCAATGGTTGAGCAGTGGAGCTTATCGGAGGGCGGCCAAGGGGATAGGATGTCGCCGCATCTTTATCGCTGTCCGAATCGCAAGATCTTCGAACCGCTGCTATCCGCTCCGGCGGTAGCATTTTTCCCTCGGAGGACGCCACATGCTCCAAGAATTCAAGAAGTTCGCCCTAAAAGGCAGCGTTTTCGACATGGCCATAGGCATCATCGTCGGCGGGGCCTTCACCCCGATCGTCAAATCCCTGGTCAACGACCTGATCATGCCGCCCATCGGTCTGCTGCTGGGCAACGTCGACTTCTCGGACCTCTTCATCGTGCTCCGCCGAGGCGCTGAGGCCACGGCGCCTTACGCCACCCTGGAAGACGCCAGTGAAGCCGGTGCCGTGACCCTCAACTACGGCCTGTTCGTCAACTCCATCGTGTCGTTCCTGATCGTCACATTGGCGGTGTTCTTCTTGGTCAAGAACATCAATCGCTGGAAGGACGAAGAAGAAGCTCCTGCCACCCCGACCACCAAGGACTGCCCGTTCTGCTTGAGCTCTGTACCTATCCCAGCGACCCGCTGTCCCCAGTGCACCTCCGAGCTCGCTGCCTGACGGTCCAGGATTTGAGCCCTCATCCCCTAGCAACCTGTCCCTTAAGCGGTAGGAGGGGGAACCGGAAGGCTGGCGCGCCAAACCCCCTGCTCCGTCACCACCGCTGCCATCGGCACATCGTGGGGCTCGTTGGGCAAGGCGTCCACCAGCTGCACTTGATACGCCAAGCCGATGGCGGTCAACGGATAGCGTGCCAGAAAACGATCGAAGTAGCCGCTGCCGTAGCCCAGGCGGTAGCCTCGGTAATCGAAACCCAGGCCGAGCACCAGGACGACATCGACCTCGTCGCCGACGGCTTCGGGCGGCAGCTCGGGGGTTTTGCGTGGTGGCTGGCGCAGACCGAAGGAGAGGGTCTTGAGGGGACATGGATAGCGATGCAGACGCAAGCTGTGGTCCCGCGGCTCGGCCCTTGGAACGTAGACCTTCTTGCCAGCGGCCAGCAACCGATCGACCAGGGGCCAGGTATCTATCTCGCCGCCGAAGGATAGGCAGCTGAGGACACCCCGTGCGGCCTGCATTTCGGGGAGCCACCAGAGATGCTCCGCCATCTGTTGTCCGGCCAGGCGAGCAGCTTCCGCATCGAGGGTGGCGAGGCGAGCCTTCAGCTCTTGCCGCAGCTCGATCTTTCGTGATGGGGCGGCGGAAGCCGCCGCGGTGAGGCCTTCTTTTTCAACCGTCATGTCGTACCTCTCGGCGGGGCGCCTCTTGGCGGGGCTCCTCTTGGCGGGGCGCCTCTTGGCTGAGCGCCCCGCGGACAATTTCCGCCACCGCCTCTTCGATATCCTCCAAACATAGCTCCATGCGCTCACGGTGGGTGCGCACTCCGAGGACACAAATGCGGATGGCGAAACGCCCACCCAGGCGGGTGCCGGTGAGAAAGACCCGTTGTTTGCCGTTGATGACGTCGAGAAGCCGCTGATTCAAGGCGTCGTGGGCGGCGTCCTCGGGGGTAGTGTTGTCGAGGCGATCGAAACCCGGCGCTCCGGCGAAGGCATCGCGACGCAATCGGAAGGCGAGGATCGACAGCTGCGGCTCGGCGACGATGTCGAGACCGTCTATGGCCCGCAGGCGCTCGGTGATCCACTGGGCCAAGTCGAGCTTTTCGTCGAGGGCAGCGCAAAAGGGCTCGATCCCTACCATCTTGATGGGTAGCCACACCCCGAGACCGCGAAAGCTCCGCGACAGCTCCGGTGAGATCTCCGAAAAATCGATGCGCTCGGGATGGTCCTGGATGGGCGGCATGTAGTCGGCCCCGACGCTGTGGGCCCGCCTCAGCTTGTTGAGATCCTTGACCAACAAGCAACCGGTGCCATAGGGCACAAACAGACCCTTGTGAGGATCGAGGGTGATGGAGTCCGCCAACTCCATGCCCACCAGGCGATGGCGCCCCCGTTCGGTGAGGGCAAAGAAGCCACCATACGCGGCATCGACGTGGAACCACAGCCCATGACGGGCGGCGATCTCCGCCATCTCCGACAAGGGGTCTACGGCGCCGGTGTTGGTGCTGCCGCCGTTGCCCACCACAAAAAACGGCTGCCAACCGCGGCGACGATCCTCCTCAATCTGTGCTTCGAGGGCCTCGGGCCGCATGCGGAAAGAGTCATCGGCGGGCACGGTACGCAGGCAGGCGGCGGGAAACCCCGCCAACAGGGCAGCCTTGTGCACCGAGTGATGGGTGTGCTCACACACGTAGAGGGTGCCCTTGAGGAAATTCTCCGGCAGTAGCTCTTGCCGAGCCGCCACCAAGGCGCTGAAATTAGCCATCGAGCCGCCGGAAGCGAGGAAACCGCCGGCCGTCGACGGGTAGCCGACGATGCGGCAGAACCAACGGATGACGTTCATTTCCAACTGCACCAGGGCAGGCGCTGCGACCCACACCGTGACGTAGCGGTTGATCACACTGGCGATGAGGTTGGCCACGGCCGAATGGAACAGGCCACCACCGGGGATGAAGCCCAGAAAACCGGGCCCGGGATGGTGCATCGACTTCGGCGTCAGCTCGTCGAAGAGCTGGTCGAGGAGGTCGTCGAATGGCACCGGCTCCCCTGGCCAGTCCTGCCGGGCCGAGGCCGCCACCTGGTCCGCACCGGCGAAGTCCGATGCCGGCTGCTCCGCCAAGGACTCGATGTAGGCAACGATACGTTTCGATGTCGCGTCGAGCAGCCGGCGCATTTCCGCTGACCTGGGCTCCAAGGACGACATCGGGAAAGCGGCAGGCGAGTCGGTAGATTTTGCTAGCGGATTTTTAGCGGACATGGACGATCCCTGCCGTCAACCCAAGGCAGCCAATACCCGCCGGAAATGCGCAACCCATTCGTCCTGCGTCACCGCGCCGGGCTCGTCGAGAAGCCGATCGAGCTCGAGATCGCGTCCGTAGAGCATTTCGAGGTGTTCCAGGAGGCGTAGGTTGACGCCCTCATCTTCCGCTTTGCGTAGAGCCCAGCGCAGCAAGTCGCGATCGAAGGCGGCCAAATCGGAACGGTTGTTGACTTCGGCCAGGTAGTCGTTGAAGGTGGCGATCTCTGCCCAAATGCGCCGTCCGAGGGCATCGTCGCCGGTGCCGGTCAGCCACTCGCCGAGCTGTTCGTTGAGCAGGTGGAAACGCACTTGCTCATCGACCCGAATCTTGGGAAATACGGGGGATGCCAGCACCTCGTCGAGCTGCTTGGCAGCGACGCCCAAGCGGTCGGCGATACCACCTGGGGCACGGTCGAGGCGTTGGCGAAAGCGCTCGAAGAGACGCCGCACACTGAGGGCGATCTCCACTTGCGCCCCGTCGTCTGCCGCCTGCAAAGCTGCCCCGCGGGTCGCCGTACCGGTTTCGGGGTGGACGGGCTCTGCCGCCGGGACCCCTTCGACACCATCCTGTCTGTTTTTTTGGCGTTGTTGATAGCGCTTGGCGCGAGCCTGGACACTCTGCAAGATCTTCAGGTGCTGAGCTTTCATCATCTGGCGCAAAACGGCCTCGTCGACGCCGACCGCCTGTTGATCGATGGCGGCTTCGCGGCGGGCCATCAACTTGCCGCCATGGAAGACCTCAGTACGAATACAGGGCTCGGGCTGCAGGAAGACTTGCGTCTGCAAATGGAAAGTTCGCCCCAGGACTTCCACGTCCTGATTGAAACCGGAGACGGTCATGGTCGCGATCCCGAGCGGCTTGCCATGGACGGGCACTTTGACATCACGCCCTGGATCATCCACCCACCAAGGCTTGGAGAATATCCAGACGGGACAAAATACCCACTAGGTGGCCATCCTCCAGCACCGGCAACCGTTTGACTTCGTGACTCGCCATGCGGGCCGCAGCATCTTCGAGGGGCTCGTCCACATCGGCCGTCACCACATCCTGGGAGGGTGTCATGATGTCGCGGATTTCGCCATCCCAAGCCTTTTCGAAAAGGGCCTTGAGCTGCTCGCCGACCGTGTACTTGCCGAATAGAGCAGGCAACTCCTCATCGGTGAAGGGAACACGCTTTTGGCGGGGCAAGAGATCCCCTTCGCTGATCACCCCGACAATGGAACCGTCCTCCACCACCGGCACTCCACTGATGCGATGCTTGGCCAGAAGACGAGCCACTTCCTTGATCGTCGTCTCAGGGGAGACGGTGTGAACGTCGTGCGTCATGACATCGCGAACTTTCATCCTGTTCCCTTTCGTGGCCCTGGGCTCAGCTCTGCACGGAAATGAAGCTGTGTCCAGTGTAGCACCCCACGGCCAAGCACCACGATAGCCGCTCAATCACCCAGGGTGGCGACCATGACCGCTTTGATGGTGTGCACCCGGTTTTCGGCCTGATCGAAGACGATCGAATACGGCGACTCGAAGACATCCTCGGTGACTTCCATTCCGTCGAGGCCAAACTTCTGAAAAATGTCTTCGCCGATCGTCGTCTCGCGATTGTGAAAGGCGGGCAGACAATGCAGGAACTTGCATTGCATGTTGCCGCTCAAGGCCATCGCTTCACTGTTTACCTGGTAGGGGGTCAAGAGCTCGATGCGCTCCGCCCACTTGGACTCGGGCTCACCCATGGAGACCCAGACATCGGTGTAGAGAAAGTCGCAACCGGCCACCGCCGTCGCCACATCGTCGGTGATTCTCAAGCGGGCGCCGGAGCGTTCCGTCTCCTCTCGGCAAGCGTTCACCAAACCCTCTTCGGGCCAACACGCCTTGGGGGCGGCGAGCCGTACGTCCATGCCTAACTTGGTGCCACCCACCATCAACGAGTTGCCCATATTGTTGCGGGCGTCACCGAGGTAACAGAAGGAAATCTCCGACAGGGGCTTGTCGCAATGTTCCACCATGGTGAGGACATCGGCCAGCACCTGTGTCGGGTGGTATTCGTTGGTCAAACCGTTCCACACCGGCACCCCGGCGTGGGCGGCGAGCTCTTCGACGATCTCTTGACCGAAGCCCCGGTACTCGATGCCGTCGTACATGCGCCCGAGGACCCGCGCCGTGTCCTTCATCGATTCTTTGTGACCGATCTGTGAGCCGCTGGGGCCAAGATAGGTGACATGGGCCCCTTGGTCGTAAGCGGCGATCTCAAAGGCACAGCGGGTGCGGGTGGACGATTTCTCGAAAATCAGCGCTATGTTCTTGCCGCGCAGACGCTGTTGCTCATTGCCGGCATATTTGGCCCGCTTCAGATCACGGGACAGATCGAGCAGGAAACGAATTTCTTGGGCACTGAAGTCCAGGAGCTTCAGGAAATGCCGATGGCGCAGATTGAATGCCATTGTGTAACTCCCTCGCAGGTAGGTATTGGCGGAAGAGCGGCTCGCAATACGGTTGGGTCCACCCAGGACCCACAGGGAACGGAGGCGAGCCGACGCAATGTAACACTAGGCAGACGAGGAAGACTAGGCAGACGAGGAACACTGAAGACATCAGACCGCGGCGACCACGGGCTGAGCCCCGGAGCGACCTGGGGCCACCTGGGGCCGCTTTGGGCAGGATAGCCCCCGCTGCGGCGGTCGACCGCGGGCGGCCAATGGTTCCCGCGACGGCATACAGTCGCTACCATAGGGCGACGCCCCGCCGGATGGCGGGGCGTCTAGAGGACGAAGAACGTCTGAGGAAGCAGTCGTAGAGATGTTACGGTCGACCTCCGCCAAGCGTTCATCGAGATACGACTTCTTTACACCGACCCCAAAGCTGTTATGAATCCAAAGCTGCGTATCGCTCTCCTCGGTAGCCGAGGCATCCCCGCCTGCTACGGTGGCTACGAGACTCTGATGGAGGAGATATCAGTGCGTTTGGCGGCCATGGGGCACGAGGTGACGGTCTACTGCCGCTCGCATTACACGCCCTGGAACCTGACCCACCACCGGGGCGTTCGCCTGGCGGTGCTGCCCACCTTGCGGGGCAAATACCTCGACACCCCGGTGCACAGCCTGCTCTCCGCCCTGCACTGCTTTGGCAAGGGCTACGATGCGGCCCTGATGGTCAACGCCGCCAACGCCCTCTTTGTGCCGCTGTTGCGCCTCGCCGGGGTGCCGACGGCCCTTCACGTCGACGGCATCGAGAAACGGCGCGCCAAGTGGGGGCCCTTGGGCCGGCTCGTCTATGCCGCCTCGGAGCGTCTAGCTTGTATCGTCCCCAACGTTTTGGTCAGCGACGCGCAAGTCATTCACGACCACTACTTGCGCCGTTATGGCGCCGATTCCTCGCTGATCACCTACGGCGTCGATCCCCGGCCACCGGAAACCACGGGTATCCTGGAGCAACTGGGGTTAGAGCCGCGCGGCTATTTTCTTTACGTCAGCCGTTTCGAACCCGAGAACAACCCGCACCGCATCGCCCGCGCCTATCGCCAGGTGGGCGGTGACCTACCCCTGGTCATGGTAGGGGACGCCCCCTACGCCGATCGCTTTATCGCCGATCTCCGCCGCGACGCCGACCCGCGGGTCCTCTTTCCAGGCGCCATCTACGGCGACGGCTACCGCGAGCTCCTGTCCCACGCCTTGGCCTACGTCCATGGCACGGAAGTGGGGGGTACCCACCCGGCTCTGGTGGAAGCCATGGGCTACGGCAACTGCCTGCTGGTCAATGACGCTCCCGAAAACCGGGAAGCCGTCGGCAACTGCGGCATATGGTTTCGCGCCCACGACGACGACGATGTAGCCCATGCCTTCGAGCAGGTCCTCGAGAACCCGGAGCTGGCCCGCCGGATGGGTGTCCAAGCCGCCGCCCGGGCAGCCGAGGTCTATTCCTGGGAAGCGGTGACGGCGGACTACGAAAAGCTCTTTGCCGAGTTGGCCGCAACCCGCAACCGTCGGTGAGCCCTCGGCGTCGAGACCAACATAGGGTTAGGTGCGGCACCGCTGGGCAAGACACCTGAAACACAAAAAAGGATAGAATCTCAGAAGGTTGACCCTTCGCCCATGCTTCTGTAACATTTAACTTGCCCATTCGGGACTTCGTCTCAGAGAGTACCGCGAGCATCCGGCTGTTTCAGAACACTTTGATGATTGCGGAAATCGACCAGAAAGACGTGCGACATGAGCTTCCTCGACCGCATCTTCCCCTCCCGCAACCAGCAACCCAGCTCCCTCGATAAGAAAGGGCTCTTGCTGAGCGATCTCTGGATCGATCAGCCCGACGCCCAAGAACAGATCGCCGAGCGCCACCGGCGCGGCGAGATCGATGATGTCACCGCCGAGAGGTTGGCTCACTTCGAAAAGCAGGGCTACGTAAGGATCCCCATCGACATCCCCGATGAGATCTACAGCGACCTCCAGAACGATGTCGACACCCTCTGGCGCGACAAGCCCTCCGATGTCGCCTACGCATACCACAGCCTGCTGACCCGCTTTTCCGATGCCAAGGACGAGCATCGCCAACCGTCCTGCCGTGTTGCTGACTTGCACACCTACTCGGCCGCCGCCCGGTCCCTGTTCCTCAACCGCCAGATCTTCGACTACATCGAGCTCATCTTCGGAGAAAAGCCGGTCGCCACCCAATCCCTGTACTTCGAATGGGGTAGCCAACAGGGCTTGCACCGGGACCCCGTCTACGTGCAGATGGTGCCACCGAGCCACTTGCTGGCCTCTTGGTTGGCCCTGGAAGACATCGGGCCGGATTGCGGCCCGCTGATCTACGTACCCGGCTCGCACCGCCTCCCCTACTACCCCTTCGGCAAGGGCCGTCACACGGTGGATTTCTCCCGTGATAGCCAGAAGGACATCGACAAGGGCGTGCAATGGGATGAGAAACATTGCCGTGCGGCCGGTCTGGAGCTCGAGTCCCTCACCTGCAAACAGGGTGAGGTGCTGATCTGGCATCACTCATTGCTGCACGGCGGCTCCTATCCCACCGACAACAGCCTCACCCGCAAGAGCTTCGTCGTCCACTATTCCACCCTATCGACCATGAAAATGACCCAGAACTCTTACGTTAGAGAACCGGGTCAACCGGCGGTGGATCACCTCACCTGCCGCCGCCTTCTCGAAAGCGACGGTTGCCATGGCTTCGACAGTCCCCTGCATGCATCGACCCTAACGGCTGAGGCGAGCTGACGAATGCTGAAGGAGCGGGCCAGAATTCTGGCCATCTCGACCTTCGCCCTCGACATCACGTTGGTGGCGGCGGCTTTTTTTGTCGCCTATGGGTGCCGAGCCCTAGTTCTGCCTTCGCTTCTGCCGGACATCTTCGCCACCCCCTTCTACCCGCTGCAGACCTATCTGCCGCTCCTGCCCTTTGTGCTCATCGTCTGGGCTGTCCTGCTGGTCTCTTCGGGCTGCTACCGTTCGCACCGAACGGTGACCCTGGTGGAGGAGGCGTGGGATATCGTCAAGGTCTGCACCAGCGGCCTCGCCGTGCTCGCCTTGGCCGTCTATGCGCTGCGGCTCGACGAAAAGCTCCTCGGCAACGACCAGTTCAGCCGTCTCTGGGTGCTCCTGGTGGGGGTCTGGACCTGCGTGCTCCTGCTCTCCGAAAAGCTGGCCTTGCGCACCCTGTCGCGCTATATCCGCTACCGTGGTTACAACTACCGCACGGTGCTCATCGTCGGGACCCATCCGGGGGCCGTCGCCCTGGCCGACTCCATCCGCAATCATCGCTACTGGGGATTTCGCATCCTCGGCTTTGTCGCCCACCGCGACGCCGAGCTCACCGCCTTCCCGGCCCGCTACAGGGTGATGGGCACCATCGAGGACATCCCCAACATCGTCGACACCGAAGTGATCGACGATGTCCTATTTTGCGTCAGTCGCCAGGACCTGGATCAAATGGAGGATCTTTTCCTGGCCCTCCACGAGCAGGGCATCCGTACCCGTTTCGCCCTCAACCTGATGCCGCACGTCAAAGCCCAGACCCGTTTCGAGGAGCTCGACGGCGTCCCCCTGCTGACCTTCTCGACCGCCCCCGAGCGCCCCCTGCCGTTGCTCTTCAAGCGGCTCTCCGACATCTCCCTTTCGATTCTCGTGATGGTGCTCGCCCTGCCCGTGGTGCTGGCCATCGCCATCTTGATCAAGCTCAGCGGCGGCGGCCAAGTGTTCTACCGCCAAACCCGTTGCGGCCTCAACGGTCGGCGGTTCACCCTGTACAAATTTCGCACCATGGTGGCCGACGCCGAAGCCCAGAAGCCGGGTTTGCTACACCTCAACGAGATGGACGGCCCGGTCTTCAAGCTGAGCAAAGACCCCCGCGTCACCTTCTTCGGACGCTTCCTGCGCCGCTTCAGCCTCGACGAGCTGCCGCAGCTGTGGAATGTTCTGCGGGGCGACATGAGCTTGGTGGGGCCACGCCCGCCCATTCCCGACGAAGTGGCCCGCTACCAACGTTGGCAACGCCGACGCCTGTCGATGAAACCCGGCCTCACCTGCCTGTGGCAAATCAGTGGCCGCAATCAGATCGACTTCGATCGCTGGATCCAGCTGGATCTCGAATACATCGACAGCTGGTCCCCCTGGCTGGACATGAAAATCCTGCTCAAGACCGTCCCGGCCGTCCTCTCGGGGCGGGGCGCATCGTAGGGCCGCTTTTCTACTTCAACCCACCCCCGGTCGAGCTTCACCCACCTAGTCCAAGCTTCGACGCCGTCCCCTGGCCCGTCGCTTCGCCCGCAAGGGCGCCACCACCCGTACCTCGGTGCCGCGCCGCGGGATAGAACGGATATAACAACGCCCGCCGACGGACTCCGCTCGCTCCACCATATCGAGCAAACCTTGGAATTTGCCGCGCAGTAGCTGCACCCACTTCATGGGCACCCGGAAACCGCGGCCGTCGTCGATGACGCGCAGGCGGCAACCACCGGCCGAGAGCTCGAAGACGACGCGGATCCAACCCGCGTCGCCGTGCCGTACGGCGTTGTCGACGGCTTGCTCGAAGATGCGATACATGGCCAGGCGGACGGTTTCCGACAGCCGCTGACCGTCGGCGGCGAGGTCGAGCTGAATCTCCAGCCGAGGCCGTCCCTGCTGAAGGCGCTCCAGCCGTTCGCGGATGGCCGCCGCCAGACCGAAACGGCCCAACACCGGTGAATGCAAACGACTGCTGACGGCGCGCAGGTCGACGGTGGCCCGCCGCAACTTGTCGGCGGCGAGACGTCCCTGCTCGGCGCTCACCCCTTCGCCGCCGTCGAGCTCCCCGACGAGGGACGTCATCACCACCAACGGCCCGTCGTGGATCTGGCGAGCCAGGCGAGCTCGTTCGTCTTCCTGCGCCCCGAGCTGACGCTGCTTGCCCTCGATCTCGAGCTCCCGCAGGCGCACTTGGCGGCGGTTGCGTGCCCGGTCCCAGACCAGCACCAGCAAGGTGACGATCAAGAGGGCGGCGGCGGCCATCAGGAGTCGAAAGGCCGGACGCTGACGCAGCTCTGGGGTCACCTGCACGTCGAGTCGCAGGGCCTCACGGTTCCATACCCCATCAGCATGGGCGGCGGCGATATGCAGGGTGTAGTCCCCCGGTCGCAGAGCGTTGTAACGAATCCTTCGCTCGCTGCCGGTCTCGACCCAACCGCGGTCTTCCCCCTCGAGAAAAAAAGCGTATCGGTTGGCCGCCGGGCGCACGAAATCGAGGGCGGCCACCTCCACCTGCAAGGCCCTCTCCTCGCTGTCGAGGAGGATCTCCTTGGCGCCGCGGGCCAGGGCCCGCGCCTGCCCCTCGACGACGACACGGCTGAGCACGACACGGGGAGCCGGCCGCGCCAAGACCACCAACTTGGGTGAGAAGACGTTGATGCCGTCGCCACCGCCAAAGATCAGGCCTTCGTCGTTGTCGCTGCGAAAGACGGCCCCGGGGTTGAAACGCTCGTTTTGCAAACCATGCTCGACGGTGAAGCGCTCGACCGCCTCCATGCTGCCCGAGTCCTGACCGTCAGCGGATAACGGCAACCGCCAAAGTCCGCCATCGGCGCCGATCCAGAGCTGGCCGTTACCGTCCGCCACCACGGAATAGATCGCCCGGCTGCCGAGACGGGCATCGAAAGCCATGACCTTTCGGTCCACTCCCAGTTGCACCAAGCCGCCGTCGGTGGCCAACCAAAGCACGCCGTTGGGATCTTCGTGCAGATCGTGGATTTTCAAGGTGCGCTGCCCGAAACGGCTGGCCAGAGCGGGTCCAAAAGACTCCACCGCCGGCCCCTGCGGTGGGCTCCGTCGCAGGCGATCCACGCCGCCGTCGGCACTGCCCACCCAGACATCCCCCCGGCGATCGACGGTGACGCTGGTCAGCCGGTCCGAAGTCAAGCTCGCTTTCCCCTGGGTGCCCTGGAGCCAGGACTCGAGACGCTGTTCGCTGGGGTCGAAACGGAAAAGCCCCTGGTCGGAAGTGGCGATCCACAGATCGGCGTTTTCCGTGGCCAGGTCCGCGACCTCCGCCCTATCGATCTCGGGAAAGCGATCGCCATGGGGTAAAGGTCGCAGGGATTCTTCCGTCCCTTGGCGATGATCCGGATGACGCCACCAGACCCCGGCCCCCGCCGTTCCCAGCCAGACCTCTCCACGACCGTCGCCGGCGATGGCGGTAACCGCCACCGGCCCGGGCTGCGATGCCCCCTGCGCCAACCAAAGGCGTCGGCTCTGACGTTTCTGGCGATCGATGATGACCAATCCCTGCTGCGCCGTCCCCAACCACAGGCGGCGATTGACATCTTCGTAGACCGCCAAGGTCTGCCCCAGGGACGGCGCCGGTGCGAACCCGGCCAACGCCACGTGCTGCAGATAGCGACGCAAGGCAGGTAACGAGGCCACATCTTCTTCGCCGCCCACCCACAAGGTCCCGGCACTGTCCTCGTAGATGGCTTGCACCTTGCCGACGGGCAGACCGTGCACCACGGCCCGCGGCCCGGAGTAGCGGTCGAAGCGGCCGGTGGAGGGCTGCAATCGGCTCAGACCGGAGGCCGTGCCCACCCAGAGTTGTCGTAGGGAATCTTCGAACAAGGCCACCACATGCGGATCGGGCAACGCCAATGCGTCAGCCGGCGCAGCCGCCAGATGAAAGAACTGGCCATCGGCCCCCAGCATGCGATCGAGACCGGCGTCGGCGGTTCCGACCCACAGGGTACCGCCGCTGTCGTCGAGCAGCGCGGTGACGTGATCCGACGCCAGGCTGCGGCCATCGGACGGATCGTGGCGAAACGATTGAAAGCACGAACGTACACGGTCCAGCCGGTACAGACCGCCTTGGCTACCCACCCACAGGGTGCCCTGGCTATCCTCGTGCAGGGCGGTGATGTGATCGTTCTGCAAACGGCAGGCGGCGTCTTCGACGGCCCGTGCGGCGGATGCGTCGGCGGATGCATCATCGGCGGATGCCTGATCGGCGGATGCGGCGGCGGATGCATCATCGGCGGATGCGGCGGCGGCGGATGCCCCTTCGACGGACGGATCGGGGGACACGACAGCGCCCCGGCGATGGCGCTTCAAAGCGCCACCGGGCGCCAGCTCGTCGAGTCCTTGCCGCGTGCCCACCCACAGGGTACGGCCGCTATCCAGCAACAGGGAGGTCACCGTCGAGTGCCCCCCGGGCATGCCGCTGGTTGCCTCGGTCGATGGCTTGGCGTCACCGGCCGGTGGCCAGACGGAGGTCCAGGCCCCGCTGGCCGCATCACGCCGTTGGACCTCATCCGCCGTCGCCACCCAGAGCTGCCCCTGCTCGTCCTCGAGCATGGCGACGATCGAGGTTTCCATCAGATGCTCGGGCATCACGGTACCGCCCACCGTCGCCTCGGGGGCCGCCGTATTGTGCTCGACGACACCGGCCAAGTCGTAGCCGTCGTAGCGGCGCAGGCCCCGCTCGCCGCCGATCCACAGAAAGCCTTCGGCGTCCTGCAAGAAGACCCTGGCGGGCAGACCCCGGCCGTCCGCCACCCGCAGGGGCGTGAAGGTGAGATGGGGCGGCGCTGAGACCCACGAGTCTTCGGCAGCCGCCGGTACCCCACACCAAACCGACAACCACAGGACGAGCCACAGGGCCGGCCAGTGAGGTGGCGACAACGCTGGGGGCTTGGGGGCATGAAGCATGAAAGTACAGCGCATTCGAAAGCTTGATCCGGCGACGAGAGGACAGCTGATGGGCCTCGATCTTAGCAGTCCTCGTCCAGTGCTCAGCTACTTCTCAGTCAACTGCCGACCGCCCCTCCGCCACCGCCTCCGGGGCCTCGCCATGCTACAATTCGCCGTCTCCATGACCCCCGTCAACGGCACCATACCCACCCCCGATAGGCTGCTCGAGCTGATCGATGCCATGGCCGACCAGCCGGTCGCCATGCTGGTGGATTTGGTGGCCGATCGCTTCATCACAGGTACCCCCAAACGCATCAGCCGCGAGGCCCCGGTGCTGATTCTGCAATGGCAGAGTGAGGAGACGGTGCCCGGCGGCGGCGCCAACGCCATCGCCAACGTCGCCTCCCTGGGGGGCCGACCGCTGGCCTTTGGCGTCGTCGGGGACGACCTCTCCGGCCGCGAGCTGTTGCACCATTTCAATACCGGTGGCGTCGACACCCGCGGCATCCTGACCGTGGAGGGCTACCGGACCCCCACCAAAACGCGCATCCTCGGCGGTGGCCGCCATGCCATCAAACAGCAGATCGTGCGCTACGACATCGAGGACACTTGGCGCCCCAGCCCCGAGGAGCGACAGCGGCTGCTCGACAAGGTCCGCCAGCTGGCCCCGGCCGCCCCGGTGGCCGTGATGTCCGACTACGGCTACAACTGCGTTGACCCGTCGATGCTCGGCGAGCTGCGTCGCATTCTGGGGTCGCGACCGCTGCTCGGCGACAGCCGCTATCGCCTGGCGGAGCTGACCGGCCTCGACGCAGCCACCCCCAACCTCGAGGAGGCTGAAACGCTGCTCGGCGCTTCCCTCGAGGGGACGGACGCCCTGTTGCGCGGTGGTCGGCATCTGCTTCGAAAGTTGGCGAGCCGTTTTCTGCTCATCACCCGGGGAAGCGCCGGGATGAGTCTTTTCACCGCCGACCGGGTGGCCCACCTGCCGGTCCATGGCACCGATCAAGTGGCCGATGTCACCGGCGCCGGCGACACCGTCATCGGCACCTTGGCCTTGGCCCTAGCGGCCGGAGCAGAGCCCTTGGAGGCCGTTTGTTTGGCCAACTACGCGGGCGGCATCGTGGTGATGAAGATGGGCACCGCCACCCTCGATCGCGACGAGCTCCGCACGGCGGTGCTCAGCGATACAGACTTGCTACAACGCATCACCTTCGATGCTTTCGAATCCGAAGTGGGGAGCTGAAATGGGACAGGTCGTCGACCACGCCAACCTACAGCGAGCCTTGGCTCGACACCGCCAACAGGGACATCACATCGCCTTTGCCAACGGCCATTTCGATCTGCTCCACGTCGGCCATTTGCGCTACTTGACGGCGGCTCGGCAGGAGGGGGACTTGCTGGTGGTGGGGATCAACGACGACCCCTCCGTCGCAGCGCTCAAGGGCCCCGGCCGGCCCATCGTCCCGGCCGCGGAGCGGGCCGAGCTGCTGGCAGCCCTCATGCCGGTAGACTACGTGATCGTCTTCGAAGGCAATAGCCCGGGCCCGCTGATCGCCGAGCTTCAGCCCGACGTGCATTGCAAGGGCCCTGACTACGAACGCCCGGAGAAGGTACCCGAGTACGAGGTGGTGCGCGCCTATGGCGGCCGTACCGCCCTGGTCGGAGACCCCAAGGATCACAACACCTCCGATCTCATCTCCTTGGTCAAAGGTCTACCGGACTAGCCGTCGGTCGGCCGAGACGCGGACAGACCTGACGTTGAGAATCCTACTCGTTCGTACCAGCGCCCTCGGCGACATCATCCACTGTTTTCCAGTGCTCAGCGCCCTGCGGCGTCACTACCCCGAAGCGCGTATCGGCTGGGTGGTGGAGACCGTCTTCGCACCCCTGCTGAGGGGCCACCCGTGGGTCGACGAGGTTTTCGAGGTGCGCCTGCGGGGCTGGCGCAAAGAGCTCGGCCAACGCCAAACGCGACAACAAATCCGACAGTTGATCCGCAACCTCAGGGCTTTCGATGCCGACTTGGCCATCGATCTGATGGGCAACCACAAGGGTGGGCTCCTGACCTTCCTCAGCGCAGCCAAACGTACCCTGGGCGCCCGACGCAGGGACCGTCGTGAGCCGTCGAGCGCCCTCTGGGTGCGGCATCGGGTGGCGACCCCCAGCCAGCACGCCGTCGACCGCTACCTCGATCTCCTGGCCGGCCTCGATCTGCCAAAAGAAGCGGCGGATTTTGCTCCTGATCACATCTTGCCCGAGGTACCGGCGGTGGCACGTCGGCTGTTGGCGGCTCAGACACGTCCCTATGTTGTCATCCAAGCCGGAGCCGGGTGGGGCAACAAGACCTATCCCCCCGCCTGGTGGGGGGCCGTGGCCAGGGGCCTCCGGGAGGACCCGGGAGTCGACGTCTGGGTACCCATCGCGCCGGGGGAAGAGCACCTGGCCCAGGATCTCGTCGCGGCCAGCGACGGAGCTGCCGTGGCGGTGGAGGGCAAGGGTTTCGCCCTGCTCGCCGCCCTCCTGCGCTCCAGCGTCCTGGTGCTGGGTGGCGACACCGGCCCGATCCACCTGGCCCACGCCCTCGGCAAACCGGTGGTCGCGGTCATCGGGCCGACGGACCCATGGCGCAATGGCCCCTACCAGGACCCGGAAAGCATTCTCTGGCGACAGCTGCCGTGCTCCAACTGCTACAAGCGGTACGAGGAGCCCCGTCCCTGCTTGCTCAGCATTTCCCCCGACGAGGTGCTGGAGAGGGCCCGTCAGCGCCTACGAGACCACGGTTTCACGGGTCCCAAACCTGCCGTGGCCTTATAGACGTCAGGCCATATAGAATAGGCTTATCGATAGCTGCTGCTCCAGATTTCCGGCCCCCTGCAAAGGCACGGAGCCGCGAGGACGTTAGCTGCAGCCGGTCGACGTCAGGACAACATCCGCAGTCGACGTCGACACGATGTGCTACCTATTCGAGGGCAGGCTTATCGTCCCATGGGTGACGGCTCTTGGGTCACCGGGTGCGCACCGCACCAAAAAATACTGGCGTACGTTGAACGCCTTGGAAGGGAACCTCCATGAGTGATCGATTGGGCGAGCTCCTCGTCAAAGCAGGAAAAATCAACAAGGACCAGCTCAAGCAAGCGCTTTCTAAGCAACGGGAAGAAGGCGGACGCCTGGGCACCAACCTGGTCAAGATGAACCTGCTCAGTGAGAACGAGCTCGTCGAGTTTCTCTCCAAGCAGTTCAACGTCTCGGCGATCAATCTGTCCCGCGTCGAGGTCGACGAAT
Source organism: Acidobacteriota bacterium (assembly GCA_029263315.1). Taxonomy (GTDB): domain Bacteria; phylum Acidobacteriota; class Thermoanaerobaculia; order Multivoradales; family J023; genus JAJCXR01. The sequence goes on along the minus strand of JAJCXR010000014.1, from coordinate 24,261 downwards.
CGGTGGTCAAGATCATCCCCGCGGACGTGGCCCGCAAGTACACCATCATGCCGGTGTCGAAGACCGGGGCCAAGGTCACCATCGCCATGCTCGACCCCACCAACGTCTTTGCGATGGACGACATCAAGTTCATGACCGGCTACAACGTCGAGCCGGTCATCGCCTCCGAAACCGCCATCCGCGTCGCCATCGAAAAGTACTACGGCTCCACCCATGCCCTAGAGCTGAAGAAGGTGATGGAGGACATCGACGACGACATCGGCGGCGATGACCTCGAGGTGCTGGAAGAGGAAGCCGAGGAATTCGACATCGACGCCCTGGCCGAGGAATCGGACGAGGCACCGGTGGTTCGCCTGGTCAACATCATCCTCACCGACGCCATCAAACGCGGCGCCTCGGACATTCACATCGAGCCCTACGAAAAGAAGTACCGCTGTCGCTACCGCATCGACGGCATTCTCTACGAGGTGATGCATCCGCCGCTGCGATTGCGCGAAGCCATCACCAGCCGACTCAAGATCATGGCCAAGCTCGACATCGCCGAGAAGCGCCTCCCCCAGGACGGCCGCATCAAGATCAAGACAAAAATCGGCGACAAGGAAAAGGAGCTGGACTACCGCGTCTCCGTCCTGCCCACTATCTTCGGCGAAAAAATCGTTCTGCGGCTGCTCGACAAAGACAAGCTGATGCTCGACATGACCAAGCTGGGCTTCGAGGTGGAGTCCCTGGCCAAGTTCGATTACGCCATTAAACAGCCCTATGGCATGGTTCTGGTCACCGGTCCCACCGGCTCGGGAAAAACCAATACCCTTTACTCGGCCCTCTCCAACGTCAACACCCCCGAAACCAACATCATGACCGCCGAAGATCCGGTGGAGTTCAATCTCACCGGTATCAATCAGGTCCAGATGAAGGAGTCCATCGGTCTCAACTTCGCGGCCGCCCTGCGCTCTTTCCTGCGCCAGGATCCGAACATCGTGCTGGTGGGTGAGATCCGCGACTTCGAAACCGCCGAGGTGGCGATCAAAGCGTCCCTAACCGGCCATCTAGTGCTCTCCACCTTGCACACCAATGATGCTCCGTCGACCATCAACCGTTTGATGAACATGGGGATCGAGCCCTTCTTGGTGGCCACCTCGGTACAGCTCATCGTCGCCCAACGCCTGGTGCGACGCATCTGTAGCTTCTGCAAGGAACCCGTCGAGATTCCGCCCTCGGCCCTGGTCACCGCAGGCTTCAAGGAGCGCGAGTCGCGGACCCTCAAGCTGTTCAAGGGCCGAGGTTGTGAGCAATGCGGCGACACCGGCTACAAGGGGCGTGTCGGGCTCTACGAGGTGATGGATATCGACGACGAAATCCGTGAGCTCATCCTCTCCGGCGCCAGCTCCCTCGAGCTACGGGACAAGGCCATCGAGCTCGGCATGATCACCTTGCGAGGTAGCGGCCTGCAGAAAATCCGCGACGGCATGACGACCATCGAGGAAGTGGTTCGCGAGACGGTCTTATAGCGGAGATAATTTCGGGTCGCGGCGGAACAACGGCCGGAGCCGAAGGTGGTTTGTCCCCCGTGACCCATGGCTCGTCCCGGCTACCCCTCCACTGAGGCCCAGGGCGACCCGTCGGCGGCCGTGGCGGTGTATCGTGCCGGTCCGCCCGGCCTCGCAGCCGCCCCTCGGAGACCTGCCCCTGGAGCGGTAGCCGTCCCCGGGCCGAAGACGGTACATGCAGGGCGACGGGCGGCTCAAACCACAGGATGAGGACATCCCATCATGGCCTATAGCCAAAGTCTCACCGCAAACCAGGTTCCTACCCGTTGGGCTCGAACCCATCACCCGCGTCCGCAGGGCTCGGCCCTTTGGCTCACTCTGCTACTGTGTTTCTGCCTCGCCTCGGCCGCCCTGGGCGAAGCGGTCGGCTCGGACCCTCCAGCTGCCGCTGAGACGGCGACCGCCAAGACGGCGACGGGTGAGGTGGTGACAGCTGAGACGGTGACCATCGAGACAGCGACCCCGACGAACGCAGCAGTCGAGAATGCCGAAGCTTCATCGGCCCTCGAGGCAGGTTTTGAGCCTTTGACCGCAGAGCACGAAGCTTGGTTGCGCGAGACAGATCTGCTGATCACCATCCCAGAACGAGCCCTGTTCAACAGCCTCGCCAAGACCTACCAACGTCAAGCTTTCATCCATCAGTTCTGGAAGGTTCGCGACCCTTACCCGCGGACCCCGCGCAACGAGCTCAAGGAGCGCTGGCCATATCGCATTTCGCAAGCGAAGAGCGAATATGGAAATCTCACCGACGACCGGGCCCGCATTTTCATGGTGCACGGCAAGCCGGCCGGCGGCTTCAAGGTGTCCTGCACCAAGACCTTCATTCCGGCGGAGGTCTGGTATTACCAAGGGACCGATGCCCTCAATCTCGACTTGCTGGTGGTCTTTTTCCAACCCAGGAGCGGTGGCGAAGCTCGGGTTTGGAATCCGCGCTCCAATCGATTCGCCATGGATCAGGTCTTGTCACGGGCCCGCACTTGCATCAACGGCCAGCGCCTGACCCAAGTCCTGGGCGCCATCGCCTCCGATATCGAGAACTACGAGCCACGGCTGCTACAACTGCTGCGCAAACCACAGCCCCGCAGCCAGGAATGGCTGCACACTTTCGTCGCCCACAGCACAGAAGTGGCGTCGGATGTCGAAACCATCGACGGGGTGGTGACCCAGCTCGCCTTCCCCGGTCGCCATCAGAGCCGGACGGTGATGCAAGCTCTTGTCGAAATTCCATTGCAGGAGCTGGCGGTGGGTGAGTACGCCGAGTACCGCTCCCATGATTTGCTGCTCATCGGCGAGGTCTTGATCGATGACGACACGCTCTTCGAAAGCTTCCGCTACAAATTTGGCTTCGGCGAGCAGCAAGCCCCAGGCTCCATTCCATTGATGTTTCAGCGCTTCCTGCGTCCCGGCGACTACACCCTCATGCTCAAGGTCGAAGATCTCAACTCCGGCCATGTCCACCGTTCCGAGCACCGATTGGAGGTGCCGAGGGTGGACTCCGAGTTTGTGATGCCGACGTTCAAGGATCAGCGCACGGAGCAGCTGTTCGCCGAGGCGACCTCAGCCCTCGAGGCGGGGGCCACCAACCTGCGATTGATTCCGCCACAGGGTGTCCTGGCAACCGGTTTTACACGTTTTGACAGTCTGGTATCCGGTGAGGAAATCGAGAAGGTTCGATTCTCTCTCGACGGCAAACAAGTCCTGGTCAAGAACCGTCCACCGTGGAGCGTTCAAATCGATCTCGGCTCCTATCCCGTGCTCCACTCCCTGAGGGCCGAAGGGCTCGACGGCGAAGGAAACGAAGTGGCCAGCGACGAAATCCTGATCAACGGTGGCGGCTATCGGTTTGCCGTCAAGCTGGTGGAGCCGCGCAAGTCGAAGCGCTACAACCGCAGTCTGCGGGCTCGGGCCGAGATTGAGATACCCGACAATCGCAGCTTGGATAGGGTGGAGTTCTTCCTCAACGAAAGACGCGTCGCCACCCTCTACCAGGAACCTTGGGTGCAGCCCATCCCCTTGCCGGAGAACGAGGACATCGGCTACGTACGTGCGGTGGCCTATTTGCCAGACGGCAATTCCACCGAGGACTTGGTCTTCATCAATGCCCCCGACTATCTCGAGGAGCTCGAGATTCAGTTCGTCGAGCTCTACACCACCGTCCTCGATCGCCAAGGTCGGCCCGTCGAGGGTCTGACCAAGGATGGCTTCAAGGTTTTCGAAGACGAGATCCCGCAGGCCATCGCCCGCTTCGAGCACGTCGAGAATCTGCCCATCCACGTCGGCATCATGATCGACAACTCCGCCTCGATGGTCGGCACCCTGGGCGAGGTCCGCAAGGCGGCGCTCAACTTTTTTCAGCAGGCCATCACGCCGCGGGACCGTGCCGCGGTCATCACCTTCAACAGTTTTCCCCATCTGGCCGTCGAGCTGACCAACGACCGCGCCGCCTTGGGCAGTGGTTTGGCCGGCTTGACCCCCGAGGGTCAAACGGCCCTCTATGACAGCGTCATGTTCGGGCTCTACTACTTTGCCGGAATCAAAGGCCAGCGGGCGATCCTGGTGCTCTCCGACGGCAAAGACGAGTCGAGCCGCTTCAGCTTCGACGAGACCTTGGAGTATGCCCGGCGAGCCGGAATCACCATCTACTCCATCGGCCTACGACTGAACGACGGCGCCGCACGCTCCAAGCTCAATCGCCTGGCCGACGAAACCGGGGGCCGTAGCTTTTTCATCCGCGATATCCAAGAGCTGGAAGCCATCTACGGCCAGATCCAGAAAGAGCTGCGCTCGCAATATCTGATCGCCTATCAATCGACCAATACGGAGCAGGACGATACTTACCGGGCCGTCAGCCTGGAGATCGATCGCCCTGAGGTCGAGATCAAGACGATCAGCGGCTACTATCCCTGAGCTCAGGGCGAAGGCGTAAAAATCTGACGCCCTTGCCCGGTTTCGGGATCCCAGTGCACGATCACTCCGCCAGCGGCCCGGAACAGTCGGGTCGCCGGGCTGCCCACCTCCGCCTCGTAGGAAGGGCTGTGGCGATTCCGCAAAGGACGCAACCCTCGGACGATGGGGCGCAGCTCACCGCCGATGGTATCCAGTGAGTAGAGGCGCCAACCCTGTTCTCCAGATGGCGCCAGATTCTCTATGGAAGCCGGAGCCAGAGGACTCAGGGCGGTTTCTTCTTCCAACAAACTCACCCAGAGCTGATCTGTCGCCCACTCGCCTCCCAAGACCACGTCTTTGACTCCCTGGCGCTCTAGGCGCAACAGAATCTCACCGTCGCTGGCGGTGACCTCCAGCTCTAGATGCCCCGTGGTCTTGTCGTGGCGCCGCATCACCACCCGACCGTCCGCCAAAAAATGTAAGGCGGCGGAAGGATCGGTGGGGCGGGCCCACAGGGTCTCGCCCGTGGCGCCATCCATCAAGGTGATTCTCGACGGAAAGAGCGTCTGAAAAAGTATTCGGTCGATATCGCCCCGGCGGTGCGTCCAGTCCCAGATCACCGAGCCCCGAGTGCGGCCCGTGGTCTGAGTCTCCCCACTGTCGACAGAAACCTCCAGCAAATGACGCCCCAATTCCCCATGGCCACCGGCGACGAGGCCGAAGGCCCTGAGACGCAATCGAGATTCCGTTAAGAACAACACGTTTTCGAGGTTTGAGGCCTGGCGCTGAGAAAGAATCAGTCGCGCGGTGGCCAAGTCATAGACCTCGAGACCCTGGCCGCGCACCATAGCGACGCGGCGGCCTCGGGGCGAAAGGGCCAAATCGTCCGGAAGGCTCTTCAGGAAAATGCCACTGGCTTGCGGTTGCGCCGAATCCCCCTCAAGGTTCAGATGCCAGACCTCGCAATCCATGGGTCGCGACAGCCTCCGGCAACGTAGCCAGGCAGCACGACTCCCATCGCCTGAGTAGGTGAACCACGACGCGACGATGTCCAGGCCCCCAAGATAGAGAACCCGGCCGCTATCCGTATTCACCAAGAAGGAGGCCAGAAATCCGCTTCGATGCCGCGTCCTTCCGCCTACCATGAGCCAAGGGCTGGCGGGGGAGGCGGAGGTGTAATAGATCTGCGTGACATCGTCAGGTCCAGGGGAGACCACATGTCGACTGTAGCCACCGGCGATCCATACCGCGCCCCCAAGGACAGACCAAAACATCAGGCTGAAAGCTCGATGAGACCGCTGTAGTTGGGTGCGCCCCCAATGGACCTGCGCCCACAGAGCCAGCAACAGCGCCACCACCATGACGACAAAACCCGACCGCATCATCCATACCAACGCCCCAAGGGCCTGTACGCTCTCCAAGCGCCCGATGATTGCCCTGCCCAGAGCCCCGAGGAGGAGGAGAGCCAGCAGATCCAGCAGGAGCCACAGGGAGCGGGCTCGCATCCAAAGGGCGACGGCGTGGACACCCAACAACAAGGCCAGGGAGGCCAAGGCCCAGAGGATGGGCATGGCGACCCAAGGCAGCGGTGCTGGCATACTGTCCTGGGTCATCATCAAGGAGTATTGATGGGACCACATGAACAGGGGCTCTATCTCTCCCGGCCCCCGCGTCTGCATCAACCGACCCTGCATCAATGGCTCGAGCCAAAGCCCCAGGAAGAGAAAGACCTGACAGCCCAAGGCCACGGCCCAAACTCCCAGCACCTTGCCCATGGCGAGGGCGCTACCGGCCAAGGGGCGGGCGAAGTAGAAAGCGGATCGCCGCTCCGCCAGGTCTCGCACCCAAAAGCTGCTGCCCAAGACGATGTGAAGAACAACGCAGAAGAAGCCACCCAATCCGAGGACCATGGCTCGGCGCACGTCCGAGGCGGGGAGATGCGACATCGAAGGCAACCACGGCGCCAAGTACGGCAAACCACCGACCACCAAGCTCACCCCCGCCAAGCGCCGATTGGCGGCGATCTCCCAGGCCATCAGGAGAACGACCGTACGCCACCAGTGGCGTCCCAGAGCTGAATGATCATGAGGTTTTGCAGTCATCGGTACGCCTCCGTCCCCAGGGCAAGGGGTTGGCCACCGGTGGCCCCCTCGCCGACCAAGGAGACGACAATGTCTTCCAAGGGCACTGCTTCGAGCTGGGCGGATTCAACATCAACATGACGGCGGAGTCGCTCGAAGGCTGCATCGTCGAACCGCGACACCACGGCCTCGACGTGACGCCCCCGGGTCTTGACCACCAGGGGCCCCAGCCCCGCCAATAGGTCATGGCCATCGTCCTGTCGATCTCCGACTCCAACGATGCGCTGAAAGCTGAGGCGCCGAAAGCGCTGCTTGAGGGTTTCGAGATCTTCGTCGAGCAGCATGCGTCCACCCCCCAGAACCATGATCTGCGAGGCGATCCCCTCAATGCCTGCCAGATCGTGGCTGCAAAGAAAAACGGTGATGCCGCGATCGGCCAGCTCCACCACCAACTCTTCGAATACCCCCCGCCGAGCCACCGCGTCGAGACCCAGCGTGGGATCGTCGAGAATCAACAACTCCGGTTCGGGCGCCAAGGCGAGAGACAGCATGACCTGCGCCTTCTGGCCTCTAGACAGGCGGGCGAACGGTACATCCAGTGGCACTTCGAAGCGCCCTAGCCGTTGCCGCAGGGCGCAGGCGTCCCACCGGGTGTAGAACTGGGCGCCAAAGCGATCCAGCTGCCGTGCGGTCATCAAAGGTGGTGCATCCGGTTCTTCCGGTGCCACACCGATGCGCCCCATGAGCCGTGCTCGGTGACGCCAAACGTCTTGGCCGAAGACCCTGACCCGGCCGGCTTCAGGCCTTTGCTGCCCCAGAAGACAACGCACCAAGGAAGACTTCCCGGTGCCGTTGCGCCCCAGAAGCGCGCCGACCTCGCCCTTTTCGACGGCGAGCGACACGCCGTCGAGCACCACCGTTCGGCCATAGCGCACCTTCAGATCCTCGACCCGCAAGACCGCTTGCTCATCCATCCCTTGTCCCTCCGTCATCGGGCGGCTCCAGGTCACCCATGTCGTCCCAGGCCTGGCTCAAAACCTCTAGGCTTTCCTGGCGATCACCATTCAAAGTCTTGGCCAAGGCCACAAAACGCCGGGCCGAAACCAAGAGCTGACGCCGCCGCTCCTCCGACGCCATGCGGGGGGGCTGGGACGCCACATAGGTTCCTTCGCCACGCCGTACGATCAAGACCCCGGCGTCGGCTAGGCGTCGATATGCCTTGGAGACGGTCATCGGGTTGACCCGCAGCTCCCGCGACAGCTCCCGCACCGAAGCCACGGCATCGTTGGGCCCCAAGATGCCGGTGGCGATCAAACGCTCGACCCCCTCTTCGATCTGTTTCCAGATCGGTACGGAATCCGTAGGGTCAATTCTCAACATGATCTGGCAGGCTCTCCGTTCATCGGCTCCGCCAAGCTTCGACATCCAACAGGGAGACCGCCCGCTGCCGAGCAAGCCCACTATGGCTGTCGACAGCCTCTCCCAAACGCACCAAGTACGCTTCCTCCAAACGGGCCTCCACCAGATCCCCCTGCGGCTCCCGTTGGCCGGAGGTGACGGCCCGCACCCGAATACCTTGGGGCACACGGACCCTGGTGGTCACCCGGTAGTCGCGGGAAAACTGAGGCAATTCCGCATCGTTGAGCAGCGCTTCGAAGACCCGGCCGTGAGCGCTCCGTATCAACGCCTCGGCGCTGCCGTCGTAGAGCAACCGTCCACCGTGCAAGAGTAGAATCCGCGACGCCGCGGCTGCGATATCGCTGGCGATATGGGTCGAAAAGATGATGACGCGCTCGCCCGCCACGGACAGCAGCGTCTCCCGCAGGCGGTTGCGGGACTCCACATCGAGACCGGTGGTGGGCTCATCGACGATGAGGATCGGCGGGTTGCCCAACAGGGCTCGGGCAATACCGATGCGCCGCCGCATGCCGCCGGAAAACTGCCGCACTTGGCGCCGAGCGGCGGCGCTCAAGCCGACATCTTCCAAAGCCTGTGCCACTTGGCGACGACGTGAGGACGGTTCGAGCATGCCCTTCTCCAAAGCCCAGTAGTCGAGGAACCCTTCCGCCGTCATGCCTTCGTAGGCATTGAAGAACTGGGGCAAAAACCCCACCAGGCGGCGGTACTCGGAAAGATTCTCCGCCGTCACCTGCTGCCCTCGGTAGAGAACCTGGCCGCGGCTGGGCTCGATCAGGCCGCACAACAGCCGGAGCAAGGTCGTCTTGCCGGCACCATTGGGCCCGAGGAGACCGATGATCCCGGGCCGCAGGTCGAATTCGAGGCCGTCCAGGGCTTTGAGCTGGGACGCCTTGGAGCCCCGGGCCAACGGCCCGGGCGAAACCGAAGCGTTGTACACCTTGGTCAGATGACGAGCCGACAGGGTCACCTCGCCGGGTTGACGCCAAACGGGGGGATGTCGCAGCATCGCTTGGCGCCGCGGATCACGGCCTCTCCAACGATGCAAACCCTGGAGCAGCAAGGGCAGCAAGGTAAAACTGGCGAACGTCGCCACCGCCATCACCACGGCGGCTCCTCGCAACGGCAGAATCCATGGATGGCGGTCGACATCCAGCCCCCAGCCGGCCAAAGCCAGGAAAATCCAAATGCCCGCAGCGAGCAGCACGGCGCTGCGCAGCCGCAAGAGCAGCCAGCGGTAGACGGCGCCGCCGCTCATCGGGGCCGTCACCGGCAACCCCGCCGCCACTTCGAGGCTCAACGGCAGGCTTGCCACCAAGGCCGCCGCCAAGGCGAGTAGGGATATTTCGTCGATATGCCCCTTGGCGGCCAACAACCACGGGGTCGACGACGCCAGGCCGAGGGTCGCCGGAGCCAAGGCCGCCGTGGCGACGACCAGCGAATTGAGTCGACACGCCGCCAATGCCCACATCAGAAGCGGTAGCGCCGCCGCCATCGACCACAGACGCAGGCGCTCACGACGCAGGGACCGTAGACCGATATCCGGCAACTCGAGATCTACGCTGGCGACTGGACGCAGGGATCGCAAACGGTGCTGTAGCGAGCTGGCGTTGGCCCGACGCCCCGCCTCGATCTCACCCCGCAGTCGCATGCTGACCGGCAAGACATACCGCCCCCCTTGTCGGCGGATACCGGGCGAGGCGAGGCGCTCCCGGAGGTCGAAAAAGTGACCGGCAGCCAGTGGCGAGACCGGGTTCTGCAGGGCCATGAGATGCCAACGCGGGGGAATATCGTCCTCGGCTTGCGGCGAGTCGATACTCAGCAAGCGCAAGCTGAGCCCGTCGTCTGCTTCGAGGGAGCGGGATCGACTGGGCTCCGCCAGGCTGCGCAGCGACTCGAGGGCGGCCTCTTTTGCCCTTGGATCGGTCGCCGGACGAGGCACCAGCTCGACACGCAGTGTCGGCTGACGCCACTCGCTGCGAATGAGGCGGGGCCAAATCTCCTCCTTCAGGCGGCGGGTTTCCTCGATCAACCGATCGTGGCTCCTCAACAGCGCACCCAGGTCGGTGCTGCGCAAGATGCAGCGATAGGTATGCGCTTGCTCGGCATCGAAGGTCGCCTCGTCTTCGAGGGAGTCGTCAAATCGCAACGCTTCACTGCTCTGCCGGCCACCCCCGGCAAAAGGCACCAAGGAGATGGCCGCCCCGATGTGCCCCAACTCGCTTTGCAGCCGACGTTGCAGTGGCCTCAATCGGGACCGATGACGATCCTGCGCTCGTAGGGTGACCCCCAAGGTGCCCTCCTGACGATTGAACACACTCCAAAAGTCCTCCACCTCGTCGAGCTTGGCCAGATGGCTTTCGATGTTGCCCACCTGGGCTCTTGCCTGATCTAGAGTCGAACCTTCCGGCAGCTGCACGAAGATCGCCAAATCGATCAATGCCGCCGGCAGGCTGCCGGGCCGCGGTGACAGGGCTCGACCCGCCACCACCAGCAGCAGATAGGTGAGGGTGACCGCCAGCAAGACAACCGTCCAAGCCCGCCGCAACAAACGCTTCATCGCCCGGCGCCAGAGGTCACTGGGCAACCCACCACCCCCGGAGAGGGGCAGCAGCCACAGGCTCGGCGCCGCCGCGATCAGCGCCACCGAGAAGGCCCGGGCGGGCGCTTCCAGGAGCGGTGCCAAGCTACCGCTGGCCAAGGCGACGGCCACCGGCAAGATGGCGGCGGCGGCGAGTTGGGTCACGGTGGCCATGACGCCCCGACGGCCCTGACGAAACATCAACACCATGAGACTGCCCGCCAAAGCCACCGCCAGGGTCGGTAGGGTGGTCAGATCGAGGGGTATGTCGGCCAGCCAGTAGCCATTGAGGGCCGCCGCCAAGGCCACCGGAAGGGCCAGCCCGAAGGACCCTGCGCCCACCCAACCGGCAAGCCAGTATCCGCCGACGGCCATCCAGAGACAGGCGGCGACAAAAGCGATAGCCAGGCGCTCGAGAAGGCGGCGCAGTGGCTCGGCTTCGCTGACCAAGACATGGGTCGAGATTCCCTCACTCGCCAACCTTCGAAGGACGGACCGCTCGAGGGCCAACGGCGATACGTCGAGCTCCCGCTGCACAAATAGCACCCAGCCGGGAAGGCCTCGGTGGTGAGCCATCCAAGGCGGGTCCTTCGCCACCACCTCCTGCTGCGTCACCGCGGCGAGGGGAAGCATCGTCCGTCCTATACGCAGCGGCTGCTGATCGAAGGCTTGCCCTCCGGAGCCCCCGGACCACAGGGCGATACGTTGTCCTCCCTGAAGCACCTCTCCCAGATGATGGGCTTTGAGGTCTTGCATCACCCGATCGAGCCGTTGCGTATCGACCTCGTCCCAGGTGGATCGCAGCTGAATCTCCTGTGTTGGGCGGCCCATCACCTGGACATGGCGCACCTGCGGCAAACGCTTCAGCCCATCCACCACCGCCGCATCGAAGGGGGACGTGGAATCCTGCCGTTTCAACCACAGGACCATCGAGCTCTCGTCGTCCCCCTGGGAGCGCGGCTGCACGCGGAGACTGGCGCCCAAGGGCAACCGTCGACGCAGGGCGCCAACCTCCGACTCCAAACGGGCCGCCTTGCGCTCGATATCGGCACCGGCTTCGAAACGAACCCTGAACGCTCCCCCCCGGGTGTCGATGTCACCGGCCATGCTGCGCACCCCACCGGTGACCCGCACCGCGGCTTCGAGGGGCTCGATCCAGGTGCGCGTCATCTCCCCGAGCTCCGTTGCCTGCGGCAAGCTCAGGCTGACCCGCAGCTCAGGAAAGCTCCAGCTCGGCAGGTAGCTCAGCGGTAGGCGGACCGCCGCCACCCCGCCCAATAGCAGAATGCCCAGGCAGAGGATGAAGCGTCCCAGGGGTCGTGTCGCATCACGCCCCATGATCCGTCTCCGGCCGCACCCAGGCGAGGTAGAGCACCGGCACCACCACCAACGCGGCGACCATGGAAGTGGCCAAACCTCCACCCACGGCGATCGCCAAGGCACGTCGCAGCTCGACGCCTTGCCCCCCCAAGACCGCCAGGGGCACCATGCCGAGGAGGGTCGTCAGGGTGGTCATCAGGATGGGTCGATAGCGCTCGCTCGCCGCCTCGAGAATGGCTTGCCGGGGAGCCTCCCCTTGGGCGACCCGTTGCTCTCCCCGGTGGACCAGCACAATGGCGTTGTTGACCACGATGCCGGCCAGCAGAATGAGACCGAGAAACGACATGACGTTCAGGCTTTGGCCGCTGAGCGCCAAGCTGACCAATGCCCCGGCGGCCGCCAGGGGAACGGTGGTCATGACCACCCAAGGCATGCTCAACGATTCGAAGAGGGCGGCGACGGTCAGGAAGACCAGGAGCATGGCCAATCCCAAGGCCAAACGCAGCTGACCGAAGGAACGCTGCATCTCCCAGGCTTGGCCGCGCAGCCGCACCCTTTCATCGATGGCTTGTGGCACCTGATCGAGCTGCCGGGTCAGCTCCCCGGGGCTCAGAGCTGAGCCCTTGGCATCGACCTCGAGCAGCACCGCGGGCCGGCCATTGCGACGCAGCCACGGGGGCTCTCGAGACCGGCGCTGCAGGGTGCCCAAGGCGCTGAGCGACACCACCCGTACCCCTGCCTCCCCGGCGCTCTCATCGAAGCTTCCCAGGCGCACCGGCAAGAGCTCCAAATCCCGTGGCTCGGTGGCCTCGACGAGAATCTCACCATCGCCCCGCGCCATCGCCATGCGACCGACGATGCGGCCACCGAGCCCCTGCCGAACCTGCTGCAGGATCTGCCCTTCGTCGAAGCCGTTGCGGGCCAGGCGAGCACCGTCCAAGCGGAGCTCGTAGGCCGGGCGCGCCAGGGAGATGTCATCCCCATCGGACAGAGTGTCGGAAAGGTGCACACCGTATTCCACCAAATGCGCGATGACGCGGCGGGCCAGGACCTCGGCGCGCAAGCGGGAGCTCGACGCCACTTCCACTCGCAAATTGTCATCAGCGGTTCCCGCCGCTGAGGCGATGGCGCTGCGACGCCAACGCAGACGGCTCTGGAGACCTGCCACCGGGGCGACCTGAGGTCGGGCAGAGGAGGACGTCTCGGCAGCGCTTTGGGGGGACGAGAAAGTGAGCTCCAAGGTACCCCGAAGTGTTGCTTCCAGCGCCTCTTGGCGCTGGCCGTCGGCGCCGCGATACAACACTTTCAAGCGCTGGCCGAACAGCCCCTGCTGGAGAATTGGCTGCTCGAGGGCCTCGACCCTTTCTCGCACGGCACCGTGGTCGAGACCAGCCGGCAGGCGAAACTCCACCTCGAGGGCCGTCGCCACGGCTTGTGGAATCAGCTGACGGTCCAGCCGCTGCAACGCCAAGGCGCCGATGGCCAGGACCACCGCGACCCCGCAGAGAACCACCCAAGGGTGGCCCAACGAAGCCTGTAAGAGCCGCCGATAGAGGGCTCTGCCCGGGCTGCGACCCGCAGGTCCGGGTTGGGCGCTGGTACGACGGGCCAAGACCGGCGTCAAGGTCAACGACAGCAACAGGGAAATGGCCAGGGTGGTGACGATGGCGAACGCCTGCACACCGAAGAAGGCCCGCGCCAAACCTTGCAAATAGATCAGGGGAAGAAAGACCACTGCCGTGGTCAGAAAACTGGCCACCAAGGCGAGGGCGATTTGCTCGCTGCCTTCCACTTCCGGTCGCTCGACGCCGCGACGACGGGCGCTTTCTATGGATTCGAGGACGACGATGGAATTGTCCACCAACATGCCTGCGGCCAAGGCTAAACCCGCCAGCGACACGATATCCAGGGACACGTCCCAGAGGTAGAAACCGCTGAAGGCGGCGACTATCGAGGCCGGAACGACCACCGCCAAAGCCAAGGTCGGCCGCCAGCTACCCAACAAAAGACGCAACACCAGAGCCCCAAAAACCAGGCCGAGGCAGGCCGCTAGACCGAGCTGCCTCAAAGCTTCCAACACCTCACCGCTGCCATCGCGGACGATCTCCAGGTCGAGCCCGCCGGAAGGCCGCGCCAACAGCTCGCGATGCAGGGCCTTCACCTGGCGAGCCAGCAACACGGCGTTGGCCCCCGGCGCCCGATGCACTTCCACCAGCACCCCCTGCTGTCCGTCGAGCCGAAAGAGCCCCTCCTCAGGCACCTCTTCGAACGAGAGGCTCGCCACGTCCCCCAAGGCGGTACCGCGCTGCGGGCCGAGACGGAGCTCCGCCAGCTCCTGGAGGGAGGTGACCTCCTCGAAGAGCACTAGGGGCCGCACGTGTCCGCCATCGCGCAGACGGCCGAGGGGCTGCCGGAGGCCCAATCCCTGCAACCGCTGGACGATATCCACGGCGGTCAATTGGCGGGCCGCCAGGGCCGCCGCTTGGGGTCGCACGACGGGGCGCAGCTGCGCCCCTCCAATCCGCCGCAAACGACCGACCCCCTCGAGATGCCCGAGCTCCGGAATCAGGACACGGTCCGCAAAGGTGGTGCGCGCCGCTTCCGAGGCGCCCCCGAGCACGGCGATCTCGATCACCGGCTGTCGGTCACCGGATTCGACAACGACACTCAGCTCGTCGAGCCCGAGGCCGGCGACATCGGCCAAGCGGCGCTCGATATCGATGCGCAGTCGATCAACATCGGTCTGCCACTCGGTCTCCAGGGCCACACTGCACACCCCGTCGTCCACCAGGCTGTGCACCTCGAGGACCCCGGCGAGGGCGGTGAGCCGTCGCTCGAGGGGCTCGACCACCTTCTCTTGAAGCTCCTGTCGAGACAGCTCCTCCGCCTGGGCAGAGATGACCAAGCGGGGCCTTTCCAGGCTCGGCAAAAGGGAGACGGGGATTCGTAGCAGGGAAACCACGCCCACCACCACCAATACCAGGGTGCCGATCGCCACCGAGACCGGGCGCTCGATCAGGGAACGGAGCACCTCCTATCTCCCCGCCCCACGGGCTTCCACCGCCAGGAGGCCGTCGCCGAGAAACTCCGCCCCACGCACCGCGATGCGCTCCCCTTCGGCCAGCCCGTAGGTGATTTCCACCCGCGAGCCGCTGCGTTGACCGACGGTCAATAGACGCCGTTCCGCCTTGTATTCGGCTCCGCTGGGATTCAGGACAAAACCCCTGGTGACGCCGGAATCGATGAGCAAAGCCTCTTCGGGCACCGTCAAGACGGCTTGCCGGGCAGGCAGCAGAACCACCACCTCGATTCCCTCACCGGGCCGCGGCATGGCGAGATCTTCGTCCACCACGGCGACTACCCGCACCGTCCCCATGGCGTCGACCTCGTGGCCGAGCTCACGGATGTGTCCACGTCCTACGACCTCGCCGCTCGACGGACGTGAGCACTCCACAGCGAGCCCCAGCTCGAGGCTGGCCAGGTGGCTGGCGGCGGCCCACATTTCGACGATCGGCTTTCCCGCCACCGCTAGGCTCGCCAGACCTCGGCCGGCGGGTAGCTCGACCCCCGCGGGCACCAGCGAATCGACGGTTAACAGGCCACTGGCCGGGGCGTCATGGCGCAGGCGCTCCACCTTCGACCGGGCATTGCGCAAGCGCTCGCCGGCCAGATCCATCTGGATCTCTCGGTTCCTGAGCTCCATGTCGGGCAGGAAACCACCTTCGACACCCCGTCGAGCCCGTTCCAACTCCGCTTCGGCGGCCCGGGCTTGCAGCTCTGCCTCCGCCAATTGCAGGGCGATATCGTCATTCGCCAAGGAGAAAAGGTGCTCCCCCGACTGCACCCGGGCTCCGGATCTCAAGCCGTCGGCAAAACGTTGGGCATAACGGATTTTCCCTGCTTCTGCGGTTTGCACCTCCAAGCGCTGCGCCGGCTCGACCGTGCCGAGCAATCGCAGCCGAGCTTGGAACGGTCCCCGCGATAGGACTTCCGAAGTCACCGGTACCTTGGCGGGTGGTGGCGGTACCTCCGAGGTGGGTCCACAAGCCCAACACAAGAGAGCCAGGCTAAGACCGGCTAATAGTGGACGCGACGTCATGACATCTCCCGCAAGCTCGCCTCAGGCGATCAAGGTTTCGGGACGCTGCAGGCGTTCCCGGGCATATAGAAAGAGGATCCCCGTCGTCACGACGAGGACCACCGTGTTCCAGAACCAATCGACCACCGGGAGCGCGACTCCCAGGAGACGCTCATGGGCACCGCCGCTGGTGGCGATCGTCGGATCGAAAAGAACCCATTTCGAGGTTGCCAGCACCGTCATCCAAGAGGCCATCAATACCGCCCCCGCCGTACGCAGGCGGACCGCCCAGAACAGCGTCGTGGCCCCGAGAAAGGCGATCACCACCAGGCTCTGGAACATGGACCGCAGAAGGTCGCCGGACGATTCTAGAGCGACGACAAGGACGAGCCACCCTTGAGCCAATAGGCACAGCCCCACCGGCAACAGACGGCGGATGAAATAGCGCTCCGTCGAGACGACGGACAGGGCCAAGTCGAGACTGCCGGCGGTGCGCTCCAGGGAGAGCACGGCGGCCATGGCGGGAAGGCCGATGAGCAGAGACGGTAGAACGACCGCCTGACGATAGACCTCGTAGGGCTTGGCGCCGCCGCTCAGGATTGCCAAGAAGCTGGTCAGCAGGAGCAGCACGTCGGCCACCAGGAAGAGCCATAGGCGTCGCTCCAGGAGGAGCTCGAAGGCGTATCTGGACTGCACGAAGCGGCTGTAGAAACGCGGATGACGTCGTGCGGTGTAGGCCCCCAAGCGGCGACCTAGGATCAGCAAGGGCTCCTCCAGACTGACTTGTGTCAGCTTTCGGGAGCGCGGCGCTTGCGGAACGGCGCCTTCGTCGTCGGCCCCTTGCTGCTGTTGACGGGGCGGCTGGTGGCGCGGCGACCCCTTTAGCCAGCGGATCATTGGGAGCTATTCTCCGTACCCACCAAGTCTACCCTCTCCAACCTTTGGCTGACCCGATACTGAATGCGCAGGCAGGTCCTCTGGGGATCCAGCACGGCACCCAGGGGCGGCGTCGGGGTGCTCAGGGAGAAAGGGGTCGAGGAGGCGGCGTCGACGGTGACCACGAGCTGCTCCTCACCCACCTCGGTCGACACGGCGATGGGGCAGGTCGACTGCCCGGAGCCTTTGTTGGTCAACGAGCCGTGGGTTTCCCAGGCGCCCATCTCGGTGCGGCGGCGGGTCGCCTGCAGGGTGAGGAAGGGCAGGCTACCTTGCACAAAGTGCTCCTCGAAGAACGACTCCATGGAGACCCCCGAGCGGGACTCCAGCGACTCGAAGAGCTCTTGCACGCTCCCCGGGGGCCCATCTTGCCGCGCAAGAAACTCCTCGATGGCAGCGTAGAAATGATGACTACCGACCCGCTGCTCCGCCTCCGCCATGACCGCCGGCAATCGCGTTTGGAGGAGCTCCACATTCTCTGGTGTCGCTGCCAGGAGCGGTTTTTTCAAATCTTCAGCTCCCCAAGGGGAGGCGGAGAAGACGGCGCCGTTGTCATCGAGACCCATGCGACGAATGGTCAGGCCCGCAAACAGATGCTGGAAGAGATAGACCTGCGTCGGGTCGATGGCGCGGCGGAACAGGAGGTCTCTGGCCATGACTCGACCGACCAATCTCTCCGGCCTCAAGGGGCGCTCGCTGACCACCAAGGGCTCGGGCAGGCTCAGCAAGGCTCCGTTCAACTCCTCTTCGAAGGGCTCCCACCATCTGTAAGTCATCCCCTGCATCAAATCGACATCGAAACGAGGTGGCCAATCGATCACCACCAGGCTGTGCAGCCCTGGCAGCCCTGGCCAGGCCCGGTCACTCAGGGCCATAGCAGAGGCCATGCCTTGTAGCAGGCTGCGTCCACGCTCTTCATGGCCGGGCAGCATGCCGAGGGTGAGACCCAACGCTGCGTCCTCCAACATCACAAAGCGGCCCCCCCGGACGACATAGTCGCGCAACGATCCGCGGCATCGACTGTCCAGCAACTGGTCGCCCTTCTCGGATCGACTGAGCACACCGCAAGCGTCGGCGAGCTGCCAGCCCGGCGGCGCCACCAGGCGTATCTCCAGGTCCGTTGTGATGGGGAAGACTTCCTGGGGAACTTGCTGGCCGAATCGACTCGGGTCTTTGCTCGGTGGTGTGAGCTGCCAAGTGGTGAAGCGGGGTACGGGTCCGAGATCGGTCGGCTTCAGATCGACGCGACGACGACTGGCGGCGGGGCGGGGCTCTGTTCGGCTGAAATCCCTCCAGCCGCTGGAGAAGCGAGCACCACGATACGCTTCGAAGCCGTCGACAAAGGAGCGGAAGGTGTTGCCGCGATAGAAGCCAAAAAAGGGGTCCGCTGGCTTGCCTTGGACCTCGGCGCGCAAGTGCAGTCGTTTCCCCGGCGCCAGGGGTGGTGCCAGCTCGAGCATCCATCGATCCCATTGACGGTGTGACTGGACCCGGTGTCCAGGAACCTCGACTGCCGCTACTTGGAGGTCGGCGTTGAGAGAAAAGACGAGCTGGCCTAGAGGTTCGGTACCATTGAGTGAAAGCTCCATCCGTGTCTCGCTGCGGAGGTGTCCACGGGTCGTCAGCTCTCCATCGACACTCCAGGTTTTGACGTCCAGATCGGTCGGCAGGGGAGGGTGCGTCCAGCCCTTGAGGGTCTCGTAACGCGCTTCCGCCATGACTTGGTAACCACGTTGTTGTCGCCAGTGGAACAGGATCGCAGCGACGAGCAATACAAGTGCCATGGTCAAGGCTAGGCGCTCCAATCTCCCCAAACACGCATCGGGCGCATAGCGTTGGCGCAGTCGATTGAAGAGGGCGAGATAGCTTCTCAATGCGTGATGCTCGTCGATGCGCAGCGGCTGTAGATCCCGTCGCGTCCTTCCCAGAAAGGCGGCCGCCAGTGATAGGCAGAGCACCGCGAGCCCCCAAGCCAAGGTATTGCGGGCCACGATCCACTGCCAAGTCGAGCCGAGATCGCCGACCCCCTGGCTCGCCACGAGCCCAGGCGGTGAGATGTCCAGGGGATGACGAAACCAGTAGATCAACCAAGTGAGGAAACCCATCAGGTCGTCGACGCGCAAAGCGCTGAGAGCTCCCTCCACCAGCATCCGCCAGGGGGTGAAGAGCCAGGCCAGCAGCTTGCTGAACAAGGTCAGACCGACGAAAGACACGAGGAGGGCTACGAGCTCGCCTCCCGCCAGCACCGAAACCCCCAACCATAGAGCCCCGACCAGCGCCGTTACGGGCAAGACCATCAGAGCCCATTGTCCCAGCCAAGTGGTCGGATCGAGGGGAGGGGTGCCCGCCGCCCAGGCCAAGCCGGCCACCAGGCCCAATGGCAGCAGCATGGCGGGCCAGAGGATCACTTGCTGGGCCAGCCAGCGCTGCACCAAATACCCGATGCTGCTCATCCGCGCCGAAGCCAAGGGCACCCACAGGGTGCCGAGAGCTGCTCGGCTGGAGCCATTGCCCGCAACCGAGATCGCCAGCAGCGCAGCTGCCAGCGGTTGCGTCAGGAGGACCTGCCCCAGGTAGCTGTGGGCGCCGAGCAGCACGCTCAGGCGTGGTTGGACCAACACTAGAATGACCAGCGCCGGAGCGGTGGACAGGAGAAGGTAAAACACCAGTCCCAGCCGAAAGCGTAGGGATCTACTTTGGGTTCGCCATTCTTGCGTCACAATGGCTCCAAAGGTGCTCACGGCGCCAACCCTTCCTCAGAAGCTGGGGCGACGCGGCTTTCGATCGCCAAGAACGCGGCGCAAGCCTCTTCGAGGCTCGGCACAGCGCTCTCGACCCCCTCCGGAGGTTCAGAACAGCGGATGAGGTTCCTGCGGCCGCCGTCCATGGACGTGCGCTGGCCAATCTTGAGGTCGGCGCTCGCCAACGGGTGCTCGACGGGGAATAGGAACAATTTCCCTTCGAGCTTGTCCAAAAGGGCCTGGGGCGAGCCATCGAAAAGCAGTCGACCTCGGGCGATGATCACCAAACGGGGGCAAGTAGCCTCTATATCTTCGACAATGTGTGTCGAGAGCAGCACCGGAATCTTCTCGGCAAGCTCGGCGATCAGGTGGCGAAAGCGCATTCTCTCCTCGGGGTCGAGGCCCGCCGTCGGCTCGTCGACGACAAGAAACCTCGGACCATGCACCAGAGCTTGTGCCAGACCCAGCCGGCGCTGCATTCCGCCAGAGTATTGATCGGCCCGGCGATCCGCGGCATGGGTCAGCTCTACCGCCTCGAGCAATCCCAAGATGCGACGCCTGAGGTCCCGGCGACGAAGTGGGACGCTGCGCAGCTCGGCACAGTACTGCAGGTACTCGAAACCCGTCAGTGACGCTATCGGCAGGAATTCCTGTGGCAGATAACCGATCATCGAACGGATAGTCGCCCGTTGATCTCTACCGTCCTCAACGCCGAAATAGGTACGCTTTCCGGTGGTTGGTTCCTGTGCCAGGGCCAGGATCGAAAGCAGAGTCGTCTTGCCGGCGCCATTGGGCCCCAGGAGGCCAAGCATGCCTTGGCCAAACGAAAGATCGACTCCAGAAAGAGCCACGGTTCCGTCGGGATAGATCTTTGAGATGTCGAGTGCCTGAATCATAGCCACCCATCCTGTAACCGAGCGACGCAGTGTATTACAACACTAATACACCTCACCTACAGATGCAAGAGGGCAAGGCAAGGCCGCGGGGTTTCTCTATCCCCGGGCGCTGTTGTGAGTTGGTTTCCATCCCGTTGTACCGAAATCGGTCCGATCGGGAGGCAGGCCCATTGTGGCGCGCATGGGGGCGAGCTTGTTCGAGCTGGTATGAACGATGGCTGGGAACCGGCCCAGCGCCTCAGGAAGCTGTAGAACGACGCCTGCGGGCCGGCTTCTTGGGAGCCTTACGCTTTGCCACCAAGAGCTCTTGTGCGACCTCGGGAGTCACCGACATCGGATCCGTGCCCTTGGGGATCGTGGCATTTGTCTTGCCGTCGGTGACATAGGGACCATAGCGTCCGTCCAGCACTTGGACCTTGCCCGCCGCATCGGGCAAGTCGCCGATCTCTTTGAGAACGGTTTTCTGAGCCCCGAAACGTCGTCCGGTCTTCTTGGGCTCTTTGAGAATTTCGACGGCTTCTTCGAAGGTCAGAGAGCAGGCCTTCTCCCACGATCCGAGGTTCCGGTATTCCTTGCCGTGCTTGAGGAAGGGGCCGTAGCGGCCGAGGCCGGTGGAGACGTCTTCCTTGGACTCGGGATGCTGGCCGAGCAGGCGGGGGAGCTGGATCAGCTGCTGCGCCATCTCCGGTGTCAGATCGGAGCCCTTAAGCCCCCGCGGCACGGAGACTCGCCGCGGTTTCTCTTTACTTTCCTTCTCTTCGTCGGTCTGTCCCAACTCGAGATACTCGCCAAAACGCCCCCGTAACAGAGTGACATTGCGTCCGGTGACCGGATCCTCCGTCAACGGAGGCGTTTCGCCAGACTTGGAACGCAGAAGGTCCAACGCCATTTCCAGCGTCAGCTCGTCGGGGGCTAGCTCCTCTGAGATGGTCGCCGCGTTGTCGGAGCCGCCTTCGCCACGCCGCACGTAGGGGCCGTACTTGCCGACCTTGACGACGATTTCTTCCTGGGTCTCGGGATCTCTCCCCAGGGGAATGGACGGGTAGGTGACTTCTCCCCCCTCCACACGTTGGTTGAGGCCCTCTTCTCCTTCGCCCCCGAGATAGAAGGTCGAGACCAGGTCCGCCCAAGAGGCTCGGCCGGCCGCGACTTCGTCGAGCTCATCTTCCATTTGAGCGGTGAAGTGGGTGTCCACCAGGTCGATGAACTGATTTTCCAGCAGCTCGGTGACACAAAACGCGGTGAAGGTTGGGATCAGCTCGTTGCCCCGCTTCAAGGCATAGCCACGATCTTGAATGGTGCTGATGATCGAGGCATAGGTGCTGGGTCGGCCGATACCTTCCTCTTCCAGCTTCTTGACAAGACTGGCTTCTGTGTATCGATAGGGGGGTTTGGTGGAATGCCCTTCCGCCTCGACGCCAAACACTTCCAGCTCCTGTCCCACGGTGAGCGGGGGCAGCAGCGTTTCCTGGTCACCGAGCTGCGCTTCGGGATCGTCAGAACCTTCGACGTAGGCACGGAGGAAACCGGGAAAGACGATGCGACGGCCGGCCACCCCAAAGGTCACCACTTCGTTGTTGGCCTCGACCTCGATTTCCACCGCCGTGCGCTCGAAATCTGCCGGCAGCATTTGGCAGGCGACGGTCCGTTTCCAGATCATTTCGTAGAGCCGATGCTGGTCGGCATCGAGGTACTTCTTGACGTCTTGGGGGCGCCGACTGATGTCCGTCGGACGGATGGCCTCGTGAGCTTCCTGCGCCCGTTTCGCTTTTGTCTTGTAGCGAACGGGTTCCTTGGGCAAGTACTCGTCCCCATAGGCCCCGGCAATGACCTCGCGGGCCTGCGTCACGGCCCGTTCGGCCAGCGTCACGCTGTCGGTCCTCATGTAGGTGATCAGACCGATGCGCTCACCGCCCAGCTCGATGCCTTCGTAGAGCTGTTGTGCGATCCGCATGGTCTGCCGGGAGGTCATCCTCAGCTTGCGATTGCCTTCTTGCTGCAGGGTCGAGGTGATAAATGGGGGAGCGGGTTTCTGCTGTCCGGGCTTGCGGTCGACATTGGAAACCTTCCACGGCCTGGCTGCCAAAGCCTGCGCTTCGAACGCCTTGGCCTCTTCCTCCGACAGATGACGTCGCTTGCCCTTCAGCGGCTTGCCAGTGGCCGTATCAAAACTCTTGCTATCGGCCAATCGCTGATCGCCAATACGCAGCGATCGTGCCTTGAACTGCCCCTCATCCGAGCCGAGCTGGGCTTTCAGATCCCAGTACTCAGATGAAACAAAGGCAATCCGTTGGCGCTCCCGTTGAACCAGAAGACGCACCGCGACGCTTTGCACCCTGCCGGCGCTCAGGCCTGGGGCCACCCGCTTCCAAAGCAGGGGCGACAGGGAGTAGCCATAGAGACGGTCGAGGACTCGCCGAGCCTCTTGCGCCCGGATCAGATCCTCATCGAGATGGCGTGGTGATGCCAAGGCCTCGGCGATCGCTTCCGGGGTGACCTCATGGAAGACGATGCGTTCGACGGGAACCGACTTCTTGGGCTTCAACAGCTGCAGGACATGCCAGCTGATGCTTTCGCCCTCTCGGTCTTCATCAGTGGCCAACAGCAGTTGATCGGCATCCTTCAAGGCGTCCTTCAGGCGCTTGACGTGTTTTTTCTTGTCCGCAGGTACCACATAGACGGGTTCAAAACCTTCTTCCACATTGACACCCAAGCGTGCCCACTGCTTCTTGCGAATCGCGGCGGGAATCTCTTTGGCGTTCTGAGGAAGATCTCGAACATGACCAAAGCTCGCTTCAACTCGGTACTCGGGACCCAGGAAACGACCGATGGTCTGCGCCTTGGCAGGCGACTCGACGATCACAAGTCTCTTACCCTTTTCAGACATAGATTCGGTATCCCATCGAGACGTTTCGAAAAAACAGCATCTCGCAGCCCAACCATAGGACCAAGATGCTTCAGAGGGCGGGGGACGCCCTTCCCCAAAGCCTTTGCGCCATCGACAAAATTGGGCGCACGGAGAGGCTAAGCGCTCTCAAGACAAGGCGGAAGAGCGTACCGGCCGTTTCTGGAAGTGTCAACCCGCGGTCCGTCTGGTCCCGATCCCGTCGGCAGCTTCCTGCCAACCATAGAAAAAGGGGCCCAAAAGGAAAACGGCCCTCGATAATTATCGAGAGCCGTTTTGAAGAAATAATCCCGGCGGCGACCTACTCTCCCACACAGTTGCCCATGCAGTACCATCGGCGCGGAAGGTCTTAACTGCCGTGTTCGGAATGGGAACGGGTGTTTCCCCTTCGCTAGAACCACCGGAAACTTTATTTTCAAAGCGAACTTGCCGTAGCAAATTCGAAAACTAAATCAGACCATGGCGATGAGATTCGCTGGAGATAGGCACACAATCAAATGGTCAAGCCGAACGACCGATTAGTACGGGTCAGCTCAACGCCTCACAGCGCTTACACTTCCCGCCTATCAACCTGGTAGTCTCCCAGGGGTCTTCGGGGACACTTCATCTTAGGAGGGGCTTCCCGCTTAGATGCTTTCAGCGGTTATCCTTTCCGAACATAGCTACCCAGCTGTGCCGCTGGCGCGACAACTGGTGCACCAGAGGTTCGTCCATCCCGGTCCTCTCGTACTAGGGACAGATTCCTTCAAGTGTCCTACGCCCACATGAGATAGGGACCGAACTGTCTCACGACGTTCTAAACCCAGCTCACGTACCGCTTTAATCGGCGAACAGCCGAACCCTTGGGACCTGCTCCAGCCCCAGGATGCGATGA
>JAJCXR010000013.1 GCA_029263315.1 Acidobacteriota bacterium | reverse complement strand
CGACTCCCGCTTGATTTCGGCGACGAAGTTGGCCAAAGTGATCGTACGCGACATATAGCATGAGATATGGACATGGTCCTCGACACCACCAACAATGAGAGACGGTACGCCGATTTTCCGGCAAGCACCGGCCAGGTAGGCATGGGTTTCTTGACGCAAACTCTTGTCGGCGAGGAATGGCGCTCGATTCTTCGTCTAGAAGACAACATGCAGGTAAACCTTTGCGCACGATTGCGGCATGTGCAAGCCTTTTGTGAAACCCTTTCAGGGTAGTGGGATGGACCTCTTGCTACTACCCAGGGTTGCGCTCCGCTTACCCTGGGCTGATGGATGCAACCTCTTCGAGGTAAAAACTCTTCTGGTTTCGATCTTTGACCTGCCCTTTACCTCGATTGCTTCGCCTGTCTCTCGACTCTTCCATTAAGCCGCAGAACAGGCGTCCATGCTCGGGATCGGCGGCTAGGGCTCGCTGCCAACCGATGCGCCGCAGGCGCTTCGATAGCCACCGAGACCCTCTGCTCGACCCGATTGACGAGCAAAGCGAGGATGCAGAATTGAGGCGAGGACAAAAATTCGAGATAAGGAAAAAAATAAGCCAAGTCGAAAAGCACTCGCTGCCTATCGATGCGCCGCAGGCGCTTCGATGGTCCCTGAGACCCTTTGCTCGACCCGACTGACGAGCGAAGCGAGGAAGCAGAATTGAGGCGAGGACAAAAATCGAGGCAGGAAAAAATCAAGCCAAGTCGGAAAGGACTCGCTGCCTATCGATGCGCCGCAGGCGCTTCGATAGCCACCGAGACCCTCTGCTCGACCATACTGACGAGCGAAGCGAGGAAGGATGGTGGAGCAGAGGGGACTCGAACCCCCGACCCCCACGATGCGAACGTGGTGCTCTCCCAGCTGAGCTACTGCCCCCCAAGGGCGGCGATTCTAGCCGTCCATGGGAGCTGTGGCAAGCGGTCTTTATATGGGCTCTTTCTCGACAGCCTACGGCTCACGAAGCCGGAGCATTGTTGGAGGCCGATTTGCTGGGGCTCACCAGGGCTGCCAGGGTGGGTTGCCGCGTCTTCTGTGAACGAGCTCGATCAAGCTTTTGACGCAGCTCTTGCAGGGTGGGGACCAGATGTTCCGGCAGCCTAGACAGCAGGCGTTGCTGGATGGGCTCGTATTGATCGAAGATCTCGCTCACCTGAATTTCGTGGGGATCCTTGCCCAACATGTAGCCGCCGTCGTCGCCGCCGATCTCTCCCAGGAGCCGGGAGCTGATCAACGGTTCCAAGGCTTGGCGCAGGGGCACGTTGTCGACTTGTAGCATGTCGGCCAGGAACTCGTGGGGGGTCACGGGATGGCCGTTGCGGAAGCGATCGGTCAGCAGCGCCATGGCCAGCAGGGCGAGCCAGCTACCTTCCGCCGGGGCGGCGGGGCGTTTGCTGTGCTCCATGTAGCTGAAGTGCTGCATGCAATAGGCGGCTTCACTGCCCAGGAGGATGATCCACCAAGTCAGCTGGATGCTGATCATGAATAGGAGGGCCAGACCGAAGCTACCGTAGATCAAGGAAATGCCGCTGGCGTGATCGACAAAAAAGCCAAAACCCGTGCGCAGCAACTCCAGGGATAAGGCAGCGATGAGGCCGCCGCTCAAAGCGCTCTTCAGCTGCACCGTCGTATAGGGGACGTGCCAGTAGAGCATGGTCAACCCCAGCAAGGTGACGATGAAGGGCAGTAGGGCGGAGGAAACGGCTTCCCCAAAGGTTGGGAATACAGATTGCTGCCGTAGTTGGAAGAGCAGATAGTAGGTCGCTCCGATGACCACCGGACCCCAAAAGATGATCAGCGTGAACGACAGCAGGCGGCGCCTCAAGGGGCGTTCGGTGGGGATGTTCCAAATGGTGTTGATGGTGTGCTCGATGCGGGTGAACACCGAGAGCGCGGCCAGCAGAAAGAGCGCAAAACCCAATCCCCGAATGGCCTGTGCCTGGTCGAGGAAGGTCTGCAACTGGGTCGCGATGGTCTCCTCGGAAAAGGGCAAGAGCTGGGTCAGAAGCTGGATCGTGGTGTCCTGCTGCTGATCGAACCAGCGGGCCCCGAGGAAAGAGAATGACGCCAGGAGTGGGATCAACGATACGATAGTGGTGAACGACAGAGCCGCGGATTGCTGGTCGAGATGATCGGCCTTGGCTTTGGCGAACGAGAAGTGCAGGAATCGCCAGGGGCGGGACGCCAGGATCTCGCGCAGGGGTCGCAAGAGAATGGATTCGGACGATGCGTTGTCGGTCACCTACAAGCTCCTGAAAGTACAAGGGGAGTTGACGCACTACACTAGCATCGCTCCGAATTCTCTCCAGTAGGGAATATTTCCAGCCCCGGGTGCGTATCTTGTACAATGAAAACTACGCCTCTTGGCAAAGAGGCTTGCTTCCCAGGAGGAAATTTCCATGAGTCAAGCGACGACAACGACGGATGCTCCCGAAATCGAGCCGGCACAGCCGGACAACGTACGTCCCATCGACCGGGCCAAAGAAGAGCTGGCAGACAAGGTGACCCGGACCCGCGAAGTGGTCAGCGAAAAGCTGGAAACCGCCCGCGAGCGTGTCAAGGACATTGCTGGAGAGCGCTGGCAAGATGTTTCCGCCGGCGCCCAAAAGGTGTCGGAAACCGCCCGCGAAAAGGCCCGCGTGGTCAGCGAAGCTGCCCGCGAGAAAGCCCGCGTCGCCGGTGACGTGGCCCGCGAGCGCTACGAAGCGACGTCTCACCAAGTTCGCGAAGGTTATGGGCGGCTGCGGGAAGATGCCCAGGACATGGCCGACGATGCCAATGACTACGTGCGGGAGAATCCAGGCAAAGCGGTCCTGATCGCCGCCGCAGCGGGCTTTCTCATCGGTTTGCTGATGCGTCGACGGGCTTGAGACGAAGCGAGTCACGCTAGCAATCCTCAGCGGCTGATGGCCTCCGTGGCCATCAGCCGTTGCTGTGTCAGGATTCCTTGACCACTGACGGACTCGTCTTGGCCGGCCGGTTGCTCCCGCGACACCCTCACGGAGCCGCATCATCACGGAACCGCATCATCACGGAAACCACGGACGACTACGCAAATGAACGACGGTACAGAGAACAACAACACAGTGAACGACGGTACAGAGAACAACGGCGGACCGAACGTGCCATTTGCCGACAACATCGTGGACGAGCTCGTCCCCGGAGATCTGGACTGGCGACATTTGGTCACGACCTATCCCCTCGGCGCCATCACGGTGGCCAGCTGCGCCGGTTTTTTCCTCGGGCGCCACCACGGTACCACCTTGCTGACGGCGGTTTCCGCCTTCATGGCCAAGGAGATGTCGCGCAACATCTTGACGGTGTTGGACGGAGATTTGCCGGACGCCTCGGATAGCTGACGGTAGACCTTCGCCGTGCGTCAGCTCCTCCACATCTCCGACATCCATTTCGGTCGCCACCATTTGCCGCAGTTGTCGGCGGCGGTGCTGGCCATGGTCGAAGAGCGCTCACCGGACTTGGTGGTCATCTCCGGCGACTTGACGCACCGTGCCAAAGCCAGCGAATTCCAAGCGGCTCGGGCCTTTGTCGATTGCCTGACGGTGCCGAGCCTCGTCGTTCCCGGAAATCACGACGTGCCGATGTACCGTTTCTGGGAACGCATCGCCCGACCGTATGGGGCCTATCGTCGATACTTTTCCCCGGACATGGAGCCCGAGTATGAGGACGACTTGATGGTTGTCCTCGGACTCAACACCGCCTTCAACTGGACCCACAAGGACGGCATGATCCGCCGTCCGCGGCTGCGTCAGCTGGCGGCCCGTCTGCGGGCCGTGCCCAGCGACAAGTACAAGCTGGTGGTAGCCCATCACCAACTGGTTCCGCCCCCCCGATATGAGACCCAACGGGTGCTCACCAACGCCGTCGAAATGGTGGAAGTATTGGCCGAAGGGGGAGTCGATATGGTGCTCTCCGGGCATCTGCACCAGACGTGGATCGGCAATACCGAGGCTTATTATCCCGGCGGCCGCCATCAAGTCCTACTCCTGCATGCAGGGACCACCACCACGGTGCGCGGTCGCGGTATCGAGAAGGGGCAGAACAGCTGCAACTGGGTGAGCCTCGACGGTCGCCATATCGAGATCCGGCATCTGATGTGGCATCCTCAACAGAAAACCTTCGCAGAACGCAGCCGCCATCTTTTCCCGCGTCACCTCGGTTTCCTCGACGGTTCCGACGGTTTCGAGCGTTTGAAAGGGCTCGACGCCGGAGTGGCTCTGGGGCCGGCGACAACCGCCGCCGACGGGCCGCCCGCCGCCCCATGGGCGCCGCCACGGGTTGTGGGGTAGGATTCCAACATGGGCACGCCGTCACATCCCAGCCACATCGGTCGCTATCAGATCCAACGCTTGATCGGGGCCGGTGGTATGGGGGATGTCTATCTGGCCACGGATCCCCACATCGAACGCCATCTGGCCATCAAGACGGTGCGCCTGCGGGGTGCCCCGGCGGAGGTGGAGGATCACAAACAGAGACTCTTGCGCGAGGCCAAGGCGACGGGCCGGCTGGTTCATCCCCATGTCGTCACCCTCTTCGACGCCGGGGAGGCGGACGGGCTGCTGTATCTAGCCTTCGAATTTGTCGACGGGCCGGATTTGGGACGGCGTATGAAGTCACGGCCACCCCTCAGCTTGGGCCATTCCTTGAACCTGGTGAAGCAGATCGCCGAGGGGCTCGACTTCGCCCACGTTCAAGGCATCATCCACCGCGATATCAAGCCCAGCAACATTCTGCTGGATCCGCGGGGCCATGCCAAGATCGCCGACTTCGGGCTCGCCAAGATGAACGACGAGTCCATGGAGCTGACCCGCACCGGCTCGGTGGTGGGTAGCCCACAATATATGTCTCCAGAGCAAGTGCGGGGCGAAACCCTCGACGGTCGCACCGATATCTTCTCCCTCGGTGTTCTGCTCTACGAATTGATGACCAGCCTGCGGCCCTTCGGTGGGCAGACGATCAGCACCTTGGTCTTCGAGATCCTCAGCAAGGAGCCGCCGCCCTTGGGGCAATTGCGCCCCGATCTGCCGGCTGGCATCGTTGACCTGGTGCGCAACATGTTGGCCAAGGACCCGCGTTCCAGGGTGGCGAACGCCGGTGAGATCGTCCACCAACTGGACGAGGTGCTGGCCACCACGCCGATGCCGGTGCTCGAGGCGCCGGCCTACGTGCCCATCGATGCCAGTGCCCCCACCGAGCTGCTGGCGCGGACGCCGACGCCGGGGGCCGTGGCTGCTCCAGCGACCCCAGCGCCGGTGTCTGGCCCGCCGTTATCCGGCTCGCCTTCCGCCTCGTTTGCGGAGACCGCGGCGTCCAGTCGAGCGGCATCTCCGCCGCCGCCGCCGGTGCCCACTCTGCCGATGTCGACCCCCGGATTCGCCGGCCCCCCACCGCCGCCGGTCGCCGCTCCCGCTCCGGCGGCGGGGTCAGCGTCGAGCCCTTTGCCCTCAGCCGGTGCTTCAGCCGCCGCTTCAACATCGAAGTCGACCCGTTGGGTGCTTTGGGGGTTCGTGGCCTGCCTGCTGCTGCTGTTGGTGGCGGCCGGAGGCTGGGGTTTGATGCGTTGGCTGCAACGGGCGGAGCCCTCGCCGGTGACCACCGTCGCCGAAGCTTCCTTGCCTGGCGCGGCGGGCTCCCTGCCGGGCACCGAAGACTCCCCGCCAGACAAGCCTGGAACGGAGGCCGCCACTCCGCAAACGGTGCCCCCGGACGACGACGGGGCCAGGTCAGGGACCGCGCCAAGTGGCGACGCTGCCCCAGCCGTCCGAGAGCGGTCCCCTGGAGCCACCCCGGGAGCCTCGGCGGTGCCTCCGCCGTCGTCCACCTCGACGACGGCAGCACAGACGCCGCCGTCCCAGGACCGTACTCCGATTGCCACGACTCAGCGGAGCCCGCCCCCGCAGCCGTCGTCATCTCCCCCGACCAGCCGAGCTCCGACCAACGCACCGGGGACTGGCGCTTCAGGGACGGGCGCTTCAGGGACTGGCGCTTCAGGGGCAACACCAACGGGGACCGCCCCCGGTGACTCACGTCCTGATCTGGAGCCACTGGCGGTGGCGTCGCACATCGCGGCCTTCGAAGCGGCGGCGGAAGGGGCCCATAGGGAAATGGACAGCGGCCGTTTTTTCAAGTTCCTGATCGAGCCGCCGGATGCGGTGGTCCGTTTGTGGCAACGGGGCGAAGAACGACAAGTGGTCTTGGGACAGGCTCGGCAATACAACGCCAGGGACCGAGACAGCCGCAGTGTCGAGCTGCCGGACGATGGCGACTTCTTGTTCACCTTCCTGGGCGAGGGTCATCCCGACTTGGTGGTCTTGGTGCACGCCACCTCCGGTCGGGGTGCCGGACCCCAGGTCATTCGCGCCAGGCTCGGGGCCGAGAACCGGGAGCGGGGTGGTCCCCGACGGCTGCAAGTGAGTCGCTCTCTGGCCTTCGACGGGTCGCCGGCGGACGCCACCGTCTATGTCGATGGTGTCGCCAAAGGCCCGGCTGACCAGTGGCCGGGAGGGCTACGAGCCGGTGGTCCCCGCAATCTTCAAATGACCCCCGGTCGTCATCGGGTCCGTATCCAGGCGGCGGGTTACGAGCCCTTCGAGATTCTCGTCGAAGTCTCTCCGGCGGGCCCCCGTGCCGCCACCGTCACCTATGATCTGAAGCGTCAGCCTTGATCCGCCCGTTGCGCCCGATCGCCTTCCACAGCCCGTCGATCCTCAGTCCATCAATCCACAGCCCAACGATCCACAGCCCAACAATCCTCTGCCAACCGAGCCCTATCGATCCTTTGCGGGTGTTGACCCCGCGGTGAGCCTGATATGAGTCACAATCTCGACCCCCGCCGTTTTCTACCACCCATTCACTTGCAGCAACTGGACAACGGATTGACCCTCTGCCTATTGCACAATCATCTCTCCCCGGTGGTCGCGACGGCCTTGATCTACCGGGTCGGCACCCGGGATGAAAGCGAGTTGGAGGCGGGTGCCGCCCATTTTCTCGAGCACATGATGTTCAAGGGCTCGGAGCGCTATGGCCCCGGCGACATTGACCGCTTGACCCAGTCCCTCGGGGGCTCCAACAATGCCTATACGAGCCACGATGCGACGCTCTATTACTTCACCTTTGCCGCCGACCGTTGGCAGCAAGCCTTGAGCATCGAGGCCGATCGCATGGCGGGTCTCAGGCTCGATGCCGAGGAAGTGGACAGTGAGCGGCAGGTGATCTTCGAGGAGATCGCCATGTACGAGGGAGATCCTTGGGACGCCCTCGATCAACAGGTGGCGGCGGCCCTTTATGGTGAGCATCCCTACGGCCGCCCGGTGCTCGGCACCGCGACGTCCCTGACCAAGATCGACTCCGCGGCCCTACGTTCTTTCCACCGCCGCCACTATCGCCCCGACAACGCCGTGCTGGTGGTGGCCGGGGATATCGACGCGACAGCCCGGGAAGCCATCGAAGAGCACTTTGGTGGGCTGCGCGGTAGCCAGCCGGGCGGAGGACAGGAAGGACCCGCGGTTGGGCAGAGCGGCGCAGCTCCGGGACGTCGGCCGGTGCCTCCCCGGCCACGGGTCGACGATGGCCCCCGCCGTATCAGCCGTCGCCAAGGGGACGTGGCCAGGATGATCCTGTCGTTGCCGATCGCCGCCGGATCGTCCCCGGAGCATCCACTGCTGGCGCTCTTGGTGGGCCTTCTGGGAACCGGACGGTCGAGCCGCCTGCATCGGATCCTGGTGGACGAAGGGCAGCTCTGTGCCTGGGTCTCCGCGGAGTTGCAGGAGACCTTGGAGCCCGGCCAGATCCAGATCGCTTTGGAAGTGATGCCCGGCGTTGAGCCGCAGCGGGTCGAAGACCGTCTGTTGCAGGAGTTGGATACCCTACGTCGTCACGGGCCGACAGCAGACGAGGTGGCCCGGGCCCGGCGGGTGATTCTGGCGGATTGGGTCTTCGCCCACGATCGTGTGCATCAGCAGGCGTTTTTTGCCGCCACCGCCGTCGCCCTCTTCAACCCCGAGCATCCGTGGACCTACTTTGAAAGACTGCAGAAGGCGACTCTGGAAGATCTGCGGCAGCTGGCGGAACGTCGTCTGGTGCCCGCCGCCGGGGTGATCGGTTGGTCCCTGCCCAGCCTGTTGGTCGGCCAAGGGCTCGCCCCGGAGCTGGAACGTGGGGAGGTGAGCCATGCTTCAGCATGACGAGGGCTCGACGCCGCAAGGAGCCACCGGGCAGACTCTGGCCCTGCGGGTGCGAAGGGTGGAGGGGGCGCCGGTGGTGGCGGCCCGCGCCTGGTTGCGCGGCGGTGCGCGGGTGGAAACGATCCCCGGGCAAGCCTTGGTCAGCGGCCGCATGTTGAGCGAAGGCAGCCGGCAACGATCGTTCCAACGTATCGCCCTCGAGGCCGAGGATCGCGGTGTCCTGCTGCAAAGCTTCGGTTCCTACGAGTCCATGGGCGTTGCCATCGACTGTTTGGCGGAGGATTGGGAGCTGTCCCTCGCTTGGTTGGCGGAGTTGCTGCTCGAACCCACCTTCGACGCCGAGAGGTTGTCGTGGGTGCAGCGTCAGGCGGCGGCCGAGCTCGACAGCATGCTCGACGCACCGGAAACCAGGGCGGCCCAAGCCTTTCAACAACAGCTGTATTTTCCCCACGCCTATGGCCGTCCCTTGCAGGGCTCCCGTGGCTCCCTGGCCGCCTTGACGTCGCAGGATTGTCGACAGTTCCATGACCACGCCCGCACCTGGGGCGGCTGCCTGGTGGTGACCGGCGACATCGACGAGTCCGCCGTCGAAGGTCGATTGCAGGCCCTGTTCAGCGGCCGCTTGGGTAGCTCCGGAGAGTTGCCGGAGGTGGCACCACCCCAAGGTCGGGGGGCGGCCAGGCAAGAAATTCCCTTGACCGCCGGTGAGCAGGCCCACCTCTATGCCGGACATTTGACGGTGCCGAGGAATCACCCGGACGTTCCGGCCCTGGAGGTGGCTTCGGTGATCCTCGGCGCCGGCTCCGGCCTGGTGGGACGTTTGCCGGAACGTATCCGTGAGCAACAGGGGCTGGCCTACCACGTCGATGTACGCCTCGCCGCCGGCTCCGGCATCGACGCCGGTCGCATGATCGTCTATGTCGGCACCTCTCCACAAACCCTCGGCGCCGCCGAAAGCTCCGTGCGGCAAGAGCTCGAACGCTTTGTCAACGACGGCATCGGCGACGACGAATTCGAGGACGCCCGCTCCTACCTCCTGGGGCGCGACCCCTTCCGCCGCCAAACAGCCCGGCAATGGGCCGATGTGCTGACCGAGGCGGAATTCTATGGCTTGCCCACCCATCGCCCGGAATGGGTCGCCGAGGTGCTGGCCGGTCTGAGCCGGCAACGGGTGGAGGAGGCGGTGCGGTGTCATGTGCACCCCGGCGAGCTGAGGGTGACGGTGGGTTTGCCACCGGCTGCAAAAGCCTGCTAGGCCAGGTGGATGACCACCTGTCGCTCGCCGCGGTGATGTCGATGCTCCCACAGGAAGATGCCCTGCCAGGTGCCCAAGGTCAGCTCACCGTCGAGGATCGGAATCGATAACGAAGCGGCGGTGAGGGCGGCCTTGATGTGGGCCGGCATATCGTCGGGACCCTCGAGGGTGTGGGTGAAGAGCGGGTCGTTTTCCGGCACCAGACGATTGAGCCAGGCTTCCAAGTCGCGCCGGGCAGATGGATCGGCATTCTCTTGAATCGTCAAGCTGGCGGAGGTGTGGCGTAGGAAGAGGGTGCACAGACCTTGCCGTAGGCCGCTGGCGCTCACCCGTCGGTGCACTTGATCGGTGAATTCGTGCAGCCCTTGACCGGTCACCCGGAGGGTCAGAATCTCAACGCTCATCGGGGCTCCTGTGCCAGCGTTCAGACCAGGGAGAGTGGCCCAAAGCGGGCCAGGTAGTCGTTGAGCCGCATCTTACGGCGGGTATTATCCGAGCTCATATAACGAATCTTACCGAAGATGGAACGCTCCGGACCCCAGGCACGATCATAGCGCCCCAGACACCAGAAAATACCGCTGTAGGAATTGGGGTCGCGACCGTCGAGGGCGTAACGGTTGTTGAGCTCGATCATCGCCGCCAGGGCATCTTGCGGCGTCGGGGACCATTCGAGAATCTTTTTGCCCCACAGCATGCGCAGGTAGTTGTGGATGAAACCCTCGCTGCGCAGCTCCCGCTGTGCGGCGTTCCACACCTTGTCGTGGGTGCGGGCCTCGGCCAGCTCGTCGAGGTCGTAGAGGTAGGGTCGGGGATCCCCCTGGTGCGCTTCCAGGCTCTGGCGGGCCCAGGCAGGCAAGGACTCGTAGGTATCGAAGTCCTCCTGTTGCCAGCAGATGTTGAAGCCCAGCTCCCGCCAGGTGGCGATTTGATCGAGGAAAGCTTCCGCGTTGGCATCCATGCCCCACCATCCCTGGCGTTTGCCGTTGCGTAGACCTTCGTCGATCTTGCCCGGGTCCCAATCCTGGTGCTCCGCCACGGCGCTGAATATCTGATGGCTGGAGATGTGCCCAAAATGCAGATGCGGTGACAGCTCGCTGGTGGAGCGGTCGAGGAGGTCGGTGCGACCCTCCTGGTAGCGGCCCAGGCGTTCGTCGATGAACCGGTCGAGCAAACTCTGCGCCGCTGCGCTGCCGCCGTCGCAGGGGGTCGGGCCGACGCTGTGGTCGATGTCCAGAGCCGCCAGGTCGGCGGCGTCCGCCGCCAGCATCGCGGGGCTGGCTCGGGGCCAGCGGGATGGGATCTGCGAGGGAATGACGGCGCCGGGCAGATAGTCCGGAACCTCGCCGAAGGGATCGGCCTGCGGTGGATCGAGCAGGTGTGGCGCCAAGGTCTTCTGCAGAAAGCGCCGAAAATCCACCGCCCGGAGAAACACCTTGTCGGCCGCCCGCAGGGGCAGCAGGCCATTGCCGTCGACGCATTGCATGCGGACTCCCACCTTGGCGGCGGCGGCCCCTTGCATGCGCGGCAGGAAAAAGCAGGGAAAGTCGTCCGTGATGATCGCCGCCGCCGATTTGGCAAGGGCCTGCAACAAACCCTTGCCCGCTCCGGCTTGGGGCTCGACATAGGGCAAATACGTGACCCCCGCCGCTTCGCAACGGCGCCGGTTGTCGGCCATGCCCTGCAGCACAAAGCGGTGCAATCGGTCGCTGGCCCAGGGGTAACCAATGCGCAGGGGCTCGAAGATCAGCAGCGGCAAACGCAGCTCACGGCACAGGTCGAGGGCCGTGTCGAGGGCGAAGCTCCAGGAGGTGCGGCGAGCGGCGACCATCCAATAGAGCACGTAGGCCCCGTCGTGGTTGAGCGGGGCTTGGTTGAGGTTGCGGCTACGAAGACTCGAGGTCATGGATGACCAGCCGTCAGAGGGCGGCCCCGCCCCACAGCTTCGAGTACTTCTCACAGAGGATGATCAGCGAGCGAAACTGTGAGAGATCGGTGCCGGCTGGGATGGCGAAGCGTTGGGCGCCGCGATGGCTGGTCAGCTCAGCCACCAAGACCGCCTGTTGCGTGGCGTTGGCGCTGGTGATCTGATCGAGGGGTTTGGGGGACAGGAAGATCTTCAGGTCCGGTGCATTCTTGGTGCGGAAACCCTCGTCGAGCTCGACGAAGCGCTTGCCCCCGTCGTCGACGATCTTCCACTGACCTTCGATGGCGAATCCTTTGGTGGTCCAGGTGCCTTGGTGAAGAACGGAACCGGCGGCCGAGAGCCCGGTGGCCACGAGGCCGAGGGCGAGAATCAAAGCGCCGTAGCGTTGGATGGTTTTCATGGTATGTCCTTAATATGCCTTGGAGGTGAGGGATTGGCGGTCAGAGTCATCTAGAGCCATCAAGACGAGATCTTGCGGCCTGCTGGCTAGGGTCCCCATAGACCGCGCAGGGTTTGTCGGTGATGATGCTCAAGGCCGAGCGTTCTCTCGGGCTTCCACCTCGGAAAAGACGCTGCGCAAACGATCACTGCTGCGTCCTCCACCGGCGGTGGGGGACCCGTCTAATGTACGCAGGTCAGCCTGAGTCAGATCCAAGCGAGGTGCAAATGCCTTCTCATGCAAGGTCTGGACGAGCCGTCGGGCCATAGAGTCCACATTATCACCGGAGCGCTGACGCACGTTGGCGGAGCTCAGCACCGTCCCTTGTGGGCTCAGGAGCACCGCCCCACCACCGTCCTGGTGCCCTTCCAGCCGTACTTGGAAGCCCCCCTTGGCGGCGGCAAAGCGGGGTGAGCCGTCGAGCAGATCCTGGGCCCGTTGGGCGATGTCCCCCGGCGCCGCATAGACCACCGTCGGTAGGGCGGCGGCGCCCCTACGGACGCTTCCCGGGTCGAGCTGCATGGCTTGGCCGAAAAATGCCACCGCCCGTTGCCAATCGCCGGTCTGCAAGCTGGCCTTGGCTCCGATCACCAGCAACCGGGCCCGCAGCAGCACTTCGCTGCCGGGGAGCTCTTGGAGCGCCTGATCGAGAATTTCGAGGGCCTTACGGTGCCGTCCCTGCAAGTGGATCGCCTCCGCCTCGAAGGCCTTGAAATAGCCCTCGGCGGCTTCCAGGTCCTCCTGGCGGCGGGCCCTGCCGACCGCCGCCAGGGTTACCCCGGGGCCCACCAAAGCCACCAGCTCCGGCTCGATCCATTCCGCCGCTTCCACCGATCCCGCCAGGTAAGGACGCAGGGTGGCCAGCAGGATGCGTTCGTCGATTTGGGCTGCGGCCCGGCGTCCTGAAGTCCAGGCCGCCAGCCGTCGTTGGGTGACCTCCAGACGTTTTCCCAGGGACTGGAGCCAGGGAAGCCACGAGACTTCCTCCGCCGCCCATTCCGCTGCCGTGCGTTGTGCCATCACATCGCTCAAGGCCACCGCGGCCCGCAGCTGCTCGCTCGCGGAGCTGGTGAATCCCGTGCGGTCGGGACGCTCCACCGCCCTTCGAGTGATGCGCGATGCCTCCACCGGCCGCCCGGCGATGAGCAGGAAAATGGCCGCCGTCATCTGTGTCTCGGCGCGATTCTGCTCCTCCATGAACACCGGCTGCTGGTTGCGCCAGGAGTACATGTGGCGCACTGCGTCGAGGGCCTCGGCGGTGCGACCCTCCGCCAGGTAGAGCTGCGTCAAGTCGAGCCAGGGATTGGACACCGTATCCCGTTCGAAGTAGCCGCTGGCTTCGAGCAGCAGCTTCTCCGCTTCGTCGAAGCGCAGCAGACCCAAAGCCGACTCTGCGGCGTTGGTGAAAGGGGTGGGGTTGCCTTCGAGGTTGTCGCGATCGTGCTTGGCCGCTTCCAGGCAGGCCTCGTAGCTCGCTTGCCGACGCTGCTGCTCCGCTTCGATGGCGCACCGGGCGGTCAGGGCCGAAGAAATCTGCCCCGGGTCGCCGAGTCGCAACGCCTCCTCCACGGCCTCCAAGGCATCGTCGTAGCGTCGCAGGCGCATCAAGGGCCAGCCCCGTTCCGCCGGCAGCTTGGGTTCGTAGAAGTCGTCCCGTTCCAGCAACAGGCGGATCTTGTCCTCATGACGACCCATCTCGCCGCTGATGAAGGCCATCTCGGTGATCGACAGGGCGTGCCAGAACCATGGAGCTTCATCCCCAGGGTAGGCGGTGAAGCGCTTTTCAAACAGGCGACGGCACTTCTTGAAGTGATAGAGGGCCACCGGCAAATTACCCTCCGAACGGTGCTGCACCAATCCCATCAGGCAGTGGCCGGCGATCGAGTCCTTGTCGCCGCGCAGGATCTGCTCGGTCAGCTCCCGGGCCTTGACCGCCGTGCCCGGATCTTGCACCGCCAGCCAAGCCTCCTGCGCCAACTCGTCGTCACCGAGACCGCTGGGCAGGCGAGCCCGGTCCGCCTGCGCCAAGATCTCCTCGAAGGCGTCGGACATGTCGTCCAGCGTCGGTTCCTGGGCCGCCAGGGGTAGGGCCAGGAGGAGTAGGCAGAGGAGACTGCGGGTGGTGAAGCGATGTCGTCGAATGCGTCGCCAGTGACTGACGCCACTCGCTGTGTCGTTTCGTCCCTGTGGGAGGCCGAACCGCCAAGATCGCTCCAGGGCACCTTTTCCCGTTTCAGGAGAAGGCGTTACAGACATCCCCGTCCCCATCGAATATCGGCTAGACGACTTCCAAGGAATAGCTTGAAGGCGTTTGGTGAAGACCCCCCCGAAGGGGCCGAATCGTCGATTTCATCCCAGGGGGTCGAATGTGGGCCAGGGTTCATGTCTGCCTCTCTTGAAAGAATTCCAGTCCCATCAGCTCAATCTAAGAATAGCAGTATTGCCAATCGGGGCCCACCGTGCCAGATCGATACCAACGTCTCGGGACCCTGGCGACGGCGATTCCCCAGCCGGGCGATCCCCCAGCCGGGCGAACCCTGATGCTCCATCAACGACCTCTTGATCTGACGCATTTTTTGCGGTTTGTTTTCAAAAAATGTGTCATGTAAGCTTAAAGCGAGGTTTCGTTTCCCGACCCGAGCTCTTCGCGTCGGCCAATCTACATCAGCGGACGGCGCGCCCTCCGCGGACCGCTGATGGTGTGCTGTGGACGACAAAACAGATGTTTATAGATTCGAAAATCGTTCTAGCCGTAGTTATTTCCTCGTTGCTTGGATGCAGTGATCCTTCGACGCTCGGCCCGCCTTCTAGCATTACGCTGACTGCTCGGGACATTGCAATCTGTGCAAAGTGGCGATCCGGGGATCTTCCCATCTCTGCAAGTTATTGGAGCCCCGGCACGTTTGATGAATCTTCCGATGAGCTTCTACGCAATTGGTACTCCGCGCAGCTTTGCGCCATGGGCGAGGCTCCGCTCGCAGCGCCCTCGCCAGGGCGCTCGCGTATCAGATTCCTCTGGCTTCGCAGTTTCCAACCGGGGGTCGCGGTGCGTGTTGAATTCATCCCTGGAGCCACCGAGCTCGTTGCCATCGAGTTAGATGGTGCGGGCGGATACGCACCCGGAACCGTCGCACGACGGATGGAGAGATCTCTTTTGCCCGAGGACCGGGGCAAACTCCAGCAAACCTTAGCCGAATCGGATTTCTGGAATCTCCCAACAAGAGAGAGCAGACTCGGGTTGGACGGAGCGGAGTGGATCATCGAAGTTGCGGAGCACGACCGGTATCACGTGGTCGATCGCTGGAGTGGTGGCGAAGTTGAGACACTCGGGCTGCTGCTCCTCGATCTCTCTCAGCTAGAGCCTGATCCCATCTATTGAGCTCGAGGCTTTCGCCCAACGCCGATACTTTGGCCTCCACTTCAGATTTGCGCACTTTGGCTACGCTGACGGCCATC
Organism: Acidobacteriota bacterium; assembly: GCA_029263315.1. GTDB lineage: Bacteria > Acidobacteriota > Thermoanaerobaculia > Multivoradales > J023 > JAJCXR01. The sequence goes on along the minus strand of JAJCXR010000013.1, from coordinate 2,381 downwards.
GGCTTTCGGATGGCCCCGGATCCGTCGAGGTCCAGACCGCCTGACGCTTACCAGTCGCTCCCCAACTGCCCAGCTCTCCCTGTCACCCGGCAGGGAGGAAATTCTGCGTTCGAACACGTTCGACCCACCAAGTCAGAGCTCCTTTCGTCAAAGGATGCCTCCTCGAAGGGGGTTGGCAGCCCCGAATATCCGTCTCCTTTCGGGCGTAATCCTCTACGAAGTCAGCGGAAGTGGTGATGATATGTTGTCTTGCAGAGACTCCGACTCAGTGCGCCGCCATTGATGAACCGGCTGGATCGACGTCAACGCTACGGCGTATTAGCGGCCTCTTGGTGAACGCGTCGATCAATAATGTTGAGTGGGTGAGGAGGTACGATGACACAGGATGATGATCATTTAAGACTACTATCGATATTTCACTATGTGGTCGCAGCGATGGCTGGCTTGTTTGCACTTTTCCCGATTTTCCATCTTGTGTTTGGTCTGTTCTTCATCTTTGCTCCAGAGAAATTCGAGGGAGGCGGGGAGGCGCCGCCAGCCGCCTTGGGATGGATGTTTGTTATCTTTGCCGCGGTCTTCATCCTCATCGGATGGGTCTTTGCCGCCTTCGTTTATACGACAGGTCGATTCCTTGCGAAGCGCAGGCACTACTTGTTCTGTCTCGTGATGGGAGGAGTTGAGTGCATGTTTATGCCATTTGGAACGGTGTTGGGGGTGTTCACTCTGGTCGTGCTGATGCGAGAGTCGGTGAAGAGGCAATTCACTGCCAATCAGGCGCTAGATTCAACAGCTGCCCCGCCGAGCAGTTGACGTCGATCAGTTGACCGTTGATGGGACCTGATATCATCATTTCAGGCTGAGCTCAGGACTGGTGACTGGACCTGAGCTGGGTCCTTTAGGCGTGCCTCAACAATGAGATCCAAGTCCAGACCGGCGACCCCGTACCGATTCGACACAGTACCGTTCTTTCCCACCATTTCCGTCTTACTGATTCTTGCCTTCCATGCCATCTATCTGCCGGTTCATGAAGGCCCAGACGAACCGTTCCATCTGGCAAGGGCTGCCCAGATAGCGAGTACCCTCAGAGGGAATGAAGCCCCGGCAAATGAAGTTCCGGGGCCTATCACTGCCTCAATCAAGAAGAATCCATGTGCCCCCGACCTTCAACGGGCGTTCGGCTGTGAGAGCTTCGAGGGCAAAAGAGCTGCCTTCAATATCCTGACCAGTCGAACGGCGGAGATCGCCGATAGAAGTCCCAACTATCAAGCCCACCAGCCTCCTCTGGCATATGGCCTTGCCAGTCTGCTCATTGCACCCTCTAGGGCACCTGAAGCTCAACTACTGACCCTGCGTATTGCAGCTCTCATCCTGGTAGCGCTGGGTCTAGCCCTGATGCGCACGACCTTGACGCCAGCTTTGTATTCGGCTGGACTTGCACTCCTGCTTTTGCCCGGAGCCGCAGAATCACTCATTCGGGTCTCTAACGATGTGGCGGTGTTTGCCTGGTGTGCCGGAGCATGTTGGGTGATGAGGAGGCGCCCGAGCTACCTCGGCGCAGTCTGGGTTGGCCTTGGATCCTGGCTCAAGTTGACCGCAGTTCCGGTGGTCGCCTTCGCAATCTTGAGTCTTTGGCGACGTAAGAAGTATGTGCATGCGTCGGTGGCCGCAGCTCTCTCGAGCCTATTGGTGTTAGTACAACACCTCCGAGGATGGGATTGGGGTGGGACCCTGGAGCTCAATACAAGCTCTGTAGGCGAGGATACTTTCTTAGGGGTCCTTATTGGCATCGGTCATAGCGGCTACACGTTCATCAAGACTGCGGCATGGCTTGGAGGTTGGAGTGTTTTCAAACCTCCACCTTGGGTATTGATTGTTGGAGGCCTCATAGCTGTTGCGTGGGTCTTCTCGACAAGGCTCAGGCTACCCCTTGACAAAGATGTGATACCCCATGCTGTCGGACTCTTGCTGGCCGTGGCGGGGTTTGTCGCCTTCGCAGTTGGAAAGCGAAATCTCTTCGATGTCTGGGGGGCCGTTGGCGGTTGGTATGCCTGGGGTTGGCTGCCTTGGATCCTAATGATCTTGAATGACAATGCAGTATTCAAGATTCACAAGAAACTGATCTACAGTTCCTGGGCCTGGATCGCAGCGGTGAATCTCGTCTGGTTTTGGATATCACTCGACCTCTATTGGGAATAGCCGGGAGGTGCATCGGCTTAGTACACTTTTTCAAAAATACGCTGGTATTCGAGCGCCGAAGCATCCACGTCCGCGGCGTTACGCTCGCTGCAACAGAGCCCCACTATGCCTCGCTCGCAAGCCTTGCGGACGCGGCGCCTCGGGGCTCTCGATACGTCACCGTATTTCCGGAAAGGTGTACTTAG
>JAJCXR010000012.1 GCA_029263315.1 Acidobacteriota bacterium | reverse complement strand
ATACGCTGGTATTCGAGCGCCGAAGCATCCGCGTCCGCGGCGTTACGCTCGCTGCAACAGAGCCCCACTATGCCTCGCTCGCAAGCCTTGCGGACGCGGCGCCTCGGTGCTCTCGATACGTCACCGTATTTCCGGAAAGGTGTACTTAGGAGCTCGGCCGGCTCAGCGCAAGATCACAGAATGGAGCCCTTGACCGGTAGCTCGATGATCGGATTTTGCTCGTCGGTGGTGTAGATCTTGATGTTGCTATCAAAGCTACCCTTGGGCATGTCTGGCCCCACGGTCAAGAGAACCTTGAAGCGGTAGCCCGGCTGGCGATCGTTGACGATCACCTCCGCTTGCAGACCTTCATAACCGGTCTCGATCTTGGTCAGCTCGATTTGCTTGGTGATGAAGTTGGAAAAATGCAAGGTTCGCTGCAGGGGCAGCTTGCTGCCTTCGAGGGGACCAAAGTCGACACTCTCCGGCGTCAGGTGCTGACGGGGACGGACAAAGCCTGAGATTGGGATGTTGACTATTTTCTGCTTGGGATGATCCGTCACCACGGTGACGTGCTCCCGCAACGCCCCAACCGGGGCATCTTCCAATAGGGAGATGTCTAGACGCCACTGGGTACCGGTGACCTTGGCGTTGCGCTCGCCTTCGGTCGCCTCGCGGTAGTCGACCTTGAGGTGATCGTAGGGCACCTTGACTTCGATGATTTTCAGGTCATGGCCATCTTCGGACCACAACGTCTGCTTGATGGCACCGATGGATTCGCCCTGTACATAGTTGTAGCGGGCATAGCCGGGCACTACGCCGATGTACGGCTTGACCTGTGCCTTGGCGACCAACTGCAACTTGGGGTTCTCCGGATCATTGGTAAAGACAGCCACCGATTTGCTGATCGGACCCGAGAAACTCTCGGTCTTCAAGCGAATGCTCACCTTGCCGACTTCTCCGGGAGCGATGACCTTGTCGAAACGGGCCACGGTGCAACCACAGGCCGGACGAACATCCGAGATCTCCAGGGGTGCGTCCCCCTCATTCTTGATCACGAAATCGTGGCTGATCACTTCGCCCTTGGCAACAACGCTGAAGTCTTTGATCGGTTCTGTTGGAACGGCGCGGGGTGTGCCCTGTGCCGTTATGGCCCAGGTCATGGTCATGGCGGCGGTGGCGATCAGCAGCCGGCTGAGAAATTTGGAACGGTGCTTCACGGAAGACTCCTCTTCAAAGAATCCATCGACGGGATGTCGCGAGGCAAGAAGCCTCGATCATTGGTCGTTGGCAAGATCGCATGGATCGGTAAATTTCGGATTGTGGGAATTCGTGCAATGCCAGCCCGATGAAAGGCCACTCTGCTCAAGGCATTGGCGCCGCTTCCGACGTGGCAGCCGAGGACCACGTCTCGGATTGTGAATGGTACACTGCGGTTGTTTGTCGAGGCAAAGTCGAAGCGTAAATTCCGGGTAAAAGCGGTCGCTCCGACGCCATCAACGCACTGAAAGCACCAGGAAAAGTCGTTTGATCTCTAATCCCGAAGCGTCCACCGGATCCCTCGATATCTACTGCGTCGCCATCGGCGGCACCGGTATGGCCCCCTTGGCCTGTCTGCTCAAAGCGATGGGCCATCGAGTCCGAGGTTCCGATGCCCCCCTCTATCCACCGATGAGCACTCTTCTGGAAGATGCCGGCATTGTGCCGTTGGTGGGCTTCGATGCGGCGCATATACAGCCTCTGCCCGATCTGTTCATCGTCAGCAATGCGGTACCGCGGCACAACGTCGAGGCGGTCGCTATCGAGGCGTCGGGGGTCGAGCGGTTGTCGATGCCGGAGGCCCTTTACCGGTTTTTCCTGGCCGAGCGACAGCCTCTGGTGGTGGCGGGCACCCATGGCAAGACGACGACGACGTCCATTGCCGCCTGGGTCTATGCTCATTGCGGCGGCGACCCCGGCTATCTCATCGGCGGCGTGCCCAAGAATTTTGAGTCCAGCTTCCACATCGGATCCGGGGAGCGGTTTGTCATCGAAGGCGATGAGTACAACGCCGCCTATTTCGATCGGGGGCCCAAGTTCCTCCACTACAGCCCGCAGACGTTGATTCTGACCAGCGTCGAGCACGATCATGCAGATCTCTACCCACAGCCGGAGGATCTTCTGGCGGCCTACCGCCAGCTGGTTCGTCTGCTGCCTGCAGATGGGCTGTTGATCGTCTGTGGCGACACGGCGGAGGCTCGTCAAGTGGCCGCCGTGGCACCGTGCAAGGTGGTTACCTACGGTCTCTCAGAGCACAACGATGTGCATCCGACGGGTCCACCCCTGGGCGGCCCGTCGCAAGCCGATCCGAGCCTACAGGAGGGTCCTCGGCCGGCGGGCGGTGTCTTGCAGGATCATCTTTTGAGGGATATCGACGGCGGCCAAGCCAGCTTGCGTTTGGCGGTACCGGGGGAGCACAACCTCTGTAACGCCATGGCGGTATGGATTGCGGCGCGCCATGACGGTTACTCGGCGGCGACCGTGGGTGAGGCGCTGGAGACGTTTTTGGGGGTCAAACGGCGTTTGGAAGAGCTTGGCACAGCGTCCGGCGTGACCGTTGTGGACGACTTTGCCCACCATCCGACGGCGGTGGAGAAATCCCTTGGCGGTTTGCGCCAAGCGTATCCTGAGCGACGCCTGGTGGTGCTCTTTGAGCCCCGCAGCCTGACGGCGGGGCGGTCGTTCTTCTTCTCAGCCTATTGTCGGGCCTTTGCTTTGGCCGACGAGGTCATCGTCGCCCCGACCTTCCATCGCCAACGTCTTGACGAAGACAAGCGGCTCGATTTCGATCGAGTGGTCGCACAGCTTAGGGAGTCGGGGGTTCAGGCACGCACGACCGGCAGCCTCGACGAGGTGTTGGAATGTGCTGTGGCGACGATGTCGCCCGGCGACGTGGTGGTCACGATGTCGTCCGGTTCCTTCGAGATGATGCCGCAGCGCCTTCTACGCCATCTGCAAGCGCAGGCATTAGAAGGCTAGCTGGTGGCCTCCCGCTAGCACCGTTTTCGGTACAACGGGAATGGAGCTAGCTCAGCTCAGACGCTCGATGGCGATGGCGAGGTCGCCCCGCGGGTCCGGTTGCCGTTGGAAGCGGATCCGTTGGCTGGGCATCAGGGGGCCCTGTTGGGCCTCATCGATTTGTGAATGGTGGACGAAGACCTCGTCTCCGAAGGCGTCGTCGACAACAAACCCATAACCCTTGGCCAGGCTGTACCACTTGACGGTGCCGTTGCGGAGACCTTGGGTCTCAGAACGTGGCGTCGCATCGGCCCCGGAGCTTGTCTCGGGCTCTGTGCCTGTCGTCCTGAAGTCGTGCGCTCCACCGGGCGGCGGACGCATGTCCGGACTCTGCGCTTCGGGATGGGAGTGACTCTCGCTCATGACTCTGGCAACGCGTTGCCCCGGGAAGGAATTCCCGATACCGCGGCAGTGCAGCCGTGACGAGGCGCTGGGCAAGATGGCTGAAGGAAGGCTTGGGAACGGTCTTCGACCAGAAAGGACGAATAGCTAGACGGGATAGGATCGCTGGGGATGGCGGTAGCGCTGCGATCTCTCGAAGGTCACGACTCCACTGTGATGTGAGTCGAAGAGGGAATGAATGGTGCCGAAGGCCGGACTCGAACCGGCACGGGTGTTACCCCACACGGCCCTCAACCGTGCGCGTCTACCAATTCCGCCACTTCGGCAGGGTGCGAAATTCTATGGGCTCGAAGTTTGGAAAGCAAGCGCCAATCTCAGCAACTCGTCGACTTACCCTCGGCGACTTGCACGCGGCGACTTACATCTCGAGCCCGAGAATCAGTTGCTCGTAGGATCCTCTCCGGAGGCCGTGTCGGCGGTCCCCTCAGTGCTTGCGGGCGAAGTGGCCGCAGCATCGGCATCAGCACCGTCCATATCGACAGAACCATCCTCGGCACCGTCGGCTGGCATGGTGTCTCCGGCCGGATCATCTTCCTCGAGCAGGGCGGCGGGGGCTTCTACGTCCTCCGTCCCTTGCTGCGTCTCCTCCTCGATCTCGATACCGCTCATCACCGTGCTTCTGGAGCCCTGGCCCTGAAGAACGCCGATGACGAGGGTGGTGATGATGAAGCCGACAAAAGCGCCGACGGTCATTTTGTGCAACAGGGTGGCGGCTCCACGGGCTCCGAAGGCGGTCATCGTTCCGCCGCCTCCAAACACCGAGAGGTCAGCGCCTTTGCCTTGCTGCAGCAGCACAACCATGATCAGGAAGAGGCTGATCAGGACGTGCAGGAAATAGAAAAAGTAGATCATCGGTAGTTCTCCAAGCTCTTAGGAAAGCGTTACGTCCGGTGCGTCGGGGGCCGAAATGGCTTCGAGTGGGCGCACTAAACCCTGGCGGACGCTCCGCAAGCCATGATGATAGCGAGAAATTTCGTCGAGTCAAGACTTGCGCCGCCAACCAGGAAGCCGTCGATGTCTTCGGGGGCGATCAGCTCGGCGGCATTTTCCGGTTTGACGGAGCCTCCGTAGAGGATTCGGGTCGCCTGGGCCCTTTGCTTGCCGACCTCTTTGGCCAGCTGCTGGCGCAGGAAGGCATGGGCTTCCTGGGCGATCTCCGGGGTCGCCGTCGCCCCGGTGCCGATGGCCCATACCGGCTCGTAGGCCAGCTCAAAGGCGGCTGGAGTCGTTTCCAGGGCGGCCTTCAGCTGGCGCTCGAGGACTTCGAAGGTGCGTCCGGCGCGGCGTTCCTCGTCGGACTCCCCGAGACAAATCAATGGGACCAGGCCATGTTCGTTGGCGGCCAAGGCCTTGCGACCCACCAGGGAGTCGGATTCGCCGTGGTCCTTGCGGCGCTCGCTGTGGCCGCAAAGTGCCCAAGTGCAGCCCACATCCGCCAGTTGAACCCCCGACAGGTCACCGGTATGGGCACCCTCGGCGGCGGTGTGGAGATCCTGACCGCCGACCCCGACGCCCGTACCGGTCAATCCTTCGGCCACCGTCTGCAACAGGGTGGCGGGGGGAAAGATGAGCACCTCGGCGGCGGGCTCCCCGAGGTCCGACGCAATATGGCGGCAGTAGTCTTCGGCGTCGCGACGTAGCAGATTCATTTTCCAATTGGCGGCGGCGATGGGACGACGACGGGCCATCAGGTGTCCTCCCGGCTGAGAATGGCGACCCCAGGTAGGGTCTTTCCGGCCAGTAGCTCGAGGGATGCACCGCCGCCGGTGGAAACGTGGCCGATACGATCGGCGACCCCGGCTCGGCGCACCGCGGCGACGGTCTCGCCACCTCCGATGACGGTGAATCCCGGGCACTCGGCGAGGCTTTCCGCCACCGTTTGGGTGCCGGCGTCGAACGGGGGTTTCTCGAAAACCCCGAGCGGTCCGTTCCAAAATAGGGTGCCCGCTTTGCGGCAAGCGTCGGCAAAACGGTGTCGGCTCTCTTCGCCGATATCCACCGCCAGGGTGCCGTCGGGGATGTTGTCGACGGCGACGTTCTCGATCCGTTGGGGCGCGGCCAGGTCGTCGGTCACCACCACATCGACCGGCAGGAGAACCTCCGTTTGGCTGCGAGCCGCCCGTTCGAGGATCTCTTTGGCCAGCTGGATCCGCTCGCTTTCCACCAGGGAGCGCGCCATGTTGCAGCCTTGGGCCGCCAGGAAGGTATTGGCCATGCCCCCCCCCAGGAGCAACACATCGAGCCGCGGCAGGAGATTTTCCAAGGTGTCGATCTTGCCTTCGATCTTGGCGCCCCCCAGGATGCCGACGAAGGGCTTGGCGGGCTCGCCGAGGAGGGCACCTAGGGATTCCACCTCCCGCACCATGAGACGTCCGGCGACCCGCACCGGCAAACGTTCCGCCGCACCCACCACCGAGGCGTGGGCCCGGTGCGCCGTGCCGAAGGCGTCGCCGACGTAGATCTCCGCCAGCTGTGCCAGTTGGCTGGCCATCTGCGGGTCGTTTTGGGTTTCGCCGGCATGGAAGCGAAGGTTTTCGAGCAGGCAGATATCCCCCGCCTGCAAGCGGTCGACGGCGGCTTGGGCCGGCGCCCCCAGGCAGTCTTCGGCGAAGTCGATGGGCCGTCCCATCAGCTGGCTGAGCTTCTCGGCCACCGGCCGCAGGCTGTAGGTCAAGTTGCGCTCGCCCTTGGGACGACCGCAATGGGAGATCAGGATGACCTTGGCTCCGGCCTCGCTGAGCTCCCGCAGGGTGGGCAGCGCTTCGTCGAGCCGCGTCGTATCGATGACTTGGCCATCGTCGAGGGGAACGTTGAAATCGACGCGCACCAAGACGCGGCGGTCCTGCAAGGCATCGGCACCGAGATCATCCAAGGTCTTGAGTCTGCTCATGGAAGGCGCTCTCCTATCAGTGTCGCCAAGTCCGCCAAACGGTGGGCGTAGCCCCACTCGTTGTCGTACCAGGCAAGAATTCGAAACAACCCGTCGCCAGCCATTTGGGTGGAGAGGGTGTCGACGATGGCCGAATGCGGCGCACCGATGTGGTCGCTCGACACCAGGGGCTCGTCGCTCACCGCCAGCAAGCCGCGCAGCTCACCCTCGGCGGCTCTTCGGAGCTCCCCGTTGACGGTCTCGACATCGGCCCTTCGCTCGAGGTCGACCACCAGCTCCAGCAGGGCCATGTTCGGAGTCGGCACGCGAATAGCTTGGCTTGCCAGGCGACCCCTCAAATGGGGCATCAGCTGCTCCACCGCCTGCGCTGCCCGGCTGAAAGTCGGCACGATGTTGACCGCCGCCGCACGGCCCCGTCGCGGATCATGGTGTGCCCCGTCGACCAACCGCTGATCGCTGGTGTAGCTGTGAACTTCGTTCATCAACCCTCGCCGAACGCCGAAGGCGCCGTCGAGGACGGCTAGAAGCAGCGCCAGACAATTGGCGGTGCACGAGGCATTGCTCACCACATCATGGCGATCATGGCGATAGTCGTCGCCGTTGATGCCGAGACACACCATGATATCTGCATCCTCGGCGATGGCACTGACCAAGACTTTTTCGACCCGCTGTCGGAGATGTCCGGCCGCGATTTCGCGTGCCGTGGCCTGGCCACTGGCCTCTACCACCAAGCGCACCTCCGCTGGCCAGGGAATGTCCTCGGGCCGAGAGTGGTGGGTCACCTGCAGCGGCTGACCATCGATCTTCAGAACACCGTTGTCGAGCGTCACCTCACCGGGAAAACGCCCATGCACCGTGTCGTGGCGAATCAATCGGGCCAAGGCGTCCACCGGGGCAGGATCGTTGATCGCCACCAGACGCAGCCCCGGCCGTTGCCGTGCGACGCGCAGCAGAGCGCGGCCGATGCGGCCGAATCCATTGATGGCGAATGGGAGGGTCATGCAGCAGCGAATCCTCTGCGGGTGGTCGTGGATGTCGATGGAGCCCAGCGAGCCGGTGACCGGTGGAGGCCACTGGGGCGATCGGCGATCCTATACCATCGGCCTGGGTCTGCGAATGAAGGCCGGCGCTGCGTTGAGATCCCTTCCACCGGTACACTTCTTGCAGCATTCCCCGCTGGCATGGGCGGAGTGGATCGTCCATGTCATGGAGCGATGAGGAGAGTTGATGTCCCTGCGCATGCGTTGGTTTCTGGTGATCGGTGGCTTGGTGGCCCTGTTGGTGGCGGCTCAGGGGTGGTGGGTGAGCCAGTTGGCCCGTGACTTGAGCGATGAGGAGGAACGGGTGGCGGTGAAGGTGGGTCGCTCGATGGCCCATGTGTTCTTGACGGATGTTCCGTCCCATAGCTCCTGGCAGGCGTCCGATGTTCATCAGGACGCTGACAAGACCCACGGCGAAGCCCAAGGCGGTGATCCGGTGGACGGCGCTGCCGCGGGGCACCGGGTCGAGGTGTTGAGCTTGAGGACCCACTCCGAGAAGCCTGCCGACGACCCTCGCGAGGTGGTGGTCATCGAGGGCACACAGGTGCATCGCCGCGAGCTGCGGACAATCATCGAGTGTGATGAGGACGGCTGTCGGGAGCAGCGCTTCGAAGATGGCCGGTTGGAAGAACGGCAGCTGTCGCCGCAGGAAGTGGAGGACCGCCAAAGGGCTCGTGGATCATTCAGCAGGTGGTTCGATGCCAACCCGGATGGCGCGGCGGAGGCCGAGATTTCGTTGCAGCTGGACGGGGATAGCGACAACCGTTTCCTGACCTTGGTGGGCCCCAACATCGAGCGCCGCGTCGCCATTCCCCACAGCGCCATCGATGAACGGCTGGAGGCGTTCACCCGCAAGCTGTTGCTGGGCTCGGCGGGCATTTTCGCCATCGGTTTGTTGTTGGCTGGCCTGCTGGCCCATCGCGTCACTCGCCCTTTGCAGCTCCTGGCGGCCAGTGCGCAGCGGGTCGGCGAAGGGGAGTGGGGGGCGCAAGTGCCGGTTGAGGGAAGCGCCGAGGTGGCCCAGGCGATCGGGGCCTTCAATCACATGTCACGACGCCTGGCCGAGCTCGACGCCAGTCATCGCGACCTGTTGGCGGGTCAACATTTGAGCGAGATCGGCGAGATCGCCCGCGGGCTTGCCCACAGTTTGCGCAATCCGTTGAATGCACTGGGTCTGTCCGTCGACCAGCTGGCCTCGGGGGAGATTGAGTCGGGGGAAGCCCACGCCTTAGCGGAGGCCGCAAGGCAACAGATTCGGCGCGTCGACCAAAGCCTGCGCTCGTTCTTGGCCTTGGCCAGCCAAGGGGGCGGGGTGGTGACGTCCGTCGACCTTGGTCAGATGGCGGATGACGTGGCCTTGGAGGCTCTGCACGACGCCCGCGGCGGTGTGCGTTTGGTGGTCGAGCGACAGCAGGGCTCGGACTTGACGCTGAGCGCCGTCGAGCCGGAGCTGCGGGCCGTGTTGCAAGCCTTGGTGGTCAACGCCATCGAAGCCAGCCCGCCGGCCGGCCAAGTCACGGTGCGGGTCGGTCGGCAGGGCGATGGCCTCGTTCTGCAGGTGGACGACGAGGGACCGGGGTTGCCGCCGGAGGTCCGACAGCGGCTGTTCACGCCCCATCTTTCGACCAAAGCCAACGGCTCGGGCATGGGTCTCTTTCTGGCCCACCGCATTGCCGGTAGTCGCTACGGGGGGCACCTCGAGCTTCAGGATCTGCAACCCACCGGTACTCGGGCGGCCCTCGAGCTCAAGGACCGGGCCGAGCCGGTGGCGATGTCTTCCGAGGGAGAGATGCCATGAGCACGGAGGACGACGCAACACGGTTACTGGTGGTGGAGGACGACGACGATCAGCGCCGTTTGGTGGCCTCGATCCTGCGTTCCCAGGGCTATCTGGTGGCCGAGGCGGCGAGCTTGCAGGCGGCGCGTCGGGAGTTGGTGGAGGCTCCCCTCGATTTGGTGCTTTCCGACTGGAAGCTGCCGGACGGTGAGGGTACGGAGCTGCTACTCCAGATCCAGGCGGAGCGTCCCGAGGTGGCCTTTGTGGTGGTGACGGCGTACGGCACCATCGCCCGCGCCGTCGAGGCCATTCACCTTGGGGCCGACGATTACCTGGCCAAACCCTTCGAGCGCCAAGCCCTTCTCCTGGCCTTGGAGAAGGTTCTGCGAGCCCGACGCCTGGAGGACGAAAACCGCCGTCTCAGCGCCGCCCTGGAGGAACGCGATCGGTTGGTGGGTCTGGTGGGCAGCGCCCCCAGCATGCAGCAGCTCTTTCGTCGGGTCGAGAAATTGGCCGGCACCGAGGCGACGATTTTGCTCAACGGCGAGAGCGGCACCGGCAAGGAGCTGGCGGCCCGCGCCCTGCACGCCCTGTCCCGTCGCGCCGAGGCCCCCTTTGTGGCGGTCAATTGTGCGGCCATCCCCGAGGGGCTCGTGGAGTCGGAGTTTTTTGGCGTCGAGAAAGGGGCCTACACCGGGGCGGACAAGAGCCGTCCCGGTAAGTGGCGCCAGGCAGAGGCCGGCACCTTGTTTCTCGATGAAGTGGGGGAGCTGCCGTCGACCATCCAACCGAAGCTCCTGCGGGTATTGCAGGAGAGTCGCTATACGCCGGTGGGGGGCGGCCGGGAGGTCCCCGCCGATGTGCGGGTCATCGCCGCCACCAACCGCGACTTGGCGTTGGAGGTGGAGCAGGGGCGCTTCCGTGAGGATCTCTACTATCGCCTCAATGTCATCCCGCTGGTCATGCCGCCCCTGCGTCAACGGCGGGAGGACATTCCGCGTCTGGTGGAGCATTTCTCGCAGCGTGCCTGCCGCCGCCACGGGGTGCAGGCGCGGTCCTTTCCCAAGCCCCTGCTCAAACGTCTGCTCGACCACAGCTGGCCCGGCAACGTGAGGGAGCTGGGCAATGTCGTCGAGCGTCTGGTGCTGCTGGCGGAGGACGGCCACGTCTCGGCCGATGATCTACCGCCGGAAATGGAGCCGCGGCACAAGGGACATCGCGATCCGTTTACTCTGCCGGCGGGTGGGATGTCGTGGGACGCCCATGAGCAGAGCTGTCTGCGTCAAGCCCTGGAGCAGGCGGGGGGCAATCGAGCCCAGGCGGCGCGGTTGTTGGATTTGCCCTACAAGGCGTTTCTCTATCGCCTGGAAAAGCACCGCCTGGACGGCAACGGCCGTTGATGCCGATTTGGGGATGGGTCTCCCGATATGGGGAGAATTCAAGAAGGGCTCCCGCCCCGCATCGTTCGATCGGATGGGAGCTAGCGAGATCTGTGAAGACATTTCCGAGTGGCACGGGCCTTGCTCTATGGCAACGGTGAAGGCCAAAGCGCTTCACAGCATCTTGCCCTCTGGGGCTCCGCACAACGTTTCAAACCAGGAGACATCGTATGAGACACCTCCAATCCCTGCTCGCCGTCGCCGTTGCCAGTCTGATGGCGGTCACCTTCACCTATGCGGGCGAAGGACAAACCAAGGCCCAAAATCACAGGAAAGAAATCAAGGTCGATGTCGGAGACGGCGATGCGGTGGTCGCCGACGTCAGTGATCTGGAGATCGGCGAAAGCCGGCAGCTCTATGCCGGTGACAAGGAAGTGGTGGTCACCAACACCGAGGATGGCCTTCGGCTCGAGGTCGATGGCGAGACGATCGATCTCGGCAATCTGGGGGGGCACCACGTGGAGCTGTATGGTGAGCCCGGCGACGTTCATCGGGTGATCACCACCAGTGACTCCAAAATCATCGTCAAGCACCTCGACGGCGCCGCGGGTGGCCATGGCTATCACTTCATCACCGGCGACGGTGAGGAGGTCGAATTCGACATCGATCTCGAGGGCGACTCTTCGTGGCACGGCGACTCTTCGTGGCATAGTAAGGACGGCGAGCATCGGGTTGTGATGATCGGTGGCGGGCACGGCGGCGGCGAAGCCGCTGTCCGGCGTTTGCAAGCTTCGGGTGTGCTCGACGACCTCGACGAAGGCAAGAAGCAAGCCATTCTCGAAGCGCTGCGCGGCGGCGATGAGCGGCATGTGCAGGTCGAGAAAAAGGTGGTCGTCATTCGCCAGGGGGATGACGACGGGCAGTGAAACCTGGCGGCATGCCCGACCGGGGATCAGCCCGCCTTGGGTGTCGTCGAGAACGGCGATATCCAGGCGGGCTGGGCTATTTCTAGAGGCATTGAAACCGTAAGGGCGCTTCGACATCAGAGGTTTCGAGGTATGGTTGTACCACCCAATCCATCACGAGGTCCTTCATGCTGTCGAACCTGTTGCGCAACAATCCCCTGAGCCGTTACGCCAAGTGGCTGCACACCCAATGGCCCGCCGGTACCGTCGAGAAACTACCCCGGGTCAACGAAGACGGTTCGACCAATGTTCCCGGTCTCTACATCGTCGGCGACCTGAGCGGCATTCCGCTGCTCAAGTTTTCGTCCGACACCGGGGCCCGGGCGGTGCAAACTCTAGTCGACGACGACACCTTCCAAAAAGCTCGACATCAGGCGAAGGATACGACCCAGGATTTGATCATCATCGGAGCCGGTGTGTCGGGCATGGCGGCGGCCATGGCCGCCAAGCAGCACGGGCTGCGCTTTCTCCTGCTCGAAGCCAACGAGCCCTTTCACACGATCTCCAATTTTCCCAAGGGTAAGCCGATCTACACCTACCCCTCGGAGATGGTGCCGAAGGGGGATCTCCAATTTAGCGCTTCGGTCAAGGAACCCTTGCTCGACGAGCTCCGCGGCTACCAAGACGGGTTGGGCATCGAGATTCTCCAGCAGCGGGCCGAGCGGGTGGTGCGACGCGGTCAGGAGCTAGAGGTGCGGCTGCGGGACGCCGAGCCGCTGCGCGCCTTGCGGGTTATCCTGGCCATCGGCCGCACCGGCAATTTTCGCAAGCTGGGGGTGCCTGGCGAAGGTTCCGGCAAGGTCTACAATCGGCTGCACGACCCCAAGGAGCATGCCGGCAAACATGCCTTGGTGGTGGGCGGAGGCGACAGTGCCTTGGAGACGGCGATCGCCCTGGCCCAATGCGGCGCCGCCGTCACCCTGTCGTACCGTAAGGCGGAGTTTGCCCGTCCTAAGCCGGACAATGTCGAGCGCCTAGAACAGCTGATGGCCGACCCCATGGCCGACATCGGGATCGACGAGCCTTCGTCGGAGCGGGTGACCACCGCCACGGGACGTTTCCTCGGTTTGGCCCGCAAGCCCGGCAGCATTACCTTGGAGATGGCTTCGAAGATCAAGAGCATCGACGACGATGCGGTGTTGATCGAAGATGCCGAGGGCAACGAGAAACGTCTGCCCAACGATGTCGTCTTCTCGATGATCGGACGCGAGCCGCCCCTCGACTTCTTGCGTCGCTCGGGGGTCAAGATCAGCGGTGAGACGGTGGGATGGGAATGGGTCGGCATCGGGCTCTTTTTCATCGCCATCTGGTTCGTCTATGACTGGAAAGGTGACGGCTTCTTGGCCCAAACCTTGCCCGTGTTGAGCGATCCCGAGGTCTTTCCGAACAACATCCCGGCCCTGCTGGGAGATTGGTTCGGCTCCCAGGTGGCGGATCGCAGCACCTTGCTCGGCACCGTGGCGGTTTCGATGAAGTCGCGATCCTTTTATTACACCCTGGTTTACACCCTGTGCATCGGCATCTTTGGCCTTCGACGTGTATGGCGCCGCAAGACGCCCTACGTCAAGCGCCAGACCCTGGTGCTATTCCTGGTGCAGCTGATCCCCCTCTTCCTGCTGCCCGAGGTCGTCTTGCCCTGGGCTGGTTACAACGGGGCCTTCGATAGCGGGACGTCCAAGGTGGTGGCGGACAGCCTCTTCGAGAGCTACATCCCCGACGCGCAGTATTTGGCCCAAGATTGGCCCGATTGGGGGCATCCCCGGGCCTATTGGCGGGCCTATGGTTTTATCCTGGCTTGGCCACTGATGGTCTACAACGTCTTCACCGCCCAGCCCATGCCGGTGTGGTTGTGGATCTCCCTCGTCCAGACCTTTGTCCTCATTCCGCTCCTGGTCTACCGCTGGGGCAAAGGGGCCTATTGTGGCTGGATTTGTTCCTGTGGTGGTCTAGCGGAGACCATGGGCGACACCCATCGCCACAAGATGCCCCATGGCCCGAAGAGCAACCGCCTCAACATGGTCGGTCAGGGGATCCTGGCCATCGCCTTCGGCCTACTGGCCATCCGAGTCCTCGGCTGGATGTGGCCGGAGTCGTGGATGAATGGTCAGTTCATGTTGCTCTTGGAGGGCAAGAACAGCTCCTATGAGCTGGTCAATCCGGTGAGCTGGAAGTGGAGTGTGGACGTCTTGCTAGGTGGCATTCTCGGGGTCGGTCTCTACTTCAAGTACTCGGGCCGGGTGTGGTGCCGCTTCGCCTGTCCGTTGGCCGCCTTGATGCACATCTACGCCAGATTTAGCAAATTCCGCATCTTCTCTGAGAAGAAGAAGTGCATCTCGTGCAACGTCTGCACCTCGGTCTGCCACCAAGGCATCGACATCATGAGTTTCGCCAACAAGGGCATTCCGATGGAAGACCCGGAATGTGTGCGTTGTAGCGCCTGCGTCCAGTCGTGTCCCACCGGCGTCTTGCAGTTCGGCCGCCTCAGCGGCTCGTCCGGCTTGGTGCAGCTGGACAGTCTGATGGCTTCACCGGTCTTGATGGCCGAGCGTCAGGCGAAGGACGAGGGGAAGAACGCTTGAGCGGATGCTCGCTCCAAGGGACCTCCGTCTGGCACCGATTTCAGTAAACAGGGGCGGCACCTAACTTGAAAGGCATCGGCCTAAAAGACATCGTCCTGAAAGACCATAGCCTGGCCTTCGACTTACCGGAGCTGATGGACGATGCGTCGACGCCATGGCGTCGGGCCGCCTTGACGCCGGCTCGTCTGGTCCGCCCCATGGGCGGGCTGTCAGTCGCCGGAGCACATCTGGCCGATCTCCCCAAGGACCGCTTGTTGGCCGCCTGGCAGGGGGCGCTACAAGAGCTTCTGGACCCGACCTCAGCGCCGCGAAAAGCCATCGACGATCATCTCGCCAAGGCCTACGGCATGTCGCCGCCGGCCCTGCAGGCGGCCCTGGGATCGATGCTGCAAGGGGTGCTGGGGGAGCACGCCGAAGCCGTCTTCCGGCAGGCGGCGGGACGCACCAACCCCCGTCCGTTGCTCGTTGTGCTGGCTTCCAATATCCCAGCCTTGGCGGTGCAAGCCCTGCTGCCGGCCTTGGCCCTTCGTCGTCCGGTGCTGCTCAAATCCGCCGGCTCTGAGCCATGTTTTGTTCCCTTGCTGGTGGAACGTTTGGTGGCCCACGGGCCCGGTCTGCGTCCCGCCTTGGCGGCCCTCACCTGGCCCGGAGGGGAGCGCGCGATCGAAGACCCGGTGATGGCACGGGTAGGGCGGGTGGTCGCCTACGGCGGTGGCGACACCATCGGCGACTTAAAGCGGCGTGTCGGCGACAAGCTCATCGCCTTAGGGCCCAAGCTCAGCCTGGCGGTGCTGGGGGCGGAGGTCGATCCTCACCGGGTGGCGTCCGGCCTGGCCCGCGATATCGCCCTCTTCGAGCAGCGGGGGTGTTTGTCGATCCAAGGCATCGTCACCTTTGGCGATGCCCGAGCCTTGGCCGACGCGCTGGCCGATGCCTTGCGGCGGCTGGCCAGGGAATGGCCCCGGACAGCGTCCTCGCAGGCAGACCTCGAAGAGCTGGCACATCTGCGGCAGCTGCGGGACGAGGCGACCATGTTGGGCCTCTATCAACCCGCCCTGGAGATCGACAAAGGAACGGTCATCGTCGAGGACGGGGCGCAGGGTTTCGAGCTACAGCCTTCGCCGATGGGGCGCTGCGTGCGCCTCTACTCGGTGCCCGATGCAGCGGTGTTGATGCCCTCCCTGGCACCCTGGCGAGACCGTTTGCAGGGGGTCGCCTTGGCGGGAACGGCATGGGGCCTGGAGCAGCCCCTGCGGGAGCTCGGGGTCAGTCGTTTGGCCGGCGTTGGAGAGCTGCAGCAAGCGGACAGCAGTTGGCGCAATGGCGGCATATCCTTGCTGGAGGCGTTGGCAGACGACACCGCCGGGATCTGATCAGGCAGCCTCGCTGCCAGCGTTGATGTCTGCGTCGATATACGTCTCGAACCAGGTCTCCAGCACCGCCAGGGCCCATAGGAACAGGGAGTGGTCGCGCCGCCCTTGCATATGCTCGTGCAGGATGCCGGCGACGGCGTCGGCCCGCAGGTAACCACGGCGCTGCAACCGTTGGGACGACAGGCGGTCCTCCAACCAGCCCCGCAAGGGGCCACGAAACCATAGCGCGATAGGCAGGTTGAGGCCCCGCTTGGCGCCGCGGATGGTGTCGGCGGGCAGGTAGGGACGCATGGCGTCGCGGAAGAGGGCCTTGGTGGTGCCGTGACGAAGATTCCAGCTCAGGGGGATGGCGGCGGCGATCTCCGCCAGCCGCTGATCGACGAAGGGCACCCGCAATTCCAACGATTGCTTCATGCTCATGCGATCGCCGTAGGCCAATTGGTTGAAGGGCAGATAGGTGGCGATGTCGGTGCTCAGGAGCATCTCCTGGGGAGCACATCCGGCCGGGACATCGCCGAGGGTCTGCCGGATGAAATCGGCGCTGGAGCCCTTCAGCCCTTGCAGCATGGCGGGTGTGTAGAGGGCCCGCTTGCGGGATTCTTCGATCACCACCAGCATGCGGGCATAGCTTTGATCGAAGGGGAGAGCACCGCTGTCGAGGAATCGGCGTAGCCGTTGTGCCGTCAGCCGCCCGTCGCTGCGGTCCCGCAGCAAGGCGCGACCCGCCGTCGCCGCCGCTCGCCGCAATGGAGCGGGCAGCAAGGCGTAGCGCTGGTACAGCAGCATGCCCAAGTAGCGGGGATAGCCGGCGAACAGCTCGTCGCCGCCGGTGCCCGACAGCGCCACCTTGACGTGCTTGCGGGTCTCCCGGGACAACAGGTCGAGGATCAAAGCCGTCGGATTGGCGAAGGGTTGATCGAAGTGGCGAACGATGCCCGGCAATTGACCGACGATGTCCGGCTCGACTTGGAATGCGTGATGATCCGAGGCGAAGCGGGTCGCCAGCGCGGCGGCGCCGTCCAGCTCATCCCAGTGTTTTTCGGCGTCGCCAAAACCGATCGAGAAGGTGCGCACCGGCTGCGAGCTGTGGCGCGACATCATGGCCAGGATGCCCGCCGAATCCAGGCCGGCGCTGAGGAAGAGACCGATCGGCACATCGGCTACCATCATCGCTTCGACGCTGTCGGCAAAACCTTCACGCACCGCTTCGATCGCTTGCTGCCGATTGCCGAAGCGCCCGCCGCTGGGCTGATGTCGGTAATAGCGCTGTATTTCGACCTCGCCCCGGTGGCAGGTCAGGGTGTGACCCGGAGGCAGGGCCCGAATGTGCTCGAAGATGGTGCTCGGCTCCGGCACGTAGAGGAACGACAGGTAGCGGTCGAGGGCTTGGCTGTCCACCCGGCGCGAGGCGCCGACGGCCAGCAGCGATTTGATCTCCGAGGCGAAACAGAGGTGACCGTCGATGTGGCAGTAGTAGAGGGGCTTGATACCGAAGTGGTCGCGGGCCACAAAAAGCCGCTGCCGCCGCGCATCCCAAATGGCGATGGCAAACATGCCGCGCAAATGACGACACAGCGCGTCGCCCCACTCGGCGTAGCCGTGCAGCAGCACCTCGGTATCGCTTTGGGTGCGAAAGCGATGCCCACGGTCGGTCAGTTGTTGGCGAAGTTGACGGTAATTGTAGATCTCACCGTTCTGGATCACCACCAAATGACCTTGGTCGTCCCGCATCGGTTGGTCGCCGGTTTCGAGGTCGATGATGGCCAGTCGACGCATGCCGAGACCGACCCCGGGGGCGCGGTGAAAGCCTTGGGAGTCCGGTCCCCGGTGGATCAAGGCCCCGACCATGGAGTCGAGATTTGGCGGGGCCCGGTCAGGGTCGGCGCCGTCGGCCGACGCTGCCAGCCGGACGAAGCCGGCGATTCCGCACATGGATCAGACTGCCCCGGTCCCTAAGGGCTGCTCCGTTTGCTGCAAGCGTCGCCACTGGGTCGCCATTTCCTGTTGCTGTCTTCTCCAGGCCCGTTGTCGGCCTTCGAGGTGGATCAGCCGCTCATTCAGGAAAAGGGCATAGAAAAAGAGGATGGAGGCGGCATTGCCCAGGTACAGGATGTAGTTCTCGGAGACGGCGTAGACCATACCGGCGATGACCGTCCTGGCCATCATCAGTTGGGAGGGATCCCTCGAACGCAGCAAGACAAAACCGTTGCGAGCCGTCAGCAGGAGCAGGACTACGAGGATGGGCATTGCCCCGAGGTAGCCGATCTCCTCGCGGATGCCGAGGAAGAAACTTCCTTGCTCACGGAAGGCACCGGTGGTCGAAAAGCTGAGGGAGGATTCAGCCTGCTGCGCTTGGACGCCGAAGCCGGTGCCCATCCATTGATTTGAGCGGAAAGACTGGTTGGTAGCGTCCCAGTAGGACCGCCGTGACTCGAAGAGATTTGAGGCGTCGGGGTATTTGTAGAAAAAAGTCCGTACGCGATCGGTTTGACCGACGGCGACCAGCACGAGTAGCAACAGGCACGCCAGTCGTGCCCGACTGGCGCGTCCACTGCCCGGTGTCTTCCAGCGCAGCAAGGCTAAACCCATGGTAAAGACCATGGCGAAGGCGGCGGCTCTGGAGCCGCTGGCCAAGACCTCTAGACATCCCAACCCCAGGGTGGCGGTAAAAAAGAGCCGTTGCTGGTGGGTCTTGGCTAGATTCAGCCGATAGACGATCAGCGGTAGGCCGCCGATGCTGAGAAATTGGCCCGTCGCATTGGTGAACTTCAGAAAACCATTGAAGTAGCCCAGAGAGCTACGCAGAGGCTGGTAGAAGGCAAAAACACTCGGTGGGAAGAGCCAGATGAAGACGATGAAGACCCAGCTCAATGGAATGATCAGCTTGGCGACATCCTCAGTCGAGTTGACGCGGGTGAATACGGTGCCGCAAAAAAGCAGAAAACAGAGAAAGACCCCCCACTTGATCAGAGAGATGCTCGGGTTGTTGGACGACGGCAGGGTGAAAGCGATGCAGATGAACGCACCGACCAACAGAACGGCCAAGGGGGGCCATGGCCGGCGCGGTGCGCGCTCGGTGATCAACCAGGCGAGGACAAAAAGGATCAGCAGCGCCGGCCAGCGCCCGAGGAGCATCAGGCTGCTAAGGGGTTGGAAACGGGTATTGGAGAGGAAGAACGCCAAGAACATCAAACAGGGGAAGTAGCGCAGGCTGTGTACGACCCGGCGGTCCCTCAACAAGTGTAGGTTGAGAGGCACGGAGGGGCGTTGGTTGGGTGGAGATACCGACATGGCGTTTCAGGTGACGGAGCGCTTGACGGCGCTGACCAGCGGCCTCGATGGAACCTCAGCGAAACATCGAACCGCAGGCGGTGACTGGCCCGAGGAACCGAGGGGGCCAAGCGCCGATGGAGTTTACATGATTGTGACCCAGGCTCATCGCCCGGCAGCCGTTACCAGCGAGAGACCTCGAATTGCAGACGTATGACCATTCGCAGATCGCCGGGTTGGCCGTCGAAGGTGGCGGGCACGAAGGGCGGTGCGGTGAAAAGGAACTTCAAGCTGGCGTAGATGATCACCGGATGCAGATGGCTGCTGATCACCACCGGTTGGTGGGGGCGACCCTGCGCGTCGATGATCAGCTCGACATGGAAGTCGCCGTGATGCTCGAGGGCAGCGCCCGTATTGTTGAGGATGATGGGCTTGGCATGGCGCTGCGGCAGTTGGGCCGGCACGATCTTGACCGTCGGCGAGCTGGGGGGCGGATCGAATCCCGCCGGTACGACGCCCTTGCGGCGCAGCGGGTGCTCCAGCAGCAGGCGGGCGGCCCGTCCATAGGAGGTGAGGTCCCGCTGGGCGACGCGGAAATCAAGATTGATCGCCATGTGCCAGTACCAGACGGCGAGCCGGTCGTCGTCCAGATTGGCGTGGGCAAGGGCTTGCAAGAAGGCGAGCTCGGTGAGCACAGGACGCAGCTCAGAGCCATGCCAGCTGCGGCTCAACACCTCCTCTTCGAGGCGGTTGCCCTGCTTTGCCGCCGCCTTCCAGCGTCCTTGGACGACCGCTTCTTCGATCTTTCCGAGCGGCGGTCGCCAGGCGGACGGTGCTACATGATCGCGGCTGCTTTGGGCCAGGGACGGTAGCGTCGAGAACAAGCCGGCGCTGCCCAGGGCGAGCAGCACCCATGCCAGATGCCTGATCTGGGCGGCGCGCACCATCTCAGAGTCCGACCATCTCAGCGGAAGGTCTGGCGGAAGTGGTGCAAGGTCTGACGCTGCCACCAAGCCCAATCATGGCTCACGTCGTGGCCCCAGATGTCACGGAAGTGGGGGATCTCCTTGGCCGCCAGGATGTCCGCCAAACGGTGAGTCTCTTCGATACAGCCCTCTTCCCACTTGCCCTGGCCGCAGACCAGAGTCAGGTGGGTGTGACTTTGCACCCGGATCAAGGCCTCGTCCTGCAAATTGGAGGTGTAGGCCATGGGGTTGTTGAAGTAGATGTCGCTGTTGGTGAAACCGTCCGTGAAGTGGGTCAAATCGTAGCGTCCGCTCAGGCATAAGGCGTAGTGGAAGACCTCCGGATGCTTGAGGGCACTGTTGGCGGCGTAGAAGGCCCCCAGGCTGGCGCCGGCGGTGGCGATACGGATGGTCTCGGAGTTGCAGTCCCGACGGATGGCGGGTACCAGCTCAGAGTAGATGAAGTGCTCGTAGGCCAGATGCCGTTTGAGGCGAATGGCGGGATGGGTCTCTTTGTCGGTCAGGGTTTGGGAGACGTTGCTCTCAGGGCAGTAGAGCTTGATCTTGCCGCCGTGGATCAGCGGTGCCAGGATATCCACCATGCCCTGACGATCCCATTCATGGGCAAAGCCGGCAGCGGTCGGGAAGACAATGACGGGAGCGCCCCAATGGCCGAAGCACCAAACGTGCATGCGGCGTCCCATCGCCGAGCTTTCGATCATCTCGTGTCGGCGTTGCATCGTGTCACCTCAATCGGTTGAAAACAGCCCGGCGAAGGAGCCACCGGCCGTGGGTCGACGTATTGAGGCCAGCGATGCACCGACGAGCTGCGTCGAGCCCCGCTGGCCGAAACGGCGAGTCTAGCAGGCCCTGGCCACTGCGTGGTGGGTATGCCGCGGTGACGGAAGGGTGATCAGACGCGGTCCTTGGCGATGGCCTCGGTGGCGATGCGGCCCAACAAGCCGACCATCTGATTGAGCTGAGCAAAGCGGGAGTCCTGGGTGTGGCCCTTGAAAAAGCGGTAGTAGATTTGCTGCACGATGACCGCCAGCTTGAAGAGTCCGAAGGTGAAGTAGAAGGTCAGGTGCTCGATCTGCACACCGCTTTGTTGACCATAACGCTCAGCCAGCTGTTGACGGGTCAGGGTACCCGGTAGGGCGGTGGGGCCAAAGGCGGCGGCCAAGAGCTCGGGGGGATCGCCGGCCTCGACCCAGTACGCCAGGCTGGTGCCCAAATCCATCAGGGGATCGCCGATGGTGCACATTTCCCAGTCGAGCACCGCCAGGATCTTTGTCATGTCATGGGGCGCCAACACGATGTTGTCGTACTTGTAGTCATTGTGGACGAGACTGGCTCCGGAGGAGGCTGGCTGGTTGGAAAGCAACCAGGCGGCGGCTTCGTCGAGATTTCTCCAGCTGTCGGTCTGGGCTTTCTGATAGCGCCGATTCCAGCCCTCCACTTGCCGTTGCACGTAGCCCTCGGGTTTGCCCAAGTCACCGAGGCCGGCGCCTCGCCAATCGACCGCATGCAGGGTGGCCAGGTTGTCGATGAAGGCCTCGGACAGGCGGCCGGCGAGGACCGGCGACAGGTCGCAGCCGGAGGGCAAGGTGCGGCGCAGAATAATGCCCCGACGCCGCTCCATGACATAGAAGGGTGCTCCCAGGACGGACTCGTCCTCGCAGAGCAGGTAAGGTTTTGGTGCCTGGGGATAGATCGGATGCAGGGCCGTCAGGACCCGATGCTCGCGGGCCATGTCATGGGCGGATTTGATTTGGTTGCCGAACGGCGGACGCCGCAGCACCAGCTCGAAGTCGCCGGCCCGCAGGAGATAGGTGAGATTGGAGAAGCCGCTGGGGAACTGCTCGATTTCTAGACGGCCGTTCATTTGCGGCAAGTGCTGGCGCAAGTATGGCTCCAGGCGTTCCAAGTCGAGGCTTTCGCCG
This sequence comes from Acidobacteriota bacterium, assembly GCA_029263315.1. Classification (GTDB taxonomy): domain Bacteria; phylum Acidobacteriota; class Thermoanaerobaculia; order Multivoradales; family J023; genus JAJCXR01. The sequence goes on along the minus strand of JAJCXR010000012.1, from coordinate 88,931 downwards.
GCGCGTGGAGGGCGTGCGGTATCGAGCATGGTGTTCATAGGTGCAGAAGATATCAGCTCTAGTCATCCGCCATTCCATGCCATCTTGCGATACTGTTCGACACGCAGATCGGCATCTCCGGCCGCCTCGCCATCGTCCGCATTTTTCGAAGGAGCCTTGACATGCCTTCGCCATCGTCTTCTGAAATCCTCGGCACTTCCGCCGCCGGTGCCCTGGCGATGGACGAGTTTCGTCCGTCGTTGATTTCATGGAACTTGACCCGGCGCTGTAACCTGAAATGCCCCCATTGCTACATGTCGGCGGGCAAGAAGGAAGAGCACGAGCTGACGACGGCGGAATGTTTGGCGCTGTTGGACGAGATGCAAGCCCTGGGCACGGAGATGGTCATTCTCACCGGTGGCGAGCCCTTGCTGCGCAAGGACATCTACGACCTGGCCCAGGCTGCATCGGATCGCGGCATGTGGGTGGTGATGGGGACCAACGGTGTCTTGGTCAACGATCGAGTGGCCCGCAAGATGATCGAGTGTGGCGTCAAAGGGGTGGGCATCAGCATCGATTCAGTCGACCCTGAGAAGCACAACAGCTTTCGCGGCGGCCCCAATGCCTGGGAGCATTCCGTGCGCGCCCTGGAGATCTGCAAAGCCAATGGCCTCGAGGTTTTGGTGCAGACCACGGTGATGGATATGAATCGCCAAGAGATCCCCCAACTGCTGGAGTTTGCGCGGCAGAAGGGGGCCTGGTCGTTCAACCTCTACTTCCTGGTGCAAACCGGCCGTGGGCAGCGCATGAACGATCTGTCGGCGGCCGATACGGAAGCCGCCTTGACGGACTTGGTGGATGCCCAGGAGGCCTACCGACCGATGTTGGTGCGCTCGAAATGCGCCCCCCAATTCAAGCGCATCGCCTACCATTTGGGGCGCGCCGGCCTGGAAAGTGGCGGCTGCATGGCGGGGACGGAATACTGCCGGATCACCCCCAGCGGGGATGTCACCCCGTGCCCCTACATGACCTTGACGGCGGGCAATGTGCGCCAGCAGAGCTTCACCGAGATCTGGCGTTCGTCACCGGTCTTGCAGGCCTTGAGAGACCCGGAGCGTCTCGGGGGCCGCTGTGGTAGTTGTGAGTTCAAAGAGATCTGCGGAGGCTGCCGCTGCCGTGCCTATGCTGGATTCGACGATTACCTGGCCGAGGACCCTGGGTGTCCCTACGAACCCACCGGCGTGCCGTTGGCCACCGCGGCCATCCGATGGGACGCCGATGCCCAGGCGCGTTTGGACCGTATCCCCATTCGATTCATTCGCGAAAAGGTGCAGCGGGGTTTGGAGGAGTTTGCGCGGGGCCAAGGGATTGGCCGCATTACGGCGCAAGTGATGCAAGACGGTATGCAGGGAGAAAGCCGGCCCGCCTTTGCCAACATGCCCTCGTTTGTGCGCCCTATGCAGCGTCCGAGCGCCGCCCAAGTCGGGGATGCTGCGCCGGGTTCTTCCGGCGACGAGTCTTGAGATGCGGCGTTCTCTGCTTCGTTTGTGGAGCCCTTTGAAGTGATTCGCTGTGTCGTCCTGGGCGGCGGCATGGCGGGCCTCGCCGCCGCCTTTCGATTGCAGCAAGCGGCGGCGCATCGACCGCTCAGCGTTCGCATTGTCGAAGCGCAGCCCCGTTTTGGCGGTAAGGTAGTCAGTGAGTCCGAGCAGGGCTTTTTGCTCGAGGCTGGGCCCGACTCGTTTGTGGCCCACAAGCCGGCTTGCCTGGAGCTGGCCCGTCAAGTGGGGCTCGGGGATCGCTTGATCGGCAGCCGCGATGCCGACGGCGGGGTCTCGATCTTCCAGGACCATCGCCTGCAACCGCTGCCGGAGGGCTTTCGTCTGGTGGTCCCTGGGCGCTGGCGACCGTTCTTTCGTTCGCCGCTGCTGACCTGGCGCGGCAAGCTGCGTGTGGCCTGCGAGCCATGGATCCCCAAGGGGCCTGCGGAGGGGGACGAGAGCCTCGGCATGTTCATCCGCCGCCGCCTGGGCCAGGAAGCCCTCGAACGGGTGGCCGAGCCGATGCTGGCGCATATTCACGTGGCCGATGTCGATCGCATGAGCCTGTTGGCCACCTATCCGCGTCTACGGCAGATGGAGCAGTGCCACGGTAGCCTGGTGCGGGCATTCCGCGCCGTGGGGCGGCCCGCGGGCCCTCTCTTTTGGAGTTTCCCCGGTGGCGTTGCCGAGCTCACCGATCGGCTGGCCGAGCGCTTGCCCGAGGCCTGCAAGCTCAGTGGGCGGACTGCGCGGCGGCTGAGCCGCCACGGCGACGGGTCCTACCGTGTCCACCTCGACGATGAGGTCTTGGAGGCCGATGCCGTGGTCTTGGCGCTGCCCGCCTTCGCGGCCAGCACCCTGATGGACGAGCTCGCCCCCCCGTTGGCCGAGACGCTGCGTACCCTTCGCTACGTTTCCTTGGCCACCCTGTCCTTGGGCTACCGTCGACGGGATCTACCCAAGGATCTTCGAGGTTTTGGCTTCTTCGTTCCCAAGAAGGCTCAGCGCGAAGTCCTGGCGGCCACTTGGTGCTCGACCAAATTCGTCGATCGGGCGCCGACGGACCATGCGCTGTTGCGAGTATTCTTGGCGGAAAACGAAGCCACCAAAGGGGCGCTGGAGCTTCCGGACGAGATTCTTTTCGAGGCCGTCGGGCGGGATTTGAAACGTCTCACCGGAGTGGAGGCGCAGCCGACCCTGCGTCGTCTCTACCGTTGGCCCCGAGGCTATCCGCAATACGAAGTGGGGCATGCTGAGATCCTGCAAAGAGCCGCAACCCAACTTCCCGGGTCGATTTTTCTTGCGGGCAGCGCTTTTCATGGTGTCGGGCTACCGGACTGCATCCAGAGCGGATTTGCGGCCGCCGACGCGATCCTGAAAGGGGTTTCTTAGCCGGGTTTCAGGTTGACCTTGCTCGACGGACCATGCTAAACACCCGCAGTCACAATCTATTCATTCTTGACGAGGCGATGCCGAGCCATGGCGCATGCTGTAGTAGCCGACATTGATCCCATCCAAGGACGGACGGCTCTCATCGAAGGAGAGCCGAGTTTCCATGACATCACCGAGGTGGTCTCCGCCCCGGTCGAGTGGAAGCCCCCTTTGGGTTGGTACATCTTCCTGGGCGCCTCGATGGCCCTGACCAGTCTTCTCGGAGTCAGCATCGGCTGGCTCTTCTGGGAGGGCACCGGTATTTGGGGTAATAACATCCCCATAGCCTGGGCCTGGCCGATCGTCAATTTTGTGTTCTGGGTCGGCATCGGCCACGCCGGGACGCTGATTTCCGCGGTGCTCTTCCTGTTTCGCCAGAAGTGGCGGACATCGATCAACCGGGCCGCCGAAGCCATGACCCTCTTCGCCGTCGCCTGTGCGTTGATCTTTCCCGGCATCCACATCGGCCGTCCATGGCTGCCCTACTGGATGATGCCGATACCGAATCAGATGGGCATGTGGCCACAGTTTCGTAGCCCCTTGATGTGGGATGTGTTCGCCGTCTCGATCTACGGTACCGTCTCCTTGGTTTTCTGGTACGTCGGCCTGATCCCCGATCTGGCCACCATGCGGGATCGCTCCACCACCAAGATCCGACGCCTTGCCTACGGCTTCTTCGCCCTCGGATGGCGGGGTTCGTTCCGTCAGTGGTTGCACTATGAAAAGGCGTACCTGATGTTGGCCGGCTTGGCGACCCCCCTCGTGCTGTCCGTGCACTCGGTGGTGTCGTTCGATTTCGCCGTCTCCCAATTGCCCGGTTGGCATACGACGATTTTTCCGCCCTACTTCGTCGCCGGCGCCATCTTCTCCGGCCTGGCCATGGTGATCACCTTGATGGTCATCTGCCGCAAGGTTTTCAAGATGGAGCACATCATCAATCTGCTGCATTTCGATCGCATGGCGAAGCTCATCTTGCTCACCGGCACCTTGGTGGGTTTTGCCTACTCGATGGAGTTCTTCATCGCCTGGTACGGCGGCAATACCTACGAGCTCTTCGCCTTCACCAACCGCGCCGGGGGCCCCTTTGCTTGGGCCTACTGGACGATGATCTTCTGCAACGTGGTGACGCCACAAATCTTCTGGTGGAAGAAGGCGCGGACGCATATGGGCATCCTCTTCGTGGCTTCCATCTTCATCAATATCGGCATGTGGTTTGAGCGTTTTGTCATCGTAGTGACGTCACTACATGCGGACTTTCTTCCCTCGAGCTGGGACTATTACCGCCCCACCTTTTGGGATTTCGCCACCTTCGCCGGCAGCTTCGGGCTGTTCTTCACCCTCTTCACCCTCTTCGTGCGCTTCCTGCCGATGGTGGCGATGGCCGAAGTGAAGAGCGTTTTGCCTCAAGCTCACGTCCACAATCGTCCCGAGTAGCTCGCTTGCTGGGGAGGAAGCGACCGCACCGGAGACTTGGAAAGGACTGTATATGGCCGCAAATAGTGCAAATCCTGCGTTGACAGCCGAAAGTCGAGAATTTGGGATGCTGGCAGAGTTTCCGGACCCGGAAACTTTGATGCACGCCTGTGCCAAGGTGCGCGACGCGGGATTCACCTGCTGGGATGCCCACACGCCGTTTCCGGTGCATGGGCTCGACAAGGCCATGGGGCTCAAACGCTCGATGGTCTCGGCCTTTGTATTGATCCTGGGGCTGTCGGGCGCCGCCGCGGGCATGCTCTTGCAGTACTGGACCAGCGCCTTGGCCTATCCCATCGTGATCAGTGGCAAACCGTTCTTCAGCTGGCCGGCCTTTGTGCCGATCATGTTCGAGTGCGGGGTTCTCGGGGGAGCCATCGGCGCCGTGCTCGGCATGCTGTTGCTCGGCGGTTTACCTCGGCACCATCATGCGCTGTTCAATTCCGAGGCCTTTTCCCGGGTGAGCGATGACGCCTTCTTCATCTCCATCGAAGCCCAGGACCCGAAGTACGACGCTGAAACGACCCATGCCTTCCTCGACGGAATCGGAGCCCAAGCCATCGAGAAAGTCATGGAAGACTGACCTGAAACCCTTGGATCGGAAGACGCAAGACATGGAACACCACGTCACCCTCGATTCCCAACAGATCACGTTGCCGACCTCTGGCCTGTGGCCCAAGCTGCCCGCCGTTGGAGGGGTCATCGGTGTCGTCGGTCTGGGCCTCGCTTTTCTCCTACAGGGCGAAGACCCTCAGCGCCTGGCATTCTCCTACCTGACGGGCTTCATGTTCTGGGTCACCATCGCCTTGGGAGGTTTGTTCTTTGTCATCCTGCACTACCTGGCCCGTTCAGGGTGGAGTGTCGTGGTGCGTCGACTGGCTGAGAAAGTGGCGGCGACTTTGCCTCTTTTCGCCATCTTATTCCTGCCCATTCCGCTGCTCTTCATGCACGATCTCTTTCATTGGAGCGATGCTGCGGCGGTGGCCCATGATCCTCTGCTGCAGCACAAGGCGCCGTACCTCAACATCGCTTTCTTCAATCTGCGGGCGGTGATCTATTTTGCCGTCTGGATCGGCCTGATGATCTACTTCAACCGGGCCTCGCAGAAGCAAGACGCCTCGGCCGACTTCGGCATTACGGCGCGGCTCAACAAGCGCAGCGCCCCCTGCATGATCCTCTTCGGGCTGACCCTGAACTTTGCGGCGGTCGACTGGATGATGACCCTCGATCCCCACTGGTTTTCGACCATCTTCGGGGTCTACACCTTCGCTGGTTGTGTCATTGCCATCTTTGCGACCCTCATCTTGATGAGCCTACGGCTGCAGCGTCGCGGGGTCCTCGAAGGTGTGGTCACCGGCGAGCACTACCATGACATGGGCAAGATGCTCTTCGGGTTTGTCGTCTTCTGGGCCTACATCGGATTCTCCCAATTCATGCTCATCTGGTACGCCAACATTCCTGAAGAGACCATCTGGTTTGATCACCGCTGGCACAACGGATGGCAGCCGGTATCGATTCTGCTGGCCGTTGGCCATTTCGCGATTCCCTTTTTCTGGCTCATTTCTCAGCCGGCCAAGCGCAGTCGATTCGCCATGACGGCCGGTGCCCTATGGCTCTTGTTCATGCATTATGTCGACATCTACTGGCTGGTGATGCCGACCCCCGTACCTTCGGGAGATCACCACGCGATGGTGGCGCAAGCATTTCAACCGGCGGCCACCGACATCGCTTGTTGGCTAGGAATCGGCGGTCTTTTTGTGGCCTATCTTGGCCACCTCTTGGGACAGGGTTCTCTGGTGCCCAAGGCCGATCCGAGATTGGCCGAGTCGTTGACCTTCGAGAGTGTCTGACGGGGCTCGACTCGGCACCTCACCCACGGACCGCCGAGGCGTCTCGTTCTAGGTTCTACCGTAGCCGGGTCCTCGCCCGGCGTTTGGCGTCCAGGGATCTTACTGACGAGGACATCGAGTGGCCAAGATTCTGATCATCGAAGACGATTCCGTATTTGCAGCGGTCCTCGAAGACCGCCTGCACGTTGCCGGTCATGTCGTCGAATCGACTCCGGAAGCGGCTCGGGGTATCGAGCTGGCCGTTGCCGGAGGGGTTGACTTGGTGCTTCTCAAGATGGAGCTGCCATCCTCCCCCGGGCTGGAGGTCATTCAGACCTTGCGCCACCGAGCGGAGACCCGCTCCGTTCCTATTATCGCCCTGTCGTCGGAGACCCAGGCCCGCCAGCGGGTGGCCACCCTGCGAGCCGGTGCCGACGAGCTTCTCAGTCAGCCGGTGGACCTGGAAGAGCTGTTGATCCGCGTCGGCCGTCTACTGGGCAGCCGCGATGCCTCGCCGGCCCTCATGCAAGGGGATTTGGGCAATCATCCCCCTTGGGAGCTCATGCAGTTCGTTCAGCAGTCCGGTAAGAGCGGTGAGCTGACGATTCGCAGCCCGCAGGGTATCGGACAGGTCGAAGTGTCCGGCGGTCGGGTCACATCGGCCCGCTACCAAAGGCTCCGGGGCCGCGATGCCTTGCTGGCCTTGCTCGATCTGAAATCGGGGCATTTCCGCTTGACCACCGACGACTCCTTGGCCAAAGCCGATGATGCCCAGGAAAGCATCCCGATTCCTGAGGTGCTGATGGCTTCGGCCTGGCTGGAGGATGAGCTGAAAAAGCGTCAGGAGCACTTGCCGGAGACGGGTGTGCCCCTGGAGCTCCTGGTCGACACCTTGCCCGAGCTCGACCCCGAATTGTCGGAGATTCCGGTGGCCCAGGTCTTCGAGCGTCTGCAGGGTCAGGCGGGCAGACTCTTCGATCTAATCGTCGAGATTTCTGCGGCGCCGTCCAAGGTGCGTCTGGCGGTCGCTTGGTTGGTCGAGCACGGCGCCCTGGCGCCGGCCAAGAAACCCGGCGAGCAATTCATGACAACGACCGAGATCTCTTCCAGCGTCGTCCTCGACATGGCGCTGAGCAACCTGTTGAGCGCTGCGACGGAGGCCGGATTCGAGTCCCACAATCTGCCCTATCTCCTACTGGTGGAGCCGAAGGTGTGGCCACATCTGCGGCGCTTGCTGGAGAGCGTTCCCGGCTATCGACAGTTGGTCAACTTGCCCAAGCTGGTGGAGCAGGTCAAGTTGCGGCAGGGCGGCAGCGCCACGTTCGAAACCGAGTTGGGTAGTCTGTCGTTGCACGTCCAGATTCTGAGCCCGGAGGTCAAGACGCAGGTGGAAGGAATTCTCTCCCTGTGCGCCGGAGTCCTGTTATGGCTCGAAGATGCCGAAGATCGAGAGCTGATCAGCGGTTTGATCGAGCGTCTCGAAACGACGCGATCGGCGACGGCTGGGGTGCTCGTCGCCCAGCAGCCGGAAAAGCAGGAGATGATCCTCAGTTTGGTGGCGGGTAAAAGTCGTTGGCAGTCGAGCGGTCATGCGCCGCAAAGCCTGATCGGAGTCTTTCGACTGCTCCATCCCCGTGTTCGTTGACGCTCCGGGACCTGAGGCCCCGGTAGCCTCGTTTCCCAGGGTGGGGGGCATGCGGTGGAGGCCACCGGAATAGGAAAGATGTGATGTATCAATGCCCCCCTTGTTTGCGGAGAAATGTATGACCCGCCCCGCCGTCTTGATTGTCGAACCCGAGGAGGAGCGACGCCGAGAGGTCTGCCGTGGCCTGGCCTCGGAAGGTTACGAAGTCGTCCCTGCCACCAGTGGCGAAGAGGGGGTTCGTTTTGCGCAGGGGTTGGGGCCGGCGGTGATTGTGGCGCCGGTTGGCCTGGCCCGCTTCGGCGATGCCTCGATCCTCGCCGAGCTGACCCGCCAAGCGTCCGGCATGGATCGTACGTTGGTGCTGCTGGGGGAGCATCCAGACGACGAGCACGAGCTGTCGTCCGAGGTGGTCTTCCTGGTGGCGCGAGATCTGGACAATGACGAGCTGATTCGTCGTCTGCGCCTGGTGTTGATCGGTCGGGAGATCGGCATCGCCACCGATGCGGCCCTCGAGGCTTTGGTGGATGATTTGGCGCAGAAGCCGCTGTTGGAATTGGTGCGGACTCTGCACCGGGCGCTGCTGTCCGGCCGCATTGAGCTCGAGCAGGGCTCCATCCACTTCGTTCGCGGTAACGTCATCGCGGCACAGGCGGGCCGGGTCTATGGCCTCAAGGCGTTCTGCCGTCTGGCGCGGCGCCACGAAGGACCGTTTCGCATCGTGCTCGAGCTCGACAGCGAGCCGCCGGATCCGAGTCGCCAGATCCGCGAAGATCTCAACGCCTTGATCAATGCCGCCATCCAGGACTCCTTAGGCCAATACCCCGATCCTCAGTCCCGCCTCAAGCTGGTCGAGGATATCCAGGACAGCGATAGCTTGCCGACGATGCAGCAGCAAGTGCTGCAGGCGGCGCGTCAAGGGGCCATGTTGCAGGAGGCCCTCGATACCTTCGGCGTCACCGACGGGGATGTCGTGCAAGCCCTTCTCGAGCTGGAAGAGCGCGGGGCCGTCCAGCGCCTCGAAGTTGCGGCGATGGTGCGCATCATCACCGATTCCGCATCGGATCTTTCGATAGAGCAGGCGAGGGCCCATGCGGTGGCGGTGATTCCGGCCAAAGTGCGTTTCGGACAGAAAATCTACCGTGATCGCATCGATATCAAACCGCGTGATTTCTATCGCATTCTCGAGCAGCAGGTCGCCCACCCGGAGACCCAGCCACCCACCGCGGAAGATGTGCTCGAAGTCTATCGTCGGACCTGTCAGCGCAGCGATGTCGTGGCCTTGCATGTTTCCTCCAAGACGTCGTCGCTTTTCGATTTGGGTTGCCAAGCCCGTGAGGTGCTGCAAGAGGAACTGCCGGAGCGACACATCGAAGTGGTGGATTCGCAGCAGATCGGCATGGCTTTGGGGCTCTTGGCGCTTTTTGCTGCCCGCATGGGGGCCAGGGGTATGGCAGCCGATGAAATCGCCCAGCGGATGCGGCAGATGTCGCCTCGGATCGTCACCTTGGCGGTCTTGGCGACCCTCGACTACCTGAACCGCGGCGGTCGGGTGGGCAAGGTGCAGGCCTTCTTCGGCGACCTGCTGGGCATCAAGCCGCTGCTCAGTATCGAAGAGGGTGAGGTGGTGGCCATCGACAAGGTGCGGCGGCGGCGGAAGGCCTTGGACGTCATGGCGCAGCAACTGGGGCAACGTCTAGACGCTTCCCGCCCGGTGATCGTGGCGGTCAGCCATGCCAACTCGCCGGTTCAAGCGGACCATTTGCGCCAAATCGTAGCGCAATCTTTCAATGTGTTGGAGCTCTGGCAGAGTGAGATCGGGCCGGGTATCGGTACCCATGTCGGGCCGGGAGCTTTTGCCGTCACTGTATTCCAGCCCACGGACGACGAGATGGCGCTGGTGGCGCCGCTGGAATGAGGCGGCGAACGCGGTGCGGTCATCGGCCCACCGCAACCCCTCGGAGGCATGGGGCCTCTGTGACGTCCTTTTCTGAGATGTGTGGCGGCGTCCTGCAAAGAGGATTGCTACAATAGGGCTTCGACAGAGAAATCCTGCAGAAGGCATTGAACGAGGATGAGCCTCGGAATATTCTCGCGACGGGGGAGGCCATGGGACCCTTCAAAGTTCTCAAGCGGCAAGCGAATCTGCCGGATCTGAAAGCGGTGGAGCTCTTCCAGGATCTGGACGATGGAGAGTTGCAGCGCTTGGCGGAATGGTTTGTCGAGCTGAGCGTGCCGGCGCAGCGCCTCATACTGCAGGAAGGCAGAGCGTCGGAAGCCTTTTTTGTCGTCGCCGAGGGGGCTGTGGTGGTCTTTCGCGATGCCATCGGCAGTCCTGTCCACTTGTTGGCGCGCTTGGGAGAGGGCGATTTCTTTGGTGAGCTGGGACTTTTCGTCGATGGCCGACATGCAGCTTCGGTGAGGGCCACCGAGGCCTGTCGCTTGCTCAAAATCACGCGAACGGATCTCCTGCTCTTCCTCGACGATCACGCCCATGTCTTCCATAAGCTGCAGCTGGCAGCGGCTCGGCGCCACAGCGCAAACTTGGCATCGACGCTAGAGCTTGGAAGGCGTCGCGAGATCCGGATTCGTTGCAGCAACGAGGTGATCCTGCGACGGGAAGACGGGGTGCAGCATTCCGTCCTGTTGGAGAATCTGTCGTTGGGTGGTGTTTGTATCCGGCAGGCGCCAGAGGTCTGGGAAGTGGGAGACGATGTCGTCCTGTTCCTCTCCATCCGAGAGAACGAGGTCCGCCTGGGCGGCCGTGTGGCGTGGCGGCAGGGGGACTCCCTTGGCCTGGCTTTCATCAAGAAGTCGCCGAATCACGATATGATCATTCAAATGGCCACCCGGCTTCTATTGGAGCAGACACCGCAATAGCCCCTTGGTCTTGACCCGTCCAGGGGGGGTGATGAGTAGCTCCAGTCCGTTTCGGCATCCATATCGGCATCGGTTGGCGGCAGGGTGATGGGATTCTAGGCAATTCCCTGATAATCTTAGGTGCACCTGAAGAACCGGCTCCGTTCGGAGTGGGTTGCCGAAACCGCCTCTACTGTCGACGCTCGAAGTCCTTAGCCCCCAAGGCGCGGTCCTTTTTAGGTTCGCTGCACTTGAAAGAGCCTCATGGGACGAGCCAGACCCGTTGATCGAGGCTGCCGCATTGTTGTTGGAATCGAAGAAAATCTATGCGGGCCGAGGTCCGCTTTGGCGAATTCTTGCGCGCTTAAATAAAGGAGATACGACGAATGGTCAGGAGTTTTGACGAATTCGCGGACGAGTACGGTCCCGAGAAGATCGTGTACATCTACGAGCCCCGCAGCGGTCTCAAGGGCATCATTGTCATCGACAACATCTCCGCCGGACCCGCCATCGGCGGTATCCGAATGGCCAAAGACGTATCCACTGCCGAGGTTTTCCGCTTGGCTCGGGCCATGACTTGGAAGAACGCGCTGGCAGGAATTCCCCACGGTGGTGGCAAGTCGGCGATCCTCGCCGATCCTTCTTCCCCCAACAAGGAAACTTTGATTCGCCAGTTTGCCCGCGCCATGGAGTCGATGACCGGCTACATTCCGGGTCCGGATATGGGCACCGACGAGGTGGCCATGGCCTGGGTGCGTGATGAAATAGGTCGCTCCGTGGGCCTTTCGAAGGTCCTCGGTGGAATTCCCCTCGATCAGATCGGGGCCACCGGCTACGGCTTGGCGGTGTGCGCCGAAGTGGCGCAAGAGTTTGCCGGATTTTCCCTCGAAGGCGCCAGGGTGGTTGTCCAAGGTTTCGGTAATGTCGGTTCCCACGCAGCTCGCTACCTACAAGAGCGGGGCGCCCTTTTGGTTGGCGCCAGCGATCTCGATGGCACGGTCTACGATCCCGCTGGGCTCGATATCGAGCGTCTCTGCAAAATCAAGCAGGAGACGGGCAAGGTCACCACCTATGAAGGCGCGGAGGTCATGGACATGAACGCCTGGCTGGACATCCCGTGCGACATCTTCGTGCCGGCGGCCCGTCCGGACGTCATCGACGAGACCAACGCCTTGCGCCTCAAGTGCAAGCTGGTACTTCAGGGTGCCAATATTCCGGTGACGGCTCGGGCGGAGCGCATTCTGCACGACAACGGTATCCTGTCGGTGCCCGACTTTGTCGCCAATGCGGGCGGTGTCATCTGTGCTTCGGTGGAATACAAGGGCGGCACCCAGAAGCAAGCCTTTGAGACCATCGAAGAGAAGGTCAAAGAGAATACCCGGGCGGTGCTGGAGCTGGCCAAGGCGCACAGCCAAATGCCGGCCGAAGCGGCCCTCTCCTTGGCCAAGCAGCGGGTTGCGGAAGCCATGGCCTATCGCCGCTCCCGCTGATCGGATCCGTCCTTGAACGAGTGACACGGGCAACGTGTCTCACGAAAGTGGGCGGCTCGATGAGCCGCCCTTTTTTGTCGGCTGCGTCAGGTTGAAGCAGTAGGGCGAAGCGTACCGAATGCAGTAGAATTGAAGCTCGACGATGCCGGCCGTGAACGAGGAACATGCTCTCCAACGTCTTCAAGAGCAAAGACCAGCTTGCTGACAAGCACTACCAGAACGGTAGCTTTCTGCGTGCTGCCGAGCTCTATCGCAAGGCCAAGCGATTCCGGGCCGAGGCGGACTGTCACATCCAGCTCGGAGATTACGACACCGCGGCAAAGGTCTACGAAGAGCACGGGTTGCTGCAGGAGGCCGCCGAGCTTCTGAGCTCCCACGACAAGCACAAGGAAGCGAGCTCGCTTTTCGAGCGCGCCGGTCTGTATCGTCAGGCGGCGGAGTCGGCCCGCAAAGTTGGCATGTTGCCCAAGGCAGGGCGCCTCTTCGAAAAAGCGGAGATGTTCGACGAGGCGACGGATTGCTACGCTGAGATCGGCGAGACACCCAACGCCATCCGAGCCCTCGAGCTGCGCTCCGGGCAGTTGCAAGCAGAACGGCAGGACAACCCGTCGCCGGGTATCGAGCGTTTGATTCGCCAGACAGACCTGCGGCGGGCTGATCTGCTGGAGAACCTTGGACGCCATGGGGAGGCGGCGCGTCTGCTAGCCCGTTGTGGTCTGCTGACCCGCGCCGCCAACATGTTTGTCGATGCTGGGCAGCATGACGCTGCGGCCCGCAGCTATCTTCAGGCTGGACGCTTTGATCGAGCTTTGGAAATCATCGAAAGCCATGGCGCCAGTGTCGATGACGAGGTCAAAGCTGAGATCTACCTCAATTGCGACCGGCGCAGTGAAGCGGCGCAGATTTTTGAGCAACAAGGCAAGCTGGACGCAGCCGCCTGGGCCTACCAAGAAGACGAGAACCTCGAGCAGGCAGCCCGCCTTTGGGAAAAGGCGGAAAACCCGTCCCAAGCGGCCGAGCTCTACTGGCAAGCTGGCCAATTCGCTGAAGCCGGACGCAACTATCTGGCGGCTGAGAACCTCACCCATGCCGTCAAGTCTTTCCTCAAGGCGGGCATGTCGAAAGCCGCTGCCGAGGTCTACGAGAAAGCTGGCCGTTCCTATAAGGCGGGGCTCTACTTCGCCAAGGCGGGTTGCAACGGGGACGCGACCCGCAATCTGCGGGCCGTGGTGCAAGACGAGCAACGGGCCGAGTCGCGGCGCGAGTACATCCACACTTCTCTGCTCTTGGTTCCACTGCTGATCGAAGAAGGGGACTTGAAAGAAGCGGAGCAGCGATTCGCCTTCCTACGCCAGAGCGGTGTCAGGATCCCCGATCCGGATCGTTTGTATTGCCAAGCGCGCATCGCCGAGGCCAAGGGGAGCTTTCGTCAAGCCCAGGGTTACTATCAACGTATCGACGAAGCGAGGCCAGGATTTCGTGATGTCTTGGAGAGGCTCCAAGCGGTCAGGAAACGGGCTTCGGAGGAGCCGCCGGGAGCGGAATCCCCAGCCGATTCGGAGGCCTTCCCGCGGCTTTTCGACGGCACTGAGGAGATGCCCTCCGATGTCCCATCCGGGGTCTTCGAGATCAGCGGCATTATCGGGCTGCCGGCCAGCCGGACGGAAAACCTGGAGCTGCCCTTCGATATGGGGCAGCGCCTGGATCCTTGGTGGGACGGCTCCACCTTCTTCGACGCCAAGGATCGGCGCGACCGAGGGCGGCCGGTGCTTTTGGCTTCCTTCCCCTTGGCGACGGTGGGCGGTCAGGCTGAGGACTTCCGGCGTGCCATGCAACGGGCTTCTACCCTGCGTCACAAGACGATCTTGAAGCTGGACGAAGTGGTGCACGCCAGCGACTATGTGATGCTGGTCTATGAGCACACCAAGGCCCGGCGTCTCGACCGCTGGATGAAAGAGAGGCAGCCGCCGCCGCTCGCCGCGCTCAACATCATCGTGCAACTCTGTGATGCCCTGGCAACGGCCCACAAATTGGGGTTAGTGCATCGCTGGATATCCCTACGGACGGTGTTGGTGGACGAGGAGGGACATGCCAAGTTGGTGGGAATGGGGCTGGGCGAAATCCTCACCGAGCAGCACGCGGGCGATATCCAGCTGAGCCCCGAGCAGCAGGATGGGGGGATCGTCGGTCCGGCGGCGGATCTCTACGGTTTGGGATGGTTGGGTGTCATCTTGCTCGAGGCCAGCCTGCCGGCCAATTGGAAGAAGCAGCAGAGTCTCGACCCCAGCTTGGTGGGATGGCCGTCCGCGGTGGCGGAAACGATCCCTCAGATCATCCGCGACCTGTTGATCCGCTGTCTCGAGCCCAGCCCGCAGCGGCGGCCCCAGACCTCCGAGCTACAGTCCGCCCTGTCTACCCTGGGGTTGGTGCCCGGACAGGTGGTGGTCGATCGGTACGAGATCCTCGGTGACCTGGGAAGCGGCGGCATGAGCCGTGTTTATCGAGCCCGGGATCTGGTGCTGTCCGAAGAGGTGGCCATCAAGACGGTGCTATCGTCGGCCCACGGACGTTCCAACGAGGACGAGCAGCGTCTGATCCGCGAGGTGCAAATCTGTCGGCGCTTGAGCCATCCCAATATCGTCCGCGTGCACGACATCGGCCGCTTTCCCGGGGGTGTCTTCGTCACCATGGAGATTCTCGAGGGGGATTCCCTGGAGACCCTGTTGGAGACCTCTGAGCCCATGCCGGCGGAGCGGGTGAGGACCATCCTCTTGGGCATCGCTGCCGCCCTGTCGGAGGCCCACAGTATGTCGATCGTGCATCGCGACTTGAAACCGGGCAACGTCATGGTCAACGGTGATCGGGTCAAAGTGCTCGATTTTGGCATCGCCCGTCGCAACGACGGCTCCACCGCCATCAACCTGACGCGGACCGGTGAGGTCATCGGCTCGCCCCTCTACATGGCACCGGAGCAGATCCAAGGCAAACCCTTGGACGGCAGGTGCGATCTCTATGCCCTCGGTGTCATCGCCTTCACCCTGCTAAGTGGCCAAGAGCCCTTCAGCGGCGACAATCCAACGGCCATCGTATTGCAGCACGTGAACGATCCAGCGCCGTCGATCCAAACGTTTCGACCCGATTTGGACGCCGCCTGGGGAGCGATGTTGGAGCGGCTGCTGGCCAAGAAGAGCGCCGACCGATATGTCTCCGCCGAAGTGCTGAGCGATGTCTTGAGGGCTCTCCCCGTTTGAGCTTCAGGGCCTTCGACATAGATACATAAACTAGGAGTCGGGATGCGTTCCATGGCCAAAATTTTCTCTCTCATCGCCATCTTTGCCTTGGGGCACCTCAGTGCCATCTGGTTGTTGCGTCCATCGACGGCACCTGATCCTCGGCAAACGCCGGTGACGGCCTCGATGGAGAGGCAAGGCGGCGGCGGTGTCGGTACGGCCCTAGCAGATACCGACGTCGAGCCCATGGCGGATCTGTCCGAGCAGGAGCGCCAGGACATCCGGGTCTTCAGGGACAATCGACCTTCGGTGGTCAATATTTCCACCATCGACTTGCGGCGGGACTATTTCTCGCTCAATGTCTTTGAGATTCCACGGGGCACCGGAAGTGGTTTCGTTTGGGATGAGTTTGGCCACGTCGTCACCAATTACCATGTGATCCGGGGAGGGGACCGGCTTCAGGTCACCTTGGGCGAAAAAGACTGGGATGCTCGACTGGTGGGCGCTGCCCCCAACAAGGATTTGGCGGTGTTGCGGATCGATGCCCCCGCCGAGCTGTTGCGGCCCTTGCAAGTGGGGGACTCGAGCCGTTTGATGGTAGGACAGCGGGTCCTGGTGATCGGCAACCCTTTTGGGCTCGATCAAACCCTGACCACCGGCGTGGTCAGCGCCCTGGGACGGGAGATCAACTCGCCCGGCGGGGTGCCGATCCGCGACGTTATCCAAACCGATGCGGCGATCAATCCGGGCAATTCTGGCGGTCCCTTGCTCGATTCGAGGGGGCGGTTGATCGGCGTCAGCACGGCGATCTTCTCGCCCAGCGGCGCCTCCGCCGGGATCGGCTTCGCAGTACCGGTGGAGGTGGTGGCCCGGTTGGTGCCTCAATTGATCCAGCATGGTCGGCCTCTCCAGCCCGGTATCAACATCGAGCTCTTGGCGGATCGCTGGGCCCAACGCGGCGGCATCGAAGGTGTGATCGTCCGCCGTGTGGGTCGCGGCGGCCCGGCGGAGCAAGCGGGTATCGAAGGCATCCGTCAAACGCGACGAGGTGAGGTACTCTTGGGGGACATCATCGTCGCCGTCAATGATCAGCCGATCCGTTCGATCGCCGACCTCATCCTGGCCTTCGACGAAATCGGCATTGGCGGAACAGCCAGAATTACCTTGGAAAGGGAACGTCGCCAGCGAACCGTCGAGGTTCAGCTCATGGCCATCGAGTAGCTGTGGAATGAAGGAAAAATCTCTCGGAGCAAGCCAGCTCTCCTTGGCTCGAGATCAGGAATTGGCCCAGGTCGCGCTAAGGGCGATCGATGAAGGGGTGATCCGGACGGATGCCGACGGCTGCATCGATTACATGAATCCGGTGGCGGAACGGCTCACCGGTTGGACCTTGCAGGAGGCGAGAGGCCAGCCCTTCGATCACATCTACCCGGTGGTCCACGAAGGTACTCGTCAAGTGCGTCCATCCAGGGTGGAGCGCAGCCTGCGGGAAGGCCGCACCATCGCCCAGCCGGGTTTGTGGATCTTGCGCAATCGAGAGGGTGAAGAGTTCACCATTAGAGATTCCGTTGCGCCGTTGGTCGACCAGGGGGACAGGGTGCTGGGGGCTGTTGTGGTAATCCGCGATTTGACCCGGCTACGTGGCCTCGAGCAGCAGATGAGTTACCTGACCAGCCACGATACGTTGACCGGTTTGCTCAACCGTCAAGAGCTGGAGATTCATCTCGAGGTGGCCCTCGAAGGGGCCCGCGAGCGGCAGCTCGGGCACAGCCTGATCTATCTCGATGTGGTCGAGCTCAAGCTGGTCAACGACGCCTACGGCATCGTGGCTGGAGACGAATTGCTTCGGCAGGTGGCGGATCTGCTGCAGGAGGCCATCGGGGATCTCGGGACCCTCGGTCGGGTGGCCGGCAACGACTTTGCGTTGCTGCTCGAGGAGTGCCAAGAAACGGAGGCCCGGGCCATGGCCCGAGAAATCTTACGCCGTCTCCGAGACTTTCGCTTCACCTGGGGGGGGCACCATCTCGAGATCGGGTTGAGCATCGGGCTGGTGACCTTCGATTGGCAGAGCGAAGGAGTCCACGAGCTGCTCAAGCAGGCGGACGCGGCTTGCCATCTGGCGCGGCAGAACGGGCGTAACCAAATCTACACCTACGGCACCGATGCGGCTCTGAGCGAACGCTACGGGCGGTTGCATTGGGTACAGAAGATTCACCGGGCGCTGATGCAGGATCGTTTCTGCCTCTATCACCAGGAGATTCGGCCACTGCGTCAGGAGACCGGGCCTTCGATGCACGAAATGCTGGTTCGCATGTTGGATGACGACGGCTCCCATGTGCTGCCGAGCTCGTTCATTCCCATCGCCGAGAGCCACGACCTAGCCCCGGTTTTGGACCGTTGGGTGGTGCGCAACACGCTGCGCTTGCTGGCCCTCGATACCTATGAGCCGCTGCGCGGCGCCCCGGTGACGATCAATCTTTCAGGTCAATCCTTGGGCGACGAGGCCTTCCGGCAAGACGTCATGACCTACATCGAAACCAGCGGTGTCGACCCCTCCCGTCTCTACTTCGAGATCACCGAAACCGCGGCGGTGGCCAATCTGGCCCGTGCCCTGCGTTTCATCGAAGCCCTCAAGGCTTTGGGTTGCCGCTTTATTCTCGACGACTTCGGTAGCGGCTTCAGCTCCTTCGCCTATCTCAAGAACCTGCCCGTCGAAATTCTCAAGATCGACGGCCAGTTCGTGCGCAGTGTTTGCAACGATCCGGTGCACCGGGCGATGGTGGGGGCGGTCAGCC
This sequence comes from Acidobacteriota bacterium, assembly GCA_029263315.1. Classification (GTDB taxonomy): domain Bacteria; phylum Acidobacteriota; class Thermoanaerobaculia; order Multivoradales; family J023; genus JAJCXR01. The sequence goes on along the minus strand of JAJCXR010000012.1, from coordinate 70,662 downwards.
ATATCGGCCAGGTCATGGGTTTGGCCACCATCGCCGAATGGGTGGAGGACGATTCGACCCTCGATCTCCTCGAAGATTTGGGGGTGGACTATGTTCAAGGTTTCCACATCCACCGCCCGGAATGGATTGTCGTCGACGAAGCGTCCGACTCGGTCGTGGTGGTGGCAAATGGTTAGAAGAATGCCTGGGAGCGAAGCATGTTGATGGACGTCAAGAGATCCTGTCTGCTGGTGATCGATGTGCAGGAACGCCTGCTGCCCGCCATCCATCAAGGCGCCGAAGTGGTGGAGAACACCGGTTGGTTGATGGATGTCGCCGCTCAGCTGGGGGTGCCGACGGTGGTGTCGGAGCAGTATCCTCGCGGCTTGGGGCATACCGTCGAAGACTTGGCCAATCGTGCTTCCCCGGAGATGATGGTGGAGAAGATCCACTTTTCCTGTGCCGCCTCACCGGCTTGCCTCGAAGCCTTCGAAGCGACGGGCCGGGAGCAATTTGTCCTGGCGGGCATCGAAGCCCATGTCTGTGTGCTGCAGACCGCCTTGGGTTTGGTGGCCCTCGGCAAGGAGGTTTACGTCGTGGCCGACGCCGTGTCATCGCGTCGGCAAGCGGATGCGTCCCTGGGCTTGAGCCGCATGGGTCGGGTGGGGGCGCACGTCGTCAGCCGCGAGATGGTGGCCTTCGAGTGGCTGCAGCAAGCGGGCACGGACACCTTCCGGCACATCAGCAAGAATTTTCTACGCTAGCGTCCATCCAGAAATAGCTCGAGGGGGGCGGAGACCCTTCGGAGGACCGCAGGTCACGGCACGCTGCCATCCCACTGGCTTGTATTGCCGACCTCGAAACCGTCGATGAACAGGGTGCAGCTGGAACCATCGCCGCCGCATATGCCACAGGCGTCGACGAGGCTGGCTCCCGGGTCGTTGTCGTTGCAGTCTTGATCAGCACAGAACCCGTCGCCGTCGACGTTGCCGGAAGCGTTGTTGCCGAAGCAGGCATCGCAGACATCGCCGAGGGAATCACCGTCGGCGTCCTCCTGGCCCGGATTGACGTCGGCCGGACAGTTGTCGACCTCATCGGCAACGCCATCGTTGTCCGTATCGGTGAGCAGCACGCGAAAGAGCAGGGTCGAGCCGTCGCTGTCGTTGCCCGGCGAGCCGTAGCTCTCCCACACCACCACCAACTCGCCGTCGGGACGTACGCCGTGCACGGCGGTGCGTTGCTCGCCGGTGGTGAAGGTATTGAGCTGGAACTGGTCGGCGAGGGGAGCGCCGGCGGAATCGAAATGCCGTCCTTGGATGCTACCGGTGGTGTCGTCGCCAAAAGAGCCGGCGCTCTGCCAGGTGACAAGGAAGTTGCCTTCCGGCCGCGTCGCCGAAACCCGGGGCTCGCGCTGGTCGCCGGTGGTGTAGGAATTGACCTGGAACTGCCCTCCCACCGGCGTACCATCGGAGGCGAAGAGTCGCCCTTGTATGCTGTAATTGTCGGGCTCGTTGTCGTCCCCCGGCGATCCGATGCTGCCCCAGACCACGAGGAAGTCTCCGTTGGGGTTGACGGCCACGGAAGGAAACCAATACTCGTTGATCGCCAAGCCCAGGGTGAAGTCGTTGATCTGCATCTCACCGCCGGTGGGCGTACCGTCGGAGGCATAGCGGCGGGCGCGGATGCTAGTGGTGTCCATGGCGCCACCATCGGAGCCGAAACTTTCCCAGACGACGACAAACTCGTCGTCGGGCCCGACGTCCAAGGCGGGAAAACGTTGGTAGGTGTAGGTCGACGTATTGACCTGAAACTGACTGCCTAGGGGCGTGCCGGTGGAGGTGAAGCGCCGCGTCTGTACACTGCTGCCGGAGGTGTCGTCGCCGGGGGAGCCATAGCTCTCCCAGGACACGACAAAGCCGTTGTCGGAGCGTACCGCCAACCTAGGGCTGGACTGGATCGAGGTCGTGAAGTCGTTGATTTGCAGCTCGCTGCCCACCTTGCTGGCGGTGCCGCCAACACGGCTCATGCGTTGCGCCAAGATACTGGTGGCGGAGGTGTCGGTGCCGGATGAGCCGGCGCTCTGCCAGACGACCAGGAAGGCGTCGTCGCCTTGGGATGCCACGTCCGGCAGCACTTGGTCGTTGAGGGTGTAAGTATTGACCTGAAACTCGAAGTCGCTGACCGAGCGGTCGGCGGAGAACAGTTGGCCCTCGATGCGATAGCCCGAAACATCGGGGCCGTAGGTCGAATCGGTGCTCGTCCAGACGACGACAAACTGACCGTCCGCCTCCATCGAGGCGGCGGCGAGAAATTGCTGGCCGGTGGTATAGCTGTTGGCTTGCAGGTCGTCGCCGACCGGAGCAAGGTTCTGGCCGAAGGTCGGTGAAGCGACGAGAAAGAGGATCCCGACGAGGATTGATTTCATGATGTCTGACTCCGTGATCGTCGAGGAGCGTGCGCTGTGAGGATTGCTTGGGGAGGCATCAGAACCTGGCTAGGTTACGCTCGATGTGGTCTACTTGATTGGTTTCCCTGTTGATGGTCCCGCCTCCGTTGTGGGGGATAGATCCCCCGGCAATCTGGAACTATACCGCAACGTCTCACCGTGAATGGGTACCTCCACCGTGCCGCCACTGAACCCGGAAGCCTTTGACTTCGACGCCTCGATTTCTTGGTTGATGCACTGCACTGAAGGGCCGGTGCCTCTGGCTAGCCTACGGGCAGTGAAAGATGTGCTCGTCCTCGAAGCACAACCTTGGCGGGTACGCTGGCAAGAAGATTTCCAGGGAATCCCCGCAGCCGCTCGGAAGACGGTGGCGCAGCTGATGTCAGCCGACGCCGCCGACATCACGCTGACGGCTACGACATCGTCCGCCCTGACTGTCATCGCCCAAGCCTACCCCTGGTCCGTCGGCGACGAGGTCGTGCTGCCGCTGGCGGAATTTCCATCCAACTACTGGCCTTGGCAGGCTTTGGCGGGCCGAGGTGTGACCCTGCGGCAAGTCCCCCTGTGGGATGGGCAAGTCGGAGGTGCACAGGCTTGGAGCGGACGTCCACCGACGGCCGAGGACGACGTGGAGGGCCGCCTGCTGGATGCCCTGGGGCCTTCGACTCGTATCCTGGCGGTCAGCTGGGTGCGTTTTCAGGATGGTTTGTGTCTGGACTTACCCCGCCTGGCGGCCGGTTGTCGGCAACGGGGTGTTGAGTTGGTGGTGGACGGTATCCAGGGCTGCGGAACGTTGGTGGCCCAGTTGGACGGCCTCTCGGCCTTCGCCTGTGGTGGCCACAAGGGCTTGTTGGCGCCCCAAGGCCATGGCTTTCTGTGGACATCCCCGGCCTTTCGGCAACGGTTGGCGCCGGCCGGGAGTTGGTTGTCGGTGGAAGGCGCGGCGGATTTCCGGCGTCCCTCGACGGACTTCGAACGCCAGTGGAACGTCGACGGCAGTCGTTTCGAGCAAGGTGTGCCCAATCTTCTGGCCTGCGCGGCGTTGACGGAGAGCCTGAGGCTCCTCCTGCAAGCCGGGGTGAGCACCATCGCCGACCATGTGAAGGCCTTACAGATGCATCTTCTGGACGCCCTGTCGTCCATGCCGCCGTGGCGCGGTGAGGCCGAGCGTCTGATTGCCCTATTTGCGGCCGGCAGGCTGGGCTCGTTTCTGCCGCTGCATCATGGCCATCGGGATGCTCTGGCGGGGCAAGCCTTTCTCGACGCCCTGCTGGCGGCAGCGAAGGAGGAAGGGGTCTATTTGTCGGCTCGAGAGGGCTATCTGCGTCTAGCTTTCCACGGCTGGCACGGCCTTTGGGAGGCTGAGCGGTTGGGCGAATTTTTGCGCCGAGCCAAGTAGCCATCTCATCTAGGGTTCTTGAAGGCGGGCGGGGGAGCTCATCGGTTGGACGGAGATCGGCAATGCACCAAGCTGCTTGACGCCGACAGGGGCGCATCACAGACTTGCCGCAGATTCAACCTCAGGGGATAGCGATACCATGACTTTCGAGATTGCCTTCCTGCTTTTTCTGCTGGTGGCCATGGTCTATTGCTTCATGACCGAAGTGCTGCCCGTGGAGCTGACGGCTTTCATCGGGTTGTTGATTCTGGTGGTCACCCAGTATGTGCCTGCGGAGGAAGCCTTCGTCGGTTTCTCCTCACCGGCGGTGATGACCATGTTCTCGATATTCTTTGTCAGCGCGGCGCTGCTGCAGACCGGGGTTGCCGACACCGTCGGCGGCAAGCTCCACTCCCTGGTGGGGAGTCGCGAGGTGCCCCTCATCATCCTCGTCATGTTGGTGGCCGGGGTCCTCTCCGCCTTCATGAACAACGTTGCCGCCGCGGCCGTGATGCTGCCGGCTATTTCGAGCTTGGCGCGGCAGACGGGTCTTTCGCCGGGCCGTCTGTTCATGCCCCTGTCCTTTGGTGCGATTCTTGGAGGCACCACGACGTTGGTGGGCACTCCCCCCAACATCCTGGCCTCGGAAGTCTTGGCGGAAGGTGGCCACGAGCGCTTTTCGCTGTTTGATTTCACCCCCATCGGGCTTGCCTTGTTGGGGGTTGGCATCGTCTTCATGACCACCATCGGGCGTCGCCTACTGCCCGCTGAGGTCCTTTCGAAGGGGGCCCAGGAGGCCAGCCGACTGACCACCGCCTACCGCGTCGAAGATCGTTTGACAGAAATTCGTATACCCAAGAGGTCGCCCCTCGATGGGGTCGAGCTGAGCCAGGCCAAGATCGGTCGAACCCTCGACGTACGGGTGCTTTCGGTCAAGCGCGCCGGGCAACGACACATGTCGCCGGCAGCGGACTTTCAGCTGCTGGGGGACGACGTGCTGCTGGTGGACGGCAACTACCGCGACCTCAAGCAACTGTTGACGGTCGAAGGGATCTCCGTCCAAGAGGCGAATACGGACCATCTCGATACCGTGTCGTCGCGGGTGCGCGGTGTCGTATTGCGTCTGCGTCGTGGCTCCGGCTTGGTGGGGCGCAGCTTGGCGGAGTTGCGATTCCGGCATCGCTTTGGTGTGCTGGTGGTGGGGATTCGTCGCGATGGCGACCACCGCCGCCAAAATCTGGCGCAAGTGGTGTTGGATCAAGACGATGAGCTGATGGTGTTGGCCAGCCATGAGCAGTTGGAGGCGCTGGCTGAGCAGAAAGCTTTCGAATTCGTCGGCGCCGAGGTGCCAGCCAGCGAGCTGATCAAAGAACGCTTGTTTCAGCTGGCGGTCTCCGAAGGCTCGACCTTGGCTGGGCTGACGGTCGGGGACAGCCGCATCGGTGAGCTGTCGGGCCTCACCATCATCGGCATCGTCCGACAGGGTGAGACGTTGTTGGCCGTTTCCGTCGATGAGGTGATCCAGGCGGACGACGAATTGCTCATCGCCGGCGAGCCCGATCGGGTCATCGATTTGCTGCAATTGGGGAATCTAGAGTTGCTGTCGACGGCCGCCCGTCACGATTTGGAGTCGGAGGAAGTCAGTGTCGTCGAGGTCATCGTGGCGCCCCGTTCGAAGGCCGCTGGCTCCAGCCTGAAGGAACTGCGTTTCCGTGATCGCTACCGCATGCAAGTGTTGGCCCTGTGGCGCAACGGCGAAGCTATCCACAAGGACCTACCCGATCAAAAGCTACGGCTCGGCGATGCCCTCCTGCTGCACGGCCCGCGGGAGAATGTCCATCTCCTGTTGGACGATCCAGACTTTGTCGTCTTAGGGGACAAACCTAGGCAGCCTCGGCGTTCCGAAAAAGCTTGGGTGGCCCTGGGCTCCCTGGGACTGATGATCGCCTTGGTGGTCAGCGGTCTGTATCCGATTCACATCGCCGCCTTTGCCGGTGCCGTCGCCAGTGTGCTCTTCGGAGCCCTGACCATGGAAGAGGCGTATCGCTCGATCGAGTGGAAGGCGCTCTATCTGGTGGCCGCCATCTTGCCAGTGGGAGGTGCCATGGAACGTTCTGGGGCTGCCGACCTGATCGCGGGCTCGGTGACTGCCCTGGCGGAATCCTACGGTGTCTATGCCTTCCTGGCGGCCCTGGTGATCTTGGCCAGTCTCTTGAGTCAGGGGCTCGACGGCGCGCCGACGGTGGTGATTCTGGGGCCGGTGGTCTTGCTCACGGCTCAGCAGATGGGGGTGAGCCCACAACCTCTGATGATGGCCGTGGGAATGGCCGCCTCGGCAGCCTTCATGACGCCGTTCAGCCACAAGGCCAATCTGTTGGTGATGAGCGCCGGTGGCTACCGCGCCATGGACTACGTCCGCGTGGGCACGCCCTTGACCATCGTCGTGCTCGCCCTGATCGTCTTCTTGGTGCCGGTATTCTTTCCCCTGTACCCGTCGCCCTGAGGTGGATTCGGGACCAGCGGCCCTCCGCATCGTGACAGGGGGCGGGACACGGCCTATAATTCGGATGGCGGCGAGCCCGCTTCCCAATTTCGTCAACAACCTTCTGCGATCGGCTTCCGTAGCGCTGGCCGTTCCTTCTTGCGAGGGGCCTTGGCTGCCCTCGGCAGTCTCAACGACACAACCCGTGATGCGAGACGTTTCAATGATGCGAGACCTACTATGAAGACCCTTCGGATCGGTAATGGCCAGGGATTCTGGGGCGACAACGTCGATGCCCCAATCCGATTGCTGCGCGGCGGTGAGATCGACTACATCGGCATGGACTACTTGGCTGAAGTGACCCTATCGATCATGATGCGGCAGAAACTCAAGGACCCGACCAAGGGTTATGCCACCGATTTTGTCGACTTCATCCGCCAGGTATTGCCGGAGCTCAAGGAGCGCGGCGTGCGGGTGTTGTCGAATGCCGGCGGGCTCAACCCCCACGCCTGCCGCGCCGCGATCCTGCAGGTGGCCAAGGAGCAAGGGCTCGAAGGCATCCGCGTCGGTGTTGTCGAAGGGGATGACATCTCGTCCCGTCTCGGCGAGCTCATCGGCGCTGGCCATGAGCTGCGCAATATGGAAGACGGTGCCCCCTTGGGGCCCCTGGTGGAGAAGGTCTCCAGCGCCAATGCCTATTTGGGGGCGGCGCCGGTGGTGGAAGCCCTGGAGCAGGGGGCCCAGATCGTCCTCTGTGGACGGGTCACCGATACCGCCTTGGCCTTGGCGCCGATGATCCATGAATTCGGCTGGAAGGCGGACGATTGGGATCTCTTGGCGGCGGGAACGATCGCCGGACATATCCTCGAATGTGGCCCCCAGTGCACAGGCGGCAACTTCACCCGCTGGTGGGAAGTGCCCGATCTCTGGGACGTCGGTTACCCCGTCGTGGAGGCCCGTGCCGATGGCACGTTCACCGTCACCAAACATGCCGGTACCGGTGGCCTGGTGACCGTCGACACGGTTTCCGAGCAATTGCTCTATGAGATGGGTCAACCGGATGAGTACATCACGCCCGATGTGGTGGCGGATTTCTCCACGGTCCAGTTGCAGCAAGAGGGTGAGGACCGGGTCGGCGTCTCGGGCATCAAGGGGAGGCCGAATACGCCGTTTCTCAAAGTCTCGGCATCGTACTTGGCTGGTTTCAAGGCGGCGGGGACGCTCACCATCACCGGGCCGCGGGCCATCGACAAAGCCCGACTATGTGCCGACATCGTGCGCCAACGGCTCGCCCGGGCGGGTGTCACCTTCGACGAAGGGGACTGGGAAGAAGAGATTGTCGGCACCGGCTGTTGTCTGCCCGGTGTTTTCGACGAGGTGCCGGAGCCGCCGGAGGTGGTGCTGCGTCTAGCCGTACGCGATACGGACTACGGCAAGGTGGAGCGTTTTGGCAAGGAGCTGGCCCCCTTGGTCACCGCCGGCCCTCCGGGGGTGACCGGTTTCGCGGGTGGCCGCCCCAAGCCCCAGACGGTGGTGGCCTATTGGCCCGCCCTACTGGCCCGGGAAGAAGTCGAGCAACATGTCCACGTCAGCGTCGAGGAGGTCTGAGATGGCGAGCCAACAGGTACGTTTGGCGGAGATTGCCCACGCCCGCTCCGGCGACAAGGGCGAAGCTAGCAACGTCGGATTGATCGCCAACTCGTCGCAGCTCTACGGGGTGATTCGCGACCAGGTCACGGCGCAGCGGGTCAAGGAGCATTTCAAGGGTTTCGTGCGAGGTCGAGTAGAGCGTTTCGAAGTGGCGAATCTCAACGCCCTCAACTTCATCCTGCACGACTCCTTGGGGGGCGGTGGCACCGAAAGCCTGAAGACCGACGCCCAAGGCAAGACTCACGGCCAGGGTCTCTTGCAGATGCTCGTCGAAGTGCCCGAGGAGCTCTTGGCCTCATCGGGGCGCAAGTCATGAATCTCTTGGGTCGCGACTGGAAAATGTTGCGGCTGCATCGCGATGGCTCGGCCGACGATCTTCTCTGGGTCCATTTGAATAACCCGGAGAAGGCCAATGCCCTTTCCCCCGTCATGTTGCAGGAGATCACCGAGCTCTACAGCAGGGACCTGCGGAGCGAGGGTATCCGGGCCGTGCTATTGCAGGGGGAAGGCCGCCATTTCTCCGCCGGGGCCGATCTCGAGCACTTGCGCAGCCTGCGGGACGCCAGCGACGAGGCCCATCGTCGGGATTCCGAGAGCCTACGGGCCCTCTTTGCGTCGATTCTTTATCAGCCGGCATTGACCGTTGCCCTGGTGCACGGCTCGTGCATCGCCGGGGGCTGCGGATTGGCCACCGCTCACGACTATGTGGTGGCGGCCGAAGGGTCCCGTTTCATGTACAGCGAGGTGCGCATCGGCTTTGTCGCCGCCCTCGTGGCAACCTACCTGCCGCTGCGCGTCAAGGGTCGGGATCTGCGGGAGCTGCTCCTCGACCCCGAGCTCATGGGCCCCGAAAGAGCCCTCGCCATCGGTCTGATCAACCGACTCGTGCCCCAAGACGAGCTCGTCCAGTCGGGCCGTGAGTTGGTGGGCGGCATCCTGTCCCGTGCCAGCTCCGAGTCCATCGCCCGCACCAAAGGGCTGCTGCTCGACACCGTCGGCCGACCGCTGAAGGAGTCCCTGCAGCTCGCCGCCGAGGTCAACGCTGCCTCCCGTAGCACCGATGACTGTAAACACGGCATCGCCACCTTTTTGCAGACCAAACGGTCGCCGGAGTGGCGCTAGGGCGCTGGTCCTAGGGCAGGCGAGCTACTCCTTTCAGATGACACTAAACGAGACAGCCGAAGATTGTGCCAGACGCCAGGTTCTCAGACCGTCTAGGTTAGAGTTCCGACTCCGTAGCCTTAATATCAAGAGCCATCGGGAAGGCGATTCAACTCGCGCAACCCGTCGTCCAGGGACATAAGTCCTGACGAGTTGTTGGGCTGGGCCCGCAGCTCTAGGAATCGCCTGACGGCATGTTGAATGTACTCGGTTCTTCTATTGTGCTCATCCCTGTTGGGCATCCACCGACTATATTTGTACTTGGTCGTCTCGACGAGATCCCCTTCGCCATTCAGTAGGCCAAGCCAGGTTTCGATGCTCCAGGTCGGAATCTCGATCACGATGCTCTCATCGGCCTCTCGGGGACACCCTTGGGTCAGTTGCTTCTTTCTCTGTGTATGGCCATCCTCATCGCCGTCGATGACCGTTATCAAAGCCAAGTTTTTCTGATAGTTCCTGCTACGAAGAGCCTGGACTTGATGGAGAAACTGTTCCTTGACCCATTGCTTGCCACTGCCAGGGAAGTGGCTCTTGGGAACACTTCGAACATCGCGACTTTCGAGGCCGAGGCCTTTGAGAGCTTTGCGGAAGAAACGTTCTTGGAGACGATCCTCATGAAGGAGAATCACGCGGATTCCGCGTCTAGCCATTCATCCAGCCCCGAGCCATGAGCTCTGCTCTCGAGAGGTTGTCCTCGCCTTCATTGGACGATTGGCGGATCCGTACTGGTCCTCCGTCGAGACGTTCGAAGATCCAAGCTGGGGGCTCCGTCAGATAGTCGATGACCTCGCTATTGTGAGAGATCAAGAAGAGTTGACAATTCTTTGCTTCGGCACGCTCACTCAACTCGACCAGCCATGGTTGAATCTCGCGTAGCGCTACGAAGTTGTCGGGCTCGTCAATCATCAGAATACGCTCAGGTCCAATTCCGGTATTCAGCAGGAGGTAGTAGAATAGGAGGGCTCTTTGGCCTGCCGACAGCTCGGACAGGCCCAGGGTGTACTCGCTCCCATCCACCGCCATAACGCAGCGCAAAGCGCGAGTATCTTCGCTGGTTTTGACCAGTGTCAGGCTACTAAAACCTCCGATGAGATCCTTGAGATCCCCAAATAGCGGTCCGAGAGTTTCTGGACGCTCTTGGGCGATGGAGCGGTACCAGTCTACGAGGTTAGAGCCATCCGTTTCTGGACCTTCGCTCTCTTCGCGGCTCTCAGAGCGCATCCGCGCTGGTTCGATGCTCAGATACCAGAGATCCTGAAGCTGACGTTTGAATCTCATCAGCCGCCGGTTTGTTGGCCTTTCTTCAACCAAGGCCAAGAACGGCACACTGGGGTTAAAGGGGAAGCTTGCCGCGAGTGTAGAGTCATCGTGGAAAAGTTTTACGTGCCCGTTCTCGAATTGGTAAAGAGGACTGTCGTCACATTTCAACCACTCTTGGCTGGCAAGAGGTTCTTTTCGCTCTTCTGGGTGCTCAACCACAAGACCGTAAGAGAAGCGCACAGTCTCCGATTCGAGCTCTAGCTCGAACCTTTGTTGCTTCCTTCCATCCCAGCGCGTCAAGGAGCTTTTCGGGAAGACCTCTCCGAGAGAGCTGTGTCCCGAGATCATGCTCGCCAAGCTGTCCAGCAGTTGGAAGAGGGTCGTCTTGCCGCTGCCGTTATCACCAATGAGCAGGTTTTGTTGGTGTGGAGAGATCTCGAAGTTGGTCAAGCACCGAAAGTTGTCGACGTAGATTCGTTTGAGCATGGTTGTCTGTTCCAGGGTTCGTTGAAGTCGCCGGTAAGACTATAGGTCAGTCCGATGACTGTCTAACTCGCGACGTTGCAATGCAAGCTTTGGTGTTCCCTGACATCTTTCTGAGATTCAATATGTGCCTGGCGTCGTCAGAAAGTGGCGGGGTCCTGGCACTATTCTCGAAAGAGCGTGAGGGCTACTCTAACAGTGCCCCGAGCGGGACGGTTGGACGCGATGTCGATTCAGGCTTCGGGCTCCGGCGATATTGGGGAAGCCGGTTCGGCGACGATACAAGTCATTGCGGATATGGGCGATGCCGAAGTCCCAGAGCTTGGGCACGGCTGTGTCGATCGCATCGAGCCTGCTAGCCGCCTCGATGAGCCGAAAGCTGAGGATTGAGTCAAAAGACTTCGCGATCATCGGCTTTCGGCCCGTGAGCCGCCTTGTGGGTTCCGACAGGAACCCGCTAGAATTCCACCCTATGATCGAAATCAACCTTTCAGGAAAACGCGCCCTCATCATGGGGGTGACCAATGCCCGCAGCCTAGGCTGGTCGATCGCCAGCAAGCTGCACGAGGCAGGCGCTGATCTGGCTTTCAGTTATCAAGGGGAGCGCCTCCAGGGCGAGCTCGAGAAACTGACGGCTGATATTCCCAGTAGCCGCCTTTACCAAGTCGATGTGACGCAAGAGAACGAGTTGGCCTCGATGTTCGCTGACCTCACCACCGCATGGGGACAAATCGACTACTTGGTGCATGCCATCGCCTTTGCTCCACGGGCTGCCATGGACGGTCGCTACGTCGAAACCACCCGCGACGACTGGGTCACCGCCCTCGAAGTCTCCGCCTATTCGCTGGTGGCGATCGCTCGCCATGCCGAGCCCTTGTTCAGCGAAGATGCGGCGATGGTGACGTTGTCTTACTACGCGGCGGAGAAAGTTGTTCCCAAGTACAACGTGATGGGGGTCGCCAAGAGCGCCCTGGAGTCCAGTGTTCGCTATTTGGCCTATGACTTGGGGGGGCAGGGGGTGAGGATCAATGCGATTTCAGCCGGTCCCATGAAGACCATCGCCGCTCGCAGCATCCCCGGCTTCATGAAGATGTACAAGAAAGCGGCCAGCATCTCACCCCTGCGACGCAATGCCGATCAGAACGACGTAGGGAACCTCGGACTCTTCTTGCTCTCGCCCATGTCCGGTGGCATTACCGGCGAGACGGTGTACGTCGACAGCGGTTTCCATGTCATGGGCATGGAGCTCGGAGACTAAAAGTCTCGGGACGCCGGATCGTTACGCCGCCTCGAACCGCCGTCTCGGGGCGCCGCCCGGGTGACGAACGGTCCGAGGGCGGGGATGGCTCGGCGTGCGCAGGTCGCCTAGGCACAGTAAATTGGTGGCTCCTGTTGGTTCAACCGAGGAGCTACCATGCGTTTGGCGTCGATCGTCGCCCTCTACGGAATTCTGAGTCTCTTGGGCCGCCTCCCGGCGGCGGCGGGGGACGTATCGCCACCCGGCGTTGCCGCCAAGGACAGCGCGGGGAAGGTGATGGTGGATGTTTTTGTGGAAGATGTCGACGGCAATCCATTGCGCGGCTTGTCGGCCGGCGACTTCCGGGTGCTCGAAGAGGGGCAGCCGGTGGAAGTGTCCAGCTTCTATGCCGTGGAGGATGGTGTTCCCCGTCATCCGAGCTCTTGGGATTCCCAGGGGGCTGAGGCGACCGCCGAGGGTGCCACCCGCTTAGTGCTCATGGTCGATCAATTGAGCTTGCGACCCGAGCAAAGGGCGTCAGCCCTGCGCCACCTCAGCCAGCTGGTGTCGCAAGCCATGCGCCCTGGGGATGTGGCGATGGTGGCGAGCTTCGACGGTGGCATCAACATCGAGCAACGATTCACCGACAGCTCGGACCGCGTTCGCGACACCCTTATGGAGCTGGCTGCTGCCGGGCAACCACGCCAAGGCTCGGCCGCCTATGAGCGGGATGCCATTTTGCGGGACCTGACGGCCACGTCCCTCGCCCCGGAGCCTTCCGGTGCGATAAACGGAGAGGAAGGGCTCAACGCTGCGGCGGCCCGTGCCCAGTCTCTCCTGAAGCGGATCGACCATTACACCCAGCGCCATGCCGGCAGCGCCTTCAGGACCTTGGACACTCTGCAGGGGTTCTTCTCTACCTTGGCGGGGGTGCGTGGCCAGAAGTGGGTCGTCTTTGTCAGCGACACCTTGGCGCTGCAGTCCGGCGAAGCACTTTCGCGGGCTTGGCAGAGCCAGTTCTACTTTCTTGCCGACCCGCGCCACATGTCGATTGAAGATCCGGCCGTCCGCCGCGGCATCAAAGCGTATTTCGAGAGGGCCAGGATCACCAATGCAGCGGTGAGGGAAACCGGAAGCTACAACGCCGCCCGAGCTTTCCGTCGCCTCGGGGCCGAGGCCAGCTCCCAACGCATCACTTTCTATGCCCTACACCCCGGAGATGCGCCGACGGATCCTTCGCTGGCGCCGGGCATCGCCGACGCCGGGGCGGCGGATGGCACCTTGTTGCTCGCCGAGCTCGCCAAGGCCACGGGGGGATTTGCCGTCGCGGCGCCGGAGGGTCTCGAAGAAGGTTTCGAGCGCCTGCGAAGGGATTTGCGAGACCACTACACCCTCGGTTTCTTGCCGCGGCCTTCCAAGTCGAGCGACGATCATCGTCGGCTGGTGGTTCGAGTCAAAGTGCCGAGCGGCGAGGTTCGCCATCGCGCTCAGCATGCCGCCCGCAGTGCCTTACAGAGCATGGAGGACCGCACCTTGGCGACCTTGGTGCACGAAACGACGGAGAATCCACTCGGTGTCACGGTCGATCTAGCCACCGCCCAACTCGACGATCACGGACACCAGCGGCTACCGATCTTGGTCAAGATACCGATGGAGAACCTGGTGCTCTCGCCGGTGAATGGCCACTATGAAGGGCGGGTTTCGATCCATGTCGGTGCACGGGACTCCTCCGGCCAACCTTCGGCCATCGAGTCGATCCAGGTCGATATCCGGGTGCCCCGCCATCACTTGGAGGCCACCGAAGGGCAGACCAGGGTATTCGGCCATCAAATGACCCTGGAAATGAATCCGGGGAAACACATGCTGGCGGTGGGTGTTCGCGATGAAGTGGGCGACACCGAGGCGACCACCCTGATTGCCCAACCGGAGGCGCAAACCACCTTGGCGGGGGAAACGCACTAAGGGCCCGTCACAATAACTAGTGTTCACCCAAGAGAGCAATGCGGGGCGGGAGCCCTTCGGCTGCGCGCCGCCTCCGCAAACTCGCCCCAACGCTGACGTTTTGACCTAAATCCCTTTGTATCAAGGTTTGATCCCGTTCCCTAGGCCCTACGGCTCAGACAGCACTCCGTCCGTGCTCGCGCGAAGGGCCTCCCGCTAGCACCAATTTCGGCAAACGGGACGGGAGCTAACTAGCTGCACCGACGTCAGTCGCCGGGGGGCGACACCGCAGGAGCTACCAAGGGAATTCCATGCTCCTTGGCGAGCTCATTGAAGGCTTCGAGATCGTTCCGCCACACCGCCCTCAGCGCCTCGAGCTGCTCGTCGATGGCTTGGTCGAGCTGTTGACGAACGGCGAGCATCGATGCCGTAGGTGGGTAGTCGCCGAAGTCGGCAAGGCCGAGGAGCGCGGCCAGCTTGTCGTTGAGGCGGATCGGAAAGTTGAGCGGATCCTGCGAGCTCCGACTCTCCGTCTGGTAGAGGGCCTTCTCGATCTCGGTCATGGCCTCGTTCAACGCCTCGGCCGCCTCCACCACGGGGGCCGAGGTTTCGTCGTCGGCCAGGCGCTTGGCGACGGCCTCCACCTGTTGGCGCGTTCGACGAATCGTACCGATCTCGCCGTGCACCTCGGTGAGGCGATCTCGCACCGCCAACATGAAGTCGAATTGTGCCCGCAGCGCCTCCGCTGTGACACTGGACCGTGGATCGGCCAGCACCTCGAAAGTGGTTTCTTGGCTCTCCTCACCGGCCGTCATGACGGCCCGATAGGTGCCGGGCAGGGCCCTCGGCCCCTGCAAGTCGCGGTTCCACAGGATCATGCCCTCGAAGTCTTCCGCGGCGGGATACCGGAGGTCCCAGGTGAACAGATTGAGCCCGGCTTTGACGTCACCGAGGTGATCGGCTTTGTCATCGTCGTCGTCGGCTTCGTCATCTGCGTCGCCCTCTGGCTTGGGCGCCGTGACAAAGCTGCGGATCGATTCGCCCGCGGGATCGAAGATTTCGAGGCGGACAGCTGTCGGCTCCTCCCCATCTCCGGCAGCCAAGGCCTCCGACAGCCAAAAACGAAAAACTGCGCCGTTACGTGGGTTGGTGCCCCGATGACCCGCGTCCTCGGCCCTTCCGTTGCCGAGACGATAGCTGGGTCGTGGCTCGAAGAGCACCAAGTCCTGCTGCAGGTCGTCGGGCTCGATCTGACGAAGCAGGGCGAGATCGTCGAGGA
This sequence comes from Acidobacteriota bacterium, assembly GCA_029263315.1. Lineage (GTDB taxonomy): Bacteria > Acidobacteriota > Thermoanaerobaculia > Multivoradales > J023 > JAJCXR01. The sequence continues at coordinate 55,366 of JAJCXR010000012.1, read as the reverse complement.
TCCAGTAACCGCGGCCCTGGGTGGCGACCACCAAGTCGCCTTGGGCCATTGCCAGGTCGGTCACCGGCACGATGGGCAGGCCGGGCAGCGGGTGCCAGGCACCTCCATCGTCGAACGACACATAGACACCGCGCTCGGTGCCGGCGAAGAGTAGGCCTTGGCGTACGTCGTCGGCCTCGATGGCACGGGTGAAATGATGCTCGGCGATACCGTCGGTGATCTCCTGCCAACTGGCGCCGCCATCCGTTGTCTTGAAGAGGTAGGGGCGAAAATCGTCCAGCTTGTATGCGGTGGCCGCCAAGTAGACGCCCTCTTTGTCGAAGGGATGCGCCACCAAGTCGTTGATTTGTGCCCATTGGGGTAGCCCGGAGGGGGTGATCTCGCTCCAAGCCGTGCCACCGTCGGTGCTGCGATGCACCCTACCGTCATCGGAGCCAACCCACAGGACCCCCGCTTCGTGGGGTGATTCCAAGGCAGCGAAGAGGGTGCCGTAGTACTCGACGCTGGTATTGTCCTTGGTGATCGGTCCACCGGAGGGCCCCATCTTCGAAGCGTCGTTGCGCGTCAAGTCAGGGCTGATGGCCTGCCAGCTTTGGCCTTCGTCGGTGCTGGTGAAGAGCACGTTGGCGGCGGCGTAAAGTCGATTTGGATCGTGGGGGGAGAAGAAGATGGGAAAATTCCATTGAAAGCGATAGGTGAGCTCGGCGGCCCCCCAGCCCATGGGATCGTCCGGCCACACGTTGACCGCCCGCCGCTCCCCCGTGCGGTGATCGAAGCGGGTCAGAAAACCGCCGTAGGAGCCACCGTAGACGATCTCGGGGTCGTCGGGTTTGGCCACCACATGACCGCTCTCGCCCCCCGCCGTGGGCCCCCAGTCCCGCGTGCCGATGGCCGAGCCGAAGGCCGAGCGTGAGCGGATACGCACCGTGGAGTTGTCCTGCTGGCCGCCTAGGAGGCGGTAGGGAAAGGCGTTGTCGGTCGACACCCGATACATCTGAGCCGTCGGTTGATTGTCCTGCGGCGACCAAGTCTTGCCGCCGTCATAGCTGACGTTGGCGCCGCCATCGTTGGCTTCGATCATGCGCCGTGGGTCCGCCGGATCGATCCACAGATCGTGGTTGTCACCGTGCGGGGTCGAGATGCGCTGGAAGCTCCGGCCGCCGTCCTTGGAGCGGTGAAAACGCACGTTGAGCACATAGACGGCCTCCTCGTCCAGCGGATCGGCATAGATGCGGGTGTAGTACCAAGCCCGTTGCCTGAGCTTGCGCTCATCGTTGGTCTTTTCCCAGGTGGCACCGGCGTCGCGGGAACGGAATACTCCGCCTTGGGAAGCTTCGACGATGGCGTAGAGATTGTCGGGTCGGCTGGGGGACACGGTGATGCCGCTGATGCCGATGGGGGCTGCCGGTAGCCCCGGGTTGTCGGTCAGCTCCTGCCAGCTGTCGCCGCCGTCGGTGCTCTTCCACAGGCCCGAGCCCTCACCGCCGGATTCCAGGCTGTAGGGGGTGCGGCGGAGGCGCCAGAAGGAGGCATAGAGAATACGCGGGTTGGAGGGGTCCATCGCCAGGTCGACGGCTCCCGCGTCGGCGTTGACGAAGAGAATTTTCTCCCAGGTGTCGCCACCGTCGCGGCTGCGAAAGACTCCCCGCTCGTCGTTGGGACCATACAGGTGGCCCAGGGCAGCCACGTAGACCAAGTCAGGGTCCCGGGGATGAATGCGGATACGAGGCACATGATGGCTGTCGGCCAAACCCATGTGACGCCAGGTCTTGCCGGCATCCAGGGACTTCCAGATGCCGTCACCGTGGGAAACATTGCCGCGCACCGTTTTTTCGCCGCCGCCCACATAGATGACGTTGGGGTCCCAGGTCGAGACCGCCACGGCACCGATGGAGCCGCCGAAGCTGCCGTCGGAAATATTGCTCCAAGTGCGGCCGCCGTCGAGGGTTTTCCAGACGCCGCCACCGGTGGCGCCGAAGTAATAGGTGTCGGGATGGTTGGGCAAACCGGTGACCGCCGCCGATCGCCCGCCGCGGAAGGGCCCCACCTGGCGCCATTCCAGGGACTCCAGGAAACCGTCGTAGGGTGTTGCCTCAGCCTCTGAGGTCCCCGTGGCCTGCGCCTTCTTGGACGCACGGTTCGCCTCGATGGGAGGAGGGGAGACGACGGTGCAGAGCAACGACAAGAGGGCTATGAGACAAGTCCGCGGCATGGTGGTTTCTCCTTCGGATGGTTGGCGGCGTGGCGAGCCCGAGCCGTGCGACGAGCCGGACGGCGAGGTGTCAGACCGCGGCCAGCTCTTCTTCCAGCTGTTGGCGTAGGGCCAGATCGGCATAGATACCCTCGTCTTGCAGCAGATCCCGGTGGTGCCCCCGTTCGATGATCTTGCCGTCGTCCAGAACGATGATCTGGTCCGCCGTCTGTGCTGCCGACACGCGATGGGTGACGAAGAACACGGTACGACCTTTGAAGACGCTTCGCAAGTTGCTGAGGATGCGAGCTTCGGTCTGGGAATCGACGGCCGAGAGGCAGTCGTCGAGCAGTAGGATGCGCGGCTCGCAGAGCAAAGCTCGGGCCAGGGCCACCCGTTGTTTCTGCCCCCCGGACAGGGTGATACCCCGTTCCCCCACCAGGGTATCGAGCCCTTGGGGGAAGTCCGAGAGGTCGGCGTTGAGGTCCGCCAGGCCGGCGGCATGGCGGATGTCGTCGTCCGAGGCATCGGGTTTGCCGAAGGCGATGTTGTCCCGCAGGCTGGCCGAGAAGAGAAAGGTCTCCTGAGGCACCATGGCCAAAGCGCCGCGCATCTCCTTCAGGGGCCAGTCGAGGATATCGATGCCATCGACAAAAATCTGCCCCCGCGGGGGCTCGAAGAGTCTTGGGATCAAGGCCAGCAGGGTGCTCTTGCCGGCCCCCGTTCGACCGACGATGGCAACGGTTTCCCCCGCCGAGGCGCTCAAATGCAAATCGCAGAGCACCTCGGGTTGATCGACTCCGTAGGAGAAATGCAGCGAGCGTAGCTCGATGGACCCGGCCAACGGGATGCCCGGGCTGCGGACCGACGGGTGGTCGCGGATCTCCGGCTCTTCGTCGAGCACCTGCTGGATCCGGGCCATCGAGGCGGTGCCCCTCTCCGTCAAGTTGATCACCCAGCCGATGGCGATCATCGGCCATACGAGCTCACCAAAAAAGAGGTCGAAGGTGACGAACTCACCGACGGTGATCACCCCTTGGATCATCAGGTGTCCACCGTAGATCAAGACGGCGGCGAAACCCAACCCGACCATCAAATGCAGCAGCGGGGAGAAGCCCGCATTCCATCGCGTCAGCTGACGATTGCGTTCGACATACTCCTTGCTGACTTCGGCGAAGGATGCTTCCTCGGCTTCCTCCTGGGCATAGGCTCGCACCACCCGGGCGCCGGAGAGATTTTGCTGCACTTGGGTCGATAGGGTCGAGAAATGCTCTTGCACGTCATTGAACAGCACGTGGATGCGCTTGCCGAAGACCCGCGTCACAATCGCGGTCAAGGGCAGAATGCATACCGCCACCAAGGTCAGGCCGCCATGCACTCGGCTCATCAACGTGACGGCGGCGATACCGGTGATGACGGTGTTGGTGGCGTACATGATCGCCGGGCCGCAGAGCAGTCGCACCGCATTCAGATCATTGGTGGCCCGCGCCATCAAGTCGCCGGTGGAGCTGCGTTGGAAGAAGCCCATGTGCAGCTTCTCCAGGTGGGCGAAGAAGTCGTTGCGCAGGTTGAGCTCGATACGGCGGCTCATGGTCACCAGGATCATGCGCTGACCATAGCGAAAAATACCTTGCGCCAGAATGAGCCCCACCAGAAGGACGCCGTAGAGCACCAACCGTTGACGGGTGATGTCGGTGGCCATGGCGTCGATGGCCCGACCGATGATGATCGGCGCCGTCAGGCCGAGGGCCGCCGTTCCTGCGACGCAGAGAATGCCGCCGATCAAGCTGCGGCGGCAGGGCTTGAAATAGGGCAGAAGGGGAGCTAGCTTTTTCATCGTAGGCTGGCGATCGCACCCCTGGCGGTATGGCTCGGGTGCCAGACCGCCGTCAACTCCGAGCTACGCCGAAACATACTCAACAAGACGACCCCTGCGGTCAGCAAGGCCAGGATGCCGGAGATCAAAGCCGTACGGCCTGCCAGGCGATGTCGTCGAGCGATCACTTGGCGGTTGGCGGTGGAGGTCTCCATGCGGTGGGCCAGCCAACGGGCTGCGAGACCGCAGAGGAAGAGGAGCAGCACAAAGGTTTCGTGAATCCTCAAGACGGTGATGTCGGCAGCGGACCAGCGATCGAAGTCCTCTCGCCCGAGGAAACGGAGCTTGAGGAGGTAGGAAGCAATGAAGGTGAAGAACAGGGCGATGGCGATCTGCATCGAGCGTCGATGTCGGCGAATGTCGTTGCGACGGATCTGACGCCAGCCCACCAGGCCCATGGTGATCATGGCCGTCATGAGGATGAGGGCGTAGGTCCAAAAAGTCAGTTTGGCGTCCATAGATTCCAGCTTAGCAGCCCGCGTTGTGCTCAGCCACCGGGCACCAAACCTTGCACCACCGCCATCTCGGCCACCAGAATCGAGCCGCCGGCGGCACCGCGCAACGTGTTGTGGGAAAGGGCCACGAACTTGAAATCGAAGAGTGGGCAAGGGCGAAGGCGTCCCACCGTCACCGCCATGCCCGCTTCCCGTCCGCGGTCGAGGCGAGGCTGTGGACGATCGACCCGCTCGGTGACGTGGATCGGCTGCCTCGGTGCCGACGGCAGCTCGAGGGCCTGCGGTAGGGCGGTGAAGCGCCGCAGGGCGTCGCGGACGTCATCTTGGGACGCCCGCTTGCCGAGCAGCACGGAGATGCACTCGGTGTGACCGTCGAGCACGGCGACTCGGTTGCACTGGGCGCTGAGGGTCAAATCCGTGGGCACGATCCGGCCGTCTCCGTAACGCCCCAGTATTTTCAGTGGCTCGGTTTCGAGCTTGTCCTCTTCGTTGCCGATGTAGGGCACCAGATTGTCGATCACCGCCATGCTGGGTACCCCCGGCACCCCCGCCCCGGACAGGGCCTGCATGGTGACGACATGGACCTGCTCCAGGCCGAAGGCGTCGGCCAAGGGTTTGAGGGCCATCACCAGGCCGATGGTGGAGCAATTGGGGTTGGTGACGATGGCGCCGCCGTGGGGCCGATTCTGGTGGTGAACCAGCTCCAAGTGCTCGGCATTGACCTCCGGCACGATCAGCGGCACGTCCGCATCCATGCGGTGGCTACTGGCGTTCGAAACGACAAAATACCCGGCGTCGGCCAAGGGACCTTCGACGGCATCGGCGGTGGAGGTATCGAGGGCCGAAAACAGCAGGCGACAGGGCAGGGGCTCCGCCGTGGGGAGCACTTGCATGGCTGCAATGGCTGCCGGTAGGGGTGTTTCCTGGAGCCAGTGGACAGCGTCCCCATAGGGCCGTCCGGCGGAGCGCTCGGAGGCGGTGAGGGCGACGACCTCGAACCACGGGTGCTCCGTCAACAGGGCGACAAAACGCTGGCCGACACTGCCGGTGGCCCCCAGGACGGCAACGGGGATCTTATGCTCGGGTCGAAATGGCTTGGCATTGGACATGGATGGTTCTCTTGTTGAGGCTTTTGGTTGGGGGCTGATGCCGATCCGCGGTCGCCGCGTGATAGGTGCGGATGCGGCGTCTCAGGTACGGATGCGTGCGGCGGCTCTCAAGGCATCGGCGAAGACCCCCGCCGCCGTAACCTGGGTACCAGCACCTGGGCCACGGACCACCAGCGGCGTTTCACGATAGCGCTCACTGGTGAAGGCGATGAGGTTGTCGGCGCCGGCCAGACCATGGGCGGGGTGGTCCGCCGCCACGGCGAGCAGGCTGACGGACGAGCCATTGTCGCTCGATCGCGCCACATAGCGCAATCTGCAGTCGTCCGCTTTTGCCTTCGCCACCAAGGCTTGGAAGTCGTCATCGACGGCGCCAAGATCCTGCCAGAAGGTCTCGATATCCATGGCTTGCCAACCCCGGTCGGCCATCACCGGCTCGACCCGTAGCTCGTCCATCTCCACACGACGCCCCGACAACCGGCTGAGAATGCACAGCTTGCGGGCTACGTCGCCACCGCTCAAGTCGTCCCAAGGGTGGGGCTCGGTGAGACCATGCTCATGGGCCTGACGCACCGCGGCGCTAAATGTCAGGCCATCGTGCAGCATCTCGAGAACCGCATTGACGGTGCCGGAGAGAATGCCGTCGATGCGGCGTATCCGGTCGCCGGTGCGGCGTAGATCTTCCAAGGTGCCGAGCACCGGCAGGCCAGCGCCGACGGTGGCTTCCAAGAAAAGGGCGCCGCGACCGCGCCGCGAGGTCTCCCAGAGGGCCGAGAAATGTTCGTAGGGGCCAGAAAAGGGTCGTTTGTTAGCGCCGACGACGCCGCAGTCCGCTTCGAGGAGCGACAGGTAGAGACCACCCGGCGTGTCGCTGGCGGTGCAATCGGCCAGCACCGTCAAGTCGTTGCCGTCCCCGTGGGTCAGGAAGTCCTGCCAGGAACGCAGGTCGAGGGCCGGTGCCTCCGCCAGCAGGGGCTGCCAGGCGTTGAGATCGATACCTCGGCGATCCATCAACATGCGGCGGCTGTTGGCGATGCCGACCACCACCACCTCCAAGTCTTCCTGTATCAGCAAGGAAGGCGCCGCCGACTGGACCTGGGACAGCAGCTCAGACCCCACCCGCCCAGGCCCCATGAGAGCCAAGGCGAGGCGCCGCCGACGCGGGGCAAAAAATGCTTGGTGGATGGAGCCCAGGGCCTTCTTTTCATGGGGACGGTCCACCACCAGAGAGATATTGAGCTCCGAGGATCCTTGGGAGATCGCCTTGACGCTGATGCCTTGGCGTCCGAGGACGCTGAACAGGTGACCGGCGATGCCCGGGTGCTGGCGCATCTGCTCACCGACGGCGGCGACGACCGATTGCTCGTCCTCCACCACCAGCGGATCGATGATGCCCAGGCGGTGCTCGAGCTCGAATTCCTTGGCCACCGCCGACTCGGCCGGGGCTGCATCCTCAGGGGCGACGGCAAAGCAGATCGAGTGTTCCGAGGAGCTCTGACTGATCAGGATCACCGATACGTCATGCCTTGCCAACGCGCCGAAGAGGCGTCCCGCAATACCGGGCACGCCCACCATGCCATCCCCTTCGAGGCGCATCATGGCGACATGGTTGATCGAGGCGATGCCACGAATCGGAAACGGATTGTCGGCGCTCTTTTCGACCACCCGTGTTCCCGGCGCCTCGGGTGCAAAGGTGTTTTTGATCAGCAGCGGGATATTGTGGCTGCGGGCCGGATGGATGGTGGGAGGGTAGACCACCTTGGCCCCAAAGTGCGATAGCTCCATGAGCTCGGCGTAGCTCATCTGATGTTGCGGAAAGGCCCCTTCGACCCACCGCGGGTCGGCGCTCATGACGCCGTCGACATCCGTCCACAGCTCCACCGCAGAGGCTTTGAGGGCCGCCCCGAGCAGCGCCGCCGTGTAGTCGGAGCCGCCGCGTCCCAGGGTGGTGGTCTGGCCCTCGGCGGTGGCGCCGGTGAAGCCGGTGACCACCGCCACGCCGTCGATCTCGGACAAGACCTGACGGATGCGTTCATAGGAGGCTGTGAAATCCACCTGGGCCCGACCGAAATGGTCGTCGGTGAGGATCATGCGGCGCGCGTCCACCGCTTCGGCGGCCATTCCCCGGGCCCGCAGTATCGCCGCCACCAAAGCGGCTGACAGGCGCTCGCCGTAGGCCAAGATGCCGTCGCGGGTCCGCGGGCTGGCTTCCCGCAGCAGGTAAGTGCCGTGCAGCAGATCCTTCAGATCTGCAAAACTCTGGCCCAGGGACTGCTGCAATTCCTCCGTCCCGTCACCGGCCAGGGCGGCGGCGGATTCCATGTGGCGAGCCTGAAGATCGGCCCACACCTGTTGGTAAGAATCGTCCCGTTTGGCGCCCCGCCCCATCGCCGCGATCAGCTGATTGGTGACGCCGCCCATGGCCGACACCACGACCACCACCCTGCCGTCCCCGCCGTCGGCTTTCGATTCGGTGACCGCCTGCGACACGATATCGAGGACCCGGCCCAGGCTCTCGACGGTGGCCACCGAAGTGCCGCCGAATTTCAACACACGCATGATGCTTCTCGCTGTCGTTTGCTCAGCGCCCCACCATGGGGCCCGAGAATCGAGCCAGGGGACGATAACGCGATCACCCTTAGGCGTCGAGGGTTGGAGGGGTTGGTGACCCGGTGGCTCTACTCGTTTTGCTGCGACAGCTCCAGGGTCGTCGCCATGAGACGCAGCTTGGCGTGCAGCTGGCGCATGTTGCCGGCGCCCATACGCAGATAGTGTTTCTGAGCCGGGCTCAGGTTTTCCAGAACGGGATCGCTGAAACGATAACTGCGGACACCCTTCTCGACTTCCAGGGGATCTTCCGGGATCGGTGTCTTCAGCAGGTGGGCGATGGCCTTCTGCAGCACGTTGTCGAAGTCGCCACCGGGGTAGCCGAGATCTTGGTAGGCCTCGTCGAACAGCGGCTCCAGCTGACGGTAGAGCCGCACACTGGTGGCCGTATCGAGGGATAGGAAAACCTGGGTCATGAGGTCGTAGCGGGAAAAGCTGGCGTCGTCGATCACCAAATCCTGCTGCTGCCGCTCCGCTTGAAAGGCCCCTTGCGGCACCATGAACGTGACGTGACTCCGGGGGCTGTCACCGCGGGCCGTGCTGTCGATGGCGGCGACGAAGCGGCGCACCAGATCATCGTTGACGGCCCAACGAACGAGCTGGGGGTGCTCGCTGACCTGGTCCACCAAGGAACGGATGACCTCATCGCTGGCGTCGAGGGGTGGAACCTGGATGGCCGCCGGTGCCGGGCTGGGGTCGTCGTCCTCGAAATCGGGACCTTCCGAGGTCGAGGCCACGGGTTGTGGCGTTGGCAAATCCTTGGTCATCTGGTAGTAGATGAATGCGCCGCTGCCCAGGACGCCCAAGATGACGAGTGCGATGACCAGGGGAGAGAGAGCTTGCCTTGGCATGTGTATTCCTTGGTTGGATGAAGCTCGGGGAAGGGGGCGTCGGCGGTGATCGGCAGTCAGCGTGAATCAGAGGTCGGCGATGGCTTCTTGCAACTCGGCTATCTCTAGCTCGATGCCTTCCCAGCTCTCCATCGTCTCTTCGACCTTCGACGACAGAGTCTTCTGCTCTGCCTCCAAGCTACGGATTTCCTTCTCCGGTGTTTGATCGAAGAAGCCTGGATTGCAGAATTTCTCATTGATCTCATGGACCCGCGCTTCCATCTTTTCTATCTTGGCGGTGAGATCGTCGCGCTTCTTTTCGAGGTTTTTCTTCTTCTTTTGCAGCTTCTTGGAATCGGCGTCCGAGCTCGACGGGGCCCCTTTGCTTTGGTCCTTGGACTTCTTTTTCTCCCGCTTGGCTTTGAGGACGACCTTTTCAGCGTCAAGATGATCATCGGCACAGCGTTCGACGTACTCCTCGTAGTTGCCGCGGAAGTCATTGATGCCCTGGGGTGAGATCTCGACGATGCGATTCGCCAACTGGGAGACGAACCAGCGGTCATGGGAGACCAGGATCAAGGTGCCGTCGAAGGTTTTGAGACCTTCGACGAGTGCGTCGATGGCCTCGAGGTCGAGGTGGTTGGTGGGCTCATCGAGCACCAAGACGTTGGGTTTCTCGACCGCCAGACGGGCAAAGACCAGCCGTGCCGATTCACCGCCGGACAGGCTCCCAACTTTCTTCTTCACCTCATCGCCGGAGAACAGCACCATGCCGAGCTTGCCGCGGACGAAGCCGATGGGCTCGGCGGGGCAGTGGTCCCACAACCAACCCTCGACGGTATTTTTGCCGCCTTCGAAGATCTCCTTGTGATCTTGGGCAAAATAACCGGGGTATGTCTCGTAGCCCCACTCGACCTCACCCTCGTCCGGCGGCAGGTTGTCCACCAGGATTTTCAGCAGGGTCGACTTACCGATGCCGTTGGGGCCGATGATGGCCACCCGGTCGCCTCGTCGGACGGTCAAGGAGACGTCCTCCAGGACTTTGTTGTCGCCATAGGCTTTGCTGATGTTCTTCACTTCCAAGGCCACCTTGCCGCTGGGGCGACAGGCTTCGAAGCGGAAGGTTGGGTAGCGACGGGAAGTGGGGGGCAGGCTCTCGATGACGATCTTTTCCATCTTCTTCATCTTGCTCTGGGCCTGACGCGCCTTGGTGGCCTTGGCCTTGAAGCGATCGATGAAGGCCTGATGCTCGGCGATCTGCCGTTCCCGTTTGCCGATTTCCGCCTCTTTGCGTTCCCGCTCCATGGCCTTGGCTTCGACGAAGTCCTGGTAGTTCCCTTTGTAGAGCAAGATCGTCTCGTAGTCGACATCGACGATGTGGGTGCAGACATTGTCGAGAAAGCGGTGGTCATGGGAGATGACCACGGCCAAACCCGGATAGTCGACCAAGAACTTTTCCAGCCAGCGGATGGAGAGGATGTCAAGTTGGTTGGTGGGCTCGTCGAGCAGCAGGCATTCAGGGTTTGCGGCCAGAACCTGGGCCAGCAAAACCCGCAGCTTGAAGCCGCCGGACAGGCTGGAGAGCGGATTCTCATGCACCTCGGTGGGGATGCCCAGACCCTCGAGGATCTCCGCCGCCCGCGATTCCATGGCGTAGCCGTCATAGCGCAGCACGAGGTCTTCGAGCTCGGCGTAACGCTCGCCATCGAATTCTTGGTCCGCCTTGGCGAGCAGCGCCTCTTTCTCCTCCATGGCCTGCCAGAGCTCTTGGTGACCCATCATGACAACGTGCAGGATGGGAAACTCTTCGTACTTGAAGTGATCTTGCTCGAGCACCCCGAGGCGGAGCCGCTTCGGCATGTTGAGGGTACCCTCGCTAGGCAATTCATGCCCTGACATCATCTTGAGGAAGGTACTCTTACCGGAGCCGTTGGCACCCACGAGGCCGTAGCGGTTGCCTGGATTGAATTGAAAGGACACGCCCTTGAAGAGGGTTTGTTGTCCGAAGGATTTGCCGATATTTGAGAAGGAAATCATTGCCGGCCAAGGATATCAGTCAGCGTCTGTCGGTATACCCCTACGTCGTCAACAGTGAGAGGATTGGGGAATGAGCCGAAGCACAACCGGACCGAAGAAGGAGCGAAACGACCTGCGACGACGGCGGCCGGTCCGGCGTCGACGTGGTGGACGCACCGGCGGCGTGCGGTGGCGCCGCTGGATGCTCTTGGTTTGCCTCCTGTTGCTCGCCGTCGGCGCCTGGCTGGTCTGGCCGTTCTGGCAACTGGCAGGTCAATTTGGCGCGGTGCCCAGCAAACAACCGTCGCGGCTTTACGGGCGGGGTGACGAGCTGCGGGTTGGGCAGTCGTTGAAACCCGAGGTTTTGGTCGGTCGGCTGCAGTCCATGGGATACCGCGCCGCGGCGGCGGGGCAGGGGCTGACCTTGGGGTCCTTTCGTCGGCAGGACGACCAGATCGAGATCTTTCGCCGGCCGTTCCCCAGCCCCGACGGAATGACCGGCAAGGATCGGCTGCGCATCACCTTTGAGGGGGACAATGTCCGGCGTCTGGAGACCTTGGGTGTTGCCTCCCCCGATCTGACCTCGGTTCGCTTGGAGCCTCCCCTGATCGCCAGCTTCTACGGTGCCGACCTACGGGACCGTCGCCCGGTGAGCATCGACGATCTACCGGAGGACTTGATCCTGGCGGTGTTGGCGGCGGAAGACGCCAGCTTTCTGACCCACAAGGGCATCTCCTTGACCAGTATCCTGCGGGCCGCCTGGGTGAATCTCCGTTCTAACCAAGTCCGCCAGGGGGGGAGCACCCTCACCCAGCAGTTGGTCAAGAACCTCTATTTGACCCACGAACGGCGGCTGACCCGCAAGATTCGGGAAGCCCTGCTGGCCATTCTCATCGAGGCCCGATACGAGAAGCGGAACATTCTCGAAGCCTACTTGAACGAAATCTATTGGGGGCGGTCCGGCGCCGTCAGCTTGATGGGGGTGGGTGCGGCGTCCTGGGCCTACTTCGGCAAGCATCCGGCGCAGCTGAATTTGTCGGAATCTGCCCTCTTGGCAGGCATGATCCAGGCCCCCGCAACCCTCTCGCCGTTGAGCCATCCGCAGGCGGCCAAGGAGCGACGGGATTTTGTGCTCGGTCGTTTGGCACAGATGCGATGGGTGGAAGCGGCCCGCCTCGAAACCGCCAGCCGTCAACCGGTGGAGACCTTCGATGTTTCGCGGGTGGTGCGCCAAGCGCCGTACTTTGCCGACGCCGTGCTCGCCGAGGCCCGTCGCCGCTACGCCATCGAAGGGCTCGACGATGCAGGGTATGTCCTGTTGTCGACCCTATCCCTCGACGACCAGGGCAAGGCGGAGGAGGCGTTGGCCTGGGGGTTGGAGGCACTGGAAACCGGTTGGGAGAAGGGGCGCGACAACGTAGCTCCTCTGCAGGGAGCCTTGATCTCCGTCGACCCACGGGACGGTGGCATCCTGGCCTATGTCGGTGGCCGTAGCTATAGCCAGAGTCAATTCGACCGTGTTGGCTCGGCCCGTCGACAGGTGGGCAGTGCCTTCAAGCCGATTGTCTTTGCCACCGCCTTCGAGCAAGGGGTCGCGACGCCCGCCACCTTTCTCGAAGACGCGCCCTATTCGGTGCGCCTGGCCGGTAAGACATGGCAGCCACAGAATTCCGATGGCAAGTACCGCGGCTGGGTGACAGCGCGCAGCGCTCTGGAGCTCAGCCTCAACGTTCCGACGGCGCGCTTGGCGGCGCAAGCGGGCCTATCGAATATCGTCGAGATGGCCCACCGACTGGGGGTCGAGCAGCCCTTGGAGCCCTATCCGGCTTTGGCCCTCGGGGCGATGGAAGTCACACCCCGCGAAATGGCGACGGTCTATGCCACCTTCGCCAATCAAGGTCGTCGTCCGCAGTTGCACGGCCTGACGGCCATCTTCGATCGTCATGGCAAGCCGCTGAAGGGCGCCGCCTCCAAGCCGCCGACCCAAGTTCTGCGGCAAGACATCGCCCATCTCGTCAATTCGACGCTGCAGGGTGTGTTCGATCGCGGTACCGCCCGTTCGGCGCGTCGACAGGGCATTTCCGACGCCCTGGCGGGCAAAACCGGCACCACCAACAGCCGTCGCGACAGCTGGTTTGCCGGCTACAGCCCGGAGCGCACTACCCTGGTGTGGGTGGGGTACGACGACAGCTCCAAGACGCGGCTCTCCGGCGCCCGCGCCGCCCTGCCCATCTGGAGCCGTTTCACCTTGGGGACGCGGCCCACCGGGGGCTATTCGGCCTTTCCGACGCCGGAGGGTGTGGTGGTCGCTTGGATCGATCCCACCACCGGTGGTCTGGCCACCGATCGCTGTCCGGAGGTGGTGGCGGAGAGCTTTCTATCCACCCAACCTCCGACCGAGCTGTGTCCAGCCCATAGTGGTTTCCGGGCTCAACCCTTGGAGCAACCCCAAGGCATCGAGCCGGAGAAGAAGGGTCATCCCTTCCGTCGCTGGCTCGATATGTTGCGCGGTGAAAAGAAAAAGAAGCGGGTGTACTGAGGGATAGGACGGGCTAGGCGTTCAGCCGATCGGTTTCCGTCTTGCGCCAGAATTGCAGCAAGCCCCAAAAATGCTCGGTGAACTTTTCGTGCTCGTGTTCTGGAAAGAGAGACTCCACCTTGAGCCGCACCGCCTCTTTGGCCCGGTCGCTGGCGAAGAAATCGAGGGTGATTTCGTCGAGATGGGCCAGGTGCGTGGCGCAGAACTCCTCGAAGCGGTCCTTTTCGAGGCGCTCCTCGGCGATCCGAGCGTATTCGGCGAGACGCTCGCGGAAGGGTAGATCCTTACGTTGCACTTCGTAGTAAGGCTCCCAATCGACATTTTGACGCATCTTACGGCCGCTGGCGGCGCAGAAGATGGTCCAACGGACGTGGGATTTGACCAGCCACGGGAAGTGATAGTGCAATGACGTCACCTGCGAGTCGGGACAGGCATTGGCAAAATCGATCGGGTAGAAGACGCCGTCCTGACGCAGGGACTCGCAGGAGTTGAAATCCCAACCGAAAAACGTGTTGATGGTCAGCACCTGTTGCCGCAGCAGCTCTTCCTCGTCGTCGGTGACGAAGTCGAAGTCCACCTTGTAGCGGTCGTGCAATGGGGCCGTGGGATCGTAGCGGATCGAGTTGACCTGCGGCCCGACGCCGACGGAGCGCACGAAGAGGTCGTAGTCCTTGACCGCCGCCTGCAGATGCATGACCCGGGTGCCGCTCTCTTCGTAGGCCTTTTTCAATTCTTCGGCGTTGTCGATTTTGTTGACCCCAACCCAGGCACCGCCGTCGTAGGGCTTCATGAACATGGGGTAACCGAGCTTCTCGCCGATGGTCGGCAGGTCGAAGAGCTTGGCATAGCGCTTGAGCGTCGGGGCCAGGTCGTCGTGCTCTTCGTAGTCCTTGGGCGGCACCATCCAGGTCTTGGGGACCGGCAAGCCGAGCTTCATCATGGCGCAGTAGGAGGTCTGCTTCTCCATCGACTGAAGAGTCCAGGGATTGTTCAGCACATAGAGGCCATCGAGGATGACTGCCTTTTTGATCCACTCCCGACTGGTGTGGTACCAGTGGGTGAGGCGATCGAGCACCACGTCGTAGCGGCAGGGCTGTTGTAGATCGTAGGGCTCGATGCTCAAGCGCTCCACATCGAAGGTCACCTGGTCGCCATTCAGCTTCAGGTTCAAGTCGAGACGGCGGACCAGCTCTTCGTAGCATATGGGCCAGCAGAGGTCGGCGCCGAGGGATAGACCGATGAGACGTTTGACATTGGCCACGTAAATTCTCCTAAACCCTTGGGGAGGGCAGAGCGGGGTGGTGGGCGATCCACACCGCAAGATATCTGAAGGCAGGTTGGCGTCCGGAGTGACACCGCAGGCTATTCATACACCATCCACAGGGAGCCGGGAAACAGCCAAGAAAGGCCTTCGCGCAAACGATCGCGCCAATTTTCCCAGTTATGACCGTCGCGGGCCTCGACGTATCGTACGTCCATGCCGGTGGCCTGCAACAGGGGGACCATGGAACGGTTTTCGTAGATCAAGGACTCGTAGGTTCCACAGCTGACGAACACTTTGTCGCTCGGGCGCCCCGGGTTGGCGCGGAAAGCATTGACAAATTTGACCACCGGATCAAAGGCGGGGCCACGTTTGTGGTCGCCGATATCGGTGAAAGCGAAGGATCCCGACTGCAACAGCAAGCGGCCAAAGAACCCGGGGTTTCGCCAAGCCGTCGACAGGCTGGCGACGCCGCCGAAGCTGGCTCCCATCAGGCAACGACCGCGGGGCACACCGAGAAGCGGGAACTCCTTTTCCATCCAGGGTACCAGCTCCTGGCAGATGAAGGTGGCATGGTCGGGGTGGTCCGGATACTCGTGCAGGCGCTCCTTGGCATCCGTCAAGGCGACGATCATCGGGGCCACCTCGAGACGGTGGATGAGATTGTCGAAAACCGTCTTGAGATCCGAGAACCGGAGGTAGTCGGTGCCGTCGTGCACCACCAGCAACGGGTAGCGACGGCCGCGTCGAAAGCGGGCCGGTAGATAAACGCGCACCCGGCGATCCTGTCCGAAGGCTTGGCTCTTGAGGTACAGGTTTCGCAGCTCACCGGGTCGAGCATCCGGGTCGGGGAAGGTCCATTCCGGCCGCTCGGTGCCGGCGGTGCGGCACACGGAGTTGGCGCCGAAGGGGTCGAGGGCGCGATGGGGGTTGAGGGGGTCGAGGATCCAGTGATGGTCCTCGCCGTGCTGGATGTTGAGCTTGTATTGCAGGTGCGATTTCTCCGGTAGGTCGACGGTCAAGTACCAGAGATCAGTTGCTTCGAGGCGCTGAAAAGGTTGCGACGTTTCCAGGCCGAAGATGAAGTGTTGCAGTAGTACTCCATCGGCTTCGCCGCGATAGACAAAGGTGACATCCCGCCCTTCAACGATGGGAAAGTTGTGCCCCCCGATGAAGTTGTCGATGGCCTCCTTCGACGGTGTGCCGTCGGCGGAAAGTTTTTGGATTGCCAGCTGGCTCATCGGTGGGTGGCCCCTCGAAAGTCTTTCAATTGCCCATCTGGGGCGAGGCCCAGGGCATCTGACCAGGGGTGCCAGGCACCTTTTTCGAAACGTAGGCTGGTCCCCATTTCCAAGGGCACACCGATCTCCGGCGCGAAGCGTTGGGCGAAGAGCCCGACGCGCAATGGGTCGTCGAGGTGCAGGCGTCGCGAGGCATGGGGCAGGGGTAGCAAATCGCTGAACCAACCCAGACCGACGTCCAGAACCTCAGCGTTGCCCGCCCCCTGGGGCGGAGAGTCGTGAAAGACCACGATGCGCTGTCCCAGGGCCATGGCCCCCGCCGACCAGGCGAAGATCGGCAAGTCCCTGACCAGGTCGGCTATACCAAAAAGGCGTATGCGGTTAATCAACACCGCGACATGCCCACCGGCGATCGCCAAGCCGGACATCTGCGACAGGATGTTCTGCATTTCTTCCCGTTGGCGCTGGATGGCCGGTCGTTGGTGCGGCTGATGGCGGGCTTCGAAGTCGGCGTGGATCCGGCGAATGCTCTCCAAATGTTCTTGGTCAAAACGTCGCAGCGCTTCGACGGCGGCCTGCTGATGTGCTGCCAGGGCTTCCGACTCTTTTTTCCGCCGCAACAGCTCGCGGGCCGGTTCCATGAAAAAATCGAGACGATAGCGGTAGAGGCGTTGCAAAGCCCGCAGTCGGTCCTGGCGGGCCCGGTGCTCATTGAAGAGCTCGGGGTCTTCGACGAAAACTTGTTCCAGGCGACGATGCAGCTTGAGGTCTATGACTTGGCGCCCCAGGTGTTGCTGCAACTCCTCGTTTTCACCTTCTCGCTCTTGCCATCCGGCGGTGATCGCAGCCACCGAGCCACGGATCGACAAGCGGTCGAAGGCGGTCACCAAATCCGGCTTCCAGCGTTGCGGGCCCAAGAGAGTTAGATCGAACATAGGCCGCCATTATCGCCGCATGGGGGCTGCTTGGGAATGGTTGGTTGCAATTGGTTGAGGTCGTCTAGCACCGACCCAGCGGTAGGTGACGGCCCCCAGATGTGGTAGAAATCGCCATCCCGTGCTCTATGCTGCAAAGGGTGATGGTTTCGGGGGCGGTCGCTGTGCCGTCCGACAGGGCCTGATACGACTATCTGGTGAGGCCCTTTGCTTGCATCGTCTACAAGGAGGGCCTTCGACTTGCATCAGCTGCTCAAGATTCCTACGTTGAATGTGGCGGAGATCGATCTGCCGCGAGAATTCGAGGGTCTCTACGACCTCGCCTACAACCTCTGGTGGAGCTGGACGCCCGCTGCCCGCGATCTGTTCGCCACCATCGATCCCATCCATTGGGGGCTTTACCGCAATCCGGTCCAGTCCCTGATCAACGTCGATCCCAAGCGGTGGCATCCCCTGTTGCAGAGTGAGGCCTTCCGCCGCCAGTACGACGAGGTGATGGGCGAATTCAACGCCTACCTCGAGCGCCAGGATACCTGGTACCAACAGCAGGACTGGCAGCTGGATGGCTCGATTGGATACTTCTCCATGGAGTATGGGCTGCACCAAAGCCTGGCCATTTATTCCGGTGGCCTCGGGGTGCTGAGCGGCGATCACACCAAAGCGGCGAGCAATTTGGGTTTGCCCTTCGTCGGCCTCGGCTTGCTCTATCGCCACGGTTATTTTCAGCAGAGCCTCGACGCCGAAGGGCAACAGCAGCACGCCTATCCGGAATATGACTTCGCACGACTACCCATTCGGCCGGTGGCCAACCGGATGGGAGGCGAGCTCAAGATCACGATTCCGCTTCCGGAGCGGGATGTGACAGCCAAGCTATGGTTGGTGCAGGTGGGGCGGGTCCCCCTGCTGTTGCTCGACACGGATGTCGATGACAACGACCCGGCCGATCGGCCGATCACCAACCAACTGTACGTCAGCGGTCGTGAGATGCGGTTGGTACAGGAGATCCTTCTCGGCATGGGTGGGGTGCGAGCGCTCCAGGCTCTGGACATCGAACCAGGGGTCTGGCATCTCAACGAAGGGCACAGCGTCTTCTTGCAGATGGAGCGCTGGCGCCAAGGGAAGGGCGACAAGAGTATCGATCAGGCCTTGGCCACGCTTCGACGAACCTCGGTGTTTACCACCCACACACCTGTTCCGGCGGGCAACGAGCAATTCGATGCGGCGCTGGTGGCCAAGTACTTCCGCCAATGGTGTGAGGATGTGGGCATCTCGGTGGATGATTTTCTGGCTCTGGGACGGGCCCATGAGCACGAAACATCGTTTAATCTGACAGCCCTGGCGATCCGCAGCAGCCGTTGGGTCAACGGGGTCAGCCAGCTCAATGCCGAAGTCAGCAGCCGCATGTGGCGCCATTTGTTTCCGCCGGAGGCCGGCGACCAGCCGATTGCCGCCATCACCAATGGCGTGCATGCGCGGACTTTCATCGGTCCTGAGCTGCAATCATTGCTGCGTCGCCGTCTACATCCACGCTGGGAGGATGAGCTGCTGAAGCCGGAAAGCTGGCAAGCGGTCTCCGAGATTCCCGATGCAGAGCTGTGGAAGACCCATCGCCAGCAGAAGGAACGCCTGGGCCGTTTCACCCGTTCGCGGCTACGTGAGCAGTACGCCCTGGACGGCGCCTCCCCCGATGACCTGCGAGCCGTCGAAGACATTTTCGACCACGACGCCTTGACCATCGGCTTCGCCAGGCGCTTTGCCACTTATAAACGAGCCAACTTGGTGTTCTCGGATCTGCATCGCCTGCAGCGGATCTTGTGCGATACGGAACGACCGGTTCAGATGATCTTTGCTGGCAAAGCGCATCCGGCCGACCGACCGGGGCAGCATTTGATCCAACACATCTTCGAGCTCAGCCGTAGCCATACGTTTCGGGGCAAGGTTTTCTTTTTGGAAAACTACGATCTGCGCATGGGACGCATGTTGGTGCAGGGGGTGGATGTCTGGCTCAACACGCCACGGCGTCCCATGGAAGCCAGCGGCACCAGCGGGCAGAAAGTGGGGATGAACGGCGGCCTCAACTTCAGCATCGCCGATGGCTGGTGGCCAGAGGGTTGGAATGGCGACAACGGTTGGGTGATCGGCGACGATCGGGAGTACGCCGACGAAGCGGTGCAGGACAAGGACGATGCCGGGTCCCTCTATGATCTCTTGGAGTCGTCCATCGTGCCGGTTTTCTTCGACCGCGACGGAGATGGCTTGCCCCGTCGCTGGCTCGCCATGATGAAGAACGCCATGGCCACGCTGACTTCTCAGTTTTCGGCCTCGCGTATGGTCAGGGACTACACCGAGAGGGCGTACCGGTCTCCGCAGGATCGCTGATCGCCCTACGAGGGCTTGGACACCAAGACGAGCAACTGGGCGATGGCGGCATCGGGGTCAGTGCTGTCGCCCTTGATTTGAAACTCGGTTTCGAGAATGCGCCAAGGGAGCTGCAGCAGCAAGTCGCGGTCGAGGCGCGAGGCCGCCAGGTAGGCGCGGTGCAAACGAAACGGGTGTAGGCCGGTCAGAGGATTTTTGCCGCCGGCCGGCGGCGAACCTTGCAGGGCCGCCGCCCAGCGGCTCTTGAACTGATTGTAGTTGCGCACCCCGGCGGGTACTTTGGCCTGGCGGGCCATCCCGGCGACGGCGGTGAGCTGGCGACAGAAACCGGCGAACAGGGAAAAGAAGGAGAGGCGCGTGGCCATGATGTCTTGGGACGATGACATCATCCGCCGGAAGCGTCGCAGGGCCTCCTCGGCCCGACCATTGCCAACCGCATCGAGAATCTTCCAGACATCCTCTTCACCGCGATCCTCCACCACCTCCTCGACCATCTGGCGGCTGATCGGGCGGCCTTGGGAGAGGCTGGCCAGCTTGCGATACTCACCGGCAAAACGGCTGGTGGTCTCGCCGTCGACCTTCCGCGCCTTCCACTCCCCGGTCTGCCGCAGGGTACGGCGTGCCAGCTCCTGGGCCGCCGCGGATTCCATCTTGCAGCCGGTTTCCGCCGCCAACTCGGCCAGCAGGGGCCCCAGTCCTTGCCAGTCGCCGCCTTTGCCGGCTTCCACATTGCCGACATCGACGTGGCATCGCCGCTGCTTCAAGGTGGTGACCAAGGGGTGATCCTTGGCCACCGAATGCTCCGTTAGCACCAGGCTGTGGCCGGGGGGAAGACCCTTCTCGAGGGCGCTACCCAACTCTGCCAAGTCGCCTTCGGCGAATCCCTGCAACCCGGCATCCTGTGCTGCTTCCAGGAGGCGGGCGAGATCTTCGGTCAATTGCTTGACGTCCTTGGCGGAGCGGCCGCGGGGTTTGTTCTTGCGTAATTTCTTGCCACCTTTGAGGGCCCAGTCGGGGAGCTCGGCGATGGCCCGTTCCGGCGCCGTCGAGGCGTCGACGGCAAAGACGTGCAGGGCTTGCATGAGGCGGGAAGCGGCCAGGCGCTGTTTGGCGTTGAGGTGGTCGACCTCGTCCAAGGGTAGGCCGGCTGCGGCCTGGTCGATGAGATCGGCGGCGGCGGCGCGGTCGGTCAGCAAGGCACTGTCGACCACCAGGACGACCTTGGCGCTCTCGAAGAGTGAGAAGGTCCGCAGATCGGCGAGAACGCTACCCATCTCCGGGGGATGGCGATGGGTGGTGACGGCGCAGCCGACCTTGTCGGCCAGGGCTTCAGCCAGCTTGCGGGCCTGTGCTTCAGCCACCACCAGGTCGCCGCTCACCAGATACATCGCCTGTGGCTCCGCCTTGGCGAGCTCCGAGATCAGCGTTTGGGTGGTCAATGTCGCCATGGTGGTGGTTCTACCACGCCCACGGTGGCGAAGCTACACTAGGGATCGTTGCTGGATGGCTCGGATGCATTTTGCGAGCGCCGGGTCGCCGTCGGTTGGGTGGCCAAGTCGGCGATGTCCGGGTCGCCCCCCGGAGGGTCGACGACGTCATAACCTCCCCACACGGGACGATCGATCAGGCCAACCTCCTCGGCCGTCAGCTGTTCCTCCTGGATGTCGAGATCGACGGAATTCCAGGTTCCACAGACATCGCAGCGATCGAGCCACTCCGGAGTGCGGGTGTCGCAGTTGTGGCAAATGAAGATGCTGTTGGAGACCCCAAGGCGTTGCAAACAGGTCAAATACCTGGCCATGGCGCCTTTTTGATCGTTACGCCGGTGGCGGATTCGGCCCAGAAGATAGTGGTAGATCGGTGCCGCGTCCATGCGCTCGCCGATACTCTCCAAGACTTTGAGCGCTTCGTCGTGCATCTCCAAACGGTAGTAGAGGCGCCCCAGGAAAAAACGCAGCATGAGGTCGTTGTCGGCTTGAGCGATCAAGCTACGCAGGCCCTCGATGGCCCGGGCCGGAGCTTCGATCTCGATGAAGTAGTCCTCGATGCGTTTGAGGAAGACCGGGCTGCCGGTTTCCTTGAAACCCCTCTGCCACTGCTCGAGGGCCGCGGTTTCGTTGTCCAGCATCAGCTCCGCCTCGCCGAGCATGATGCCCGCCGGCACGAAACGGGGCTCTTGCGTAAGGAGGTGGCGGAAAATCTGACCGGCGTCCTCTGGGCGCTCCTTCTCCAACAGGGCAACGCCCCGTTGGTAGGTCAGGCCCAGATAGGTGCCGGCTTCGCGCTCCAGGGCTTCGTCGTCACCGGTTTCCTTGAGCATGGCGGCGACTTTGTCGTGCCAGCGCAGGGCTTCGTTCCAGTCCCCCATCGCCATGGCGGTATCCCGCCGTCGGCGTGAGACCTGGAGACCGTGACCGGGGAAATCCCGCAGGATGCGATTGTGGATTTCGCGCCGGGTCTCGGTATCACCGATGGCTTGGTAGCCCTCGGCCAACTCGTACAGCAAGGCGACGCTCTGTGGATAGAGGACAGAGGCACGCCGGTGCACATCGAGGGCTTGCTCGGTTTTGCCTTGATGGCGCAAGACTTCACCGTAGCGCAGCAAGGTGGCGAAGTCTTCCGGTTTCTCGGTGAGTAGAACCTCGAGCTCCGCCGCCGCCTTTTTCCACTGACCGTCGACGCGGAAATCTGTGGAGCGCCGGAAGCGCTGCTCAAGGCTTCCGATTTCACGGCTGCGACGCCGCGCCCGGCGATTCTCGAGCTCCCGCCGCAGGGCTTGGATGAACAGCAGAAAGGCTGGGGGCAAAGCCCCGGCTAGGAACGCCACCAGCAGCGCGGCGTAGACCGGAATACTGGTATCGGAGTTGAGCAGGAAGCGTTGCTCGACCAACACTTCGAAATTGAGCGGTGTGAGAAAAGCGACGTAGACGACCAGGACGACCACCAGGGACAGGCCCAGGTAGGTGCGGATCTGAAACCACGGTCGCTCTTTCATCGACGCCTCCTAGTCCAACAGTCCTCGCTCCTCGCGTTCCTGGCAGTCAATACAGTACAGCGCCCAGGGCACTGCCTTCAAGCGCGGCAAACCGATGGCGCCGCCACAGTAGTCGCAGCTACCGAAGATCCCTTTATCGATACGCCGAAAGGCCTCGTCGATGCGGATCAAGGTCTTGCGTTCCACATCGGAAAGCGCGAACATAGTCTCTCGGTTGTAGGAATTGTTGGCCCGATCGGCAAAATCGTCCGCGTTGTCGTCGGTCGATTCCTGACCAACCTTGATGTCGTGCTGGTAAAGATCGTGCAACTCGTTCTGCTTGGCCTTCAGAATCTGGCGAAACGATTCTGGGTCTATGACGTCGACCTCTAGCGTCTTACTCTTCGGCAATGGGTCGCTCCCTTGGAATTGAGGGCATGGTGAAAGTTGCACCCTCCCCCGGTTTGACAGCAATCAAAACGACGCCCGATGGTATTTTATTCCTTTGGACATCGCAATCGCTCTATAGACCTGCTCGTAGAGGATGAGGCGAGCCAACTCGTGGCCAAACACCATGGGCCCGAAGGATAGCCTCTGACGGGCCCTTTGCACCAGCTCTGGTTCAAGCCCGAGGTCGGAGCCGATCAAAAAAACCAAAGGGTGCGGCCATTCATCCCTCAAGCGCAGAAGCTCTGAGGCCCATTTTTCGCTGCTCACCGCTTTGCCTCGGGGGTCTAGGGCGATGAGCCAGCTGGGCTCGGGAATCAGGGCTTTCAGGGCTTGGCCCTCGGCCCGTCGTCGCGCCACCCCCTCACCGCTCCCCGCTTTGACCAAACGGTCGTCGATGGCGAACGTCTTGCCAATGCGCTTTCGGTAATCGGCGCATAGGGTTTCCCATGGCGGACGGTGATGCCGTCCGGCCCGCAAGAATAGGATCTTGCGACTCATGCTGTCTTTGCCATCGCCTTCGATCTCATCGGTGAGTGTGTCCGGAGTCAGCCGAGGGGCGGGCCATCTTCGTCTTCCGAGGTCATGAATTTTTCCCACTCGTCGGCGAAAGCCAGGGAGCGGAGGTCACGCATGCGATCGAGGAAGACGATGCCGTTCAGGTGATCGAACTCATGTTGCACGATGCGGGCAATATAGCCAGAGACGCGATGGTCCACCGCCTTGCCGTGACGGTCGAGGCCTTGTACCCGCACCGCCGGATGCCGTGGCACCAGGCCGCGAAGATCTGAAATCGATAGGCAGCCTTCCCAGTCGTAGACCATCTCTCCGGACTCCGGCTGCAGAGCTGGATTGACCAGGGCAAAGAGCTCGGGCTCTTCGTCTTCGGCGAAGGGAAGGTCGGGGTCGACGGCGGTGTAGACAAAAATTTGTTGACCTAGGCCCACCTGTGGCGCTGCCAGGCCGACACCCTTGGCGTCGAGCATGGTCTCGAACATGTCGTCGATGAGCTGTTGGAAGGCGGGATCGTCGAAGCGATCGGCATCGACGGGCGCCGCGGGCTGGCGTAGGGCGGGGTGGCCTAAGCGAACGATGGACAGCAAAGACATGTCAACCTCCAGAAAAATCGAAGTCAAAAACCCTCGACTGCCGCATTCTATTACGTTGCTCACCTACTCCGTCCTGCAGCTTCCAGAGATGCGCATTGGTGGCGCTCGCTCAGACCGAAGGGCGTGATATCCTGCACGGGTTATGGCACTTTCAAGGGAGGAAGAGCAGCGCAAGCGACGACGTCGACGCCTGGCCCAAGGTTTGCTCATGGGCGGCGCCGCCATCGGCGTTCCGGCTTTGGTCAACGCCATGGTGTCGCGTCGGGCCCGCCAGCTGCCGGAGATCCGCTGGGGAAGCGGAGATACTTGGGATTCCAAGTACGGCAAGGTGCTCTTTCAGCGTCTCGGGGAAGGCGAGCCGTTGTTGCTGCTGCACACCTTTGGACCAGGCCACAGTGCCATCGAGTGGCGCCGTACGGCAGAAGAGCTGGCCCGCGACCACATGGTCTTCGCGCCGGATCTCCTGGGTTGGGGAAGCTCCGACAAGCCGGACCGTACCTATGACAGCGAGCTCTACCTGGAGCTGTTAACCGATTTCCTCCACGAGGTGGTCGGCAGCCGCGCCGTGCTGGTGGCGGCGGGCATGACGGCGGCCTACGCCGTGCAGTTGGCTGTCGATCAGCCGGAGAGCGTGCGCGCCCTGGCCTTGATCGTCCCCTTGGGAATCGAGGTGCATGGCGATGAGCCCGACTTCAAGGACGCCGTCGTCCATCGCCTGCTGCGCATGCCCGTGCTCGGGACGTCGGCTCTCAACGTCTACACCAGCCGCTCAGGGCTGGCCAACTACCTGCGCCGTGAGGTCTACTGCTCGCCGACGGCGGTCGACGACGAATTGGTGGACGAGCACTATCGCAGCTCCCATCAGAGCGGTGCCCGCGCTGCCTTGGCGGCCTACCTGAGCGGATACCTCAACCATGGCGTGCGCGAGGTGTTGGCCCAGTTGCAGACTCCGACGTGGATCGCCTGGGGTCGACATGCCGTAAATCCGCCGGTGGAGACGGCTGACCTGTGGCTGCGTCATTTGCCCAATGCCGAGCTCGAAGTCTTCGAATTGTCTGGGCTCTTGCCCCACACCGAATCACCGGAGGAGCTGTGCAGTAAGCTGGAGCTCTTCTTGGCGAAGCTGAACGACTGACGCGGCATCCGGCATCGATCCGATGCGTCGTCCGCCAACCCCCAACCCACAGAAATATCGGCAATATCGCAACAAACGCGATGCCATAGCCGACGAAGGCCAACGCCTTTGGGTCCCCTGTGACCCGGCGGCGGCCTCAGGATCGGCCACAAGGAGAGATCACCATGGCTGGCATTTTCAAGGCCTACGATGTGCGAGGCCTCTACCCGTCGCAGCTCAACGAAGACATGGCCTACAAGATTGGCCTGGCTGCCCAACACATTTATGACGACGAAGACCGGGCCTTGGCCACCATGCCCAATACCATCGTCGTCGGTCGCGACATGCGATCCCACAGCGAGCCCCTGGAGGCGGCCTTGATCAACGGCCTGCGCGATGCGGGATTCGACGTCTTGTCCATCGGCCTGGCGACCACCCCGATGAATTACTTTGCGGTGGGTCACCTGGGAGCCTTGGGGGGCGTGCAGGTCACCGCCAGCCACAACCCCAAGGACTACAACGGCCTCAAGCTCAGCCGGGCCAATGCGCGGCCGGTGTCCGGGGACCACGGCATCCCGCTCCTCGAATCGTCGGTGCAACAAGGCAATCTGCCCAAGGCGGCACAGCGCGGCGGGCTCGAGCACGGCGAGGTCTTCAAGGAGTACGGCGAGATGCTTTTGTCTCACCTACGGCGTCCTGATGGTAGTCGCCGCCTGAAAGTGGTGGCCGATGCGGCCAATGGCATGGGAACGCTCTACCTACCTTTGCTGGAGGCGGCGGGTATCGACGTCATCCCCCTCTTCTTCGAGCTCGACGGCACCTTTCCGAACCACGAAGCGAACCCGTTGAAGTCGGAGAACCTGAAGGATCTTCAAGCGGCGGTGCGGCAGCACGGCGCCGATCTCGGCGTTTCCTTCGACGGCGACGGCGACCGTTCGGCTTTTGTCGACGAGCAAGGCACGATGATCGGTAGTGATCTGTCGACGGCGCTGATCGCCGGTGAGCTCCTAGAACGGGAGCCGGGCAATGCGGTGGTCTACGATTTGCGGTCATCCCGGGCCGTTGCCGAGTACATCACGCAAAAGGGTGGACGACCGATCCGCGAACGGGTGGGGCACTCGTTCATCAAAGCGACTCTGCGGCGGGAGAACGGTATCTTCGGCGGCGAGCTGGCGGGACATTACTACTTCCGTGACACCTACACGGCGGACAATTCTTTGCTCGCGGTGTTCGAGATCCTCAACCTACTGTGGAAGACGGGGCAACCCATGTCCAGCCTGGTGGAGCCCCTGCGGCGCTATGCCAAGAGCGAGGAGACCAACTTCCAGGTGGAAGACAAGCAGGGCATGATGGATCGTCTGGCGGAGCGCTACAGCGACGGCGAAATCGATTACCTGGACGGTGTCACGGTGCAGTATGACGACTGGTGGTTCAACGTCCGGCCGTCCAACACCGAACCCTATCTACGGCTGGTGGCAGAAGCCAAGGACGAAGCACAGTTGGCGGCGAAGATGGCTGAGCTGATGTCCATTCTCGGCGAGCCCGCCGACTGAGCCGGAACGGTCGAGACTCGGACCCGGCCCCGATCCCGGGGGTACGGGGCCGTTCGACCGACGGCCCGGCGTCAGTCGCGACGACCGCCCAGGAGACCGGCTCGAAAGAGAAAGTAGAGCAAGGTCAAGAGGGTCGACGCAGCGGCGGCGACGTAGGTCAAGGCCGCGGCGTTGAGCACTTTGCTCATGCCTTGATGCTCTTCGCGGCTCACCAACCCTTGTTCGAGGGCCAGGCGTTTGGCCCGGGCCGAGGCGTCGAATTCCACCGGTAGGGTCACCAGCTGGAACAGCAGGGTGGCGGAAAAAAGAATGGCCCCGAAGACGACCAGGCTTTGGCTGAGCATGAGTCCGAACATCATCATGTAGAGGCCGATCTGCGAGCCGATGCCCGCCGGCTTGACCAAGAACGAGCGGATTGCCAGGGGGCCATAGGAAGTGGCATGTTGGATGGCGTGCCCCGCTTCATGGCAGGCGACACCGATGGCCGCCACCGAAGGCGAGCCGTAGGTGGCTTCCGACAGCGCCAGGGTTTTGTTCGTCGGGTTGTAGTGGTCGGAAAGAAAGCCGTTGACCGGAATGATCTTGACATCGCGGATACCGGCCCGTTCGAGCATGGCCTGGGCCGCCTGCGCTCCGGTCATGCCGGAACGGCTACGCACTCGGGAGTAGCGCTTGAAGGTGCTCTTGGTCAACCAGGAGGCGCCTAGCGACATCAAGAGAACCGGTGCGGTGACCAGCAACAGATATGTAGTATCAAACATGAACATGTGGGTGTCTCCTCGTTTGGGCCTCCTCAAAGTAGGAGGGCTGTCGGCGTTTGAAACGGCGGGGGAGGCACAGATATTCCGCCACGGCGGGTGTCTTGACAGGGAGCGCAGCAGTTTTGCCACTGGCGAGCAGCCTGATACCGTGCGCCTGTCTCACCCATATTCCATTGTCCCGAGAGGGTTGTTGTAGATGAGCGGAAAAGCATCTCCCGAGAATCATTCCGAGGCGACAGCGGGGTCGTCTACGGACCAGAAATCTGTCAATGCGGGGCCCTTGCAGCCGGCCATTCGGGTCATGATGATGCCGAAGGATACCAATGCGCGGGGCACCATCTTCGGCGGCATGATCCTGTCCTTCATCGATGTGGCCGGTTCCATCGAAGCGCACCGCTATGCCTCCGGAGCGGTGGTCACCGCGGCCATGCGCGAGGTGGAGTTCCATGCGCCGGTTTTTGTCGGTGATTTGGTCAGCTTCTACACCGAGACGGTGCGCACCGGACGTACCTCGGTGACCGTCAAGGTCAGTGTCGAGGTGGAGCGCCGCCACGGTGCCGAGCCGGGCATCAAGGTGACCGAAGCGGAAGTGGTCTATGTTCAAGTGGATGAGCGCAACCGTCCGGTGCCCATCCATCCGCCCATCACCTGAGGGCTACTTCTCCAATGAGGGGGGCGCTGGAAGCAAGTCGACGGCCCGTCGACTCGGAGCCCGTGGGAGCCTTAGTACACCTTTTCAAAAATATGCTGGTATTCGAGCGCCGATGCATCCACGTCCGCGGCCTTACGCTCGCTGCAACAGAGCCCCACTATGCCTCGCTCGCAAGCCTTGCGGACGCGGCGCCTCGGTGCTCTTGATACGTCACCGTATTTCCGCAGAGCTGTACTCAGCTACCGTCCATTTCCTGCTGCGTGAAGAGCATCGGCTGCGCCTGGAACTCCTGATAACAGCGCCGGCACCGTGCTTCGTAGGCTTCGGTGTCGCCCACCTGTACTTGCTCGCCGCCGCCGGCGATGCGCTGGCTGTAGTGGGCCGGGGCGCCGCAGCGTACGCAGATGGCGTGCATTTTGTCGACGTACTCCGCCGTCGCCAGGATGTGGGGCATGGGCCCAAAGGGTTGGCGGCGAAAGTCCTGGTCCAGGCCAGCGACGATGACCCGGATACCGGCGTCGGCCAGGTCGTTGACCAGGGGGCCGAGCCCGTCATCGAAGAATTGGGCTTCGTCGATGCCCACCACTTGCACGCCCCAATGTAGGCCCTTGCGCATTTCGGCGCTGGTGGAGACGGGAATGGCGTCGAGCTCGCGGTTGTCCCGGGTGACCACCCGGTCCCCACCGGCGCGGGTATCGGACTCGGGTTTGAATATCTGCACGCGCTGCCTGGCGATGACGGCCCGGCGTAGACGACGCACCAATTCCTCGCTCTTGCCGGAGAACATACCGCCGGTAATCGCTTCAATATGTCCGCTGGATCTTTCGTACATTCGGGTCACTCCTGGGGCGCCGCATGGTATCGGTCCCTCGACTTCAACTCAACCCCTTGGGTCAGCCCATATCCTTTGCTAGCATCCCGCCAATGATGACCGACAAGACGATCTTTACCTACCAAGACGCTCTGGCCACCTTCCCGCAGGTGCGCAGTCTCACCACCATCGCTTTTAGCCAGGTGGAATCCTTGATCAACCGCATTCAGAGCTTCGATGAGTTGAATTCCCGCCGCGAGGAGCTGGAGGAAGCCTATCAGGCCATCGTCCAGGTGTGGATGGAAGAGGTAACTTCCATCGGCTGTGAGGTCAAAGGTCTCTGGTTGGTGGACTGGGATTGCGGCCATGGGTACTACTGCTGGCGTTTTCCGGAGGAATCTCTCGCCCATTTTCACGACTACGACGAAGGGTATCAAGCCAGGGTGCCGGTGCAGTGAATCGGCAGGCGACGCCCCCCGAGCCAGAATCAGCCGGACCGAAATCGACTCCCAAGGCCGGGTAATCGAGACGATAAGCGTCGCAGCAAGGCGTGGTCTTGGCTCGATAGAAAAGGCCAAATCGTCAATCCGAGCACGCCGTAAGTGGCCAACGGAGCCAGCAACAGGCCGAGCAGCGAGGCACTGCCCCACAACCAAGACACCCCCACTGCCGTGGCGGCAGCCGCGGTCAATGGCAAGAGCAATCTCAGGCTGCTGAGATCGTAGGCTTCAAGCCTGAGATGACGCCACACCAGAGCCAGCCGCACCCCGTTGGACAGAGCTAGGCCAAGGCCGGCAGCGGCCCCCGCACCGGTCATGCCCCAGAGGGGAATCCACCACAGCCCCAGGCCGAGGGTGGTGAGGGCGGTGAGCAGGGAAGCCCAGATTTCTAAGCGCTGATGCCCGGACATGACCAGCAGATTGCCCACCGCGCCGGTGCCCACATTCACCAGTTGCCCCAAAGCTAGCCAGATCAGTGCGTACTGCCCGACCACGAAAGCTTGCCCGAAAAGTCCCATCAGGGCCGGTGAGAAGACGATGATGATCACCACCAAAGGGCAGGTCAGGCAGAGACACCACCGGGTGGAGATCTTGAACAGGCGTCTCAGCAAGGTCGTCTGACCTCGACTGTGGAGGTCGCTGATCATCGGTCCGAAGATCGAGTTGAGGGCTCGCAACAGGGTGGGGATGAAAGCTGCTGAGGTCACCGCCATGGCGTAGATGCCCACCTGGACGGTGTTGGCGAGGGCTCCGAGCAAGAAGATATCGATCCGGGCGCTGAAGAAGCGCAGGATCTCGAGGCCGAGGAGCTGACGGCCATAGGCGCGGTTTTCAGTGTCCAGTGCGGGAACGTCCGGTGGTGGCAGACCGGTGACTTCGTCGGGTGGTGCCAGGCGTGCGGTGAGCAGCCACAGCAAACCCACCGCCACGAGCTGGCTCACCAACTCGGCGGTGATGTAGCCGGCCAAGCCGAAACCAAGCTGCAACAGGAGCAAGGTGACGGCGATCTTGACCGGCAATTGCACGAAGTGGGTGACCACCGTACGTCGGGTCACCTCTTGATGACCTCTCAGGTATTGGCCGAGGAGGCTGTTGACGGCGCTCAGGGGGATCAGGAGCGCGAATAAGGGCAAGTAGAGGGCCAGGTCGGGAGCCCCGAACAGACCTTCGGCCAAGGGTCGTCGAATCCACCACAGCAAGAATGCGCAGCCCCCCGAGGCCAGCAGGGTGCGCCGGGTTGTCTGGGTCAGGAGCTGGAGAATGCGGGCCCATTCGTGGCGACCACGGTAGATGGCGACAAAACGTGCCAGCAGGTAGGGATAACCCAGTCCGGCCAAGAGAACGACGAAACCGACGGTCTGCAAACCTAGGGTGTAGATGCCCAGGGCCTCGGCCCCCAGGGCTCGACCGAGATAGGCCTTGAAAAGATAGCCAAAGGTGACGCTGGAGAGGGTGCCGAGCAGGAAGACGGAGGCTTGCCGCGAAACCTTCGCCGAGTAGTGGAGGAAGGCCTCGTGCCCCTCTTGCGGTGGGGT
This sequence comes from Acidobacteriota bacterium, assembly GCA_029263315.1. Classification (GTDB taxonomy): domain Bacteria; phylum Acidobacteriota; class Thermoanaerobaculia; order Multivoradales; family J023; genus JAJCXR01. The sequence continues at coordinate 24,474 of JAJCXR010000012.1, read as the reverse complement.
TTCGTGGCTCACCTGGGGAGTAGCCTTGGGCTCGGACGTGGTTTTGGCATGGTGGGGATGGTGATTTTATCATCGCCGATGCCGCGATATGCTCATCGGCCGCACGATAATCGGCCGCACGATAATCGGCCACAGGATATCGGCCCCCAGATTGCCCTGCCAACGACCGCTGCCTTCGGAGATTCATTGCGCCAACGCTCAACCAGCTCGGTGGAGGAAGCGCAGCAACGCTTGATCCTGCGCTTTCTGCGCCAGGCCCCCTTTTTACCGGCGGCCTCGGACTTGGGCATCACCTCCTGCCCGGTGAAGCCGTGGCCCCATCAGCTACGGGTGGTGCGGCAAGCGACCGCCCGATTCCCCGAGAGCTTCTTATTTGCCGATGAGGTGGGTCTCGGCAAGACCATCGAAGCCGGTTTGGTGCTTCGCCAGTTGCTGATTTCCGGCCGTGTTCACCGCGCCCTGTTGCTCGTGCCCAAGGGCATTCTGCGGCAGTGGCAGGAGGAGCTCTACGAAAAATTGGTGCTCGACGTGCCGCGCTACGAAGAGGGGCGCTTCGTCGATGTCCATGGCCGAGAGGTCGTGGCACAGACGGCGGATGACAACCCGTGGAATCGGCTACCGCTGATCTTGGCCTCCAGCCAGCTGGCCAAGCAGCGTCGGCGGCGGCGAGAGATGCTGGAGGCCGAGCCTTGGGATGTGGTGTTGGTGGACGAAGCGCACCATGCGCGTCGCCGGGCCTCCGGTTCCGGCCCGCCCAATCTCCTGCTGGAGCTGTTGGCCGGGGGCCGTGGGCAACCTGGGCTGAAGGATCGATGTCGTTGTCTCTACTTGCTCTCGGCCACCCCCATGCAAGTGCATGCAGTGGAGCTCTGGGAGCTGCTGCGGCTCCTCGGCATGGGCGGCCGCTGGGGGTCCGGTGAAGATGCTTTCAGCAAGTACTTCGAAGAGCTGAGGCGGCCTTTCGGCGAGCGCGACTGGGGCCTGGTGATGGCCATGGCGGGGGAGGTGGTGGACGATCTTGGGGGCCTGGACGCCGCCTTCGAGCAGTGGGCCCGACAAACCCTCGGCTCCGACGCCGGAGCGGTCGAAGGCATCCTGCTGGCGGCCGGCGGCCTAGGGACAGGGCCCGAGACGGCCTCCGCTGCGGATCTGACGCAGCTGTCCCCCGGGCAACAGCGGGTTCTGGATCAAGGCTTGAGACGTCACACGCCGTTGCGTTGCCTGGCCTGGCGCCATACCCGTGGCCTGTTGCGCGCCTATCGCCGGGCGGGCTTGATCGACACCGCGGTGCCCCGTCGCCGGACGCAGAACGTCTGGATAGCGCTGTCACCGCAGGAGCGGCAGCTCTATGATCGCATCGAGGGTTTCGTCGGCGAGCTCTTTCAACGCTATGAGGCGCGACGCAAGGGCTTGGGGTTCGCCATGACCCTGTATCGGCGCCGTCTCACCAGCTCTTTCTACGCCGTGCGGTGCAGTCTCGAACGTCGTCTCAAGTTGTTGTGTCATGCCACGGTGGAAGCTCCGCAACCGGAGTTGCTGGACGACGAAGACGGTGCCTGGGACGAGATCTTCGGAGACGATCCGCCGTCGGACGAGGCCTGGTCCCCCTCTCTTTTCGACGACCAGCCCCTTTGCTTCGACGATGAGAGGGGACATCTGGAGGATTTTGTCGACCAGCTGCGGCGCATGGACAGCGATTCAAAGCTTCTTCAGCTGGAGAACGATCTACAGCAGTTGCTTCCCCAACGGGACCGGGTTCTGGTGTTCACCCAATACACGGACACCATGGATTTCCTGCGTCGACGTCTGGTCGCGGTCCACGGCGTCCGCTTGGCCTGTTATTCCGGACGTGGGGGGGAGATGTGGAGAGCGGACGAGGGTTGGCAGAGTTGTTCCAAGGAGCATCTGCGGGAACGTTTTCGACGCGGCGACATCGAGGTTTTGCTGTGTACGGAGGCGGCGGGGGAAGGGCTCAATCTCCAGACCTGCGGCGTGCTGATCAACTTCGATATGCCTTGGAACCCGATGCGGGTCGAGCAGCGCATCGGCCGCATCGACCGCATCGGACAGCTCCACGACGAGGTGTGGATTCGCAATTACTTCTACCGGGACACGGTGGAAGCGGAGATCTATCGGCGGCTGAGCGACCGCATCGATGAGTTCGAAGAGGTGGTCGGCACCCTACAGCCGATCCTGCACAATGTCAGCGAGACGATTCGGCGCCTCGCCATGGTGCCGGAAAGTCGTAGGGCGGATCTGATGCGGCATGAGATGCAGCGTCTGGACGACGGCGGCGCCTCCGGCGAAGAGCCTTCCCTGGCCTTGTCCGAGTGCTTTGCGCAGCAGGCCGACGCCTTGGATCTCGACGCCCGGCGGGTCGACGACATGGACCCCATTCTTCCGTCACCGGTGGCCCCGTCCGATCTGCAACGCTGCTTGACGACCACCCCACTGATCGACGCGCAATGGACCCCGGCGGCGCATCTGGATGGGGCCTATGAGCTGACCTGGCGCGGTGCCAGGCACCTGGTGACCTTCGAACCGTCGGTCTTTGAACGCTATCCTTACAAAGTGAGCTTACTCACCTACGGCCAGCCACTGCTCGACGATCTGTTGGCCAGCGTCGAGCAGCAATCCGAGCGGGACGTACCGCGGGGTGTCGGTCTCTACAGTGCCCGGGAGCCGTCGCCGGTGAGTCTGTTCTTCGTGCCGCGGGCCGAGGGTATGGCGACCCTCGAGAGCCTGGCCGACTTGCAGGCGGTGATGGAAGACGGTGCAGGGGACTGGATTGCCGATCAAGAGGGCGCGGCTTCGGTGCTCTTCTCGCGCCGTCGGCGGCAAGCCCTAGCTCAGCAAACACGGGTCGAGCAGCGTCGGCGGCGGGGACAACGTTCTGCCTTGGTCGAGTCGGCACGTAGCGTTTTGCAGCGGGCTTGCCAGGTGGAGCAGGCCCTGGCCCGACGCCCCGGTCTCTTCGAGACGCCACCACCTCTGGCGGCCGGTGTCGCAGCGCTCGAGAGCTTGGCCCGCCATGGCCCGCCATGGGCTCCACTGTTGCGCCTCCTGGGGGAGCAGAGGGCCGCTGCGGTGTGGGACGAAGCTCACCAGCGCCGTCTCGAAGGGTTGTCCCGCGGGCGCCTCGACATGCTGTGGCAGGAGCTGGCCACGACGGCGAACCGACTGCAGGCCGACGTGGAATCCCTGGAACGTCGTATCGTCGCTGCCGAGATGGCAGTTTCAGGTCCCAGCGCCGGCGGCTCGCTGGAGCGTCTGTGGTTTCCAGTGGATCGCCAAGATAGCGTCGCGTCGGTGGGGCACCTGGGCTTCTTGGCCGCCGACGAAGTGCGTCCGTTTGTCGATGGTGTGCCCTTCTACGAAGATCTCCAAGCTCTGGTGGAACGGCTCCGGGATCTTGATGGCGACCCGCAAAGGGAGGAGAGGCAGCGGCCGACGGACTTCCGTTGGCTGCCCTTGAGCGGCCGGCATCGTGCACGTCCCGGTCTCTGCGTGGTGCCCATCAGCCTGCCGTCCATGTCCCGCAGCGTGCCGATGGGATCTTGGTGTCTTCTGCGGCTGGCGCCTGCGGGGCCATGGGACAACAAATTGTTGCTTTTGGAGCACCCTGAGATCGACGACCCCGACCTGGGAGGTAGCTGGACTTTGCGGCGTTACCAAAGCCAGCAACGGACCTATGAGGACGGCAGCTGGCAGGCACTTCGGGTGATACTGTCCGCGGTGTCTCCGAACAACGACATCGCAACCCAGGTGCTCGAGGAGGTGGAAGAGTCCACGATTTGGGTCATCGCTGAGCTGCTCGAGGTGCTTTCCGATGGAAACTGAGAGGTGAAAGGCGGAGAGTTGACCACAGAGGCTCGCCGGAGGTTAAACTCCAGCCCCTATGCACAAGCTCCTTCTCTTTGATATCGACGGAACCCTGCTGCGCTGCGGGCCCCAAGTCCGGCCCCTATTCTTGGATGCCTTGGAGGCGGTCTTCGGGGTCTGTGATTCCCTGGAAGGGTTCGACTTCAGTGGCCGCACCGACCCGAGCATCGTCTTGGAGTTGGTCAAATCGACCGGTCAAACCGAGGAGAGCATCCTGCTACGGCTGCCGGAGGTCCGGCAGCGCTATCTCGCCAACCTGGAAACCGGTCTCGAGCGCCGCCGCATGCAGCTCTTGCCCGGTGTGGTACACCTGCTGCAACGATTGATCGGCCGCCAAGACATGCTTTTAGGCCTGCTCACCGGCAACTGGCAGCAAGGGGCCAGTATCAAGCTGTCCCGTTTCGACCTCAATCGCTACTTCCGTTTTGGTGCCTTCGGCGATGACGCCATCGAGCGCCGAGAATTGGTGCCGGTGGCCATGCGGCGGGCAGCGGACCTGCGCGGCGACAACTTCCGGCCCGAAGATGTGCTGATCATCGGTGACACCTTGCGGGATATCGACTGTGCACATGCGGCGGGCATTGCTTGCCTGGCGGTGGCGACCGGCTTCACCAAAGCCGAGCACTTGAAAGCGGCCGGGGCCGAGTGGGTGTTCAATGACCTGGAAGAGGCGGCCCAGGCAATGGATATCTTCGCTCCCTGAGTGGTTGCCAACGTTGCGCTGAGCCTGAGCTGGGCTCAGCCGTCACCGACCATGACCCGCTGTCCCTCCTGCAGGCGCTCGGCGCCTCGGATAACAACACGGTCACCGGCCACCAGGGAGCCCGCCACCTCGATCCACGATCCTTGGCCGACACCAACCTGTACATCGACGCGTCGGGCTCGGTCGCCGTCCAAGACGTAGAGGTAGGTCTCGCCCTGACGCAGGACCAGGGCGTCACGGGGCACGGCGATGGCGCGACGGCTTTCCGTGTTGGGCAGCGCCAAGCGCACCGCGGCGCCGATGATCCATGGCGGCTGCCGCGGTAACTCGACCCGCACCTCGAATAAGCGCGAGCGCTCGTCCCCCACCGGTACGGCGGTGCGAACCCTACTTTCGAGCTGTCGCTGATCGTCTTTGATGGTCACCGTCTGGCCAGGCTGCACGTGGGGTGCCACCTCGAGGGGGGCCCGGGCCCGCACCTCGGCATGCTCGACATCGACGAGGCGCACGATGGGCAGCCCCGTGTTGGTGTATTCCCCCGGCTGTAGCAGCCGTTCCACGACCTGGCCAGCAAAGGGGGCGAGCAATCGACAGGCTTCCAGCCGGTGTTGATTCTGTTGCCGGACGATCTTGGCCTCCGCCAGATCCTGAAGTGCTGTCTGGCGGCGGATCTCCAGGGCGTCGAATTGATTGCGAGCCGTGATCTGTTGCTCGGTGAGCGACTGTAGGCGTTCCGCTTCCCTCGTCAAATAGTCGAGGTTGACCTCCAGGCGACGAATCTTGACGTCGTCCTGCTGCACTTGCAGGGAGAGTAAGTGGTCGTCCAGACGAGCCACCGGTTGACCGGTGGCGATGCGATCACCCACCTCCGCCACCCACTCCAATCGGCCGGGGATCTCCGCCGCCAGGCGGGCGTCATGGCGGCTCACCACGGTGGCTGGAATCCACTGGAGTTGGCCCATGTCCCGTTCTTGGGCCGTCGACACCTCGACGGCCACCGGCGGCTCTGGGGCTTGAGCGCCGGCCGAAACGGTCGACATGGCCAGCAGGAGAGCCCCGATCACCGTCATAAGACCACGCTGCGGACCTATCATGCTGCGGCCTCCAAACCATTGGACGCGATCAAGGCGTCATCGTTGTCATGCCGCGCGGCCCGCGGCGGCTCGCCGAGGCGCAGAAAGCAGGGCAGCAAGATCAACGTGAAGATCGTGCTGACCGACATTCCGCCCACGATCACCACCGCCAGGCCCCGGTAGATGGCGCTGCCGGTGCCGGGCATCAAGATCAAGGGCAACATTCCGAAGATGCTGGTCAAGGTGCTCATGAAAATGGGCCGCATGCGCATGGTCAAGGCGTCCTGTACCGCCCGGCGGCGCTCGCTGCCCTGGCGTTCGGCTTGCCGGGTTTGATGCACCAGCAGGATGGCGTTGTTAACCACCAGACCGAGCAAGATGATGAAGCCGATCATGGTCAGAAGGTCGAGGGGCTGAAAGGTGAAGAGGTTCATCAAACGCAGGGAGAGGACACCGCCCACCGTCGCCAGGGGGATGGCCAAGACCACCAGAATGCTGTCCCGCATCGACCGGAACAGGGCGCTCATCAGCAGAAAAAGGATGACCAAGGCCATGAGGAAATTCTCCAGCATGTTGGCCACGGCGGTCTCCAGGCTGTCGGCGCTGCCGCCATAGAGAATGCTGCCGTCGCTGGGAAGCATGGCGCGGAGCTCCGGCTCTACGTCTTGGCGCAGGGCGGTGACGGCTTCCTCCAACGAGATACCGTCCGGCGGTACGACGGAGAGGGTGACGGTGCGGCGTCGTCCGATGCGCCGTAACTGGGTGGGCCCGACGGTCCGCTCGATGTCCACCAACTCGCCCAACTGGGCCACCGTGCCCGACGGCGTGGCCAAGGGCATGGCGGCCAGCTCTTCCGGGGTCGCCCAGGGGCTCGCCTTGAGGATGATATCGAGCCGTTTCTCGCCGTCGAAATGCTCACCCACAAAAACGCCGTCCCCCAAGGCGCGCACCACCTGGGCGACGGTGGCTCGGTTCCAGCCCACCTCTAGGATGCGTTCGTCGCGGGGCACCAGACTGAGCTGCGGCTCGGCCAGCTCGAGGGCCGGGAAGGGGCGGACCGTGGCGCCGGGAATGCTCTCGTGAATCTTGCCCATGCCTTGACGGGCTGCGGCCATCAGTGCCTGCACGTCCGTGGCTTGCAAATGCATGGCGATGCTGCGGTTGTTCTGGAAGCCGCCGAAGAGATTGCCTTGGTAAACAAACGACTGGGTGTCGGGAAGATTGGCGGTGACCTCGTCGCGGATGATGCGCTCCAGCTCCTTGACTTGATTTTGGTCCTTGGCGCGCACGCCGATGGTGCCGCCCCCCGGAAAGATGATCGCGTAGTAGTTGCGCAGGGCGGGTTGTCGATCGCCTTTCATATACGGATCGAGGCGCTGCATCATGACTTGGACGATCTCGTCGTCGATGGTCTTGGGGTTGGCCCCTGGGGGGAAGTTGAAGAATGCGTCGACGGCGTCCCGCTTGACCGGAGGCAGGTAGTCCAGCTGCGGGATCAATGCCAGGCTGACGATCACCGGGATCGACATCAACGCGACGATCCAGGCGGCCCGGCGGGCCGGGGTGTCGGTCCAGCGGATGAGTCTCGCCGCCCAGCGGTGCCAGGCGTGTTGATGGGTATCCTTCAGCCCGCCGCCGGTCAACCAGCGCTGGGCCGCCACCGGCAGGATGACCACCGCCACGAGCAGCGAGATAACCACTGCGATGGCGATGGTCAGCGCCAGATCGGCGAAGAGCTGTCCTTCGACATCCTTCAAGAAGATGACCGGCAAGAAGATGGCCACCGTGGTGGCGGTCGAAGCGAGGAGCGCCCCCCACACTTGGGAAGCTCCCTCGTCGGAGGCGTCGTCCGCGGGTTGTCCCCGTTCCCGTAGACGGACAATGTTTTCCAGGACGACGATGGCGGCGTCGAGCACCATGCCGACGGCGAAGGCGAGACCCGCCAAGGAAATGACGTTGAGAGAGCGGCCGCCGATGAATAGCACCACGAAGGTGCCGAGAAGCGACAGCGGGATGGCGATGGCGACCAGCAAGGTGGCCCTCAGGCGCCGCAGGAACCACCACAGAATGCCTACCGACAGCAGAATACCGATGATCAGGTTACCCGCCACCAGGGCGATGGCGCGGTGGATGAACACCGAGGCGTCAAAGCTGGGACGCAGATCGAGGCCCACCTCTGCCAAGGGGCCCTGGCGCAGCTCCTCGGCGACGGCCTTGATCTGCGAGAGGGTCTGGAGAATATTGGCGCCGTTCTCACGGTCGACCCGGATGGCCATGGCGGGATTGCCGTTCTGGACCGAAAAGAAGGTGCGGTCGCCCCGTTGCACCTCGATGTTGGCGATGTCTCCGAGACGCACGGGGCTGCCGTCCCGCCACTCGAGAATTAGCTGCTCGAGCTGTTGCGGCGAGAAACGGCCGGCGAAGCGCAGGGTGTATTGGCGGCGGCCGATATCGATGAAACCGCCCGAAACGTCATTGGCGCGCCCCGTCTGGGCGGCGACCCCGGGAATGCTGATGCCGAGCTCGGCGGCCCGGTAGGGGTCGAAGATGATCTGTACCTGCTCGGCCTGTCCGGCCATGAGCTGGATTCCGGCCACCCCGGGCACCGACTCGAAACGTGGTTTGATGACCTCTTCGACCAGCTTTTGGTAGTCCTCCACCGGCCCGGGGGTGCCGGGCAGCAGCTGGACGAAGAACCAGATCAGCTCGTCGCCACCGCCGGGTCCGCCGCCGCCCAATTGGATGATCGGGGGAGTCGCGTCATTGGGCAGGGCCGGCAGGCGATTGAAGCGGCTGATAACCTCGATCAATGTCTTCTGCATATCGGTTTCGAGGCCGAAGGTCAGGTTGATGGAGCAAGAACCTTGGCTCGCCTGGGCGCTGATCTCTTTGAGGCCGGGAAGTCCTTGCAGAACCTCCTCTTGCGGTTCCAGGATCTCCGACTCGACCTCCTGCGGCGCCGCGGCTCGCCAGTTGGTGAAAATGGAGAGCTGCGGCTTCTCGATGTCGGGGAAGAGCTGGATAGGCAGCTTGGCCAAGGCGTAGAGGCCAAAGACCGCTGCGATGGCGACGCCGATGGTGACGCCGGCGGGATTAGCGAGGGCTTTACGGGTAAGATTCATGGCGCGTTTCGAGGCGGCAGATTGGGTCGAAGTGTCGTCGCTGCGCAGGTTGGATACAACCAAGATACGGCGCCGCGCAGGTTGAGTTGCAGAAGCGAGTGGATGTCCAGCATCGGTGCCAAGACGTGCGTCGGGCGAAGAAGCATACAATAGCCGGCCGAGCTTCCGACGACCCGCTCGCCTCATCCTCGACCATGACGATTTCCGAACCCAATACCTTCCTCAACCGCCTGTGGCGCGAAGTGAAGGCGGTGGTCCGTTTGGCTACGCCGGTGGTCAGCGTCCAAGTCGGTCTGATGCTCATGGGGGTCGTCGACTCCATGATGTTGGGCCGCCTGTCGGGAACAGCTTTGGCGGCCAGCGCCTTGGGCAACAGCCTGCTCTTCGGTCTGATCATGTTTCCCATGGGCATTCTGATGGCCCTCGATCCGCTGATTGCCCAGGCCCATGGGGCGGGGGACGAGCACCGGGTGGGGGTGCGTTTTCAGCAGGGGCTCGTCGTGGCGGTGGTGGCCGCCGTGCCACTGTCGATCTTGATGTGGGACACCGCCTGGTTGATGCGCTTTCTCCGCCAAGCGCCGGAGATCGTCGAGCCCGCCGCTGCCTACCTTCGCTGGATCGTCCCGGGGAACTTGCCCTTCCTGTTGTTTGTGGCTCTGCGCCAGACCTTGCAGGCCATGAGTGTCGTGCGACCGGCGGTGATTGCCATTGTGGCGGGCAATTTGGTCAACGTGGTGGCCAACTATGCGCTGATCTTCGGACATTTTGGCTTCCCGGCCCTGGGGGTCGTCGGCTCCGCCTGGGCCAGCTCGGTATCCCGCCTGGTGATGATGCTGGTCTTGCTGCAAGCGGCCTGGCCGCATTTGAAGAGGTACCTGGTTCGTTTACCGCGGGTATGGACCTGGCGGGGCTACAGCAAGATCCTCGACATCGGCGTGCCCGTCGGATGGCAGACGTCGCTGGAGCTTTGGCTCTTTTCGGCCGTCGCTTTGCTCATCGGAAGCGTTGGCAGCCGTGAGCTGGCAGCGCATCAGATCGCACTCAATTTGGCCTCCTTGGCCTTCATGGTGCCCCTGGGCATCAGCGGCGCCGCGGCGACTCGGGTCGGCAATGCCATCGGCCGTGGCAGCATGGCCGACGCACGACGCTCGGCGGCGGTGAGCCTCGCCTTCGGTGCGGCGGTGATGTCACTGTCCGGGCTGCTGTTCTATACCGCGCCCCATCTCTTGAGCCGTCTCTATACCGACGAAGCCGACATCATCGATCTAGCCGTCCGTTTGATACCCATCGCGGCACTTTTTCAAGTCTTCGACGGCTTGCAAGTGGTGGGGGCCGGGGTGTTGCGGGGCACGGCAGATACTCGCTTCGCCGCGGTCATCGCCTTGATCGGCTACTGGCTGCTCGGCTTGCCCTTGGGTGCCTTCTTAGCCTTTCACCAAGGTTACGGACCGCAGGGGCTTTGGTTGGGCTTGAGCGCCGGCTTGGCCTCGGCGGCCGTCCTCTTCCTGCTGCGTATCCGGCATCGCTTCGGGCAAGAGATTCTTGCCGTGGAGGATCGCGAGGACCTGCACTGAGGACGGCATCCATTCCAAGGTGCTGGCCGAAGATAAGGGAGAAACCTACGTCGATTCGATCCCTTGAAGCTGAAGGGCCTAGGAGGTCACATGTTTGGTTTGTTCAAGAAAGACCCGGTCAAGAAGCTGGAAGCGCAGTATATGGAAAAGCTGAAAGCCGCCAGGGACGCCCAAAGAGGGGGCAATATGCCCCTCTTTGCGACTTTGAGCGCCGAAGCCGAAGAGCTGGGGCAGCAGCTCGATACCTTGAAAAAGGCGAGCTGAGGGGCAGGTGAATCCGAAATCCCAGCGGAGACAACTCCGGAGCATCGTCCAGCGTTTAGCAGGCTTGGGTCGATGTCGGCGAACCGTTGGGTTATCTGGAGGGTGCGTCTGAGGCGGCAGAATCTTCAAGGGCTATCTTCAAGGATCGGACTTGGTGGAGGAGCTGTGCTCCGGCGTCAATTGGCATTTCGAGACTGGCCTCGAAGAGACGATAGAGCTCTTCCGCTTCAGCTTCTTGCAGTTGACGCAAGCGAGACCAGTGATTCTGAAGCTGCGCTTGTAATGCCACACCGTCTTCTACGCTGTCTGAATCTGCACCTGCCACCGCTATTCTTGCCACTTCTGCATAGAGTTGGCTGATCTCGTCACCCTGCGTTTTTTCGTATAGAGGGATGAGCTGCTCACAATCGAATCTGTCTTCCGCAGGGTCCACCAAACCGCCGGATAACTGGCCGTGAAGGACTGGTTCTTTGCCTGTCGACATGACGTCTACTCTCTAGGTTGCTTCTCAATGCCGCCTTTATCGAGGGATTCCGACGATTCACTCATTAAGTACCCTAGCATGGCACTTCTTCCTTGACAGTGCATTGTCCGGTGACTATAACTAGGGATTCATCATGTTGAACCGCGACACCCATCCCAACCGTTCCTTTGCAACCGACGCTGCCATGCATGGCGCGGGTCGGTCGGTCTGTTGTATCTGTTGTACAGACCTCTGGGGCCGGCCGGTGTCTCGACGATAGAGTCCTGTGACTCGAAAATCAGCAGATGCATTCACCGCCGGGCCTCAACGCCCGGCGGTTTTGCGTTACGGCAAATCCGCTCGGCTGAGGCACGGCACGACCCAAGAAGCCTGCACGGGCTGGCTGCAAGGTCTCGTAATCAAAGGAGCTAGCGTCATGAGTCATGCAACGGTTCGTATCCCCGCCCCCCTTCGTCCGTTGGTGGGTGGCGTTTCGGAGATCACGGCACCGGGTGAGACGGTGGAGGACGTCCTAGTGCGGTTGGGTGCCGATCACGCCGGGTTTCTCGAACGCGTCCTCGGGCCCGGGGGTGAGCTGCGGGCCTTTGTCAACATCTACATCGACGATCGCAACGTGCGGTCCATCGATGGGCTGCGTTCCAAGGTGAGCGACGGCGACACCATCCACATCGTTCCAGCGGTGGCCGGGGGTCGGCGATGATCGCCCGCCAACGGCGACTCGAAGAGCTACGCCGTCAAGTCGTCGAGGTGGACGCCGTGGAGGCTGCTCGGTTGCAGCAGGACGGTGCGGTGCTGATCGACGTGCGCGAGCCCGACGAAGTGGCCGCCGGCAGCCCCCAGGGGGCGGAGCGTATCGTCCGCGGTTTCCTTGAGCTGCGGGTGGAAGACTCGGTGCCGGACCTCGATAAAACCCTGGTTGTCATGTGTGCCGGTGGGGCCAGATCGTTGTTTGCGGCCCGTGATCTGCAAGAACTGGGTTATACCGATGTGCGTTCCCTGAAGGGCGGATTCAACGCCTGGAAAGGGGACGGGCTGCCGGTGCAAGTGCCGAGGGTGCTCAATGACGCCGAACGGGAACGTTATGGCCGCCATCTGTTGGTGCCGGAAGTCGGGGAAGCGGGGCAAATCCGCCTCCTGGAGAGCAAGGTCTTGATGGTGGGGGCGGGTGGGCTGGGCTCTCCGGCCGCCCTCTACTTGGCGGCGGCGGGGGTCGGCACCTTGGCCTTGGTCGACGATGATGTCGTCGACCGTAGCAATCTGCAACGGCAGATCCTACATACGGACCAGCGGGTGGGGGACCCCAAGGTGGACTCCGCCAAAGCGACGTTGCATGCGCTCAATCCGGCGATCCAAGTGATCACCCATCAAGCACGGCTGACCAGCGACAACATCGATGCATTGATCGCCGGCTACGATGTGGTGGTCGACGGCTCCGACAACTTCGCGACGCGGTATTTGGTCAACGATGCCTGCGTCAAACATGGCATCGCCAACGTGCACGGCTCGATCTTTCGCTTCGAAGGTCAGGTCAGCCTCTTTTGGCCGGCCTACGAAGCCCGTCGCGGCCCTTGCTATCGCTGCTTGTTTCCCCAACCGCCGCCGCCGGAGCTGGCGCCGTCCTGCGCCGAGGCAGGGGTCTTGGGCATCCTGCCGGGTGTCATCGGAACCCTGGAAGCGGTGGAAACGGTGAAGGTCTTGCTCGGTCTCGGCGATCCCCTGGTGGGCCGTCTCCTGGTTTACGATGCGCTGGATCAGCGTTTCACCGAGCTCAAGGTGGAACGCAATGTCGAGTGCTCGATCTGCGGCGACGGTGCCTCTGAGATCGAGTACGTCGACTATGGGGCCCTGTGCTCGAGCGGAGTCTCGGCATGAAAACCGCGACCCGGTCGGAGGGCCTAGACCAGGGTGTCCATACCGCCCCTTGGGTCAAACCCCAGGCCCGGCGTTTGCTGTCCGCCGTCGGCCAGACGCCCCTCGTCGAGCTCGATATGGGTTCCGACTTGCCGGCCAATACGCGGCTCTTCGCCAAGCTGGAAAGCTGCAATCCCGGAGCTTCGATCAAAGATCGGCCGGTGGCCCGCATGTTGCTGCGGGCCATCGAGCGCGGCGCTCTCGACGGTGGTCGGCGGGTGCTCGATTCGTCCTCCGGCAATGCGGGCATCGCCTATGCGCAGTTCGGCGCCCTCTTGGGGATCCCCATCACCCTGGTGGTGCCGGCCAACGCCAGCCGCGAACGGTTGCAAAGGATTCGCGCTTATGGCGCCGAGCTGGTGCTCACCGATCCCTTCGAGGGCTACGACCACGCCGTGGCCACCGCCCGTCGCATGGCGGAAACGGACCCGACCATCTACTGGTACTCAAATCAATATGCCAACGATGACAACTGGCGGGCCCATTTCGAGAGCACCGGGCTGGAGATCCTGCAACAGGTTGAAGATGCCACCGGCGGTTTGCCGGACGCCTTCGTGGCCGGAGTTGGCACGGGTGGCACCTTGACCGGCGTCGGTCGCCGTCTGCGCCGGCATCATCCGGAGGTACATATCGCCAGCATCGTGCCGGAGATCTTTCCGGGAATCGAAGGTCTGAAGCCCTTGGGGCAGCCGGGGGATTTGGTACCCGAGATCCTCGATCTCGATCTCATCGACCAGCGGGTCGAGGTCACCACCGAGCAAGCGGCATTGCAGTGTCGATGTCTGGCCAACCAGGGGCTTTTTGTCGGACCCTCCTCGGGTGGTTTTGTGCATGGGGCGCTGGAGGTGGCCCAGGGTGGCCGCTTCCGGACGGTGGTGACCATTCTCAGCGACACCGGCGAGCGCTACGGCTCCACCGGTTTGTGGGAGGTGCCGGTGGCGAACTTTCCGGGCCCCTCGGCTCAGCCACACTGAGATCGCCCGGCGGCTCGGCGCCTCAGGGCCGCTTTGTCATCGGCCGACAGGAATGCGATCTCGACGGCGTTACTCTGGGCTTGCCGAATGTGGTCGGCGCTCAGGCCGGCGGCGGGTGCCGCCACCTCGTACTCATACGCCAGGTCGATGCCGCTGATGCTCGGGTCGTCGGTGTTGAGGGTGGCTAAAATCCCATGCTCCAGAAAGCTCACCAGTGGATGCTCGGCGTAGCCGTCGACGGCGCTGGTTTGCACGTTGCTGGTGAGATTGGCCTCGACACCGATACGCTGCTCGGCGAGGTGGTCGAGCAACGCGTGGTCCGTTCGTGCCTCGACACAATGACCGATGCGACTGGCTCCCAGTTGACGCATGGCATTCCAGACGCTGGTCGCCCCCGCCGCCTCTCCGGCGTGCACCGTGATCGCCAGGCCGCTGTCCCGGGCCAGGCGAAAGTGCTCGCTGAACAGCCCGGCTGGGAAGTGTAACTCGTCACCGGCCAAGTCCAGGGCGACCAAGTGATCCCGTTGCCGCAACAGGGCTTCGAGCTCCAGGTGAGCGATATCCGAGCCAAAGGACCGGCTCAGAATCCCGATCAGCCCCACGGGCAGGTCGTTCTCAGAAGCTGCCGCCTCGACGCCGTCGATCACCGCTTCGACGACAGCGGCGGGATGAAGGCCGTGGGGCTCGGCCATGAAGTATGGGCTGAAACGTAGCTCCAGATAGTCCAGCCCCTCGCCTCGAGCGTCGGTCACACATTCATAGGCTAGGCGTCGGCAAACCTCGGGGCTCACCATCACCGCAGTCCACCACTTGAATTTGGCCAGGAAGGCCATCAAATCGGGCTCCGGCTCCGTGATCTGAACGTATGGGCGCAAACCCTCGATCGAGGATGCGGGTAGCCCGATGCCGTATTGATCCGCCAGCTCGACCAGGCTCTCGAGACGCAGGGAGCCTTCAAGATGGCGATGTAGGTCGAGGAGAGGTAAGTGCTTGTCGATCATAGAGCCATCATAGGACAGCCTTGCTTTGATGACGGAATTGAATCGTAGATGGCGTCCTGCCGATGGATGGTGCTCGAGGGCCTCTGCTTGAAGGGCCTCGAGCCCCGTTCTCGCGGAAGATAATGTAGCCGACCCCAAGATGCTCTCGAGAAAATACGTTGATATTTCATGTGTAAAGGGAGAATGGGGTAAACCGCGTAGATCTGTTCGCATTACAATGTCTATATGCCCAGTCATGAGGAGACGCAACATGGAAGCCGTACAAGTCGAAGCCATACAAGTCAGGGACCAGATCAAGGAGATCATCGCCAATGTTGCAGGTATAGATGCCGATGCGATCGCCGACAACGCATCGTTCATGGAAGATCTGCAACTGGACTCGCTCTCCCTTCTGGAGATCGGAGTCGATGTCGACTATGCCTTCAAGTTGGGCGTGCCCGAAGAGCGGTTGCAAGAGCTCAGGACGGTGCAGGACACCGTCGATTTGGTGATGCAGACCTTGGAGCAGCGCCACCCCGCGGCAGCGGTGGCTTGAGCGCTTCTCGGGCGAGCCGGGCTCGAGGGGCTTCGGAAGCCGTGGCCCTCAGAGGCCGGGGGCGCTACGGCGCATGAACAAGCGACGAGGTAACAAGCGACGAGGTAGGGCCATCGCCGTCACCGGCCTGGGCGCCATCACCCCCTTGGGGAGTGGGCGCCAAGAGGTGTGGCAGGGGTTCCTTTCCGGGCGCAGCGGCATTGGCCCTGTTGAGTCCTTCGACACCAGCGCCTACAACGTGCATGTCGGGGCCGAGGTCAAGGGGTTTGATCCGCAACCCTACTTTCGGCGACTCGAGTCGTCGGCCGTGGGACGCGCTTCGCAGTTGGCCGTCGCCGCCGCCCGCCAAGCTCTCGACGATGCTGACCTCGAGGACGCCGACTTTGAAAAAGACGGCCTCGACCCCTTCCGCTGTGGTGTCGCCATGGGAACGACATCCGGTGAGCCGTTGGAAGTCGAGCATTTCAACGATCTACGGGCCGTTGCCGGCTTAGCGGAGTATGGGGGCGAGCTGATGACCCGCTACCCCAGCCATGTCATCGCGGCTCACATCGCCGCAGAGTTGGGTTTCGCCGGGCCCAACACCATGATCCCGGCCGCCTGCGCCGCCGGTAACTATGCCATGGGGCATGCTTTTGAGGTTCTGAGCAGTGGCCGGGCGGACCTCATGTTGGCCGGCGGGGCGGACGCCTTCTCGCGCATCACCTACACCGGGTTCGCCCGCCTCGGGGCCATCGCGCCCGACGTCTGCAGGCCGTTCGATCGCCAGCGCCAAGGCATGATTCCCGGCGAGGGGGCGGCGGTGCTGGTGCTCGAGCCGCTGGACCGGGCCCGGGCCCGTGGCGCCCATATCTATGCGCTGATCACCGGGTACGGGTTGTCCTGCGATGCCCATCACATGACGGCGGCCCATCCTGAAGGCTCCGGAGCCGTGCGGGCGATGGAAGAAGCCTTGCGTTCCAGTGGTCGCCGGGCCGATGAGGTCAGCTACGTCAGTGCCCATGGCACGGGCACGCCGACCAATGATCGCTTGGAGAGCCGGGCCGTGGCGCGGGTGTTTGGCGAGCGGTCCTCGGTGG
Organism: Acidobacteriota bacterium; assembly: GCA_029263315.1. Taxonomy (GTDB): domain Bacteria; phylum Acidobacteriota; class Thermoanaerobaculia; order Multivoradales; family J023; genus JAJCXR01. The sequence continues at coordinate 7,872 of JAJCXR010000012.1, read as the reverse complement.
TGCCGATGTCGTCGGTCAAGTCGATGATCGGACATACCATGGGCGCCGCTTCGGCCATCGAAGGTTTGGTCTGCGCCATGGCGGTGGCGGACGATCGAATTCCGCCGACCATCAACTTTCAAGAGCCCGATCCGGAGTGTGCCGTCGATTGCGTGGCCAACCAAGCCCGCAGCCTCGACGTGCAAGTGGCGATGAGCAATGCGTATGCCTTCGGTGGCAACAATGCCTCGGTGATTTTCGAAAAACCTTCAGCCCATTGAGACAGGCTCGAGACAAGATCCTTGAGCGGGGAGACACGGACGTGAAACGACGGGTGGTGATCACCGGTGTAGGCGCCCTATCTGTCCTCGGCGACGACCCCAGCTCGATACATCGGAGTCTGTGCGAAGGACGACACGGGCGGCGCCCGCTCCTGGGTTTCGAGCTGCCCTCGCGGACGGTCAGCGAAGCTGGACAGATCGCCTTCGAGGCCCGCCGCTATTTACCCCAAGGCAATTTGCGGCCATTGGATCGCACCGGGCAGTTGGTGACGTCGGCGGCGCAGCTGGCCCTCGATGATTCCGGCTGGGACGCAGAGCGCCGCCGTGAGCATCCCGTGGGCCTGACCCTGGGAACCATGTTCGGCAGCGTGCGCACCATCGCTGCCTTCGATCAGCGGGCCCTCGAAGCAGGTCCGCAATACGTCAAACCCTTCGATTTCGCCAATAGCGTGATCAATGCGGCGGCCGGGCAGACGGCGATTTGGCACCATCTCTGGGGCCTCAATTCCACCTTGACCGGCGGTCCGACGGCGGGGGCCCAGGCGATGGCCTATGCCGCCGACCTCATCTCCATCGGTCGGGCGAGCAGTGTGCTGGCGGGGGGTGGCGACGAGCTGTGCTTCGAGTCGTTGTTCAGCGCTGATCAGGCCGGCCTGCTGGCCCCTGGGCGAGGCGAAGGTGCCAGGCCCTTCGACCGCCAGCGCTCGGGTATGAGCCTTTCCGAAGGTGCTGCTCTGCTGATGCTGGAGGAAGCGTCCGGCGTCGCGGCGCGGGGTGGCCGGGCCTATGGCGAGATCCTGGGCCATGCCACCGCCTTCGATCCCAGTCGCGGGACGGACCGTGAGCTCGGGATCGAAGTCTTGACTCGCACCTTGAAACAAGCCTTGGAAGAGGCGGCCATCGACCCCGGCGAAGTGACGGCGATCAGTGCCAGCGCCCTCGGTAGCCCCCGAGTCGACGCCTGCGAAGCCCAGGCGTTAGACCGCGTCTTTGGCGCCGAGCTACCACCGGTGAGCGCCGTCAAGGGTGGCTTGGGAGAGTCCCTCGGTGCCTCGGCGGCCCTGCAGGCGGTGGTCATTCTGGAATCGTGGCGTCAGGGAAGGATGCCCGGTGTCGTCGGGCTGGAAGAGCACGACGACACCCTGCCGTTGCCCCGCCTTTCGGCAGAGCCCTTTGCAGTAAAGGTACCGGGGCCGGTTCTGTTGGTCGCCGTCGGTTTGGACGGCAATGTCGGCGCCATGGTGTTGGCGCCAGCGACCTGATCTGAACCCGCCCCGGCGAGCTCATTAGCGCCCGAAGAGGGCATGACGCGGTCATCTCATTCGAAAAGTGTCGCGTTGCTCCATGTTGTCGTATCTCCCGACTCGAAGCCGTCGAGGAACAGGCCCTGGAGGGTGTCGGTGAAGACATCGGCAAGCTCGTTGTCTTGCCGGTCATCGGACCAGATGGCGATCATGGCGTTGTTGGTGGTGATCAGGGATTGGTCGTAATCACCGTGGTAGCAGGTGGCCAGGGCACCGTCCAGCTGGATAGGCGATGACACATCGCTGATGCGCTCGTTTGGGCCCCAAGTCAAGCCGCCGTCCGTGGAGACGACGCGGAAGGTGTCCTGGAGAAGATTGTCGATGTCGAGACGACGGTCATAGAAGCTAACGTGCACGAGGTTGCCCCGCGCCGCGATGGTGGGGAAGTATTGATCGTTGGTCGTGGCGTCGTCGTTGAGCCGTACCTCCGGGCTCCAGGTGGTACCGTCGTCGGTGGAGCGACGGTAGAAGACATCGATGACATCACCGGTGTCGAGGCCATCGGGATCATAGGAATAGACGATGTGCAAGGTACCATCCGCCGTCGCTGCCATCTGAGGGCCCGGCAAATAGCGCAAGGGGCCATTGAGAGCAGTGCGGCCGCAGGTGCCGGTGGCCGCCGCGTCCCTCGGCAAGGTCACATTGGTGACGGCGTCGGCCACCTGTGAGAACGATGCGCCGCCGTCGCTGGAGCGGGCGATGCGGATCGACATGGTGGTGCCGCTCTGGATCAGCCAGGTGACATAAACATCACCGTCCGGGGCGACCATGGGCTGTGGGCTGAGACCGAACCCCGCCTGGAGAGTGATCTGCGGCGTCCAGGTGTTGCCACCGTCGGTGGAACGTGTGAAGGCCAGATTGCCGGTACCGAAATCAGTCCACGTCAGGTAGAGATTGCCGTCGTTGGGGCTGCCGGTGTTGTCGGCGGTCATCAGCTCCTTGTCATCTCCGCCACTGGTGGGCACGGTGAGAAGGCTGAAGGTCATGCAGTCGTCGGTAGAACGGTAGATACCGAGGCCGCCCGCGGTGGAGTCGAGGGCCGACATGTAGAAGTTGCCGTCGGCTTGGCGAAAGACGACGCTCGGGTCGCCAATGGAGTTGCTGCCAACAGCGCCACGGTCGTCCCAGGTGACACCACTGTCCGTCGAGCGGGAGAAGCCGGTAAAGCCGCCACCGCCATCGTTACAGAAGAATTCACAGGAATCGTTGAAGCCAGCGCACAGGGTGCCGGTGGAGAGATTCTCGGCAATCGAGGTCTCGCTCTGAGTGGTCTCGGTGGCCACGTCGTCGTTGACCTGGGCGTCACCGGCCGCCTTGTTGGCCTTGACCGCCTCAGCGGTTTTATCGGCATCGAAGAGCTCGGATTCAACCTCGCCGAGCAGCTCTTGACGATCGCAACGCCAGGCCAGGGAAAAGAGCAGGCCGTCCATTTGGGCCCGTTTGTCGGCGTCGTCGAGCAGGGCGCATTCCTGGGGTGTGGCCCGGGTGATGATGGTGCGGGCGTTGGGTTGTAGAGGTTGGGCCTGGGACGCCCCAGGCGAGAAAGCGAGGCCGGATGTCAGAGCCACGGCTGACGCAATCACAGCAGACGCAGTGCGGCGGGGATGGCGATTCAAATTCATGATGATCTCCTTGGGGTGTTGAATCGGTCACCGAGTTGAGTTTTTCAAGCCCTCAAAGCATAGCAGAGGCATAGCAGAGGCCGTATTTCACGGTATCTTGTGGGATTCGCCAGCCTTGACGATCGTCGGCCTAAATGACGACTCCGAGCGTTTGCGGATACTATCGGCCACCATGGTAAGAGCCCGGCGGAGCAGATCTTCCAAAGCCTGCAAGAGCTCGAGTGGCCACAGAATATTCGTCCAGGAGACTGAGGAACCCATGATGGAACCCAAACCCGAAGCCGAGATTCGTCTCACCTTGATCGATGACCTGACATCGGAAGTGATGGCCGACTCGCCGGTGGCCCCTTCGGCCTTGCCGGATTCGTTCCGCGCCGAGACGACGCTGAATATCGCCGGAGAGAATTGGTGGGTGGTGGAGGCGGAGCCGACGACGCGTCGAGAAATCATCGACAGCGGCGCTCTGGAGCTTCGTTTGCGTCGTATCGAGAGCGTACCGTCACAGGGTGTGCGGTTCTCTTTGCCAACCCTCTGTGACGCCCTGCCGTCAACGGACGGGCCGCTTCTGGAGGGCACGGAGTTGCTGTTGCACGAGGACGACTGGCGTCAGATCGAGTGGGTCGAGGTTGCCTTGGAGCAGGAGGTGCAAGGGGAGCTCGCCGCCATCCGGCCCCTGCTCGCCGAGGCGGCTGCCGATGGCGACGGGCAGGGCTTTCCCGATCTCTATCCGCGACGGGGGCTGAGTCAGCCATTGGCCAGCACGCCCTTGCTGCTCGAAGATCTGCAACGGGGGTTCCCCTCGGCCCGGCAGTCCCGCGTCGCCTTCGACAGCTCATCGCAGACCGTGTCACAGTCCTTCGCCCTTTTCCTCACCCCGAGCTTGGCCCTCTACGGGCTCGTCGGGCAGGCATCGCGCATCGAGGTGTTGGCGGTGGCGACGCTTGCCCCGCGGGGCCAAGGGGGATCGCCCGGTGGGCCGTCTGAGGTGTCACCGGACGAGGCGACGTCGGATGAGGCGATATATCAGGCCCTGCGGGACCTGTCCGTGGTCCATGGTCTTTTCCTGGTCGACTGGTGCGGGGCCCGTCTGGGGCGTCCCGAGGAGGCCAACTTCCACACTATTTTGCAGAGGTAACTACCATCTCGGTGTAGCGACCTGGTTGTCCAGAGAGCTGCCCAAAAGGGGCCGATCAGGGGCCGGCCGCGACTCCGGGGCACTTTTTCGAAAACCTTTGCGCGGACTAGCGTGTTGTCGTCCAGCAATGGCCAAAAGGGGGCGGAGGCCCTATTGGGCTCGGCCTAGGCATTGCCCGCCATAGCTCAACCTACAAACTCAACATCTCCCTCTCGGCTCGTACCTCCCGCCGCCGACGGGCCCGCTCGTCGATGACAACGGCCTTGACCAGCTTTGCCTCGACGCTGGCCAGGCGGGCGGCTTCATCGCTGTCGGTATCGTCGCCCTCGGCGTTGCGTCGGCGCAGGCGGCAGGCCTGCAGCAGCTCGATGTTGGCGCAGCGGGGCTTGGGCAGCACTTGGATGGGATGGGTCCAGCTATCGGCATCGAGGCTCAGCAGGACATCGAGTTGGAGATGGTGGCGCAGGGCCTCGAAATGCTCGCTGGCGGCGGCCAGCCAAGTGACGGCGGGCCGCAGGGACGGCCGCTTGGTATCCACCAGGCGTAGGAGATCGAGCAGCTCGTCGAGCCGTGGGCAAGGGGCGTCCTCGACGCGGGGCCGCAGCAGCTGGGCCATCTCGGGGCCGAGCACCAACCAACGACAGATGGGGCGGTAGTCCCGCCGTTGCCTTGCCAGGAACGCGAAGAGGTCTTTCAAGTCTTGCTGTGAGGGTCGGATCATCGCGGTCTCCGTTCGACACGTCGTTCGACAGGCCGGTCGGCACGTCGTTCGACACTGCGGTCGGCTCGCCGGTCCGGCGTGCGGTCCAGCGTCTGCGCCGCCTTTTCGAGCCACGGCAAGGTGAGCTCCGAGGTCAAGGCACGGCGGGCCAGCTCTTCCAACAGGGCGCGGATTTCTTTGTGCTGTTGCAACGGCTTCAGCAGGGCCATGCAACCGGCGGCCACCTGCCGTACCTGCGGCATCTTGTGGGCCGCCAGCAGCACCTTGGTCAAGTGCATGGCCAGCTGCGCCACGTCACGGGGTTGGTCGGCGTCGTCGAAAGCCCCTTGGCATCGGCGATACCACCGCTCCGCCCGTTCCAGATCCCCCCGACGATAGGCGATCTCGGCCTGCAACCAGCGCAGGCGCCACCAGTGGAGGCCCTCGCCGGTGAGGTGCACATCCGCCGCCCGCTGGGCGCAGGCCTCGGCGGCGGCGAGATCGCCGAGTTGGAGATGACACAGGCCCCTGCCTTGCCAGGCGGCGAAACGATTTTGCCAAGCGCTGGGCGGTAGATAGCGCAGCGCCGCCCGGTAGAGATCAAGGCTGGCATTGCACTGGCCTCGGCGGTAGGCGACGACGGCCCGTACCACCAGGCAACGGCCGACACCGGCCAGGTGCCCGCGGCGCAGGTGGATTTCCGTCGCTTGCAGGGCCAGCTCGACGGCCGAGGTGTCGTCACCGGGGGCGTCGTCACTGGGGTCGGCGAGTTGGTAGCAAGCCCGTTCCAACAGCTCGGCGTAGAGCAGCGAGGTGGTGCCAGCAGCGGTATCCTCGAGCAGGGCGAAGGCGGCATCGAGCAGGCGGGCAGCCCGTCGTGGCACGGCATGGAGACGCTCGATGGAGGCGGCGACGCCCAGGGCACGGGCCAAGGCGTGGCGGGCTGTTGCGACTTGGGGCGCCGCTTCGGCCTGGCGCAGGGCGCGACGCAAGAGGGCGACCATGGGCTGCGACGCCGTTGCGGGATCGGAAAAGCGCTGCTCGTCGACGGTGGACAGGTCATCGAGCCAGGGCTCTTCGGGCGAGGTTTCACCCGAGGGATGTGGCTGCTGCTTTGCCAGCTGTTGAAGCCGTTGCCACAGGTTGTCGGCCAGGGCAATGGACGGACTCTCGGCCACGTTCGCCAGGCTGCGTCGCAAGCGATGGAGGCAGATGCGCGGGTCGAAGCGCAGGCCGACAACGGCGGCGAAGAAGGCCGAAGGGTCCACCTCCAAGACGTTCAATACACGGAACAGCATCTCCGTTTGCAGACCGATCTCACCCCGCAGGACGCGCCCCAGGTAGCCTTCAGTTCGACCCACTTTGGCGTCGATCTCCGCCGCCGATCCGTGGCCGTGCAGGGCCCTTTCTTCGATCAAGAGGTCGAGGAGCCGACGGTTCAATACCTCGGCCGATAGGTCGCTGCCCTTGGCGGTCGGCGGGGTCGACCGCAACGACAGGCGAGCCGCCTCCAACGATAGGACGGGCAGGCCCATCAGGGGACCAGCAACGCTTTGAGCTGGCGCCGATCCGGAGCCAGGTCGGCGCTATCCAGGAATCCGAGCTGCACGGCGCAGTCGAAAAGCTCACCGGCCCGCTGGCGGCTGGCATGCTTGGCCGCGCCGTCGTGCAGCGTCTTGGCCCAGCGGGCCTCGGCTTGGGATTGGGCCACCCAGACGATGGAACGTAGGTACGGCCCGGCCACCTCACCGAGGCGTTGCAACAAGGTGTCGGCCCGGGCCAGCAGGCGGCGGGCCGAGGCGATCTCGCCGAGCTGCATCTCCAGGGTGGCCAGATCGTGCAACAACTCGGCCCGCTGCTCGGCGTGGGACTCTACGGGCAAATCTTGCAGGGCTTGGCGCAGGTGGCTTGCGGCGCTGCGCAGTCGGGGTGCAGGGTCCTCCCGCCGCAAGGCGAGCAGGCGAGCGGTGGCCGCCTGGAAGGTCCACCAGGTGACCCGCGGCTCGGCCAATCCTTCGCCCCGTCGCAGGGACTCCTCGGCGGCGACCATCAAAGATTGGGCCGTGGCCTCATCATGGCGCAGCAGGCGTTCGTAGGCTTGGTAGATGGCCAGGAAGGCTTCCAGGTCGTGCCGTTGCGGGTCGCTCAAGGTTGTCGCGCAGGGATCGGCCAACAAGAGCCGGGCTTCAACAAAGGACCCCGGCGGTCCATCGACGGACGATCGCAGGCTTGCGGCCAAGGCTTCGTGCAACAGCAGACGGCAGAAGGCCAGCCGATCGCTGCTGGCCTGGAAGGCGTCGCGCCGGTGCAACGGACGCATCAGAGCGAGGCGACCGTGGGGCCGCCCCGCCATGCCGGCGGCGGCGCTGTGCAGCGCCATGCTGGGTGCGTTGTCGAGGGGGAGGAGGCTGGCGTCCCAGGCGGCGACCAGCCTGGCCAAGCGTCGCCAACACCGTGGGCAGGGGCGCAGCAAGTGGGCCAGCAGCGCACCCCGATCGCCGCCGCCGACGCGGTCCCCCAGCAGCAGCGGCGACCAATCGTCGGCCGGTGGGCAGGTGGCCGCTTTGGCGCTCACCCCTCGGCTCCGGTGTTTAGGTTGTTGGTTTGGCCGTCGCCGTCCAAGGCGCCCACCACCCGGGTCAGCTCGTCGATCAACGCCACCTCGGCGTCGAGCACGTTGGGCTGCTCCGCCACCAGACGCAAGGTTACCTCCCCTTGGCGAATGTCGATTTGCGGCAAACCCAACGGCGCCGAGCCCGACGTCCGCTCAGCCACCTGCACGGCGAAGTGGCAGGCCTCCTGGAAGGTGGGGAACTGGAGCTTACGCTCGGCGGCGAGGTGGGCCTGGGTT
>JAJCXR010000011.1 GCA_029263315.1 Acidobacteriota bacterium | reverse complement strand
GGTTCCCCCTCGCCCGTCCTCGGGAGAGGGGGTTAGGGGGTGAGGGCCGATTCTGCTCACCGCCGGAACCGTCGTCGTCGGCGCCGTCGTCATCCTCTTCGACCCGATCTTCCAGGGCCTCGCCATCGCGCTGATGTTCGGTGCTCTGGTATCGACCGGGCTCACCCTCTTGGTGGTGCCGGTCCTACACTACCTGAGCGAAAGGGACACAACGACCGAGCCTTGAAACCCTTGGTTTTCGGGTGAGCATCGATCATCAAAGAGCTGGCTCGCGACCCAGAGACCACCCGACCCTGGCCACCCGACCATTCACCACATGCATCGCAGAATGGTCACCACCAAAGGCATGATGCATACGCGTTTGGTCGCCTGAGGCTCCGCCTCACGCCCTCCTGATCTCGAGGGCCCTTCGTCGACAGAGATGTATTCGCCCTTGAAAGGCCCCGTATCGTTCCCGCTCGCACTTTCCTGTCGCAGCTTGTTTAGGGTCGCGGGAGACCGGTTGGCGCATCGTAGGGCGAACCTGACCCCCGCGCCCGCGGCGTGTGCGGTTCGCTTATCAGCTCCTCAGGGACCCGTGGATCGGGACAGGGCTAGGGGGTGAGGGCGCCGGGGCAGCAGACACTACCAGGGGCTCATGAGGGAAGACCGCCTGAGCTCGATCTGGTACCGAGGCCCCTCGTCTGGGGCCCGCCCCTGCTCAGCAGTCGGGCCACGAGGGTGGCCTGTTTTCCACTGAACCCCAGGCCGCCCCCGATGCAAGGCGCTTTCCTGCGTCTCAGACCACTCTCTCGAAAGGCAATCTAGGTATCCCCCCTCAAACTTTCCACCGGATCGGCTCGGCTGGCCCGAAGGGCCGGCAAGTAGGCGGCGAACGCGGCGATCAGAGTGATGCCAACGGCGGTAGCAGCAACGGTCAACGGATCGTGGGGGCTGATCCCATGCAGTTGGCTCTCGAGCCATCGCCCCAGCACCAAAGCTCCGCCAAGTCCCAAACCGAGGCCGCAAAGGGTACTGACCATGCCTTGGCCAACCAGCAGCCGAACGAGGTCTTGACGTTCGGCGCCCAAGGCTATGCGGACGCCCAACTCTCGGCGCCGAGCCACGGCGGCGAAGGACATCGCGCCATAGACGCCGATCGCCGCCAGGACCATCGCGGCCACCGCGAAGATGGTCAAGAGTGAGACGCTGAATTGCGGTTGCCAAAGCAGCTCGCCGTAGATTTGAGGGAGCGTACGGGGGTGGGAAAATGGCAACTCTGGGCTCATCGACCGGAGACTCGCGGCAATCATTGGAACCAGCGCCGTCTCGTCTCCAGAGGTCATCACCACCAAGCTTGTTTGGGTCCAGAAATCCACTGGGTTCTGACGGTATGGATAGTAGATCTCGGGTCGTGGCTCGTCCGTCAGGGTCCATTGGCGGACGTTGCCGACCACACCGACGATCTCGAGCCAGGGCTGCTCGCCGGAGAGGCCTCGAATCCGTTTGCCGAGGGCGGACTCACCCGGCCAATGGGCCGCAGCCAACTTACGACTAACAATGACCACCGGCTTACTCTCGGCATCGTCGCCACGGCGAAAGGTTCTGCCTTCGATTAGCGGTATGCCGAAGGTCTCAAAGAGCCCTTCGCTCACCACTTTGAAACTGGCGCTGGGGCCGTCGGCGGGATTCTCTACGGCTTGCCCTTCGGCTTCGTAGTAGTGCATCCAGATGTCACCGCCCAGATGCAGGTGATTGATCAACGCCGCGGACTCGACGCCGGGCAATCCGCTGAGGCGTGCCAGGAGACGATCGAAGAAAGGGTTTTGAGCCTCTGGGGCATCGACGCTCGACCCACCAAAGGGCAACTGCGCCGTCAGCACCCCTTCGGACCTCAAACCCGATTCGGTCTGCCAGAGGTTGAGCAGGCTCCTGGCCATCAGGCCGGACGCCAGGAGCAGCATGAGGGCCATGGCGATCTCTGCGGCCACCAAGACGGAACGGCTTCGAGATTCCTTGCGTTCCCCGAGGCGCCGGGTCCCACCGACCAGCTTGCCGTTAGGCCGGGATGAACCAAAAAGCGGCAGCAACGACGAAAAGGCAAGGCATAACAGCGAACCAATGGCCACTGCGAAGCCCAGGACTCGGCCGTCGAGGGTCACCTCCGACAGACGCGGCACATCCGGCGGCGCCATCATCTGGATTACTTCCAAGCCCCAAAGCGCCAACAGCCACCCGAAGCAAGTCGCCAACACCACCACCCAGAGGCTCTCCGCCAACCCTTGTTGCCAAAGAGACCAAGTCCGAGCCCCGAGGGCCCGACGCACCGCCAGCTCTTGTCCACGGCCGGATGTGCGTGTCAGCCACAGACTTGCCACGTTGGCGCAGGCGATCATCAGCACCATTCCCACGCCAACAAAAATCGTCTGCAATGCAGGTCGAATCCCCTCAACCACCGGTTCGGACATGGGCTCGACCCGGTAGCTCAAGTCGGAATTGGTTTCCGGGTAGTCCTGCGCCAAGGCTCGAGCCAATAAATCGGTTTCACTTTGGGCCGATGCCGCATCGACGCCATGCACGAGCCTACCGAAAACACGCAGCGAGTTGGCTCCCCGCGAGCTCCACATTTCCGGATCCGAAAAGGGGGCCCAGAATTCGGCATCTGTCGCCCAGAAGGGAGGAAACTGAAAACCCGGCGGCATGACGCCGATGACCGTATAGGCATTGCCGTCGAGCTCTAAGGAGCGCCCCAAAATGGCACGATCTCCACCGAAACGCCGCTGCCAGAGACTATGGCCCAGAACCACAACCCGGTCCGAGGCACCACCGGACCGGTAAGTCCTTCCCAACAGCGGGGCTACTCCGAGCAACTCAAAAAGGTCTTGCGAGGATTGAAGCCCGGCTAGTTGCTCTGCCGCCCCGCTACCCCGCAGCACAGGCCCCCAAGGGCTGGCCGCGGTCAGGTTTTCTATCGAAGAGAGACCGGCCTTCAGATCGACGAAATTGGCGGGCGAGGTCGGAGAACGCCCTGGTTCCAAAACCGTCACCAGACGTTCCGAGTCGCCATAGGCCAAGGGACGCAGCAGGATAGTGTCAAAAACACTGAAGAACGCGGTGGTGATGCCAATGCCCAGAGCCAGGGTGGCCACAGCCAGAATCAAGAACCTCTGATTTCTGGCCAGGGACCGTAGGGCGATGCGAAAACTCGAGAGCGTATCGGTCATGGAATCTCCTTCGGGGATTGCCACAGCAAAACTCAGGCCAAGCTTACGACGGGGCGCCAAAGCCCCCCGACTTCGCCTTCCAAGGGACTGACATCCCCATCGCCCCTTGCAATGAGATGTCCGATTCTGGGATTTGCTGTGCGAATTTGGGCTACGACCTTGATTCAGTGAATAGCCCTAAATCCATGGGCAGGTGTTGCGATCGGCGCAGGTCCCTGGACCTGATCTCCCACAAGAAAAACCGTTCGTGGTCAGGTGGCGAAAACCAGACATCGTCCCCGCCAACAAAAGCCCTGGCAGGTCGGATTCCTCGCAGCCCTTTTGTGCGAGCTGCTGCTCCGCTGGCGAGGCACCGTCTCCACCGAGGGATCGGCTTACCCTGGCCGACGGAGGCCTGGGCCCCAACAGCTCAGACAGAACAATTGGCGAACGGTTCCCAGGCTGCTAAATTCAACGGCATGGAGGAAGCCAAATCGAACCCGACGGTCGCACCAAAAACCTCCGGTGAGATCACTCGACTGCTGCGCGCCTGGAGTGGCGGTCGGGACGAAGCACGGGACGAGCTGTGGCCGATTCTCTACGGCGAGCTCAAGAATCTAGCTCGCACTGTCGGACGGAATCGCGGCGCTCAGGATCAGCCGACAAGCCTCGTGCACAAGGCGTACCTTCGCCTCCTCGACAGTGATGTGGAATGGAACGACCGCCGCCATTTCTTCGCCATCGCCGCCCGAGCCATGCGCTTCGTGCTGACCGACGAAGCGCGCCGTCAACTGGCCAACAAACGGGGCTCGGGAGAAACCCTGAACCTGGGCGATGAGCTGCCTCGGGTCGTCGATCCCCAGAAACACCGTCCCGAGGAGGTGTTGGCGGTCCACCAAGCACTGGTGAAACTGGCCGAGATTCGGCCACGTCAGGCCAAACTCGTCGAGATGCGATATTTCGCCGGTCTGTCGATCGAAGAAACGGCGGACATCCTCGAAGTCACCCCGCGAACGGCGGCCCGTGATTGGAGGACCGCACAGATCTGGCTCCACGGAGAGTTGAAGGCGACGGGATGAAAACGCCGGCCGAGGTTGAGCTGCGCCTAGCCGAGATCGTGCTGACCGCGGCCGACCTCGAGGCCAGCGAGCGCCAAACCTATCTGCGCGACTTGGCCATCACCGAACCCGAGTTGGCTGCTGAAGCGCGCCGCCGCTTGGCCGCCGCCGAACAGATCCACGACTCGTTTCTGGCCACCCCCGCCGCCGCCCGTCTGGGATCCTTCAGCGAGAGCTCTGTGGCGTCGAGCTCGCAAAAGTCCTCCGCCGCAGCCCTACCGGCAGAGGACCGCTACGAGCTCGGACGGGACCTCGGCTGCGGTGGCATGGGTCGGGTGGTCGAGGCCTTTGATTGCCAGCTCGGCCGCAAAGTGGCTCTCAAATTCCTCACCCATGAAGATCCGGAGGTCTTGCACCTCTTCTTGAGCGAGGCCCGCCACCAAGCCAGGGTCAGGCACGACCATGTGCTCGAAATCTACGACAGCGGCGAGCTCGACGGCCGACCTTTCCTCGCCATGCAACTGGCCACCGAGGGGACGCTGGCCGAGGTCGGCGATAGGCTTCCCCTGGAGGGCAAGGTGCGGCTCCTCAGCCAGGCCGCCGAAGGCCTGCACGCCGCACATCGCCAGGGGCTCCTGCACCGCGACGTCAAGCCGTCCAACATCCTCGTCGAGCGTTCAGAGGACGGCGACCTGCGGGCGCTGGTCACCGATTTCGGTTTGGCCACGGAGATCGACGACGAGGGCGTCTCCGAAAGCGACAGACCCCACAGTGACAGGCCCGACAGCGACAGACCCGACAGCGATACATCCGACAGCGATACCCCCGGCAGCGCCGCGCTGGCCGGCTCGCCCTATTACATCGCCCCCGAGCGACTGCTCCAGGCCAAGATTCCAGGTTCAGCCAGCGACGCGGCCATCAGCGACGCGGCGGGTCACACCGTCGATCGGCGCTCCGACGTCTACAGCTTGGGGATCACCATGTACCGGCTGCTCACCGGCGAGCTGCCCTTCAGCGGCCAAAATACGGTGCAGATCTTGCGGCGGGTCGCCGATCACGATCTGCCCCCACCCCGCCTGCAACATCCCGAGCTGCCAGCAGAGCTGGAGGCGATCATTCTGCGCTCGACCGCCCGTCGTCCGCAGGAGCGCTATGCTTCAGCCCGCGCCGTGGCGCAAGATCTGCAGCGCTACCTCGACGGTGAGGTGGTCGAAGCCTACGCAGCGGGACTGGCGTACCGGCTCACCCGCTTCGTATTGCGTAACCGGTTGCTGATGGGTATGGCAGTGATCCTGGTGGTGGGGCTCGCCCTGTCGTCGGTGGCGGTGACGGTCTTTGCGCTGCGCGCCGACGCCTCTCGCCAACGTGCCGAGGCCCGCCATGGTCAGGCTGAGGAGCTGATTCACTTCATGGTCTTCGAGCTGCGCGACAAGCTCGCCGCCCTCGGTCGCCTCGACATCCTCACCGATCTGGGCAGCGCGGCCATGGAATACTTTGCGGCAGTGCCCGACACGGAGCTCAGCGAATCGGAGCTGTCGCGCCGCTCGCGCATGCTCTACCAGATCGGCGAGGTGCGGGTCCGCCAGGGCGATCTACAGGAAGCCCAGGCACCCTTCGAGGAGTCGCTGGCCCTAGCCCAACGGTTGGCGGATCTGGCTCCCGACGACGGCGAGCGGCTCTTTGAGCTCGGCCAAGCCCACTTCTGGGTGGGCTACGTGAGCTGGGAGCAGGGGGACTTCGCGGCGGCGCGAGGGCCGTTCGAGGACTACCTCGAAATCTCGCGACAGTTGGTGACCCTGGACCCAACGAACCTCGACTGGCGACAGGAGCTTTCCTACGCCCACAGCAATCTCGGTTCCCTCGATCAAGCCGAGGGAGCCTTCGCGGCGGCCCTCGGACAGTTCCTCGCGGCCCTTGAAATCGATCAACAACTGGTGGCGGCGCAGCCGAAGAGCCAAAGCCGGTCCGAGCTGGCGGCGACCCACAACACCGTCGGGGTCGTGCTCAGGGAGCTGGGCCGGTTGGAGGAGTCGGGACAGCATCTACGAGCCGATCTGGCGATCCGCCGGGAGATGGTCGCGGAGGCTCCAGAGGATCCTCGTACCCAGAATTTTCTCGGCATCAGCCATGGCCATCTCGGAATCCACCTCTTTCTGCTGGGAGACCGGCAAGCTGCTGCTGAGCATTTCCAGGCACAGCGCGAAATCTTCGGCCGACTCGCGGCCCACGATCCGGCCAACAGCGCTTGGCGGTACAAGCTCGTCTTGGGGCACTTGAACCTCGTCCGAAGCTCCCTGGCCGGTGACGATCTGGCAGCGGCGAAAGAATTCGCACAGCAGGCTTGCCAAGGCATCGAAGACCTCCTGGCCGACGACTCCACGATGCACAAATGGCGTCGAACGCAGGGCATCTGTCTCTATCACCGCGCCCTGCTGCATAAGCTGGATGGCGACCCGGAGGCCCGTGCCGCGGTGCTCGAGGCAATCCAGATTCTCACACAGCTCGCCGACGAGCAGCCCCGGAACCGTCCGGTCCATCGCTGGCTCAGCCTCAGCTATCTGCTGCTCGGCAGCGTTGAAAACACCGCCGACGCCGCGCGGGCTGCTTTCGAGCTCGCCCTTGCGTCCATCGCGCCCTTGACCCAAAGCGGCCAAGAGTGCCGAGCTTTGGCCTTGCAGACCAGGGCTCTCCTATGCCTCGGGCGGAGCGAGGAAGCCCGACCGGGGATCGAAGAGCTGGCGAGACAGGGCTACTCGGCTCCCAGGCTGGTCGATGAGTGCCCGGCAAGGGTTCGATGAATTCTTGACCTCGGTGTCATGATTCTCCGGCCTTTTGCGATAGCCCATTGACCTCGGCAATCCTCGCCGCCGAGGCGAATCCCACCAACACAGGAGGCAGCCATGGCAACGAGCAGCAGCGCAACGGTCAACGTCGAGGTCACCATCGAGCCCACCGGCCTATTCAGCTACGACTTCACCTCATCCTCTTCGAAGGTGAAAATCACCGATGGAACCAACATCGATATCGAGGGACTTACCAACGTCGCCTTGATCTTCCTACTGACGAATCCGGGAGCACTCTTCACGGGTTTCACCGCCTCGAATGCGACGCCTTCCTCCAGCGTCAGCTGGACTTCCCTGACTGAGCTCGATGCTCTCGGGGTGAAACCTTCGTCGCCATGGCCTCCGCAGGATCGGTCAGCTCTAAGCTTCAAGCTCAATACTGCCCCCAGGAGTGTCATCAGCTATAGCCTGTTCGCAAAGTGCCAAGGCATAAGCAGATTCGCAGACCCCAAAATCTACAACGATCCGGATCCGGTGACCGTCACTTCAAAAGGTTTCTTGGCCGACGCAGACACCAAGGCGCTTCGAGATACCCGATTCGATGCCCCGTTGGGGCTCAGCGCTTTTTTCGCCAAGGTGTATCCCATGCTCAAAGGGGCTCTTCAAAAGCGGGCATCTAGGTACTGACGGCCACCCGAGCCAACTCCTGTGTGCTCCGACTAAGTACACCTTTCCGGAAATACGGTGACGTATCGAGAGCACCCAGGCGCCGCGTCCGCAAGGCTTGCGAGCGAGGCATGGTGGGGCTCTGTTGCAGCGAGCGTAACGCCGCGGACGCGGATGCTTCGGCGCTCGAATACCAGCGTATTCTTGAAAAGGTGTACTAAGCCGCCCCCGGGCGGCTTTTTTCTGTTATGGCCAGTATGTTGATGGCCAGTATCTCGATGGGCGAACGTCCCAGGACTTGACCTTCCAAAAAAACTTACCGTTCGATGTCAGGTGAGCGAGACCTTTCGCGATAGTGAATTTGAAAGACATCAACGGCGTGACCGTTCAACCAGCTCACGACCCGCGACAACACCACCTGGCAACGGTTATCGACCCTTACCAGGTCTCGGTATCGAGCCGTAGCGTACGGCTCGAGCCGAAACATGACAGATCGAGCTCTGAAGAGGAGAACAGAATCATGACAGCTACAGTCGACATCATGTTCCTGACTGACGCCACCGGCAGCATGACCACGGCCATCGATGATGTGAAAGCCAACATGGCGGCCGTCTGGTCGGCCGCGCAAGACAAGGTCAAATACGACATCCAGGTAGGTGTTGCCTGGTACCGAGACGTCACCGATCTGACTCCGTACGGCATCACGGCGAGTATCACCGATGATCCCACGGGGATCACCCGAGCCATCTCCGGACTGAAGGCCCAAGGGGGTGGTGACATCCCGGAAGCGCAGCTCTACGCCTTGTACCAATTGGCGGCGGATACCCGCGCCGTCGGCTGGCGCCCCGGCGCCATGCGCTATATCGCATGGTTTGGGGATGAGCCCGGTCATGACCCGGTGATCTACCCGGCGGGGCATTCCACCACCTTGTCGAAGACCGTCAACGAGTTGCTGGAGAAGAACATCGTCGTCATGGCCTTCAGCATGAACCCGTCCAACCGGTTGGATAGTACCGGCCAAGCGACGTCTATCACGGAGGCGACCACAGGCGTCTTATTGTCCGGTGTCGACCAAGGCAGTGTGGTGAAAACCGTTTTCCAATCGATCGCTAGACACCTACCCTGAGCTCTCGACGACCTACGACCACGTGAAGTGACAGGCTCACCAATGTGAGGTTGCGACCGGAAGGCCGGAGCCGTCGTCGGTTCCGGCCTTCCGCGTGCTGTGTCCAACCTTCTAAACGTAAGAAATGTAAATTCGATTCTCCCACCCCAACTGCTGTCATGCCGCTCGCTATACTGACGCCATGGGACGCTTGCTCACTTCACCCAAGGCACCGTGGATTCTTTCTGCGTTATTGCTGACCTTGCTCGTCTTGTTGGCCAGCTTGCAGTATCGCTGGACGGGGGATCTCAGCCGTGCCGAGCGCGACGGCAAGGCTTCGGCATTGAATCGCAACCTGGTGCTGATCAGCCGAGATTTCGACCGTCAGCTGTCGATCATCTTCCTGGCGCTGCAGATGGGCGACATCGACATCGCGTTCGACGGAGGGCAGGAAAGAAGCGAAGACGACGGCTCGCTGGAGTCTCGGTTGGCCGACAACTGGCGGGTTTGGCAACAGCGCAGCAGCCATCCCGACCTCATCGCGGCACTCTTCCTGATGCCGCAGGCCTCCGGCTCTGCCAGGGGGCCTCGCCAGGGGCAAGACCTACGGCAGTTGGAGAGCCCTTCCGCTGCCTGGCACTCCGGCCCCTGGCCCCCGGACCTACCAGCCCTGTCGCCGCCGGAGGAGGACTTCCGGCGGCGTCCGGGCCGACGCTTTGGACGCCCCCAGAGCCGAGCTCCTCGCCTCCTGGAGCCGAAGCTGCCGGGCCTCGTCTTGCCCCTGTGGAGTGGCCGCATCCCGCACTCGCCTCGCCGTTTGCCGCCCGCCGGCCAGAGTCTGGTGGTGGTGCTCGATCGCACCGCTTTGCAGGTGCTGCTCACCGACCTCGTCCGCCTTTACCTCGGTCGACCGGGCCAGGAGCTGGAGTTCAATCTTCGTCTGGTGGACGCCGACAACCGGCAGCTCTGGAGCCTCGGCCCCGGGACCCCTGCCGAGGCAACCTTTGAGACCCGTGGCGTCGACGGCCAGAGCAGCCTGTTTCGTCTGCGTCCCCTCGACGAGCTGGCGCCCCATGAAGACCCCTGGCTGGCCTCCATCCTCAGGTCGGAGGGTCGCCCTTGGCAGCAATCGTCGTCGGGTTCGGCGCCGGGTTCGGCGGCCAACCCGGCGGCGGACGACGACCGTGACGCTGCGGCCACCCGTGGACCGCAGCAGGCCTTCCCCCGTTGGCGCGCCTTGGTCAGCTTGATGGTGGGTCCGCGCGAAGGGGTTTGGCGCCTGCAAGCCATCCACACCGCCGGGTCCCTGGACGCCGCCGTCGACGCCGCCCGGCGACGCAATCTATGGCTCAGCGGAGGCGTCCTGAGCCTGCTGACCATCAGTCTCGGCCTGTTGCTGTTGTCGACTCGGCGGGCCCAGCAAATGGCGCGTCAACAGATGGAATTTGTCGCCGGGGTCACCCATGAGCTGATGACCCCCCTGGCCGCCCTGCGCTCCGCCGGACAGAACCTGGCGGATGGCGTGGTGACCGATCCGCAGCATGTGGCCCGTTATGGCCAGTTGGTGGACCGTGAGGGGCGTCGATTGTCCACCATGGTGGCGCAGATTCTCGAGCTGGCGGGCATGCATTCGGGGCACAACAGCCTGCATTTGGTCCCGGTGACCGTGGCCGAGGTGATCGACCGCGCCGTGGCGGTTTGCGAAGGGGACCTACAAGCCGTCGACATGGAGGTCCAACGGCAGGATGAGCCCCTCCCCCCAGTGCTGGCCGACGACGACGCGTTGCAGCGGACGTTGGTCAATCTCATTCAAAACGCCGTCAAATATGCCACCGACGGTGGTTGGTTGGGCATTGCAAGCCGCCGACGGCAGCGCTGGCTCGAGATCCAGATCGACGATCGCGGCCCCGGATTCGATGGCGCCGACCTGCCCCACCTCTTCGAACCCTTTCGCCGCGGCCGCCGCATGGCCGCCAGCTCCATCGTCGGAAGCGGCCTCGGGCTGAGCCTGGTCAAGTCGACCGTCGAAGCCCATGGCGGCGAGGTGACGGCGCAGAATCGCCGCCGCTCCGACGGCACCGTCGAAGGTGCCCGCTTGATCGTCCGCTTGCCTTGGAACCCCATGCCGCCTGCGACTCCGTGAGATGATTCAACGATGAGCGGTCAACCCACGACATCCCCGACACACAGTCCACGGCATCACCTCCTGCTGGTGGAGGACGAGCCCAGCCTGGTGCTCACCCTCAGCGACCGTCTGCGCAGCGAAGGCTACGCCGTCGAAACGGCGGAAGACGGTGATCAGGGCTTCGAGATGGCCCGAGGCCAAGCCTTCGATCTCATCCTCCTCGACGTCATGCTGCCGGGTCGCAATGGCTTCGACCTGTGCCGCGATCTACGGCAACAGGGCATCGAGACCCCGATCCTCATGTTGACGGCCCGCGGCCAAGTGGTCGACAAGGTCGTCGGCTTGAAGCTCGGAGCCGACGACTATCTCACCAAACCCTTCGACATGATGGAGCTTCTGGCCCGCGTCGAATCCCTGCTACGACGCAGTCGCCAGGCCACCCCCCAAGACGCCGAGGTGACGTCGTTCGGCGACATCCAGGTGGACGAGCGGCGCGGCGAGGTGCGGCGCCAAGGCGCCGAGGTGGAGCTCTCAGCCCTGGAGTGGAAGCTGTTGTTGCACTTCATCGCGCACCGTGGCGAAGTGCTGTCGCGGGATCATCTCTTGGATGAGGTTTGGGGCTATGATGCAACCCCCCAGACCCGCACCGTCGATGTGCACATCGCCTCCCTGCGACAAAAGCTGGAAGCCCAACCGAGCAAACCCCAGCTCATCGTCACGGTGCACGGCCGGGGTTACAAATTCATCGCCTGAGCCGTCTGGGCGCCGACAACCTGAGACGAGGAGAGCTATGGTGGACTCCAACAACAACCCTGAGCAGCGGCGCGTCGTCACCAGGGTGCAGACCGGTGTGCGCCTCGAGAAGCGCCTGGTGAAGGTGCTCAAGGGCCTGGCCGAATACCACGACATCAGCCTCGGCGACCTGCTCGAAGGCATTGTGCTGCACGCTTTCGAGGGCAAGGCTCCCTTCGGTGTAGCTTCGCTCAAGGTGATCGACGATCTAAAGGGGGTCTACGATCTCGATCTGCAAGCCGGCGACAGCCATTTGTTGCGCGAGTCCTGACCTTTTGTGGCGGCCGGCGAAGGGGTCTTCGGGGCCCGCAGAGATGACCTTTCTCCACACCTGTCGAGATTCTGAAGGCACCGCCGCCACAAGACACCACAAGATCCAGGCCAATCGTCCTCATCGGCCAAGGATGGCCTAGATCCGAACCCCTCAGGAGAGATAGAGTCGCGCTTTCCGGTGCCTCGTGCGCGCTCATTCTTGCTTTGTAGCCTGCCATTCTCTGGGAGCTTTCCATGTTCGGATATCGAATGCCCACCCATGTTCACATCGAGCCTGGGTGCTTGATGCGCCTCCCCGAGGCGGTACGCAGCTTGGGCCTCGACAGCGTCTGCCTGGTCATCGACAAAGGCTTGTCGACAACCAACTGGCCCCAGGAAGCGCTGCGACTGCTAGAGGATGCGGGCATTGCAACCCACACCTTCTCCAAGGTGGAGGTCAATCCGCGCACCGAATCGGTCACCCAACTGGCCCATGAGCTGCGCATCAAGGAAATTGCCGGGGTCATCGCCCTGGGCGGCGGCAGTGTGCTCGACGCCGCCAAAGCCGCCGCCATGTTGGCCACCAACGAGTACAAGATCGAGCAGTACGAGGGAAAAAATCGCTACACCAATGCGCCGCTGCCGATGATCGCCATCCCCACCACCTGCGGCACCGGCTCAGAGGTGACCTGGGTCTCCGTCCTCACCCATGCGCCGACCCGTCACAAGATCAGCGTCAAGGGCGAGACCATGTTCCCCAACCTCGCCCTGGTGGATGCCGACCTGATCGCCACCCTTCCCTCCAACCTGGTGGCCTGGACCGGCGTCGACGCCCTGACCCACGCCATCGAATCGACCATCGGTGCGGCCAGCAATCCGATCTCCGATGTCCTGGCGGAGAAGGCCATCGCCCTGCTCTTCCGCTTCCTGCCCCGGGCGGCCAAAGACATCAAGAACGACGCCACCGCAAGGGCCGCCGTCATGCGCGCCTCCACCATCGCCGGCCTCTCCTTCGGCAATGCCGATGTCGGCGGCGTGCACTGCCTCTCCGAAAGCATCGGCGGCCTCTTCGATCATCCCCACGGCCTGCTCAACGCCATCCTCCTGGAACCGGTGCTCGAATACCACCGTCCCCACATCGACCAACGCCTGGCCCAACTCTGTGGCCTCTTCTCCGGCGAAGCAAAACGGAGCTCCCTGGAACGGCAGGCGCCGATCGATCAACGGGCCGACTACTTCATGGAACAAATCCACGAGCTGCTGCGGGAGCTCGATATCCCCGCCTTTTCGTCCTTGAAGATCCCCCCCAGCGAATACCCCTTGATCGCCGTGCACGCCGCCCGCAACGGCTCCAATCGCTCCAATCCCCAACCCATGGCGGCCACCAGCTACCAAGAGCTCTTGGGCTCATTGAGCTGACCCACCCGTCCGAGAACAGAGAAATTCTGTGGCCCCGGAAGGGCCCGACGTGCAGCGGGCGGCGGAAGAACACGAGCTCTAAGGCAAATCTTCCACCCGATGGCGAGTCCAAGACTGCCCCTCGTACAGCACCTCGATGTCCTCGACCACCACTTCTCCCCGACCGATGGCCTCGAAGACGAGAAAACGACCGCGGGAGTCGGTGATCTCGAGCTCGAAAAAATCGCCCCGTCGGGGAATCTCCAGATCCTCCGCCAAGACCTCACGATCGAGCACTACACGGAGGCGGCTGTCGTAACCATCCCCGACATCGCTGTGGGCATGGAAACGCACCGCCTGGAGGACCAACCCTTGCATCTCGAGCTCGAATCTGTGGCGAGAGCCACACAGGCGACCGCCGATGCACTCCCCCGGCCCCGTATAACCTGCGGAGCGACGGCCGTCCTGGCCGACGGGCGGACGGGTCTCGGCAGGCGGCCGCCTCGGCTGCGCGCCACGGTAGAGCACCTCGATGGTTTCGATCATCACCTCGTCATCGCCCAGGGCCTCGAAGATCAGATAGTCCCCCCGCCGACCGCGGGCTTCGAGCGTATGCAGGCTGCCCTGGCGGAGAATATCGAGACGGCGGTCCAAGATCTTGTCGTCGATTCGGACTTGTAGCTTGCCCTCGAACTTGCTCCCGAAATCGTCGTGGGCCACAAAGCGCAGTCGTTCGATGGGCTCCCTGGCCAGGCGGATGACCAAGCTGCCCTTGGTGCAGAGCTCGCCACCGATGCAACCTTGCTCATTGCGATAGACGGTCCAGCCGTCGTCATGGCCGTCCCGTCGGGGGGAGGCGCCGGAAGAAGGGCCGGAACGGCGGCCGTCGGAGTCGGCATAGAGGATCTCGATGGACTCGATGCGCACCCCGCCGCGCCCCAGCACCTCGAAGCGCAGCAGGCTGGCGGATCGACCGAGCCCATCCAGGACAAAAACTCGCCCCCGGGCATCCACCGACAGCTCCCGTTCCAAGGAGCGGCCGTCGAGGGTCACCAACAGCCGTGCCGTCTCGCCGCCGCGCTCCTCGGCAACGGCGAAAAACCGAAGGCGATCGACGATCCGACGGTCCAAGCGTAGCTCGATGGGTCGATCGCTGCACCGCGGGCCGCCGATACAACCGTCGCTCTGCGGGTAACTGCGCCACCCCTCCCCCGACGCACCAGCGGCGGCGATCGCAAACCACAACCCTCCGAGGAGGAGGGCGACCCACCGGGCAGCTCGTCGGGACTTTTCCCGCCGATTGCCGCCGACCCTGGCCCCACCGCCGTACCTTGGCTGCACCGTCTCAACCTCCACTGCCGACCCCGTCCCCGAGGGCGTTCATCATTTCTGCGATGACTGAATGCATCTCCACGTGCACCCCTTGACGTCGGAAGAGAATGGCCTGGAGCCGCCGCATCAAACGGGTGGTCTCCTGATGGATCTGCGTCAGGTGGGCCACCGGATCCTCGGCAGCTCGATCGACGGAAAGACCGATGGAAATCCGCATCTCAAGGGCTGGGCGGAAAGCCACCAAGCGCCAAGCCAAGCGCAGGGTTTCGGTCCACAGCTCCAGCGGGATGGCGTTGGCCCGACTATTCAAACGATCTTCCTCCGAAAAAAAGATATTGCTCGCCGCCAGCTCCTCGGCCTGCTCCTCGAGGGCATTGGCAAAGGCGGCTTCGAGCCGCTGCTCATAGGTGAGCCCCTGCGTATCCGTCGCCAGGCCACCGGCTTGCGGCAAATCTCGCAACAGGTTTTCCACCACCGACAGATCCTGATGGTCGTTGACCAGGAGCAGGCGCAACAGCAGGATGCCCAGGGAATACAAGTCGTCCGTCACATCGAGGCGTGGCAGGAGCCGATAGCGACCCCCGCGCAGCACCGTGCCGGTGGCGCTTTCGAGACGCTGGGTTTGGCTCTCTTCGAGGGCCAGGGGCTCCGTATAGAAGACCAGCTCCGCCTGGGAAGTGGACGATGCGGGGTCGGCCGCGGCGGTGGTCTGCATCTCGGCTCGCCCCAGCAGCTGATGGGGCCAATGGACAATCAAGGAATCGCCGGCCCGGGGCGGCGGCAAAATTCCGCTGGCGTCTTTCAACCGTCCCTTGAGCCGCCAGCGCCGATTGTCCCCTTCCCCCACCTGCTGTACCTGATCGATGATCAACTCGCCGTCGCACCACTCGATGAGCGCCGCCTCGCGCACCGCCTTCGAGGCGTAGGGACGCCGTGGCCGGGGCGGGCTGGTGGCCAGGACAACACCCTGCGGCAGATCCGGTCGCCGCGCCCTCGACAAGCCGAGCAGCCGAACATTGAAATGCCAACGCTCCGGCAACAGGCCATGCCCCGGACGCGGGCCTGACACCACGAGGTGGCCGGGATGAATATCCAAGTGCGGCCCCAAACGGCGGCTGTAGCGATCCACCGCTTCGACGATCTGAGCGAAGAGCCCGAGCTTGAGGGTCAGGACTTCGACGGCGTCGAGCCCGGAGCCCTCGCTGGTGAACAAATAACCGCCCTGGCGCTGACTCGCCGCCTTCTCCGACTCCAGGGACGGGTCCCTGTCCGGCGAGTCCGGATTTTCATCGAAGCTGAGCTCTTGGGGATCGATGGCACGCCCCCCCAGGAAATCGACAAATCGCTCCAGATCCCATGGCTCCCAACGACGAACAAGAAACGGCACCTCACAGGGGCTGAAGACAAACCAGGGCGCCGGGGGCTCCGCCCCACCCCCCGATTCCGTGGCCTCGGCCGTCGACTCCGTCGACGGATACAAGTTAATGTCGAACGTCGGGTCGGCGATCAGGCGCTCCGAGAAGGTCGCCGCCAGCTCGGCCCGCAACTCCCGAAGACCGACCACCCCTTGGCCCGCCAGCTCGTCCGGTACCGTCTCCGCCGCCACATAGAAACGCGGCGGATCCTCATCGGCCACACTGCTGGCATCCACCAGGATCGGCAGCGTGGCCCCGGCGGACGGGGGCAGCCCCCAACGCACCAACAGCTCATCGTCGTGGCAGGTGGTCAAGGGACGCAGGCTCCAGGGGCTGGGAATCGGCAACAGGCGCTGGCGTTGCCGACAGTAGATCATCGCCGGCAATCGGCGCTCCGCCTGGTCTCCGTCGAGGTTCGGCAGAAGCCATTTGGGAAACAGGCGCTGCGAGGTGGCCGCCAACTGACCTTGGTCGGTCCAGCGACGTTGCCACTCCAAGCCCATGCGCCGCAACGGGCTGGCGGGCCCGAGCCGCTGAGAGACCTCGGGGCCAGCTCCTCTAACAGACGGCAACGCCGGAATCTGCACCACCACCCGGTCGACCTCCGTGCCGTTGGCGCTGCGCAAGCTGCCGCGGTAGACATGGGTCGTGCCACCGACGCTATCCAGACGAACGAAGGGGTCGTCCGCGCCGCTATCGTCCGCCAGCTCCAAGAAGACGGCAAAGCTGGCCGGTTCCAAGGGCAAGAGCTGTACGAATCTTCGTGTCATTTCAAGCCGATCCTACCAGCACGACGGTCCCCAGAACCAGGTCGGCACGGCCGCCACAGACCTCGAAACGGGGCTGCAATCGCACCGTCACCAGCCGCGTCTCGGGACGCTCCGGGGGGATCTCCACTTGCACCGTCACCACCTCTTCGGCTTCTGCTTCGGGCGTCTCTGGAGCCGCCGACTCGACTTCGGAAGAGCTCTCCGGCTCCCCGAGGAAGGTCAACATTTGATCGCGGAACGAGGCCTTCAACTGGCCGTCGGTCAGGCCGAGCTCCAGCTCCTCGGCGATGGTTTGCAGACGGTGGGAGGCCAGGGAGGCAAACAGCTGATGTGCCAAGGTGGCGGCAAAGAAACTGGCCCGGGTGGCGTCGTCGCGGTCGAAGCGTCGCGGCCGGTGGAAGGTCGGCGCCAGGGGACAACGCACCTCCCTGGCCCCCTTGGGGGTCATCAAAGGCACCAGGCCACAGTGTCCGAGCTCGATGACCCGCTGCTCGCTCAACGGCACCTCGAGGACCTTCTCCCCTTTCACCGGCACCCTATCCCCCGGCACCTTATCCCCCGGCATCACATCCTGCAGCTCGACTTGGCTCAAGGGCAAACGTAGACCACCCTCGGCGTAGGCGCGCACCACAACGACGGCCAACAACCACGCGCCGTTGCCCCACAGGGGACGATCTTCCTTGTCGCTGGGTTTCCAGGTCAGCCCTTCGCCCCCTTCGTCCCGCCATGCCCGGCGCAACAGGAAACGGTTGGTCACCATGGCCATCCACAGGGACAGCTCGTCGTCCCGAAAACGGTTCCATTTGACGTACTCAGGCCCTTGCAAGCGTCCCACCAGATCCGGCAACCCCGCCAGCAGGGCCTGCCGTTTGAGCCCCCAGAAAGCCGCATTGGGGCTGGCCAGGAAGGGAACCCGCAAGCTTTCCCCCATGCGGGCGCAGGTCTCGAGACAGTCGAGGCTCGGCTGGCCGCGGTCGAATCCGTAGCCCAGCACCACCGCCGCCAAGGGGGTCGACGCTCCCCCCTCGTACTCGTGGTGGAAGATCTCCTCGAAGAAGCGCTCCGCCACCTCGTCTTGGGGTGACGAAAAAATCTCGAGACGCACCGCCAAAGCTCGGCATTGTCGGTGGAGCAGGTCGAGACTCCGCCACGCTGCCTCGATGCGTCTCAGCCAAGGGGCCTGAATCAACGCCACCGCCTGCCTTGCCAAGCGGCGGTCGATCTCGTCGATGGCCCGCTGCCGCGGCTCACCCCCCACCGCCACCTTGGACAACAGACCTCGGAGCGCCCCGTCGCTGCCGGTCGCGGCGCCATCGTGCTCGGCGCCGAGCTTGCGGCCGAACGGGTCCTCCCGCAGGGCCTCCGGCAGCAGGGCCAGCACTCGACGCGGTGGGCAGTCCTGCGGCAGCTCGGCCAGATCCTGCCGCGCCTTCAGCCAGGGCTGCGCCGCCTGGCTATTGGCCAAGAGAGCGGCAGGTGCAAAATCAGCCAGGCAGCGGACGGTGACCCGCAGCCGCAACTCGCGGCGTTCTCGGATATCCAATCGGTCACTGACCGTGCCGTCCAAGCGGGGCGAAAGACGGGCCAGCAAGGCATCGACCTCGCCGTCGAGGGTGATGCGGGGACCCGGCTCCAGAGCAAAATCATCCACCAATAGCAAACGCAAACCACGATCCGACACCAGACTCATATTTTTCCTCCGTCCTGTACATCTGCAGCGAGAACCCTCGGCCCCCCATCGAAGGCTGACCCGGCGGGGTCCGACGCAACGAAGCCCTCCTTGGGCTCGACCGCCAGCTTTGCTTCTTGACTCGCGATGACCAGAGTTTTATCCTAGCAGAGAGGACGTAATAAAATTTGGCGCCGGCCCCGGGAATCCTCGTGGGCCACACGTTCGAGGGCACAATGATCAGATTAGCCCAGGCCTCGAAGCAAGGTCGTATTTCCCTACCCGAGCTATGCCCAAAGAAGGGGTCGGCTCCCCCTGTTTCGCCATCCTCGCCTCGGCGGTCGTCGGGTTTCCCCATATCGATGCGTTCCCCTGCTCAGGCGGGAACTTTTTCTGATTCCGAGCACCCTTGAGGAGATGAGCTGTGGTTCGTCAGAAGTCCAGTAGCTTCCAAAATGAGATACCTAAGTCGCGGGTCAATATCCGTTATGTCAAAGACATCGGAGGGGCCCAAGAAAAAGTCGAGCTACCTCTCAAGCTTCTCCTATTGGGCGACTATACGCTGCGCGGTGACGACACGCTGCTCGAAGAGCGAGAGCGTATCTCCGTCGACAAGAACAACATCGACAGCGTGCTCAAGGATCAGAAGCTCCACCTGTCGATGATCGTGCCCAACCGACTGTCGGGGCAAGCGGACGATGAGCTCAAGGTGGAGCTAGATATCGAGTCCATGAAGGATTTCCATCCGGACCGTCTGGTGGAAAACATCCCCGAGCTCAAAGACATGATCGAGCTCAGGAACCTGCTCAAGGATCTCAAGGCGAGGGTGATCACCAACCGCAAGTTTCGCCAGGAGCTCGACAAGATCCTGGCGGACGGCCAGCGCGATGACGGACGCCTCGCCGAGTTGCGCAAACAATTGGAGCAGATTGCCCCACTGCCCAAAGTCGCCCGCCAAGACGAGGCCGATTGAGAGCCACACCGCTTCGGCACCAGGCATGCCGGCCGGAACGGAGCCAGAGGACGCTGCAGCGGCCGACATCGAGAGGCCGCACCGAAGATTAAAGTCACCCCAAGACGAGCCCGAGGGATATGAGCAAACAGCAAGCTGAT
This sequence comes from Acidobacteriota bacterium, assembly GCA_029263315.1. Lineage (GTDB taxonomy): Bacteria > Acidobacteriota > Thermoanaerobaculia > Multivoradales > J023 > JAJCXR01. The sequence goes on along the minus strand of JAJCXR010000011.1, from coordinate 54,696 downwards.
CAAACCGCCAGCACGACCACGGAAGAGCTATCGCCGCTCGACTCCCTTCTGTCGAAGGTCGATATCGATCGCAACGACAGCGCGCAAGAGGAGCGAGCCAACGACCTGTCCAGGGCGATGAACCTGCTGATCGACTCGGTGACCCGCACCCACCAGAAGGTGGAGCGGGTCGACAAGGCTCTGATCGATACGGTCATCGCCGAGCTCGACAGCAAGATCAGCGCCCAGGTCAACGAGGTGCTCCACCATGAGGATTTCCAGAAACTGGAATCCTCGTGGCGCGGCCTCAAATTCCTCGTCGATCGCACCAACTTCCGGCGCAACATCAAAATCGAAGTCATCAACGTCTCGAAGGACGAGCTGCAGGACGACTTCGAAAGCGTCCCGGAAACCCTGCAATCGGGCCTCTTCAAGCACGTCTACGACCAGGAATACGACCAGGCCGGTGGGGCCCCGTTCGGCGCCATCATCGGCAATTACGAATTCGACAACACCATTCAGGACATCACCCTGTTGCGCAGCCTGGCCAGTGTGTCCGCCGCCTGCCATGCGCCGTTCATCGGCGCCGTCGGGGCACAATTCTTCGGCATGCAGGACATGGACGAGCTGGCCTTGCAGTCCGATGTCACACCGGTGTTCGAAAAGAAGGAATACGTCAAATGGAACACCTTCCGCGAGACGGAAGATTCCCGCTACGTCGGCCTGACCCTGCCCCGCTTCCTGCTGCGGGCCCCCTACGGCTCCAGCTCGATCCCCACCAAGACTTTCAACTTCGAAGAAGACGCCTCCGGCGAAACCCACGAGAACTACCTCTGGGGCAACGCCTCCTACGCCTTTGCCGCCAACCTCACCAACAGCTTCGCGGAGAACGGTTGGTGCGTCAACATTCGAGGTCCCAAGGCGGGCGGTCTGGTGGCCGATCTGCCGGTGCACTTCTACGAAGCCTCCGGCGGCACCCAAGCCAAGATTCCCACCGAGATTCTGATCTCCGATCGCCGCGAATATGAGCTCTCGGAGCTCGGCTTCATTCCCTTGGCCTTCTACAAGAGCAAAGATTACGCCTGTTTCTTCAGCGCCAACTCGATCCAGAAACCCGCCGAATACATCGGCCGCGACGCCGATTACGCCACCGCCAACAGCCGCTTGAGCGCCCGCCTGCCCTACCTCTTCCTGGTCTCCCGGCTGGCCCACTACCTGAAGGTCATCCAGCGGGAAAACATCGGCGCCTCGAAGGAGAAGGACGAGCTGCAGCGGGAGCTCTACGAATGGATCAACACCCTGGTCACTGAGATGAAGGACCCCGGACCGGAGCTCAAGGCCAAACATCCGTTGTCCCAGGCTCAAATCGAGGTCATGGACATCGCCGACAACCCAGGTTTCTACAACGTCGACATGAAAGTCCGTCCCCACTTCCAGATCGAGGGGATCGACGTCAACCTTTCCTTGGTGTCGAGGTTGCCCAAGGATAAGAAAGCTTGAGGCATCGGCCCCGCCGCGACACCTGCGCCGGGGCCCTAGTGTGTAGTCCGTAGAAACATATCGACAAACTCAAGGAGGATCGTACGATGCCACTTCCCGCGTATATGGACATTCCGGACATTCCGGGCTCGTGCAGAGTCGAAGGCCGCGAAAGCAACATCGAAGTCTTGGGCTTCAACCATGAAGTCTACATGCCGACGGACCGCAAAGACGGCTCGGCCACCGGCACCCGCGTGCACAACAATATGGTGGTGGTGAAGAACTTCGACAAGTCGTCGCCGCTGCTCTACCAACACCTGTGCAACGGCAAGATCATCCCTTCGGCAACCCTGCGTTGGTTCCAGATCAACGAACAAGGGATCGAGGAGGAGTACTACCAGCACCGGCTGGAGAATGCCCGCATCACCTCGATTCGGCCCTACATGCCCGATGTCGACAATCCGGCCAACGAGCAGTACAAGCACATGGAAGAGATCTCCTTCCGCTACGAGAAGATGACCTGGGCGTTTCTGGACGGCAACGTCGAGTTCACCGACTCCTGGTTCGAAGGGCGCTGAGCCCCACAGCCGGTCTCCGCAGATCACCAGCTCGATGCTTCGATATCGGGCTGGTGGTCGTGAGCTTCGCTCCCCGATTCCGAACCTGACCGACTGGAGCCATCGATGTCGAGAGGTCCAGGCCACGACGGCTTCTTCGAGAAGTTGGTGGGCCCGCTACCCCATGGCCCCTCGGAGGCCGGTCGCTGGGTGGGGGACGCCGTGCGCATCCACTTGGTCGAGCTGCTCAATACCCGACGCGGCTCGGTACCCCATCTACCGGATTTCGGCGTGCCCGACATGTCGTCCTTCTACTCGGACTACCCCGCCTCCACCTCCGAGCTGCGGCGGGTCCTGCAGGATCTCGTCGAGACGTACGAGCCGCGGCTCCTGGAGCCCCAAGTCCAGCTCCTGGAAACGGGGAAAAACGAGTTCCGGGTATCGTTCCTGATCACCGGCGAGATCGAGGACGCCGGCGGAGAAACCGACTTCGTGAAGTACCGCACCACCATTTCAGGCAGCGGCCAAGCCGACCTCGGCTCGGCCTCGGACTTCGACTGAGCCAACCATGCCCGCCGACGAACACAACGAAGACGACCGCTACTACAAGTCCGAGCTCGACTACCTCGACAAGGCCGGTCAGGAATACGCTCGCCTGCATCCCCAGCGGGCACAACACTTGGGAATCACCGAGGTGCGCTCCCGCGATCCCCACGTGGAACGCTTGGTGCAAGCCTTTGCCTTCCTTTCCGGCCGCGTGCACCGCCGCCTCGACGACGACTTCCCCGAGCTCACCCACAGCCTGCTGGACCTCGTCTGGACCCACTACTTGAAGCCGGTGCCGTCCTTGGCCCTGCTGCAATTCCAACCGTCCCCCGGCATGCAAAAGCCCGAGACCTTCGAGCGCGGCTATGAGGTCAAATCGAGGTCGACCTCCCTCGACACCTACTGCCAGTTCCGCACCCTGTACCCGGTGGAGGTCTACCCCATCACCCTCGAGGACGCCCAGATGGTGACGCCGGAGGATACCGGGCAACCCCAGCTCAGGTTTCGCTTCCGACGGGTCCAAGGGGCCGATACCGAGAACCTGCGGCTCGATCGCATCCGCCTGCACTTGATGGGCGAGCCCGCCGTCACCTACTGCGCCTATCGCCTGCTGCGCCAACAGGTCAAATGCCTGCATGTACGCTTCGGCCGAGATCGTCAACGGCGTTTCTGGGACGACGACGCCGTGCGGCGTATTCAACCGGTGGGTTTCCACGAGGACGAGAGTGTCCTGCCCGACGCGCCGGTCAGCTTCCCGGGCTATCGCCTGTTGGCCGAGTACTTCGCCTTCCGCGAGAAGTTTCTGTTCCTCGACCTCTGCGATCTCGGCAACCTCGAGCTGGAGGGCAACGAGGAGACTTTCGATCTCTTCGTGACCTTCGACGAGCGGCCGCCGGACAGCTTCCGTCCCAACACGGAGAACTTCCAGCTCTACGTGACGCCGATCCTCAACCTCTTCCAACGGAACGGCGAGCCGATCAAAATCGATCACCTGCGCCGTCAGCACCAGGTGCTCGGCAACTTCAACCACCCGGAAGCCTTCGAGGTCTACTCCGTCGACCACGTGCTGGCCAGCCGCCAACGGCAGGCGCCACGGCGCATCCACCCCTTCTTCTCCTTCGAGCATGACCGCCGTGAGGAGGACGACGGCTCGACCTACTACCAGGTGACGCAAGACTTCTCGCCGGTGGGCCGCTGGCAGACCCGCCTGGCGCTGGTTTCCTCCGCCAAGAGCGCTTCCCTGCCGGAGCCCGAGACCTTGAGCCTCGAGCTCACCTGCACCAACGGCCGCCTGTGCACCGAGCTGGCCATCGGCGATATCCGCAAACCCCTGGGCAACGTCAGCTATCGCAATATTTCGCGTCCCACGGCGCCCATCTATCCCCGCTTCGGCGGCGGCTCGGAGTGGAGCTTCATCTCCCACATGGCGCTCAACATGCTGTCCCTCGGGGACGCCGCCGCCCTGCGCCGCATCCTCGAGCTCTACGACTTCGAGCGCCGACCGGAGAACCGTCGCCGCATCGACGCCCTGACCGGGGCCAGCACCCGCTCCATCGAGCGCTTGATCGGCGGCGCCTTGGTGCGCGGCACCGAGATCCTGCTCGAGGTCGACCACACACGCTTCGACGAAGAGGGCGAGATTCTCCTGCTCGGCGAGGTGCTCAACGAGTTCGTCGCCCTCTATGCCAGCACCAACGCCTTCACCCGCCTGATCGTGCGTCAGGCATCACCGGAACGGGAGGACCTCGAGTGGAAGCCGGCCATCGGTCGCCAGAACCTGATCTGAGGGAACGGATCGCCCGCCAGGCGTTCCGTTTCGATTTTTTTCAGCTCGTCTACCTGCTCGAGCATTGGCAGCGGGGCGGCGACAGCCCCGCCTCGCCACAGCGGGAGATCGGCCACAATGGCCCCTTGGCCGACGAAGGCTTGCGCCTACGGCCGGATCTGCGGTTGGTCTTTTCGCCGGCCGACGTGCGCCGCCTCGAATGGCTGCCGGGGCGTCCGGAAGACGCCGATGAAGACATCGGAGCGGCCCGGTGGGAGGACCCCGACGTCGTAGAGCGACGCGGCAAGGCGATCTACGCCGCCGGCGAAGTGGCCCGCATCGATATCAATTTCATGGGCATCTACGGCGTCAGCGCCCCGGGACCCCTCTACTTCAGCGAGCTGCTCAACGACCCGGCGGTAGAGGAGATGGCCCACCTGCGCAATTTCCTCGATCTCTTCAACCACCGCCTGTTGTCGTTCTACTACCGAGCTTGGCAGAAATATCGCTACCCCTACCGCTACGAGCGGGGGGCCAAGGACGACTTCTCGCGCCAGATCCTCGCCTTCACCGGCCTCAAGGACCCGGAGAGCCAGCGCCAGTCGCACCTTCACCCGCCCCGCTTGGTCAAATACATCGGCCTGTTGTCGATGCGCACCCGGCCCCTGGCGGCCCTGCGTGCCTTGTTGGCCGACTATTTCCGCGACCTGTTGGGGGACCCGGCCGGGCCCTACGACGATCTGCACAGCCACCGGCTTAGCCAGTCGGCCCTGGGGCGAGTCCGTATCCGGTCGTGGATTCTGCGTTGGGTGGAGATCCCCGCCGAGGCGCAGAACAGCATCGGAAAGCGCAATAGCCGACTGGGGGAAGATCTCACCCTGGGCGAAGCGATCCCCAACCGCTCCGGCAAGTTTCGCGTCCGTCTCGGCCCCCTATCCCTCGACGCCTACCAGGCCTTCTTGCCCAGCGGCGAGCCCTTCCGTCAGCTCTGCGCCCTGGTCAAGCTGTGGGTGGGCGAGCAGCTCGACTTCGATTTCGAGCTGGTGCTGCGACGCCAAGACGTGCCGGAAGCCCAAATGGGCAGCAACGTACAGCTTGGCTGGACCAGCTGGGTCACCTCGAGCCCCGGTATCGACCACGATCCATCGATCATCTTTCCGAAGCTAAACAACCACGAATTGCCCGCGAGAGCCCTATGATCACCCGAGACCGCCGAGGTTTGCTACAGCGCATCAACCCCCACCTCACCGCTTGCTTGGAGGGGGCCGCCGGCTTCACCATGTCCCGCGGGCACTACGAGATCACCGTCGAGCACTTGATCCTCAAATTGCTGGAGAAAGGGACCGGCGACCTGCCGCTGATCCTGCGCCATTTCGAGATCGACATCGGCCAGTTGGAGGCGGCGCTGCTGGAGACCCTCGAGGATTTGCCACGGGGGCAAGCGGGACGCCCCGGCTTCTCGCCCCGGCTCTTCGAGCTGCTGGAGCAAGCCTATTTGATCGGCGGCGTCGACCTGCAACAGGAGATCATCCGCTCCGGCTCTCTGCTGGTGGCCGTCCTCACCGGACCCTCCCACACCTGGGGTAGCTACATCGATCACCTCGACCCCATCTCGGTGGAGGAGCTGAGCCAGGGATTCAGCGACATCGTCGCCGAATCGGAGGAGAATCGAGGCGCCACAGGACGCTTCGGACCCCGCCTAGCCACCGGCGAAGGGGGAGACAAGGCGGACGCCGCGGCCGGTGAGGCCGTCGCCTTGGCCCAGTTCACCATCGACTTCACCGCCGCCGCCCGGGCCGGCGACATCGACCCGGTGGTGGGCCGCGACGAGGAGATCCGCCAGATGGTCGACATCCTCACCCGGCGGCGTAAGAACAATCCTATCCTGGTGGGCGAAGCCGGGGTCGGTAAGACGGCCCTGGTGGAAGGGCTGGCCCTGCGCATCGCCCAGGGGGACGTGCCTCGGGTGCTGCAAGGGGTGCAGATCCGCAGCCTGGACCTCGGCCTGTTGCAAGCCGGTGCCGGGGTCAAGGGCGAGTTCGAGAACCGCCTCAAATCGGTGATCGCCGAGATCAAAGAGAGCCCCATACCGATCATCACTTTCATCGACGAGGCCCATACGCTGATCGGCGCCGGGGCCTCCGCCGGCCAGGGGGACGCCGCCAACCTGCTCAAGCCGGCCTTGGCCCGTGGCGAGCTGCGCACCGTCGCCGCCACCACCTGGTCCGAGTACAAGAAGTACTTCGAGAAGGATCCGGCCCTGGCCCGTCGCTTCCAGCTGGTGAAGGTCGACGAGCCGGATGTACCCCGGGCCATCACCATGATGCGCGCCATCAAAAACAAGTTCGAAGCCGCCCACGGCGTCCGCATGCTCGACGCCGCCGCCATCGCCACCGTCGAGCTGGCGGAGCGCTACATCTCGGGACGCCAATTGCCGGATAAGAGCGTCGATCTGCTCGACACCGCCGCCGCCCGCATCAAGATCGGCCTGACCTCGCGCCCCCCCGCGTTGCAGGATTTGGAGCGCCGCATCGAGCACGCCGAGGTGGCCTTGCGAGCCCTCGCCAAGGACGCCGCCGGCGGCAGCCCCATCGACCTCGAGCTCAAGCAGCGCCTGGAGCAAGATGTAGAGACCTCGCAACAGGCGATGCAGGCCCTGGAACAACGCTGGATGACCGAGCGGGATGCCGTCGAGAAGGTGCTGCGGGCCCGCGGCGATCACCATTTGCTGGGTGAGGAACCGCCGGCAACCTCGAACGGCGATGAAATCGCGGAGGCCAGCGAAGCCGATGACCCGGCCGAGGACGGCGACCCATCCGCTGAGGCGTCTGAAGCGTCTGAGGCGTCTGAAGCGTCTGAGGCAGCCACCGAAGAGGTCGACTTGCAATCCGCCCTGGCGGAGCTGCGCGCCCTCCAAGGCGACGATCCGCTCATCCCCCTCGAGGTCACCGCCGATGTGGTGGCCGCCGTGGTCGCCGACTGGACGGGCATCCCGGTGGGCAAGATGATGCGCGACCAAGCCCGCTCGGTGCTCGACTTGGCCTCCAACCTCGGCGCCCGGGTGATCGGCCAGGACGCCGCCGTGCAGGCCATCGCCGAGCGCCTACGGGCTTCCCGCGCCGGGCTCGGCAATCCTCAAATGCCGCAGGGGGTCTTCCTGTTGGTGGGCCCCTCGGGCATCGGCAAGACGGAGACCGCCCTCGCCCTGGCGGATTTGCTCTACGGCGGCGAGCGCTTCATGACGGTGGTCAACATGTCGGAATACATGGAGGCCCACACCGTGTCGCGGCTCATCGGCTCGCCCCCCGGCTACGTCGGCTTCGGCGAAGGGGGGGTGCTCACCGAGGCGGTGCGCCAGCGCCCCTACAGCGTCGTGCTGCTCGACGAAGTGGAGAAATCCCACCCCGACGTCATGAACCTCTTCTACCAAGTTTTCGACAAGGGCACCCTGGCGGACGGCGAAGGTCGCGAGATCGATTTCAAGAATACCGTCCTGGTGCTGACCAGCAACCTGGCCTCCGAGATCCTGGCGGAAATGGGTGCCGCCGACCTGGAGGCCGAGCCCGACGAGCTGGTGGAAGCCATTCGCCCCACCTTGCGGGAGCGCTTCAAACCGGCCCTGCTGGCCCGCATGACCATCGTGCCCTATGTGCCCTTGGGGGCCGACGCGCTGCGTCAAATCGTCGATCTCAAGATGGGATCGATGGTGCAGCGCCTGCAAGCCAATGCCGGGATCGATCTCGGCTACAGCGCCGGTCTGGCCGATTGGGTCGCCGAGCGCTGCACTGTCAGCGAGACCGGAGCCCGCAACATCGATCATATTATCCAAGCGGAGGTGCTGCCCGGTGTCTCGACGGAGATCCTCGAACGCATGGCCCGGGATCAGCCCATACGTACCATTCGCCTCGACCTGGACGCCGACGATCAGATCGTCCACGATGTCGACTGAGCGGCGGCCATCTTCTAGACGGGGGACGACAACACCATGAGCCATGAAGTCATCGCAGCTGACAAGAATCAATACTTCTTGGAGATCGCCGGTGCCGGTGGCAGCAGCCGAGGCACCAACGTCCGGCCGTTGACCGTGCTGTCGTTCAATGCCCATGAGGAGATGTCCCGCCTCTTCCGCTACCACTTGACGGTGTGGTCCGAGAATCCCGAGCTCGACATCAAGGGCCTGGTCCGGCAGCCGGCCACCATCACCATCAAATGGGACGAAAAATCCCCCAAGGAAAAGACCTTCTTCGGCATCGTCGCCAGCATCTCGCAAACCAACGCCGGCCGTCCCGGCGAGGTGGACAAGCTCTACGGCCATTACTCGGTGGAGATCGTGCCCACCCTGTGGTTGCTCGGCCAAAAGAGCAATTGCAAGATGTTCCAGGAGATGCCGGCCCACGACATCATCGCCCAGGTGCTCGACGCCCGCGGCATGGCCGGCAAATACGAGATGCGGGCCGGTGGCTGCCGCATCCGCGAGTTCTGTCTGCAATACCGGGAGACCGACCTGGCCTTCATCTCCCGCCTGATGGAGGAAGAGGGTTTCTACTACTGGTTCGAGCACAAGGGCGACGAGAAGATGATCATCGGCAACTCCACCGGTGGTTACGGCGAGTGCTGGCCCCTCAAGAAGGCCATCTACCGCAAACCCGAGGGGGTCATCTCGACCCCGGAGTCGATGCCGGACCTGGAGTGGGTCAGCGATCTGGTCTACGAGGAAAGCGCCTACACCGGCAAGGTGGCCTACCGCGACTGGAACTACCGGGAGCCCGAGAAACCGCCCATGCGTCCGGAAGCCGCCGCCCCCGACAACGACGATCTCGAAATCTACGACTACCATCACGAGCGCTACCTCGATCCCCCCGGCGAGGGGCAGCACTACGCGCAAATGGCCGTCGACGCCCAGGCGGCCATGCGCAAGACCCTCTCCGGCTCGGGCACCTTCCGCTCCATCAGCTGCGGCTCGGTGGTGGAGATCGACAAGGCCTACCGCGGCGACCTCAACGGCGAATGGCTCGTCGTCTCCATGAGCCACAGCGGCAACCAAACCGGCGGCAGCGGCGTCGACTACTCCGTCTCCTTCACCGCCATCCCCGCCGACACGGTGTTCCGTCCCCTGCCGCGCACCCCGGCACCGGTGCTCACCATGCAGACCGCCACCGTCGTCGGCCCCCCCGGCGCCGAGATCTACATGGACGAGTACGGCCGCGCCAAGGTGCAATTCAATTGGGACCTGGACCACAACTACGAACCCGAATCCTCCTGCTGGATCCGCGTCGCCCAGCAATACGCCGGTCTCAACGAAAGCACCGGCTACAAGCACGGTTTCCAGTGGCATCCCTTGATCGACGACGAGGTGCTGGTCGATTTCCTCGAGGGGGACCCGGACAACCCGGTGATCGTCGGCAGCGTCTACAACTACATCAAGATGCCGCCCATCAAGCCGGAAGAGCACATCCGCAACATCATCCTCACCCGCTACCAGCACCGTCTGCTATTCGACGACAAATACCAGGCGATCACCCTCAATACGCCCTATCCGCACACCCTCAAGCTCGACGACCCGGCCAAGAAGGCCACCCTCAGCACCCAATACCAGCACCAGCTGGAGATGTGGGACCCGCACAAAGACAACAAGGAAATCCCCAGCGTCGAGCTCAAAACCGGCGGCAGCGAATCCCTGCGCATGGAAGACCGGGATTCCACCCGCGGCAACAACATCAAGATCTCCACCGCCGACGGCCACTTCCAGCACCTGCTCGAAGGCAAAGACACCAAAGGCATCATCCTGCAAACCCACGATGGCCACTTCGTCAAGATGAAGACGGACTTCCAGGGCAAAAAGGGTATCGAGATCCAGACCGGGCAGAACCATCGCATTTGGATGGACGATGTCGACAAGACGATTGTTGTCACCAGTGAGAAACAGCATCGGGTGGAGATCAGTGACAAAGAGCAGAAGATTCAGATTGCCGATGCGAGCGGCAAGCACAACATCACCATCGATATCGGTGGCGAGAGCATCACCGTCGAAACCAAAACCGGTGACATGAATCTCCTGGTGCCCAAAGGCCAGCTCAAGATCGACGCCGATTCCATCGACATCAAGGCCAAGAAGAGCATCGCGATCGACTGCAACAACATGAAGACCAAAGCCACGACAACGGTGCAAACCGATGCCACGACGATCAAGGAGAAAGCCAAAGCCGAGATCCAGATGGATGCCACGAACATCACCTCGAAGGCCAAGATGAAGCACTCCAACAAGGGTACTTTCGTTGAGTCCAAGGCCAGCGGCATCAATACCATCAAGGGCATGTTGGTGAAGATCAATTGAAGCGCTACGCATCACGCTATTGCACCTACGGCGTCCCTGACGACTGGGAGCCGCAGCCGCCCTTCGGCTTCACCGAGCCGGGCCAAGAAGGGGAAGGCATGTCGGTGCAAGCCTTCGAGCAGTGGCTGGAGCGCCCGATGGCAGCGCAGCACTGTGCCGAAAACGAGCTGCAAGCCTTGCCCCATCTGAACAAGGGATTCGAGCTCCTTCATCAAGGCCCGCATCGCTTCACCCGGAGCCCCGGCGACGCCTACACCTTGACCTATCGCCACTTGGACGAGGATCACGAGCCGATCCTCAGCCGTAAGATCTTCGCCACCCTCGGGCCCCTCCAAGTCGAGATGTTGCTGACCCAGCCGGACAAGGAGACACCGCAAAAGACGAAGCTGCTGAACGACATCGCCAACACCCTGGAGCTGCGGGGCGGTGATTTCTTGAGCCGGGCTCAGCCCCTATCGATCATGGAAGGTCATACCAAGGTACCCAGCAGCGAGGTGCGTCAGAAATTTCCCCGTTGTTGCGTCTCGTTGCCGAGCCTCGATGGCTGGGAGTTGCAGCCCGAGGATGGCCAGGCGGTGTACCGACGGTCCGGGGCCGAAATCCGACTGCAACGGCCCGTCGGCGTCGATCCCGATTCGGCCCAGTGGTTGGCGGACAAGATGATCACCCTGCAGAATACCCAAAGCCTGCTCTTCGGTTCGGAGCGTGGCGAGCTTGAGAACGGCTCGGCCTTCGCAGCGATTCTCTACGAAGAACGGGGCGAGGTACGCCGCTGGAAGACGGCAGCCGTCGAACGCATTCTCGAAGTGGCGGTAGAAGGCGAGCAGATGCTGCTGTGGACCCTGAGGAGCCGTGAAGCCCTAGTCGCGGAGTGCCGTCCTGTCTTGACCTCGCTGATCCTCGAAGCCGAGTTTCTGCCGCCTGCGGAGTGGGAGATCGTACTTGCGGAGCCCTGGTTGCCCTTGCGCATGCAAGGTGGTTGGCGGCCAGAGGGGCCTGGCGTCTATTTCAATCTAGAAGAGGAGCTGATTCTGCAAACCAATCAGGACACCAGCCGGGCCCCGCTGGTCGATCTCAAATCTTCGATCCTCGAATCCCACCGCACCAGTATCGATCCCGACGTCCCCTTCGAGGAAGAAGAGCTAAGCGAAAAGTGGCAAGGCGCCGATGCCCTACGTTACAAGGTCGATGGCACCGCCCCAACCGGCGAGCCGCTCAGCCTGCGTTCATTCTGGTGTACCAAAAAGGAGACCCTTTACAGCGCTGTGCTCCTGGCCCGTGACGCCCAATTGGCGGATCGTCGCTTCGCCCCGATCCCATCCACCTTGGAGTTGCCGTCATGAGTCGGTGGCCTGCTCCCATCAAGCCCAAGGAGCCGAAGCCTGCACACGTGGGGCCCGAAACGAAGGGGCTTATCCTGTCGCGCCCCCTCCCCCTGGAAACCCTCGGCAAGTTTGCCCAGGACGGCAAGCTCTGGGCCATCCTCGATGCCTGCGACGAGCCGGAGATTCCCGGCAAGGTCGAAGAGCTGGGTGCCCGCGCCAAGTGCCTCTACCGCGGCACCGACGATGCCGACCTTCTCGCCGTGGCACCGTACCTGGCACACCTCCAGTCCGACGATGTCGACTGGCTCGGCGAGGTCATGTGGCAGCGCTTCTGGGGCATCTTCGCCGTCGCCCAGTCCGATCTCAAGACGATGCGCCGTCACTTCCGCAAATTCCTCACCGTCGAGCTCGAGGGCGAAGGCCCGGTCTATTTCCGCTACTACGATCCTCGGGTTCTCGAGACCTTCCTGCCAACATGCGACAATGCGCAACTCAAAGATTTCTATGGCCCTATCGACGCCTTCGCCGTACCGGCCCAAAAGAACCCAGACACCAAGGAGGTGCAGCTTCTGACCGTCGCCTGAGCGACCCGACGAAGCTTGTAGCGTCCCATGGGAAGACCCGCCGCACGACTCACCGACATGCACGTCTGTCCGATGGTGACCGGCGTCGTGCCCCATGTTGGCGGTCCCATCATCGCCCCCTGTGCCATCACCGTGCTGGTCGGCAATCTGCCCGCCGCCCGCGTCGGCGATATGGCCGTCTGCGTTGGTCCGCCAGATACCATCGCACCGCCCGGAGCGCCGACAGTGCTCATCGGCGGGCGTCCCGCGGCGCGCATGGGGGATATGACGGTGCATGGTGGGCGGATTGTGTTTGGATGTTTTACGGTTTTGATCGGCAATGCGGGGGCCAGGGGTGGTGGTGTCGGAGGGGCTGCTGGGCCGATGCTGCTCGGTGCGGATTGTCCTGCCCCGGATACGTGACTGCGCGATGCGAAAAGGGCAGGTGTGCCCTTTATCAAGATGGGAGAGCCGGTTCCGCCGGGTCAACTGGGGAAGGGCGGAGTCGCTGCGGTTGGAGAGGCAAAAGCCGTTCCTACGGGTGTTGCGGCGTCGGGAAGCACCACGCCTCAGGTTGGCACCGAAGTTCGCGATCAGGTTATAGACACCCCCACTCCGCTGGATCCTTGCGCAGACCCGCTTTTGGCCCATCAGGATGAAGATTTCTTTAACTGTATCCTCGAACTTTGCGCCACGGATCCTGACATCGTGGAAGCCGCTGATCGGGACTTGACCCTCTATACAAGAAACCCAAAGGTCATCGAGTTGCAGACCTTCAACGGTTCCTCCTGGGAAACAACAAGAAGAGCAACATCTCTCGGCTCAGCTCGAGGAAGTACGATTTGGGTAAACCGCGGCCAGGCCTGCTCCGTGACCAAGAATACCATTTACCACGAAGTCCACCACACTCGGCAACCCGACAGCATGTCATCTCGTTATAAAGAAATCGATGCCTATCTACAAACAGAGCAGTGGCTGATCAGTCGTGGCATTCCAGGCAACGGTAGGTTTCGCACGACGGTGGGGAGCACGGAAATTCCGAATCGAACAGCGATCGAGGCACATGTGGATCAATCTTACGGCTATTCGGATACAACGCAACGGATTGTCGGACGAGTAGACGAAGGAGCGACAGTGATACTGGAAGACGGAACTCAAAGACCGGCACAGCGCGGGGACAACTATCAATATATTCCTCCACAAGAGCTTTGCGAACGCCGAGCCCCTCCTGGCAGACTGCAGTGCCCGTGATGACACAGTGCATCAAGATAATGGGTCTGATCTGTCTCATAGGAGTAAACTGGGCCCCTACTCAGCCGCCGTGTGGTAGAGGAGGAAGCATGACTGAAAAGCTGAAGCAACTGGAATTCGTTCGCGCAGAAGCAATTCGATTCCTTGCCGAGGAACAAACTCTAAACTGGCATATCCATATCAAGGAGTTAAAAGCAGGAGGCGCGATGTTCCTGGATGACACCTATAGAATTGGCCGTTGGACGTTTGATTTCGAGTCTCTCATTCTATTGCGGGACGCTGATATCGCGTCGGAGGTAAGGCGTTATGGTTTGGTATTCGAAAAGAAAGGCGATTCGAAATTCCGGATAATCCGAGATCTATGGGAACGGGAGAGCTACGATTTCAGAGAGTGAGTATCTCTGAAAGATCCATTTCGCAGATACTTGAGACTCGAATCTTCTCGTCGACTCGCGATGGAAAGTTACGTGAATGAACTCACCCACTGCCGCAAACACGCCGCCACACAGTCAATGTCAAATCTGGCGTGTTCTTTGGCGTAAGGGGCCATGTCAAAGAAATCTAGCGCCTCCACCTTGTTTGGCACCACCTCCTCCAAACCATGTAGCTTAAGTCCATGGACGACAAGACTCTCTACCAGACAATCCTCGGCCTGATGCCCCCGTTGACGGTGACCGAGGCCGAGTTCAAGCCCACCGAAGAGACGGTCGCGGTCACCGTATCTTCGAACCAACGGCGGCGCCACAATGACGGCAAGGATCTGGACTTTGAAAGAGCGCTGCACAGCAGCCTGGGAATACCGGGGGTGGACCTGGGCACGGCAAGCAGTAAAGCGCTGATACAGTTGGACAATCTGATCCCGCCTAGGGTCGATCAAGAGAATGGCCCGGAAGATGAAACGCCACCTCGAAAAAACTGTGAACGTCATCTACCATGGATCCGGAAGTGCTCAAACCGAATATGTTCCACACAAGTCGAGGAAGACGTAAACTAGGGATCTAGGACAGCATGAAGATAGCCGAAGAACAGCTTAATATCTTTGAGGCAGCATCTCGACGAGCCTTTCATCGAGACCTCTACAAACGACTGGAGCACAGACACTGTAAGTTGATTCGAAACCTCTCGGAGGAGGATACTCTTGAAAGGATGGCCGCTTGGCACAAACGAGCTCACACATATGGAATTCGAACCGAACGATCTCTTGGCCGTTTTCTCGGCTTACACCTGACTGTAAGGCCAGACTACGACCTTCAGCCCCCAGTGAATAACTTTCTTCGGAGACCCGAGCTAACAGGGGACCAGAAAATGACGGCCTTATGGGTCCGGCTTCGTCACAGTCAAGGAGCAGAATAATGCCAGCCATTGCTGCACCGCTACTTTGGCCAGCTGCCGTCGAGGCTGGGAAGGCAGTAGCATTTCTTACAGCAATCGTGGTTTCAGCGTTTGCAGCCAAAGAGATAGCAGAAGAGATCGATGAGGCACTTGACGAGCGCGAAAGAGAAGCCTCTTCTTCTACCGCTGACACCGCTAAAGACAAAGTCTGCGTGAACAACTGTAGCGAAGAGGAATGTCCGCCTTGCGTACCCCCTGCTGGTACTATTCGAGTCGAGAGAGTCGATCGAGTCCCGCCAAGTAGAAGGCACGCTCCTTGCCCTGGGGACCACGCTCATCTAGTTCAGCGCAACCAGGCGCCTTATCCGAATTGCAGGTGTTTCTGGAACAAAGCTAGGCCAGATGTCGTCTGTTTGGAGCCAGGCGATTCACTTCCTTATCCCATGAAGTGAGAAAAAATATGAAGCACAAAATTTTCGGTTTTGATATTCGTAAACCAGGCAGATTAGGTTGCGGAGCGTCGAACTTCGACTCTCGTGTGGCCCCATTCAAGCCTGAGCCCCCTCTCGGGGGACCGTGGTTGACCTTTGACAAGTACATCAATCCATCGATATTCTTGCATGAAGACCGCGCCAATGAATCGGCAATTGAACCTCATGATCAGATCATTGTGCCTTCCGGCTCCAATCCAGGTTTCGACCTGTTCTTTCTATGGGACAGTGCCGCTGATATGCTTGTCAACTATCCGTTTGACGAATCAGCAAAAGACGCAGCTTTTGCATACGCTTGGTTTGATCTTAGTAGCGTCGGACTAAGGCCGCCCGAGGACGAAACTTTTGAGGTATTAATGGAGCGTCAGACCATTGATGCTCCACGACCAGAATGCCCTCTCATTGGATACGATATCACCTCCCTCTATTTCATTAGTGCCCTCGCCGGATTTGATCATTCACTGACCAACCCTGGAGTCCTACGTAGAGTAAAAACTTTCACAAACGACTTTGGCCTCTTATCTCCGAGTCTACCCAGTAGCGATATCTCCAAAGCAGTTCATCTCTTGCAGTCAGAGCTACCTGAGGACCCCTTTTTCGTTGTGGGCATTTTTTTACTTTGGGATCATTCTGGCCAAATCACTTCCCATCTCTCTAGAACTATTGATGCATAATCTCGCTTGGGCACATTGGAGTGACTTCTACAGTGACTGACAACTACATGTGCTTCGCTCGACGCCCCCAGTCAGCCGGCCCAACTGGTGAGTTCAGCACATTCTACAGCGAACAGTCAATCCTTTTGCGAGGTCGCGCCAATCAATCCAAAGCGGGCCCTCCAATGTCCACCTATGCCGACCTGGAGACGGCGATCCAGTTGATGGAAGCCGAAGCGGTCAACTTCGCCTATCGCCTCTCGAAGGACACCGCCGTTCGGGAAGCCTATGTGGCGACGATACGGGAGATGTCAGCAGAGATTCGAAGTAGTGTCTTCCAAGGAACTCTCACTCCGGAACAAGGTGCAAGATTCGCTTCCGAACAACGAAACGTCATTCTAGAAGCTTCCCGTCTGAAAAATAGCCCAATAGGCAAAGCCCTGGCGGAACGACTCAAAAGCCAGGGCCTCAAATTTGGCGATCTAGCTGAGCACTATGCCTCCAAGCTCTTCAAAACATCATTCAATGGCTTGACGGTCTCCCAGCAGGAAGAAGTCTACCTGGAGATCATCGAGGCCGCTGGCCGCGATCGGCCACGCTTTACCGCGGCGTCCCGCAACCTCTCACGCCTTGCCAAGGGTTTGTGGCTTCTAAGCGCGGGAATGGCAATCTACAATATCGCTTCTGCCGAGGACAAAGTCGAGGCCTCTATCGAAGAGGGAGTTGCCGTCGGTGGCGGGCTTGCAGGAGGCGCCGTAGCGGGCCTCGCCGTTTCCATGGCCTGCGGCCCAGGCGCACCAATCTGTGCAATAGTTGTCATCGGGATGGGCTCGATCTTCGGCTCCCTCGGTGCCTTATGGGTCTACGAGGAAAACAAGAGCAATGTCAAAGGAACTCAACCTCGAAGCGGTGGCGGAGGGGGAAGCTGGTGAAGTCCCCTCCTGCCGCCTTCATTTCGACGGCAGAGTCGTCACTCCCGTGCTTCAAGGCTGTGTATTTGAAGGTTCTCTTGAGCTTGACGCAGGCACGATCGTCTTCTTGACCGAGGACTCTCCGTTCGAAGAGGCACTCCATATTCACCTACTGGACAAGCATTTTCAACCGAAAGATCACCTCGTGCTGTCGGCTCCCTACACATCCGGAATAGTCGATGCACTCGAACAAATCAGTTCGAACCGAGTCGTGTTTGAGTTTCCGAAGAGTCAGCCTTGGCGGATCGATGCTTACAAAGAAGTGGTGCCACTCTTTCGACGCCCCTGGAATCTAGAATTCCGTTCTTTGAAATCTTGGTTGACGGGCCGATTTCTTCTTCTCCATCGAGTTCATCAATCCGCTCCGAGTCGATCCGGCAAAGGCCTCTATTGAGCCGTGGCTTGCTCAATGAAGCTCAGGATTGTAGATTGGTTCCGCGAGAGGAGCCAATCACACATGACCGGAGACCAGCCTACCGCTGCCCCCGCACTATCCCTCGCCTTGGTCATCAACCGCACCCCGTTCTTCACGAAACCGAGAGCAAACTGGCCACCGCGATATACCCCTCCGAACGCTCCTATGAGATCGCTTCTTCTTGGTCCATCCCTGATTTGACCATAGCCTCAATCCATCGAGGGTTCTCGAAATGATCGAGACGACGCTGGTAAGCTTTGCTCACCGCTAGACGTCAAATCAAAGGTGATTATCCAGGGCATATAAAAGCCGGCGAAGACGATTCCCGATGACTATGGCGAACTGGTGTCGATGTGGCAGGTTAAAGGATTGGATGCCCCAGGCATTGAGAAGGGCATTTTGGAGGGATTCTACAAGCCGCCACCGATCTCCTAGGCTTGGAAACGAGAGATGCTGATAAGTGCGGAGAAGAGGGTTTGACTTTCTAGGCTAGAATTGGGACGCTCTGGAAAATCAGGTAACAGCTTTGGTTTGAGAGCTGGAGAAAAGGCAACTGAAAAGAGTAAGGATCGGTCGGATAGTAATCGCAGGATTCCACCACCGAGCAGATGAACGAAAGACCAGGGCGCCCATGAGCCCTGCCAACTGCTGTTTTTCCCAAGGAGTTTTGAAAAGTGAATGAGCTTCCTCTACCACAAAGTGGGGAGAGCAACGAGATCGGACGCCTGGCTATCAAAGCTCTAAGAGTGGCTTCCCCAGACAGCTGGGAAATCTCTGAGGCGAGCAGAGAAGAAGACAACGCTGGAATCGATCTTTCGGTCCAGATCATCCAAGGTGGATACCACAGACAGAGCTTTCATATTCAAGCAAAAGGCAGCGCTCAGAGGGATGAAGACGGAGAACCGCGGCTACTCAACAAAAGTGGGGACTACTATTCGGTCCAACTAGAGACTACCGTCTTGAATTATTATGCGACCATCTCATCTCCTGTAATGCTCACATTTTCTGATCTGACATCGGCTCCCAAGGCCAAGGACTGCAAATCATACTATCTTTGGATCGATTCCCACCTTGAGCGTCTGCTAGGTAGGCAGAAACAGATTCCGTCCAAACAAGAGTCGCATGTATTCCGTGTCCCTGTTAGTAATCTAGTCACTGACGAGCTTGATGTACTCCCATATCTAGACGACAGAGAGGGCGCAAGGCGGCTCGGTCGTGATCTCGTGGAGGCTGTTGCGAACAAGCTCAACAAGCCACCACTCAATACCGCGGCGATTCTCGTCTCAAGGCTTGAGTCTCGGGAGGTCGCAATACCATCTCTGCTCGAAGATGATTGCGAACGCCCATGGATCAAGGCTCCAAAGACCTCGATCACCTCTAAGCTTGAAAGGTCTGCGAAGTATCTTGAATTTGGAAACATCGGACGAGCCAAAGCGATTTTGGAAAGTCTCGGGCAACCTTGCTCTTCAGATCCTGAGGACCATGTCCAGGCTGAGATTCACTACCAACAGGGAAAGATTCTTGAGTTCCATGGAGACTACGAGAACGCAGGAAACTCCTACTACGAAGCAACTCAATTCTCTAACGCCTCGATCTACGACAACGCTTGGTGTGAATCTCAACTGACTACACGTGGGAACGCTGACCTTGCAGAACTCCTAGAGCATACCGCTGAAAAGGATGGGAGAAACTATAGCTTCTTGAGAGCGAAAATCTATGCACTTATGGAAGACCGTGAGGCTGCTCTGGCGGAATCTGAAGCACTCCGAGGTATTGACGCCTACCTCTGCCGAGCTCTTGTTCACTTCATGACCGGGCAGCCTAGAGAGTGTAGGATCTTTGCGGAAAGGGGGCTTCGGGAAAATGGAGGATCTCCGGTTCAACAAATGTCTCTCTATCTGCTTCTAGCTAGGTCGTTGTTTGATCTAGGTTTGCCAGAGGGACTCCGGGGGCAGAAACTCTTCTTTGGGGGGCTGCAGGAGATGTCGCCAGAAGAGATGCGGTCATCGTGGGATGCTGCGTTGAGCTGTTGGGAGGTGAGCCAAGAAATCGGCTACCCGCGGCAGGTAGAGCTCCTTGCCGATATCTCGGTCCACCTAGCAACTTACTTTCAGGAGACGGATCGCCTTCTTCCAAAGCTTGTAGAGGCTGCACGGAAGCATCCGGGGCGTGCGGTATTGCAAGGCTTAGTGCTCAGTCTGGCCCAGTTCTTAGGACACGAGCAGCTTGTAGAAGAGTTCATTGCGAAGCTTCCAGCTAGCCTCGAGAAGATCTGTCACCAAGCCTTCTTCCTTCTGAAACGCGAACAGAAGAGTGAGTTTCTGAACCTCGTCGAGGAGCATCTAGAGGAACTGGCTGCAACTGATGATGAGGATAACTACTCGCTCATCGAGCAAGCGGCTCTCTTTGCGACGGAACTGGATCAGGAGATGGTACTTGACAAGCTTCTCGACAAGCTTCCAGATAGAGAAGCAAGCGTTGCGTTTATCCGTAGCGCGATCGCACTTGTAAGGAGGCCTTTAGATCGTTCGAAGACTGTAGAGCAACTATGGACTCTCTACTTGGACGGTCGGCGCGACTTCAGCATGTGCTCAAATCTTTTTGGATTGCTCAATCCGCATGAGACTGAGGATGCAGCTAAGTTACTACAGCTCCGCGGTATGCTTGAAGACTTTCGGGCGCTGTCCAATAATGAACTGTTAAAACTCTGTGTTGCAGCTGTCTCACTACAGGAGTGGCCAAAGGCCCTTAGTCTATGCGATTCGATCGAGCGGCGTTTCGGTATATCTGATAAAACCTGTCAGGTACGGGCTCTTGCCCTTGACCATCTTGGCGACACACCTGGCGCGCTTTCGCTCTTGGAGAAGGTTTGCTCGGACCCCAAGGCGGATAGCGAGTCGCTGCGGACACTTGCCCATATTGCGGCTAGATGCGGCCGTCTGGACGAGGCCTATGAGATGCTAAAAAAAATATCTGAGCGGAACGAGGATCAGTATAGCAGAAGGAACACTCTTTACGCCATGTTTGAGATCGAGGCTCTTCGAGATCTCCAAAGTTCTAGACTTCATTGGCTTTGGAAAGGAATCGGCCGGGCCGTAGATCGTCAAGATGAAATTGACGAAGGAAGTTTTCTTTTGCTTACTTTGAGCTACGGACACTTCCTGAGACCATTCTCGAATGATGAAGAGGTTGAACAGCATCATGAACGTGTTCGGCAGTATTGCAAGCAATTCCCGAACTCTCGGGTTTTTAAGATGCTTTCAATCCCATCCGGACTTGATGGAAGTGAGCTTCTTGAATTTCTCGACAATCAGATAGGTGTTCCAGAAGAAACAAAACGAAACAAAACGGAACTCGCAGAGAGAGTGAGAAGAGGGGATCTTGCGATACCCTACCCAATGCGACATCGCTTCCTTCCGGAATGCATGAATACGATAGAGTTGTTTCATGCTACTCGGCATACAGAAAAATCTGCCTTCGGGTATCAACTGCATGTGGGGAATAGAATTGACAGTACCGAGAAAAGGTTACAGCAATTGGCCACTCGAACGCCACTACTGGATGAGGTTTCACTCTTAGTGCTGCACGAGCTGAAGCTGTTTCCTCGGCTTATGGAGTTTTTTAGTCGAGTTGCAATACCGATACCCACAATAAGAAGAATTCAGAACACCCATCTCGGTCCTGACCCTGCCTCAGCAATCACATTCTCTCGAGGTCTTTTCTCTGAACTTGCTCGGTACTCGGAACGAATCTATCAAATTCCATTATCGACCGTAGATTCGACTAGTCTTAATGATTCTTGTGAAATGGATGGGATCCGTAAGACGCTTCAGTCGCGTCGCGACCTGGTCCTGTTCAGTGATGACGCATTCACCCGTCAACTAGTTCTTGATCAAGAGATTGATAAGCGCGGTATGGCGACTCCCGATTTTCTTGAAATGCTAAGGGCAAGCGGCCGTCTTGCCAACGATGAGTTAGTGAACCTTCTAGGGCAGTACTGCTCATGGAATGTGGCAAACGTCTCACTTCGGTATGTTGATGTTCTGCGGCCTTTGCATGGGAAAGTGGCGGACGACGTCGGCGCCAGTGAAGTCGCTGGAATTGCCGAGACTGATCCGTCCGTATGCTCATTTCTTGACGTAATCTGGATCCCATCAGATCCCAAATATGCAAGTCACTTGGCAGCGGGCAGGTTTTTTGAAGAATATGAGCGGCTGAGGGTTGAAGCCGCGAAGCTGCTCGGCTACATGCTAGCAGGCTCAAGTCTTCAGGAGTTGAAGGGTGGCAGGGTCTGTACAGGAGCAGTAGGAGGCCTTTGGCTTGCTTGGTACCATAGAGTCAAGACGGCCATGCCGAAGACTCATAGCGCCCTTCGGTTGATAGGTGACGCAATTCTTGATTCAACATGGGTCGCGTCCGAGATGAGCAATAGACCGGATCTTGGGGCACGAGCATGGAGATCGTTCCTTGCCGCCTGGGAAGCCATGAAGGGGGATAGAATGGACAAGTCAGCCGAGCAGGCGCTGATCAGGAATTCCGGTCGTCTATTAGCGAAGCGGAAATCAGCTCAGGTCAAGGACAGCGTCTTTACCGTTCTTGCCGATGGACTTACAGATGGAACCGAAGAGTCCGAACTCTTCAGTCATGAGTATTCTCAAGCGTTCGAAGAGACACTTCGATAAGGGTGTTGCTTGGGTGGCTTCTAAGGCAACAATATGTTTATGCAGTCCGAGAGCACTGCATAGCCAAGTTAAGCCAAGTTATCCAGGTAGGGAAGTTTCGACTTGGAGAATAAGCTGCCAGAGGTCCGGCGAAAAGCAAGACTACCGTGGTAGGCCGCGCTGCCCACCTCAGCAAAGCTCCAGCGTAGTAGTACAAGACTGCAATTCGGCAACCTTCCGCTGGCAGAGCCGTCTGGCAGAAGTTGACATTGCTGTAGCTCATCGGTACTTGATCAACTCTCAAATAAAACTTGAGTTCATCATCTGACCATGTCAAGTTCGACCCATGAAGACCGTCGCCATCACTGAATTCAAAACCAAATGCAACAGTTTGCTCCGCCAAGTCCAGTCTTCCGGCGAGCCGCTGCTCGTCACCCGTCGAGGCCAACCCATGGTACGCATCGAACCGCTACGGCGGGCTCCGCGGCAGAAACGACGCCTCGGGCTACTCAAGGGTTGGCTCGAATTCCATGGCGATCTCGTCGAAGCGAGCAGTACCGGCGATTGGGAGATGTAGGATTGAGGCTATTCTCGACACTCGCATTCGGATCTGGTCGCAAGCCGGGGCAATGAGCCCCCCTACCGCCGCCCCGCACTATCCCTCGCATTGGTCATCAACCGAATCCGATCCTCCACCGTCAGCCGCCTGCCGACAAAGGCCGTGCAACCCCCTTGCCGCTTGAAATAGATGGTCTCCTTCTCGGCCCAATCACGAATATTGTCGTCACTGGCGGGACGGTGCAGTAGGTCGCGGTTGCGCTGGTAGAAGTCACCGACCTCGCCGGCACAGAGGTTCATCGACATGCGGGCGAGCATGTTGTCGAAGTTGGGACAAATGGCGGCGAGCCCCAGGGATCCGGTGGGGGTGGCACAGGCGATATCTCTTGCTTTGCTGCGTTGACCTTCCATGATTTTCTCCTGTCGTTGGTGGTCATTGGATTTTCGACCCGGCGTCGGGCCCTAGCAGATAGCTCTGGGTCTCGGCCTGCTCAAGGGCCGAAGGTACGTTTCAAAAAACCTCGTTTCTTGATCTCTTGGGGTGCTTGCGCGCTGCCCAGGGTGCCCACGTGGTTTGAGCGATCCCGGGCTTCGACATAGAAGTGGATCCACTTGGGGTTGTCCAGCGCGGCGGCGTCGAGCTCGAAGGTGTAGGCCCCTCCTCCGTCGGGGGTGACGGTGACGGGCGAGAAGCTGCCGGTATCGCCGAAGCGGGCATAGGCGGCCACCGACTCGACGGCGTAATCGTCGGTGACTTGCAGGGTGACACGCACCGGCTCGTTGGGGGTGTACAGCAGGGCGTCTGGATTGGCCAGACGGACGACGGGCGCTTGCTGGTCCAACTGCTGGAAGCGCTCCTTGAGCTGCCGTTTGAGATCGTCGACCTGCGCCAGGTAGGGACTATCGGCGTCGAGGCTGAGGGCGGCCAGAATCGACATGCCGACGGCCGGTTGATTCTTGGCCAAGGCGTTCTGCGCCTCGGCGAGGGCCGTTTCGGCCGCTCGATCGGCCTGGTACAGGGCTTCCATCTTGCGGATGCGGTTATCCAGCCCTTGACGCTCCGGCAGCTCCGTCTTGAGCAGGCGTAGCCGCGACGCCGCCCCCAGCGGATCGTTATTGGCCGCCATCGCCGCCGCCTCCTCCTCGATCGCCTGGGCCGCCGTTTGCCGGTGCTCCGTCGCCGTCGCGGCGTAAGGCGGGTACATGTCGATCAGCTGGCCGGCCACACGGACGACTTCGAGGTGGCTGCCGGAATTCTTGTGACCCCACATGCGGCGGTAAACGACGATGATCTTGTCGCCCTCGAGAATCGCCGCTCGGGTCGCCGCATCGAAGCTTTCCATGATCTCCTTGTTCTCGCGGCGCAGCTTGCTGATGCCATCGATGGCGTTCTTCAGATCGTCCACCGGCCCCTTGGCGAGGGCGCTGACGACGGTGGCCCCCAGGCTTTCCACATCGACGGCCGGATCGCTCAACGCATCGCCGCCGATGGCCACTTCTTCCTCGAGGGTGGCCAACTCGTCGAGCTCGGTCTGGGTGAGGTAAATGTCGCCCTCCGTCAAGACGGTCAGAGCTTGCCGGGCGCACTCGTAGTCGCCGCTTTCGAGGCAGGAGCGGGCCGTCACCAGATCGGGATGGAGGGTGGTTTGGATAGGAACCACGGGGGGCGGCGGCGGCGGTGCCACCGGCACTTCGACGGGGGCGGGCTCGACCTCGGCCACCGGCGGTTCCTTATCCCCCGCTGCCAGCATGACCAGCGCCACGGCGACGATCAATCCGGCGGCCACCAAGCCACCGGCCAGCAACCAACGGTAATGCTGGGCGGAGGTCAGGAGCTCTCTCAGCCGCGGCTCGCCCAACCCCAGGCGCTGCAACCAGGGCAACCTCGAGGCGATCGGCGGCGCCCAGGCGGCCCAGCCGATGAGCTGCCCGGGGCCCGCGGACGGCATCGAGGGCGTCGGTGCCTGGGGTGGTGGCGTCGGGGACGGTGACGTTGGGGACGTTGGCGCCTGGGACGGTGGCGCCTGGGCCGGCGGCGTCGGGGACGGCGGCGTCGGGGACGGCGGTGGCTGCAAGGGGGCGGCGGCGAGATCGGCGCCCCAAGTGGAGGCGGGGCCCGGGCTAGGCGGCGCCTCGAACGAAGCGGCGGGTTGCGGCGGCGGAGCCTCCGCCGCAGGCCTAGCCGCTGATATCGACTGCCGTTGACTCAAATCGGGCGGCGTGGCCAGGGGCGGTGGAGGCGGCGGCGCCACGGAGGGTGGTGGAGGCGCCGGCGGCGGAGGCTCTGCAAGTCTAGCCGAGGGTGGAGGTGCCGAGGGTGGAGGTGCTGACGGTGGAGGCGCCGACGGTGGAGGCGCCGACGGTGAGCTGAATGGGGACAACGGCGGCGGTGGCCAGGCACCGGCGGCGGCCCCTTCGTAGGACGGCATGGGTCGCGTCGTGTCCCGGCCCAACTCTTCATCGTCGGGCAATACGACCTGGGTGGCGGCCGGTGAGGCCCCCGGCGGCGGCGGAGCGGCAGCATTCGGCATACCGGCAACCGGGGAGGCGAAGCGGGAGAGGTCGAGACGCCGGGTCGCTTCGCTGGGGGCTTGCGACAACTCATCCTGGCTGGCGATCGTCTCGGCGCCCCTCGGAGGCGGGGCAGCGGAGCCGGAGCCCGTGAGGTTGGTCAAGGTTGGAATATGCCGCGTCCGTTCACTCGGCGTGTCCGTCGGAGGTGGGGCGGCGAGGTGACCACTGCCGCTGCCCCCGGGAGTCAGCGTGCGGTAGACGCCGGTATCGTCGTCATCGACGCCGGTGACCTCTGGACCGAGCCTGATTTCCGTGCCGCTGCCGCCGGTGGACGAGACATCCGTGCCTTGACCTGTCCCTTCCCGCGGCGGGGCCGGCGCCGATTCCAGGCCAAATTGCTGATCCAGGCGCAGCTGTGTCGACCTCCCGGCCACCTCTTCGATCACCTTTTGCCGGCCGGCCCGGGCCGGCCCCAAGAGGGCCTCCAAATCGAAGTTGGGCGGCAGCGGATGCATCCTTTGGATGTCGCTCAGGATGGTGGCGAAGGTCCCGGCGTCGTAGTAACGCGCCTTGGGATCCTTTTCCAGGGATTTCAGCACAATGCGACGGAGATCGTCCGGCACCCGTCCGGCGGGATCACTGACCTCGAAGGGCACCGCCGGGCGATGCAGATGGCCGGCCGATAGGGACGACAGGTCATTGCCGAGAATGGCCTGCTTGCCGGTCAGAAACTCATAGAGCACAAGTCCGAAGGAGTACACATCGCTGCGTTCGTTGGCCCCGGCGGCCCCCTTCTCACCGAAGTGCTCCGGGGAGGAATAACGCAACTTGCCGAGGAAATGACCGGTGGTGGTGAGACCGCCGCTGACTCCGAGCTTCTTGGCGATGCCCAGGTCGATGAGCTTGACGCACAGCTTGCCGTCGACGTCGGCGGTGAGCATGATGTTGTCG
The DNA here is from genome assembly GCA_029263315.1 of Acidobacteriota bacterium. Classification (GTDB taxonomy): domain Bacteria; phylum Acidobacteriota; class Thermoanaerobaculia; order Multivoradales; family J023; genus JAJCXR01. Next base: position 28,351 of record JAJCXR010000011.1, on the reverse strand, counting down.
GGGGAGATATCGCGGTGCACGTAGCCTTGGCGATGCAGGAAACCCAGGGCGCGCAGGGCTTGACGGGCCATCTCGAGGCCTACCGCCACATTCGGCGGACCGCCGGTGGCCAAGATCTCTTTCAGGGAAACGCCGTCGATGTACTCCATGACGATGAAGCCGAAGCCACCTTCATCGACGGAAAAGTCATGGATTTGAGCGATGTTGGGATGTTTCAGGTTGGCGGCCAGTTGGGCCTCTTGCAAGAAGCGATGGCGGAACTGTGGGTCCTCCGCCAACTGGCGGCGCATCGTCTTGATGACCCGCACCTCTTGTAGCAGACGGTGGCGCACCCGGAGGATCTTGCCCATGCCCCCCTTGTGCAACACTTCCAGCACATCGTATCTACCTTCGATCTGTGCCAACGACGCCATCGTCCGTCCTTCCCAGGATTCTTCAATTCACCTCGGCTCGCCCTCTTTGCCAAAAATTTTCACCGCTGGCGAACCTTCTCTTAGGCGCTTCTGGAGTTTAACGTATTTGAGCCTAATTGAGGCTACGCTAGGCTCGTCGGGGTGTCAACTCCGGCGCCGTAAAGGCCGAATCAACTTGCGCTTCTGCCTCTCTCTCTGATAGAAAATGAAGGCTTGTTCGTGTGTAATTTCTGCTCGCCGCAGAGTCATCATGGGTCATGGTGCTCGGCAAATTCGTTCGCCTTATGGGCGAACGCTGGACGTTCGATTGGTGCGTCGCGACCCATAAAATCTGACCGCGTGGAGTCGAGCTCTTCCGAATATCAGGATGACTGATCAGACCATCACGTCCGTCCTCTCGGCGAAGCCTTCGGCCTCTCCGATGGCCCATCATGCCTCCGCCGCCCCCCTGTTGATCGAAGCCATCGATGGCCCCATGGACGGTATGCGGACGATGTTCACCGGTCCCCAGCTCACCCTCGGGCGCAATCCTGAGAACGACCTGTCGCTACACGGGGACTCCCTGGTCTCCAGCAACCATGCCAAGCTGAGCCGCACCGACGCTGCCGATGTCGTGCTGCTCGAGGATCTGCGCAGCGCCAACGGGACCTGGTTCCAAGGCGCGCCCTTGATCGCCCCCCACATGGTGAGCCCGGGCAGCTCGTTTCTGCTCGGCCAAACGGTGCTGCGGTGCCACGCCTTGGGGGCTCGCCAAGCCTACTGCCCGCCGCCCGAAGAGCTCGACGGCGAGCGCCTCCGTTTGATCGATCTGCTCTCTCCGGAGCTGCGTCAGAGCTACGGCGCCGCCACCATGCTGGCTTGCAAGGAGCAGCGCAACTTCGTCAACGACCGCCATTTCTTCCTCGGCTTGGCCATGAGCTGCCCGGACCTGCCGCCCTTTCAACGGGGCCGGGGAGCGATCAGCGTCGCCCTGCTGAGCCAAATCCTCGGCTCCAACAGCCATTGGACGGGCACCGAGGCGTGGCTCGAAGATCCCCTGCGCGAGATCCTCTCCCATACGACGTTTTTCTCCGTGTACTTGCCCCTGGTGCCGCGCCTGGTGGCGCTGTTACAGCGGGCCCACGGGCTGGCCCGGGAGCGCAATCGGTCGGAGATCCAAGCCACCGATTGCCTGCGGGCCATGTTCGGAGATGCGCAGGAGCGCCCCTACGCCACCTTGAAACGCCTGGGCCTCGACCCCGAAGCGTTGCTCCGCGGCCTCGGCGGCGGCGCCGTACCGCCGGTGCCGGCACCCCGCACCGATACCTCGACCGGCGCCATGCGGGCTCTCAACCTGGACGATCGCGGCACCGACACCAACCTTCGCCTGTCGACCGCCTCCAGTGGCGATCCCACCATCGACGACCAGGCCCAGGAGCTGGCCCGCCGGCTCAACGGTCTGGCGGCCCTCTATCATCTGGCCACCCCCGAGGATCGCCGCACCGCCATGCAACATCTGCTGCGCCAAGAAATGGCGGAATGGCCGGACCCCCGTCAACGCCAGCTGTTGATCCAGTTGCGCGGCTTCTTTCCCCTCGACCCGGGGTCCAGCCAGGACGCCGCCGAGGTGGAAAATCTGTGGCGCCAGATCGAGCAACTCAAACACCGGGTCGCCGAGCTGGAAGCCACCAGCCAAGGCCCCAGCACCTCCGGCTTGCCTTGGCACCTGATCGTCGAGGCCAGTCAGGAGTCGAGCTTGAGCGGCCTGTCGCCGGTGGAGCTGCCGCGCATCGAATTCCTGCGCCAGATGCTCAGCTTCAGTGTCGAGGTGGAGCGCTTTGTCGTCGGCCTGGTGCAATCCTTCACCGCCAATACCTCCAGCACCACCAGCTTCGCCCTGCCGGGTCATCGCATGTCCATCCGCGCCTTCATCGACGACATGGCCGCCGGTCGGCAAGTCAACATCGATGTCTTGGCCCGCTACTTGGCGGATGTGGAGTCGTGGCTGGTGGCCGGGTTCGCCGCCTACCACGAGGCACCGGAGATCTGGTTCAAGAAATATTGGGACAAGGCCAGCCCCATGGCCATCGAATCCCGGCTGCGGGAAGGCTGGGCCAAGAAACTGGGTCTGCAATACGCTGAGCTATGGAAGGACTACAAGGACCTGGTGCGCAAGGTGACGCCCGAGTTCGTCACCCAAAACATCCAGCATGAAGCCCGCAAGATCGCTCGTGAACGACAAGAACAATTTTCCAATGGGAGGACTTGACCGATGCTCGCCCGTCATTCTCTGAAAAGCTCGCTAATGCTTCTCTTGGCGCTCCTCGCATGCCAAGGATGCTCGTCTTCCATGGCCGTCTTCCACTGCGAGCCGGGGGTCGAGGTCAACGACGGCCTCGAGCTCTCCATCGATTTATTGGTGGTCAGTGACAGCGAAGAGCAGCAGATTCGCCAGCTCGGCGACGATTGGTTTTACTCCGACCTGCGGCGCTCCTTGGGCAGCCGTCGCACCACCGTCAGCGTGGCCTCCAACTGTTCCGACAAGAGCGTCGTGGTGCCGCAGGTGAAGGACTTCCAGCGCCTCGCCATCATCGCCGACTACAAATTCGAAGGCCAAGGCCGCGACAAGTCCCAGATGTACTTTTACGGCAAGGAGTACTGGCGAGGCAAAACCCTGCGGGTGAAGGTCTTCGACCGCAACTTGAACATCTCCCAGGGTCGCTGAGGGTGAGAGCATTTCCCGAAGTCCATTGGGCCGAGGGCATGTTCCTTCGGCCGCAGCACCTGCAGCTCTTCGCGCAACAGGTCTCGTCACGGGTCGCCCACGCCGAGCGCCAAGTGCAACCCTTCTACTGGGGGGTGGCGCGGCTCGATGTCGCCCAAGACCAGCTGGAAACCTTCCGTTTCGAGGCCCGACAGCTCGAGGCGCGGCTCAAGGACGGCACCCTGCTGCGCATGCCGATCAATCTGCGTATCGAGCCGCGGGATTTCAAACAACAGATGGATCAACGGCTGGACGGCCGACTGCCCGTCTATCTGGGGGTGCCGCGCTGGTTGGAGGGCGAAGGCAATACCCTGATGCCCACCGACGACCAGGCGGATATGGCGGCCCGTGATCGGCGCTACCGCGTCGAGACCTTGGAAGTGGCCGACGAGAATCTCGGCGGCGAAGGCCGTCCCCTGGAAATCCGCAAGCATTACGGCCGCTTCTTCTTCGGCGACGAGGACAGCAGCGGTTACGAGTGCCTGCCCATCGCCGTCATCCAGCGGGCCGGGCAGGGCAAGAACACGCCGGTATTGGACGACTCCTTCGTGCCGCCGGTCACCGACATCGGCGCCTGGGAGCCCCTGCGCACCATGGGCGAGCAAGTGATGAACAAGGTCGAGGCCCGTTTCCGGGTGCTGCGGACCAGCATCGACGAGCGTTCGTTGGTCCTCGATACCGACCGCCGGGGCGGCTGGCAGGTGGTCTTCAAGCTCCAGATCATCGGTAGTTTCTTGCATGTGCTGCGCCAGTTGGTCGCCCTGCCGGGCATCCACCCCTTCGCCCTCTACATGGAGCTGGCACGGCTGGCCGGAGAGCTGTCGATCTTCGAGAAGGGTGACGGCTCCAGCATCGATGTGCCCCTGTACGACCACGACACCCTGGGACGCTGCTTCCAACAGCTCACCCGCACCGTCCACCGGCTGCTCGATCAAATGCTCACCGGCGGCTTCGTGCAGATTCGCTTCCTGCCGGAGGGGGACGTGCTGGCGGCCCGCTTCGAGCAAAGCCAGCTGCGGGACGCCGAAGCGGTCTATCTCTGCGTCGAGAGCAAACAAGACTCGGATACCGTCGATCAGCTGATGCGCCCGGTCAAGATCGGTGCCGCCGCCGACCTGCCCCTGTTTCGCCTGCGGCGTCTCCGCGGCTTGGAAATCAAGCTGCTCAAGGAGAGCCCCCGTAGCCTGCCCGGCAGCCCCGACCTGCACTACTACTCCATCCTGCAACAGGGAACCTACTGGCAGAATGTGATCGCCAAGGGGGAGATACAGATCTCGGACAGCGACCCCCGTCTCAGCTTCAGCCTCTACTTTCTCTTACGCGAGGAACGCTCGGCAGCCGGCTGAGCCAAGCCCCCCAGGAGGGCCCGAAACATGTATGACGACACGGAGAGAGCGGACTACACGACCAAACTCTTCTACTTGGCCTCCCCCCTATTTCTTTATTTGGTGTCCTTTCGCCGCAAGGTGCGCAAGGGCTATCCCGTCCATATCGAGATGGTGGACAAAGACCTGAAGGCCATCTTCGAAAATATCGATCGGGAAACCCGCAACGATCTTCGCCTCGAGACCCTCTACAACGACGCCAAGTATCCCCTGGTGGTGCTCACCGACGAAGTCCTGCTGCACTCCGATTGGGAGAACGCCGGCGCTTGGCAGGAGCAATATCTGCTCGAGATGCGACTTTTCCAAACCAATATCGGCGGCGACGAGATTTTCCGCATCGCCAGCGAGCTCAAGGACAACCAAGTGGAGCTGGCGGCCATTCTCTTCACCGCCCTCAGCCTGGGGAACTACTACAGCAAACGGGAGTTGCTTCCCGACGTCAAATCGAAGCTTTATCGCCAGTTGCAGGAGTACTTGGTTTCCGTCAAACCCGACCGTCTGACCCCCTCCGCTTACAAGGTGATTCCCAAGAAGTCCGAGCGTTTCTCCCCCGCCATCACCGGCGCCCGGGTGGCGATTCTGGCCTTTGGCCTGGTGGGTCTCTACTGGGGAGCCGCCCGTTTGTCGTGGAATCACCTGCTGGCCGATCTGCGTCAACTGGTCGAGCAAATCCTCGGTCAGATTTGAATCCCGGGACTCGACGAAGGGACCAGGCCCGCTACCGCTCAATGGATCTAGAACCGAAAAACTCGCCTCGCGAGGTTGTACCATGCACTATCAAATTCTGAATATCCTGCGCCGCTTCATCACCGGTCCGGTGGGCCGTTGGCTCGCCCTGCTGATGGTCTTGCTGCCCCTGGTTTTCATCCTGTCGCGCTTCCTGGGGCTCAGCCGCCAAGCCATCATGATGGTGATGTTCGGCGTGCTGATCATCTTTGTGCTCATCTGGGCCATCGGTGGGTTGAAGAAGGTCGGGGATCGCAAGCGCTCGAAGGATTTCGAGAGCGATTTGGGCAGCCATAGTCGGGCTCCGGCCAGCCAAGAGGAGATCCGCGAAGCGGTGGGTGAGCTCGGCGAGCAATGGAAGCACGCCATGCTGGAGCTCAAAGAGGCGCGGACGGATATCTACGCCCTGCCGTGGTTTCTGCTCATCGGCGAGCCGCAATCGGGCAAGAGCACGACTTTGCTCAAGTCGGGGCTGGAATTTCCCATCGGCGCCGATGCGCTGTCGGGGGCCGGCGGCACCCGCAACTGCGATTGGTGGTTCACCGAGGAGGCGGTCATCCTCGACACCGCCGGTCGCTTCTCCTTCCAAGAGGACGTGGCTCCGGACCGTCACGAGTGGGAGCATTTCCTCGGCCTGCTGAAGAAGCACCGCAAGGAGTGCCCGATCAATGGTGTGTTGACGGTCATCCCGGCCACCAGCCTGACGGAGGATACGCCCGAGGAGCAGGAAGAGAAGGCCAAGAACATTCGCAAGAAGCTGTTCGAGCTGCAGAAGCAGCTGGACATCCGCTTCCCCATCTTTGTCCTCATCACCAAGGCCGACCGCATCCTCGGCTTCACCGAGTTCTTCGCCCCCCTCGACCCCCACGACAAGGGGCAGATCTTCGGCTGGTCCGACCCCGAAGAAACGGACCGCTGGGACGATAAGAGCTTCGGCAACATCTTCACCGACATGGTGCAGCGCATGCACAAGATCCGCCTGCGCCTGTTGCGCAGCGTCCCGGACTCGGAGCAAGCCGACCGCATGTTCGTCTTCCCCGAGGAGCTGGCCGCCCTCGAGGAACCCCTGCACCGCTACCTGGACACCATCTTCCGGGCCAGCCGCTTCGAAGAGCCGCTCATTTTGCGGGGTTTCTATTTGACCAGCGGCATGCAGGAGGGGCGTCCCATCGCCCGTGCCTGCCGCGACCTGCTGCGGGTGCAAGCGGGCGATCCGCAAGGGGTTCTGGAGGACTTACAGTCCATCTTCACGCGGCAGTACGCCTTCTTCATCCGCGATCTCTACGAGAAAAAGGTCTTCCCCGAGCAGGGTTTGGTGCGCCAAACGGTCAAGGCCAAGCAGAAGGCCAAGCGTAACAAGCGCCTGGTCTACGGCCTCATCGGCGGCGCCGTGGTGGCCGCCTTCATCCTCCTGCTGCCCGCCTTGATCCACATGTCCCAAGTGCTGCGACCGATCAACAACTTGACCAAAGAAGCCAAGCTCTGCATCGATGCGGCGGCGACGGAAGAGCCTTGCTCCGTGCTCTACACCTGGGAGCTGGTGCACGAGTTGGAGAAGATCCGCCGGGACCTGGGAACCTCCAAGTGGAAGATTCGCATCCTGCTGCAAGGCGGCATCAACAACGAGATCAGCAACGAGCTAGTGCCCACGGTGCAAGCGGGTTTGATGCGCAACGGCGTGCTGCTGCCACTGCTCGAGAGCTTTGAAGCCCGCAGCCGACCGGAGATCTGGCAAGGGGAGCCCACCACCGATTACGCCACCTACCGCCAAGCCTTCGAGACCCGCCTGCGCTTCGACCGCTACCAACAAGCGACCACCAACCCGGAGACCAAGGACCAGTTGCGCCAGGGCCTCACCTTGGCCCCCTTGCTGCGCTTCCTGAAGAGCCAGCCGGGCCGCGACGCCAACATCGACGGCCGGGAGATCGACGAATGGTTGGTCGACGGCTCTCAATTTGGCGACATCGAACAAATCGAGGCGATCTTCCAGTCGGTATTGCACGCCGACGAGCGTTTTGACCTGATGGACGTTGGCCGCCTGGAAACGCCGCAGCAGGCCAGGGCGACCTTTGAGGCCTATTGGACGATGCCGGTGCTGGCCCGCTGGGATTACCAGCTGATCGACAGCTACTTGGGGGCGTACCAAGAAACCTACGACAGCATCCTGGCCCTCGACCCCTTGAAGAGCGGCGGCGACGCCGCCTTGGCCTCGTTCAGCGGTTACGGCTCCCAACTCGGCACCACCTTGGAGCAAGGGCGCACCTTCTTCGCTTCGGCCCCCCGGCGTCGAGGCAATCCCTTGGCCGACGCCGACGATGCCGTCGCCGACGACCCCACCGAGACCACCGGAGACTCGGCCGACGACGGCCTCGACGCCGATGATGAGGAGGCTGCCCCCGAGCCCACCGAGAGACGACGGCGACGCCGTAGCCGTCGGGCGGTCGAGGATGCCGCCGAGGAAGTCGTCGCCGCCGGCCTCGATGCCAGGCCCGGCAACGATGTCCAGGCGTGGCAGAAGAACTGCCTGCAAGACTATGCGGCGCTGCAACAGATTTTCCCGCGGCTGGTGAGCGAAGGCAACGCCATCGACAGCCACTGCCGGATCGACATCCCGCGGGACTGGCAACAGCTCGTCGACTCCCGCAGCGCCTACGACCACCTCTATTCCACCGCCCCGGACGGCACCTTCGAATGGTCCGAAGGGGCCGAAACCCTGGCCGGTTCCCTCAGCCAGCTGGCGCAGATCAGCAGCCCGGAAACCGTCGACAGCGAACGCAGCGCCTTCCAAACCCGCCTCGAAACCCAGAGCGGCGACGACGGCAAATTGGCAGAGATCAAGAGCTTCTACGAGGGCCGCAAGACGGCCATGTGGACGCCGGTGGACCAACTGGCCCTATTCGAGCGTTCCGGCCCCGACCCGCGCTTCGAGATTCTCCGCGGCCGCAATCAGGCCGCCGCCATGGCCGCCCTGGCGGCGGGTCTCGAGATTCTCCCCCCCACCCTCGACTACCTGCGCACCAAGCTCACCACCGACTGTCGACCTTGCTTCAGCAAGACCTACGCCGAGTCCTTCGTGCCGCCGACCAACGACTTCCTGCGCTGGGCCAACATCGCCCTGGCACCGGCCACCAACGTACGGGAGGTGCGCTCGCCCCTCGGCCAGATCAACGAGGCGGTCTACAACTACCTGGAGGCCTACATCGATAGCCAAGGCGGCGGTGGCGGCGGCGGTGGGCTCTCCAAGCCCTCCACCCAACGGGCCGACACCTGGCCAGAATTCACCCGCATCATCCGCAACTGGCGGCTCACCGCGGCCCCCACCATCACCGGGGCCGATGGTTTGACCTCCGCCATGGTGCAAGAGTACGCCCGCGCCAACAGCAATCTGCAACCGCTGGTCGACAAGATCTCCCAGCGCAGCCGACGCCGTGAGCCGGCCAAGATTTCCCCCGAGCTGGAACGCACCATCCAAAGCTACCGACGGACCGTCGAGGTGCTCGACGACGACCCCCTGGAGGCCTGGAAACAGCTCGCCTTGAGCAAGGACGGAGCCTCCCTCGACGACTTCCACGCCTTCAGCCGCAACCGACGCCTGCAGCGCGGCAGCGATGGGCCCTGGATGGTGCGCAATGTCGAGGTCAAGGGGGCCGAGCTGCTCAGCGAGGGGATTCGCCCCGCCTATCAACGGGCCGCCGACGATTTCTGGCGCGACCAACAGGCTTGCTGCCTGGGTCGCTTCCCCTTCATCACCGACCTCGAGCTGCGCCGTCAGCGCCTGCTCTACAACCGCGGTTATCTGGCGGCCGATGCCGGCGAGCTGTGGCTCGAGCCGGAGTGGGGTCCCGATTCCATCACCTTGCCGATTCTCCTGGAGACCGCCAACGAAGACGAAATCGATCGTATTTTCTTTCCCGGTGGCAGCCTCGACCGGCTGTTCGACGACTTTGCCCTCGATGTTCTCCTGGCCCGCGACGGCTCGGGGGAGCCCAAGACCAGCATCGACTTCGTCGATTCCGATCGCGGTCGCCTCGAGGTGCTACACGGCTGGCAAGTCTTCCTCTACGGGGAGGACGACGGCTCACGGCGCCGGGCCCTCGGAGGCGACCAGGAAATCACTGTCACCATGCAGGAAGATCGGAGCACCGGCGACCGCCTGTTCATCGGCAAGCGGGCCGTGCAAGTGGACCTCTTCGGCCCCGCCCCGGTGCACTCCTTCCGCCCCTCCACCGACGCCGGTACCGGCCAGGTGCGACGTATTCCGCTGATCCTCGACGACCGCAACCTCTATGCCACGGTCAGCAACGAGGACACCGCCAAGGGCTGGATCGGCCGCCTGGAGGTGCGCGGTGGCCCCTTGAAGCTTCTCTATTTCATCCATTTGGCGGCCGAGACCTCGCGGGCCGGCAACCGGGAATGGACGATTCGCGTCGAGGTCCCGGATTTCGAGCGCCATCCCAGGCAATCCTTGGACGGCCTGTTCGATCTCAGCTTCGAGCGACCGCTTCCCGGTGTCTTGCCCGACGATGCACCGCGTAGGAATAACTAGTCGCGCAGGAAAATCTAGTATCGAAACGAGCCTTGCAATCATCCAGATGAGGAGGCGACATCATGGCGGCCCCCAGCAGCCGGTCTTCGATTTTTCAACTCTTGAAACAACGCTTCGTTGGACCCAAACGGGTCGAGTTGGAAGTCTCAGCCTACGGCAAGCTCCCCATCTACAAGGACTTCCTGCGTCACGGCCTGGCGGCGCCGGAGGCCCAGGCCTTTCGCCGCTGGCTGGATCGCGGCGTCAGCAAATTCTGGGAGACCCACGCAGCCTACGGCGACGCACCCATTCCGAGCCAGGCGTTGATGGTTTCGTTTCCCGCCACCAGCCACCAGATCCTGGCCTACCTCTGGGACAGCCACGATCACGGTGGGCTACGACGCTTCCCCTTTGTGCTGTTCGTTTCGCTGCCGTTGTCGAAGTCCGAGGCGCCCCTGTCGTTGCTCTACGCCCTCGAACAGTTGGTCGAGCAGGGCAAAACTATGCGCCGGCGTCTGGCCCAAATGGATAGCCTCGACGCCTACTATCCGTTCATTCGCACCGCCCGCGTCGAGATCGAGATGCACGGTGACAAATCCCTCAAGGAGCGACTGGCCGAACGACAAGAGCCCAACCTCGGAGACTTGGGGGATATCTTCTACGGCGAGCAAGATCCCCAAGACCGATGGCCCGCCTTGATTCGCCACTTGCGACAGCTGGCGCAGCAACCCCAGCGCCAGTTGGCGGTGCGTTTGCCGCGGACCGAGGCGTTCCCGTCGTGGGAGCTCAACGCCCTTTATTGCCTGCTGCTCAAAAAGGCGAGGAGCAACAGCCGTAAGCCGTTGCAGCTGTTCTATCCACCGGGCGTCGCCGGTGGCGGCGTCACCATCTTGCATCGGGACCTCCGGCCCGACGACATCTTCGCCTTCCATCCCGAGATGCCCGACTACCAGGGGGTCGACGATCTGCGTCGTCAAGTCCCCGGAGCGGCCTGTCCGGAGCCCAGGCCCTCCGCCGATACTGTTGCAGACGATACTGTTGCAGACGATTCAGCTGCCGACGATTCAACGGCAGACGATTCAACTGCCGCCATCGATTTACCCGAGGCGGAACACGACCTGGCGACGCACACCTCCAGCCCCCCGCAAGAAGACAGCTCGGGAGACCAGGAGGCAGAGGCAAACGGGTTGGCCGCTGGAGACTCGGAGGATGGGCTTGCGGCGGACGCCGATACGGACGCCGATACGGACGATGGTGATACCGACGATGGCGATACGGTCGATGGCGATTCGGTCGATGGCGATTCGGAGGATGGTGGTCCGAAGGCTGGGGGTCCGGAGGACGGGGATACGGATGGCGGCATTACGGACGCTGAAGACCTCGGCGCCGATGCCGATGACGACGGAACCGGTGACGCCGAACCCGATGACGACGGACCCGATGACGACGGAACCGATGACGACGGACCCGGCGACGACAAGCCCGACGAGGACAACCGGGACGATGCAAAGGCTGTGGACGCCCCCATCACCGCAGAGGCACTCGACGGCCCAGACATCCGTCCTTTGCCATCGGCCTTGGGAAAGGGGCAACGGTCGATGCCGCCCATCGCTCTCTTGAATGAAGACCTGTTGAATAAAGACCCGTTGAATGACGACCTATTGAACGACTGATCTTTTTTCGCAACAACGACTGATTCTTCTCGCCTCAAGGAGACCTGCAAGATGCCCCATGTGATGGGTGGTGACTATGAACGTTGCCTCAACCCCCTGACCGACGAGCCCACTGGAAGCGACCCGAAACGGGACGAAACTTTTGTCGATCTCAAGGGCGAAATCGAAAACATCGCCTCGGGCAAGGTGAGCTGGGAACGGGTGGAGGAGCTGGCCATCAATGTGCTGGCAGAGATCTCCAAGGATCTCTACACCATGAGCTACCTGTCGGCAGCCCTGCTGCAACGCCACGGATTCGCCGGGCTCGCGGACGCCTTTGCCCTGCTGCGCCACTGGATGGAAACCGATTGGGACAACCTCTACCCCCGGCGTCCGGCACGCTCCAGGGGGTTTGCCTTCGGCTGGCTGGTGGAACGGGTGACACCCTACATCAGCGCCCGCCAGCCGATGCCGGAGGAGATTGCCCTGTTGCAGCCCCTGCAGGACGACCTGCAGGTCATCGCCACCATCGCCCGCGATCAGCTCAAGCATCTGGCACCCGGATTCGGCGAGATGCACAACGCCCTGAGGCGCCTGATCGAAGAGAATCCCGTCGGGGCCGCCGCTGGCCAAGGGGCCGACGATTCATCATCACCCGCCGACGCCGGTACCGGAGATGGATCGGCAACGGATACGACCGGCGACGCAGCGGTGGAGGGAACGGCGACCCAAGGCACGGCGTCCGCCACTCTTTCTAAGGCCGCAGCTTCTAAGGCCGCAGCTTCTAAGGCCGCTGAATCTGAGGCCACTCCATCCAAGACCGCAGCATCCAAGACCCCCAGCCCGGACGCCGCCCCAGCTCAGGCCCCTGCCCCGACCCCAGCGCCAGCCGGCGCCAAAGCGGTGGAGATTCCCGAGCTTCCTCCCCTGGCGGACAACGCCACCAGTCGCGATATCCGCGACCGTATCCGGGCCTTGATCGCACCCCTGCGCCAGAGTCAGGTCCTCAGCCCCACCCCGTACCAGATGCTCCGCACCTTGAAATGGCGCGACCTCAGCGGGGCGCCTCCGGCCGACCCCGACAGCGGCAAAACGCGCCTGCCCGCACCGCGCAACAATCAGCGTCTGGTGCTGGCCAATCTCTTGGAGAACAAGAGCTGGCCGGAGCTCCTGGAGGCCAGTGAAGCCGCCTTCCAAAATGACGTGGGCACCTTCTGGCTCGATCTCCAGCACTACAGCGCCGTCGCCCTGGAAAATCTCGATGCGAGCCACGGCCCCTCGCTGGCCGCCTTGATCGTCGACGAGCTCGCCACCCTGCTCCAACGCTTCTCCAACATGCCCCGCCTCACTTTCCAAGACGGCACCGCTTTCGCCAGCCCCACAACCCGCCAGTGGATCGAGGAATCGGTGCGCACCGTCGAGGTCGAGGTGGTGTCCTTCGGTGACCGTGGGGAAGACACGGTGCTCACCGAAGACGACATCTCGCAAATCCAGAAAGCCTTCGACAGCAAACAACCGGAAGCGGCCATGGCCCAGCTCGACACCGCTATCCGCCGGGCCAGCAATCCCCGCGCCGTCTTCAGAACCCGTCTCACCGCCGCCCAGCTCTGCCTGCAAGCCAACAAAGACGGCTGGGCCCGCATGCTGCTCGACGACCTGCGCCAAAGCATGGAACGCTTCAGCTTCGAAGGCTGGGAACCGGAGGTCAGCACCGAGCTCTATCACCTGCTGGCCTTGTGTTGCGTCCGGCAGATCGAAAAGGCCGGTGAGACGCCGGACCCCGCCCTGCAAGAAACCCTCGACCTAGCCCAGAGCCGCCTCTTCTCCCTCGATCTGCGGGCCGGCGCCAAAGTCGAGGCAGCGTTCAAGGACTCGGCCGCCTTGGCCTCGGGGGGCAAGGGTCGGACGGGCCAAGTGGCTGAGCTGGCTCAGCTGTTCAAACATCTGCTGGGACGGAGCTGAGGTCACGGCGCGGCCGGGGGGATCGAGGGCACCAAGGCCCTCGATCCGGAGGCCCAGCGATCCGAGATCAAGCCCTCACATCCTCCACTGAACGCGCAATCGGATATCCCTCCCTGCCTGCAAAATGCGCTCACCGGTGAAGGGATTGGGCGAATCGAGGTGGCGGGCATAGGCATGGTCCGTCAGGTTGGCGATGCTCAAGCCGAGGCTCAAGCGGTCCAACGCCTGCCACTCCATGGCCAGGTCGTAGGTCACCCAACCCGCCGTCACTTGCTCGAACCGCTGCACCGCGACCCGATCCTGGCGATCGGCAAAATTGACCACACCGTCGACCCACAGACGGCCGTCGCCGGAGGTCCAACGCAGGGCCCCTTGACCATGGGTCGGTGCAATGCCCACCATCGGTTCGTCGAGCTCTAGGTCGTCTGCCTCGGTCCACGAGACGTTGCCGCGCCACGACCAGCGATTGTCGATGCGATGCTGCAGCTCGAGCTCGCCGCCGAGGTACTCGGCGCGCCGCCCGTTGATGTAGCGATAGACCTGCGGCGGGCTCAAGGGCAGGCGCCGGGGCACGGTGGAATCGGCGACGAAGGTGATGACATCATCGATGGTGCGTTGGAAGACACTCAGGTTGACCAGGAGATCGCCGTAGGCCCCCTGCAGGCCGAGGTCGAATTGTAGGCTCTCCTCCGGCCGCAGCTGCGGGTTTCCCAGGATCTCCGCCGAGATCTGGAAACGGGTGGAGGGGAAACGATCCGCGAAGCGCTCGAGGATGTTGGCGCTGCGTACGGCGCGTCCGACACCGGCGCTCAACGTCCAATGACGGTGCAGCTCGAAGCGTGAGCTGATGGCGGCGCTGAGGTAGCTGTCGTCGCTCTGGAAGTTGTTCTCGGCCCCGGCGACATTGGCCAAGAAAAAGTCCGAGAGCTGCCCCGCTGCGACATCCACTTGATCCCCCCGGACGGTGGCGCTGAGACTGTAACGCGAGCCGCGGTGGACCACTTGCCCGTAAACCCCGAGGTTTTCCATCGTGGCGTCCGGCCAGACGATATCCTGGAACAGAACCAAACCGTTGGAGCGCCGGGCAATGCTGCGGTCAGCGTCTTGGCGCAGGTGGTAATAATCGCTGCCCACGTTGACCTCCACGTTGTCGAGCTGCGCTTGCCAGGCAACCCGGCCACCGCGGGTATCCGACGCCGTTTCCAAACCCACATCGAGACCAAAGGGCGGTATCCGCCCTGCCATATCCCGCGCCGTTGGTTTCTCGTCGTTGTTCATCAAATGGTCCTTGTAGTTGCTGTAGATCTTGCCTTCGAGCAACCGCTTCGAGCCCTGCCACACGACGTCGACGGCGTGGGAACGGGAGTAGAAGTAGCTGGCATCGAGCAGACGGCCGGGAAAGTCCAGATCGTGCTGCTCTTGATAGCCGCCACTGTAGTCGACGGTCCACTGGCTGGCCGGTCGCCAGCCGAGACGCCAACGTCCTTCGGAGGAGCGGTAGTCCCCGGGGACGGTGGAGCCGTCACCGGCTTGGTAGTCGTCCCCTTGGCGATGGCCGAGGTCGACGAAAAAACGCAGGGTCTCCCCGCTGCCCCAGACCCCCGCCGAGGAGTCCAGACGATTGCCGTTGTCACCGATGCCACCGGCAAGGCGACTTTGCAAGCGAAAACCGCCGGATTGAAACTCCGGACGCCACGTCAGAAGCCTCAGGGCGCTCAGGGTGCCGGAGCCCCAAGTCAGCGCATAGGGCCCCTTGACCACCTCCAAACGCTGCACCGAGCCGATGGGCACATGGCTGATCTCCGAGTCCATGCGGCCAGGACCGGCGGCGAAGGTACGGGTATCGTCGACGAACATGGCCACTTGGCTTTCCGCCAAACCGCGAATGTTGGGGTCGAGGTTGACCGAGCCGCGGCGCACCGCGTCGCCACCGGCAAAGGATTGAAAGAATTCGGCCAGATCGAGGTCCACCCCTTGGCGGACCTGATCGCCGGTGAAGGACTCGGCGCCCACCAGCTCGGGGGCCGAAGCGGTGACCAGAATCTCACTGCGGATCGGCTCAGAGGGCAGCAATCCTTGCTCGGACTGGCTCTCCGGTGCCGCAGCTTCCGGCTCTGTGGCGTCCTGCGACTGCGCGGCTAGCGGCCAGGCAAGCCAGCCCAGCATCGCCAGCCCGAGCAGGGCCCGGTTGGGCCCAGGGGTCATTGATGGGTTGTGTTTTGGTGGGTTGGTTCTTTGCACAAAAAATCCTCCAAGAGGGCTCGCCGGCCCTCGACCATGTCCTTGATGTCCTGGCAGGCAAATCTACGCGGCGGCCTTCTGGAGATCGGCCCACCGCTATCGCTCACCTCAGCGGGTGTGGGCCATCGTCTGGCCCCGGCACTGCGCCTGGGTAAGGGGGCGCCTCACCCACTCCGGAGTGAAGCCTAGAAACGACGATTTGGTATCAGCGACGAAGGAACGGGGGAGGTCGTGGCAAGGCCGGATTCGACCGAAGCGTCTCGGCGGGGGTCCTGGGATCCTCGAACGGTAGGGCCGGGGCGTCGGAGGTTTCGACGGCAGCGATGGCGTAGGGGGAGGGGGCTGGTAACTGCGGCCCTCCCACCATCACCACCCAGGATGCACACAGATCGGGCGAGGACGTGGGGAGATGCGACGACAGGAAGGTCGCCTCTCCGGTCACCGAGAAGGGCGCCCGCTTGCCCAGGGCTTTACAGCAGCAGCTGTCGCCGTCGAGGCTGCAGGCCATGGTGCACACCACCATGGCCTCCGGCGGCAGGGCCAACATGGGCAGCGCGATGACCAGCCAGACCCCCACCACGACAGCGCGTAAGCGGCGGCGCATTGGAAAATCGGATGGCTGGCGGCGCGGCAAACTCATCCTATATTTCTAGCACACTCCAAGCGGATGGGGCCCCACCCCGTTGGACTGTAGCTTGCCATTCGACAGCGAGGCGAAGGCGATGGCAAGACGGCCGACCCAGAGATTATTTTCGCGCCGATCCTAGGGAGGGATTCAGGAACCCACGGTCAAACCGACGGGACAGCTGACGCCGGTGCCACCGATGCCACAGTAGCCGCCTGGATTCTTTTCGAGATACTGCTGATGGTACGCCTCCGCGTAGTAGAACGTCGGGGCCTGCACAATCTCCGTCGTGATGTCGCCGAAGCCGGCACCCCGCAGGCGCTCTTCGTAGGCCTGGCGGGAGGCTTCCGCCGCCGCCCGCTGCCCGTCGTCGAAGACATAGATGCCCGATCGGTACTGGGTGCCGATGTCATTGCCCTGGCGCATGCCTTGGGTGGGATCGTGGCTCTCCCAGAAGATCGCCAACAGGGCCCCGTAGGAAGTCGCCTGGGGATCAAACACCACCAGCACCACCTCATTGTGGCCGGTGCGACCGGAGCACACCTCTTGGTAGGTGGGGTTGGGGGTGAAACCGGCGGCGTATCCCACCGCCGTGGTGAAGACCCCATCGGCCTGCCAAAACTTCCGCTCAGCCCCCCAAAAGCAACCCAGACCGAAGATCGCCCGCTCGAAGCCCACCGGAAAGGGCGGTTCTAGCCTGGAGCCCAATACGGCGTGCGTCGAGGGCACCGGCAAGCTTTCGGAACGTCCGGGCAATGCCTCCTCCGGGCTGGGCATCACCGCCTTCTTGAAACCAAACAAACCCATCGTAGCCTCCTTTGGCCATCATCATATCCCGGCGGCAAGTCGCCGGAAAACAACAAGAGCCTCTGGAGGTCTGAGATGCGGAGCAAGGCCTGAGGTTTCGTCAAGACCGCTTTTGCAAGCGATCTCTACCGACCGTTGACCTCTCCGGTCGGGGGCCGCAACGGTAGCCGGTAATTCCTTTCGCCAGCGCCCACCGGTTCTTTAGCCGTCGTCAGATAGGCTTGGGTATTGTTGAACGAGTAATGCACCGGCTTCTCGTTGCGCAGTAAGTCGACGATGTAGGGATACTGCCGCAGCGGCAGGAACATGAAGATCTCACCGTCGGGTCCTTGGCGGTCGTGGGGCATGGCGTCGGCAGTGGCATCATCGACGAACATGATCTTGCCGAGCCAGCCTTCCTCCGCGAAGAGGTAGACCGTCACATGGTACATCTCATATTGGCGCCCGGTTCCGGTATACCAAACCTGATAGGTCTCGACACGTTGACCCAGCTCCGAGAACATCGGTCGGATCTGCTGCTCGAGGTTCTCCCGTTCGATGGCAATGCCCATGATTTCCTCCTCACACGCTAGTATTTTCCACGATTGCAGACCCCGACGACGGGGACCTACAGGCAAAACGTTACCGTTGTTTCAATCTATGGTCATTGGCGCCCCATCGCGATACCTCGGGAGGTAGACTCGACCTACCCCAAAAGTGGGTGCCGGTGTCGGTTCGCCAGCCCAACCTAACCATTCCGACGCCCCCATTTTCCATAGTCCTCGCTCAAGGAGCCCGTCCGTGCGTGATCTCACCGAGGGATCGATCCCTCGCCATGTCCTCCTGCTGGCGGCCCCCATCGGCGCCGGCATGCTGTTTCAGACCCTCTACTACCTGGTGGACCTCTACTTCGTCGCCAGTCTGGGGGAAAAGGCCATCGCCGGGGTCAGCGCTGCCGGCAACATTCAATTCATCGTCATGGCCCTGACGCAGGTCCTCGGGGTCGGCACCATGGCCTGCATCGCCCATGCGGTGGGCAAGAAGGACCGCCAAGACGCCCACTTGATCTTCAATCAGAGCTTATTGTTGGCCGCCACCCTGGCCGTCGCCCTGTTGGTTGTCGGCTACACCTTGGTGGACATCTACATGGGTGTTCTGGGGGCCGATGCGGAGAGCCGCGCCGCCGGCGCGGCCTATCTGCGGTGGTTTCTGCCGGGCATGGCCTTGCAATTCGCCGCCGTCGCCATGGGCTCGGCGCTGCGCGGCACGGGCATCGAGAAACCCACCATGATCGTGCAGATTGTTTCGGTGCTGCTCAACGCCGTCCTGTCGCCGATCCTGATCATCGGCTGGCTCACCGGCCGTCCCCTCGGGGTGGTGGGGGCAGCCCTGGCCAGCAGCCTGTCGGTGGCCTTCGGGGTGATGTTGATGTGGCTCTACTTCAAGCGCTCGGCCAAGTATGTGCACTTCGAGCGCCGACTCTTTCGCCCCCAGCCGGCGGTGTGGAAACGTATTCTGGAAATCGGCCTGCCGCCGGGCGGCGAGTTTGCCCTGTTGTTCATCTACATCGGCACCGTTTACTGGACGACACGACACTTTGGTGCGGCCGCCCAAGCCGGCTTTGGCATCGGCTCACGGGTCATGCAAGCCATTTTCCTTCCGGCCATGGCGGTGGCCTTCGCCACCGGTCCGGTGGCGGGCCAGAACTTCGGCGCCGGCCACATCGACCGCGTGCGCCAAACCTTTCGCAGCGCCGTCACCATCGGCAGCTCGATCATGTTGGTCTTGACGCTGCTCTGCCAATGGCGACCGGAGCTCCTCATCGGCGGCTTCACCGACGACCCGGAGGTGATCGCCGTCGGCGCCGAGTTCCTGAACATCATTTCTTGGAACTTTGTCGCCTCGGGTCTCATTTTCACCTGCTCCGGCCTCTTCCAGGCCTTGGGCAATACCGTGCCGGCCTTGCTGAGCAGCGCCAGTCGTCTTCTTACCTTTGTGCTACCCGCCGTCTGGCTGGCCGGCGTCCCCAACTTCGAGCTCCGCCACCTGTGGTATCTATCGGTGGCCAGCGTCGGCTTGCAGGCGGTGCTCAGCCTAGTTTTGTGGCGCCGTGAGAGCCGACGACGGCTTCCCCAAGCTGCACAACTACCTCAGCCGCCGTAGACGACGCGCTCGCTGCGCAACAATCGCGCCAAGAGGGTCAGAATGACCAAGGCGACGACGGTGGTCACCACCACCGAGGCCAGCAGTCCGCTGGGGTCCATGCCCTCGCCGCGCAATACCGAGGTCATCAGTTGTTGTTGTCCAAAAATGGGCACGAGATACATCCACATTTCGGTCTTGAGCTCCCGGAACATGGTCAGCATCACCGACAACATGGGCAGCAGATTCAAGAGACCGAGGTAGGTCTGCGCCTCCTTGAAGGTCTTGCCGAAGAGGGAGACCAGCATTTGGGCCGAGGAGGCGAAGAGGGCCAGGGGCAACAGCATGACAAACAGGCTGAGCTGCATGTTGACGGTCATTTGGGGATCGATGCCCAAGGACTGCAACGAGAAGAGGCGCAGGGCGACGGCGGTGGACAACACCGACAGCAGGGTTGCCGTGGCCCCGAAGACGGCGACGGTGACCCATTTGCCGGCGACGATCTGCCACGAGCTCAGCGGGTGCACCAGCAGCGGTTCCAGGGATTTGCGTTCCCGCTCACCGGCGGTGGTGTCGATGGCCACGCCGGCGCCGCCGAAGAAGGCGGCCATCAGCATCAACATTTGCAGGGCGCCGAAGATCCTGCCCGCCCGCGCCGTGCGGGTGGAGAAATCCTTGCTTTGGATGGCCACCGCCGAGGCCACCGTCGGGTTGATACCCCGAATCATCAAGCGCATGGCGCCGATCTCGCGGCTGTAGGTCTGGATCGCCACTTCCACCCGTCCCGAGGCGATCTCCGATTTGTCGAGGGAACGGTCCGCATAAAGGATCACCGACGCCGGCTCGGAACGTTCGAAGGTGGCGGCGAAATCCGACGGGATCTCGAGGATCACGCTAACGTTCTTGGCCTGGATCTCCGTCTTGGGATCGCCTTCGAAGTCCTCCAGGATGAAGTCGTTGCGGCGCAGGAATTCCACCAGATCCGGGGCATGTTGTTGGCCGATGACCTGTAGGGTGAGGCCTTCCGCCTCGCTGCGGCTCTTGGCCACCGAGGAGAGCATCAACATCATCAGCACCGGGCCGAAGATGGCCGGCAGCATGGCCACCATCATGGCCCGGCGATCCCGCAGGCTGTCCTTCAGCTCCTTGGCGAACATCACCCGCCAGCCGTATAAAAAACCGTTCATAGGGCAATGCCCTCCGCGCTACCGAGCAATTTGATGAAGGCATCTTCCAGATTCTTCTCGCCGGCCATGTCGCACAGCTGATCGGGTGTGCCTTCGGCCTTCAGCCTGCCGTCTGCCATGATGTAGATGTGATCGCAGAGGGCGGACACCTCCTGCATGACGTGGCTGGAAAACAGGATGCACTGCCCCTCTTCGTCCCGCAGGCGGCGCAGCAGACTCCGCAACAGACGGATGCTCATCACATCGAGACCGTTGGTGGGCTCGTCGAGAATCAGATTCTGGGGATGATGGATCAGGGCCCGCGACAGGGCCACCTTCATCTGTTGGCCATGGGAAAAACCCTGGCAACGGCGATCCAACAGGTCGTCGCTCAAGAAATAGGCCCGCGTGCGCTCCACCGCCGCTTCCAAGGCAGCGCCTTTGAGGCCGTGCAGTCGACCAAAGAAGTGCAGATGCTCGCGGGTCGTCAAGCGACCGTAGAGGCCGATGGAATCGGGAAAGATCCCCAAGCGCCGCACCGCCTTCAGATGATCACTGGCGATGTCGATGCCGTCGATGCTGACCCGCCCTTGGTCGGCCTTCTGCAGGCCGTAGAGGGTCCGCAGGGTGGTGGTTTTGCCGGCGCCGTTGGGCCCCAGGAGACCGGTGATGCGGCCATCCTGCGCCGTCAGGGAAAAATTGTCGACGGCCACCACGTCGCCGAACCGTTTGCTCAGGTTGTCGATCTGAATCATCGTCCCATCGCCTCCTGCGATTGCATGGCCGGGCCGCTGGGGGCGACAAAAAACGACGGCCGCTCCAAGGTATCGAGACAGCTACCGTCGATCCCGTCGAGCGCCCCTTCGGGGTCCTCCGCATCCCAGGCCGTTTCGATCCACTCTTCGATCAGCTCCGGTCCACAGCCGCGGGGGGCGACGTTGTGTCCCGTCGCCTTGGCCACCAGATGCTGCGACCGGGGCAAGGCCCGTTGCATGACGTCGCCCCAGCTGGGGGGCGTGATCGGATCGAGCTCGCCGGAGAGGATGAGCGTCGGCGCCTCGGAGATCACGTCCTCACCGTAGATGGCGGGCACGGGGGCCTTGGGCCAAACGCTGCAAGCGTTGCTGATGTTGGCCAAGATGCCCCGTCCCAGCCGTTGCTGCGCCTCCCCCACCACCTGCGGCGACGGCCCCATGCGTTGCAGCTCTTCGGAACAGAAGATGGTCAAGCTGGCCCCCACCGTCATGCCCTCAGCCATGGCCGTCGACAGGAAGCCGAAGACGCCGTCCAGGGCTCGATAGTCGCCGCGGCTCACCTGCTGGACGATCCACGGCACCAGGCGGCTGAGGTCCGGCGTGTAGAGGACGGAGCGCAGGGCGTCGCCGAAGCGCTGCCGGGTCCACAGCACGGAGCGGCTTTCCCCGCGGCTGGGATGCATCGACTCCACCATCACCCCGTCGGCACCGAGGCGCTCCATGGCGGCATCGAAGGCCCCTGGCAGATCGGGAAATGCGGCGGCGCAAGCGTCGGCGGCGGCGCAGTCGTCGAAGAGTAGCTGTAGGGCCCGGTCGGCGTCCGTGCCGGCGTTCAGGGGCGCCATGTTGCCGAGGGGTAGGGCGCCGTCCAACACCATGCTGCGCACTTGCTCGGGATAGCGGTGGGCGAAGAGCAGGGCGGAGCGGGTACCCCAGGAGGCTCCATAGACGTTGACTCGCCCATACCCCAGGCCGAGGAGGATCTCGTGGATGTCCTGGTTGGCGATGTCTTGGGTGTAGAGGGTGACGTCGGCATCGAGGGACTCCAGGCAATCGGACAACAGCTCTCGGCTCAAGCGATCCTGGGCTTCGGGGGTCAAGCTGAGCACGGTGTCGATCTCGGGCTCGTCACACTGCAGAGGATGGGAGGCGCCCATGCCCCGCTGGTCGATCAGCACCACGTCCCGTCGTTCGTTGACGCCACGGAAGACGGTGCGCACAAACGGCACCATGGAGATGGCCGATTGTCCGGGCCCACCGGCGAAGATCACCAACGGATCTTCGGCGGCGGCGCCGTCCACCGCCGCCAGGACGGCAAAGTGAAGGGTGATTTGGCGGCCGCTGGCCGCCGCCCGATCCTCAGCCACGGTGTGGCTGCCACACAGCACTTCCTGACGATAGTTGTCGACATGACAGGGCATCAGCTCGAAACCTTCACCGCGGGTGACCCAAGGCAGGGCGACCGTGCAAGTGAGCGCCAGAAGGAGCGCGATGCCGGGCGATCGCAAAGATGATCTTTCAGGTGATCTTTCGGGCGATATCCAAGGTGATCTCAATCGATTATCCTCTTTTCAAACCAAAAATCAGCGTAGGGGTCGTCGTTGAAGGGGGGCACGTCGCGGTAGCCGTGGCGGCGATAGAAGACGTCGGCGCCACCGAGGTGGCGATTGGTTTCCAGACGCAACAGCGACACACCGAGGGCCTTGGCTTGGACCTCTAAGGCTTGCAAGATGCGACGCCCGAAGCCCATGCCGCGACAATCCGGGGCGATCCACATGCGCTTGATCGACGCCACCCCCGGCTCGAGGCATTTCAAGGCACCGCAACCGATGACCTCGTCGTCCAGGCGGGCCAGCAGAAAGGCCCCCCGCGGGGGGCGGGTCTCCTGTGGATCGGCGGACAACGAGCGAGCGACGTCGAAACCACCGGCAAAACGTTGGTCGAGCTCGTCGAAATACTGCCGCAGACAGCCTTGGGCCTCCTTGCTGGCGGCGTCCTCCAGAACGATTTCCAACGACGCCAAACGCAGCAGACGCTCCACCTCGGCCATGGCCCGCACCAGGCGCTGCCGGTCTTCCACGGCCAAAGGCTCCAGCATCGACCGCGCCAAGGCGTCGCCGCCGCGATCGAGCTCCGCCAGCTCCAGCTCACCCGCCGCCGTCAGCAGCGCCCGACGCACCCGTCGGTCACTGTCGCCGGAGGCCATCTGCACCAACCCTTGGCGCTCGAGGGAGCGCAGCAAACGGCTCAGATAGCCGGAATCCAGACCGAGGGAAGCCCGCAACTGGCGCACGTCCTTGCCTTCGGAGCCGATTTCGAACATCAAACGCGCTTCCGCCAAGGGACGATCACGACCCAGGAAGCGGTCCGTCAGACCGCCGACCCGTTGGGTGACCATGCGGCTGAAGCTGCGAACGGTGGCGATGTCCTGGCTCTCCATTGCCTGACAATAGTCAGAAAACATGAGTAGCGTCAAGGCAAGACCTGACCCGAGTCCGACCGGGCAAACGGTTCGAGTCGTGCCCTGGGGTGGACAGAACGCTGGGGAGGTGAATACCAGACGAGGTAGTCTCGTAGTAGGTATCAGGCCCGGGAGACATGTGCCTATTCGGGATGGCAAAATTTGTTTTTGATTTTTGATGGTTTCAGGCCGAAAAGCTCTAGCTGAGGAACCACACCTTACTGTAGGAGGAGGACGCAATGAAATTTAAGCTAGCCATGGGCTCGAGCCTGATGATGCTCGCCCTCGCCATGCTACCGCCCAACATTCAGGCACAGCCGGAGAGTATCTTCGGCGAGCAGATCGAGGTGCGCGTGGTCAACCTGGAGGTGGTGGTCACCGACCGCCAGGGCAATCGTGTCTCCGGCTTGACCGCCGATGATTTCTCCTTGAAAGTGGACGGCGACAACCTGCCGATCGATTTTTTCAGTGAGATCGCCGAAGGCCAGCGCCTCGAAACGGTGGCGACCCTGGAGTCCCAACCGCAAGCCAAAACCAGCCTCAACCCCACCGGCGCCGCCCCCGGCGAGTCCATCGGCACCAGCTATTTGGTGTTCATCGACAATTTCTTCGCCCCCAGGGCACGGGACCGCAACCAGGTGCTGGAAGGCATCGCCGAGGAGATTCCCCGTCTCGGGCCCAGGGACAAGATGGCGGTGGTGAGCTTCAACGGCCGCAAGCTCAACATGTTGAGCCCTTGGACCAACTCCGGCTCACAGCTCACCCATGCCTTCGCCACGGCTCGCGGCGAAGGCGCCAGCGGCCTGCGCACCAGCGCGGAAATCAGAAACCTCGACAACACCACCGCCTTTGATTCCGCCTCCAGCGAATCCATTCAAGGTCCCGCCGGGGCGGCCGAGCTGCAAGGGCGCAACAGCTTCTCCGCTTCGAGCCCCGATTCCCGCGCCAACGCCACCGCCCAACGCCTCGAAGGCTACCTGCAACGGGTCACCCTCGGGGTCACCGCCACCATGCGCAGCTTCTCGCAAGTGGAAGGCCGCAAGGTCATGTTAGTGCTGTCCGGCGGCTGGCCACCCTCGGTTTGCGACTACCTGCTGGGACCACGGGACCCGATCTCCAACAGCGGTGAGTGCGTCGAGCGTGGACCGAAAATCTTGCGTCCGATCTACGAGATCGCCAACCTGCTGGGCTACACCCTCTACCCCATCGACGTGCCCACTAACCGCATGGACGTCGATGCCAGTGAGGGTGATCAGATCGCCCTGTCACGCAACGGCCCGGGCATCGGCGGCAGCTCGACGCAGCCGGTATCGACCAACTTTCGCGAGTCGGAGCTGCACACCACCTTGCGCACCCTGGCCAACGAAACCGGCGGCGTGGCGCTGATCAATGAGACCCGCCGGGCCTCTTTGGACACGGTGATCGAAGATACCCGCTCCTATTACTGGCTGGGCTTCATGCCCGAATGGCGCGGTGACGACAAGAACCGCAAGATCAAGCTCGAGGTCAATCGCCCCGGCCTGAAGGTACGCTATCGCGAAGGTTTCAGGGACCTGTCCCGTGCCGAAGAAGTGGATTTCATGGTCGAGAGCACCCTGCTTTTTGGTCCCTTGCCGGGCACCGGCCGCCTGGGAATCCGCATGGGTGAGGTGCCGAGCCGCGGCCGTAAGGTCACCGTGCCCCTGTCGGTGGTCATCCCCATGGACTCCATCTCCATGCTACCGCTGCAAGGTCGATACGTCGCCGAGCTCGAGCTGCGCATCGCCGCCCTCGACGAATACGGCGACCGCAGTGAGATCGCCGCCGTGCCCGTCAGACTGGAGGGCGACGCGGAACCGGTGAAGGGTGCCCACGCCGTCTATGATCTGCAAATCAAGATCAAGCGGCAGCCGCAGGATTTGGTGGTCTCGCTCTACGATCCGATCAGCGATCATATGCTGGTGGCCAAGAGCCAGTTCACCCCCTGAGCCAGCTCGGCCCAGAGCCAGGTCGCCGTCGGCGTTGGGGCTCGGGCTCCCAACAGAACCCCCCTCGTGCCTCCCTTGCGTCTCAGGGAGGAGGGGGGTTCATCCTTTTGTGGCGGTTTCGGGTCTATGGCAGTAGGTCTGGTGTAGATGCGTCGTTGGCCGACAGATGACAAACTAAGAAGACGGCGATAGGATCTTTGACAACTGAATTGCAAAGGGCGCTACTGGTCCACCGCCCTGCCCCTTGCGGCATAATGTCGCAGGGGTGTCCCCGTGCCCGCGGGGATTGACCCACCGTGAGGACGAAAGCCTGGGATTTGGCACTGGTGTCCCCGTGCCCGCGGGGATTGACCCCTCTACTTAGGCGCTAAGTGGTAAGCAGCGCCGGTGTCCCCGTGCCCGCGGGGATTGACCTGTTTGGGGTGATATCGGATTATTTCGGACGTTGGTGTCCCCGTGCCCGCGGGGATTGACCTCATTCTCCATTCTCCGGTTCTCCGGTTGGGTTGGTGTCCCCGTGCCCGCGGGGATTGACCTCTATCGAAAGATCGACGAGCCGAAGCTGTTCGGGTGTCCCCGTGCCCGCGGGGATTGACCCATTTCGGGACGGTTTACCGCTACGTCGCCCTCGGTGTCCCCGTGCCTGCGGGGATTGACCCTCCTGCTGACTCTTGTATAGGCTTAAGTACACGGTGTCCCCGTGCCCGCGGGGATTGACCCCTGCTCTTTGTTTATGTCGCGTTGGCTTTCGGGGTGTCCCCGTGCCCGCGGGGATTGACCTTCCGTTGATCTTTTCTGCGTCATGGATATACGGGTGTCCCCGTGCCCGCGGGGATTGACCCTCGGTGAATGCTGCCATGTGAATCTTATTCATGGTGTCCCCGTGCCCGCGGGGATTGACCCGTATTTGGCTATCGGAAGCTCCTATACAGATCTGGTGTCCCCGTGCCCGCGGGGATTGACCTCCTCTGCCATCTCTCTACACTCTGCGGGCTCGGGTGTCCCCGTGCCCGCGGGGATTGACCCTGTGACGAGCGCCGCCTTTCCTATTTCGTCAAGGTGTCCCCGTGCCCGCGGGGATTGACCCATGATCCACCTGAAGATGAATGACCTTACCCAGGTGTCCCCGTGCCCGCGGGGATTGACCGTCGCCGTAATAGATCCTAGTCTCGTCCTGTGGGGTGTCCCCGTGCCCGCGGGGATTGACCTTCTTTGCTTGCGCGCCTAGCGGCATCTGCGATGGTGTCCCCGTGCCCGCGGGGATTGACCCTACACCGTCGACAAAACAGCAGGCACGGCCACGGTGTCCCCGTGCCCGCGGGGATTGACCCGGTGAGCGGAGCTATGAGCCCACCAAGGCTATGGTGTCCCCGTGCCCGCGGGGATTGACCTCGAGAGGTGCTTGATGGTGGCGAGCGATGCTGGGTGTCCCCGTGCCCGCGGGGATTGACCCGGAGCTGCCGTGGCCGTTGAGTATGCCAGGGGGGTGTCCCCGTGCCCGCGGGGATTGACCCTCGTCACCCCAGTCATTAGTTCCGTCCGGGTCGGTGTCCCCGTGCCCGCGGGGATTGACCTACTGCTGAGTGACGATGCCCTGCTCCATCATCGGTGTCCCCGTGCCCGCGGGGATTGACCTCCAGGTACTCCCCAGACTCCGCCCCTTCGGGCGGTGTCCCCGTGCCCGCGGGGATTGACCCCAAGTAATGTTGCCATTCCGTAAGGCCGATCCGGTGTCCCCGTGCCCGCGGGGATTGACCCCCCGGCGGCGGGGACGCCTCGGACGTCGCGCTGGTGTCCCCGTGCCCGCGGGGATTGACCCACCGCCAGGCCCTTCGAAGGGCAAGACATCGCGGTGTCCCCGTGCCCGCGGGGATTGACCGTATTCATACTTCACTTTCCTTCTCCTGTGTCGGGTGTCCCCGTGCCCGCGGGGATTGACCTTACATGAAAGAACTTCCAGAAAGGTTTCGAACGGTGTCCCCGTGCCCGCGGGGATTGACCCCCCTGATCTTGAGGGTATGCGCATTCAATTCGGGTGTCCCCGTGCCCGCGGGGATTGACCCGGGCCAAGCCTGTCAAGAGCTGGCCAGCCATAGGTGTCCCCGTGCCCGCGGGGATTGACCCCTTCACTCAAACGCAAAACAGCCGCTAGACCTGGTGTCCCCGTGCCCGCGGGGATTGACCTTCAGTGTGGCTAAGAGCTGATCAAATACAAGCGGTGTCCCCGTGCCCGCGGGGATTGACCCCCTAGAGACCAGAGTCTAGAGACTAGAGACCAGGTGTCCCCGTGCCCGCGGGGATTGACCGCCAGGCCATTGAGCGATGGTCAAGGTCTAGGCGGTGTCCCCGTGCCCGCGGGGATTGACCTCCAATGACCAAGCCCTTACGCTCGATTTTTGTGGTGTCCCCGTGCCCGCGGGGATTGACCCCATCACCGTCAGAATTACGCCGCCAACCACCGGTGTCCCCGTGCCCGCGGGGATTGACCTTTGTCCGCTAATAGTCCGGGCCAGGCGGATAGGGTGTCCCCGTGCCCGCGGGGATTGACCCGTACCCGCTGGGGAGCTGGACTCCCGACGCCGGGTGTCCCCGTGCCCGCGGGGATTGACCCGTTGACGAGTGCGTGTCGTACCATGAGGCGGCGGTGTCCCCGTGCCCGCGGGTGTAAATCACCACCCTTCTCCGCC
Organism: Acidobacteriota bacterium; assembly: GCA_029263315.1. Lineage (GTDB taxonomy): Bacteria > Acidobacteriota > Thermoanaerobaculia > Multivoradales > J023 > JAJCXR01. The sequence continues at coordinate 115 of JAJCXR010000011.1, read as the reverse complement.
GGGACATTCGCACACTCTTTCGCCGACGCTGGCTTCGAAACTCCTCAATATGCCCCGCTTCACCGCCGGCCACGCAAAGTGGGACACACTTCATCCCGTCCTCGGCTCAGAAAAT
>JAJCXR010000010.1 GCA_029263315.1 Acidobacteriota bacterium | reverse complement strand
CGCGATAAAGCGGACTCGTTCTTTCATCACTGTGGTCTCGCTCCAGGGCATCGGGTGTCCTCCTCTGCCCCAAGTTTGACTCACGAGACTGTAACCCATGTACCCGGTCTGATCTGTAACCCATGTACCCGGTCTGTACCTCACAGCGTCCACCCATCCGCCCCCACCCTACCGGCGCCGTGCTGCTCGACTCCTTTGGCCGGCTCTACAACGGAGACACTCTGGAGCTCATCGAAGAGCTCGATATCTTCTTTATCGACGCTCAATGGCAGCCTCGGTTGACGACCCTGGGTTTCGCCAACGGGGAGTACGAGGTGCAGTACTGGAATGACTTCCTGGCACGGATCACGCGGCGCATCCCCTTGACCGGGATGACGGGCCTGGCTCTACCCAAATTTTCCAAGGGGGTCGTGGCCATCAGCCACGGACCGGAACAGATCCCCGTGTTCACGGTGCTGGAAACGCCGTTGCTCTACGATGGCTTCGAAAGCGGCGATGTTTCGCAATGGGATGGGAGTGCGGAGGGTTCGACCCCTCCACCCAATTGAAGGAAACGGCAGGCGAGGTGCCCGCCGTCTCTTACCAGGCGGCGGGATTCAAGTCGTAAGGCAGCGGCGTCAGGCTCTGGCCGATGGTTTGGGTGGGTTCTCAGGCACGGCAGCCAATGCCTCAATGACTACCAGCAGGCCCTCTTCGCAGACGTTGCAGCGTGGCCGCCAGGCTTGCTCATTGGCGTCCTCCAGATCTGGTTCGTCGTCCGCTGGCGATGCCACCACCTCCAACAACAATCGGCACCTCTCCAAGTTCGCCGAGCATGGCGATTCGCCAGCAGGCCGTAGGACCGGATCCATGGTCTCACGCGGCGTCGCCTTCGACCTCTTTCGCTGCCTCGGCATCCGGCGCCCTTCACCGATGACTGATGTTTCTGCACCAGAATATCGTTGTCTGACTCGATGCCGCCACCGCACCCATGGCCCCCGGTGAGCTGTATTTCTCCGTCCGACCCATGCTTGCCGTCCGGAGGTAGGCCCCATCAGCTCCACCCCGACCGCGACACCTCCGAGAGGAAGACCGAGCATCCCTTCGCCGTGTCTCCCAAGAGCCTGCGTGACGTCCTCGATCTTCCCGATTCACCGCCGCCAAGGTACGTGAGCGGACGTCGAGATGTCGACATTCTCCGCCGCACCCAACCGGAATGAAATCATTCTGAGGGAGTCTGCCCGCCACCGTCGTCATACAAGGTGAACGACCTTGAATCCTCACGGTCGATAAACCAAGGAGCTAGACTATGACGACCGTAGACCAGAGAACGTCACGAAAGATGACCCGGGGTGGCCTGTGCCTCGTGATCCTGATGACGATGATGACGGTGGCCTGTACCGGCGGCCGGGTGACTGAAAACGGATCCGCGATCGCCGGTGCCTCAGTGTTCATCCGCGGTTGTCCAGCGGACGCCACGACCTACGGCACCACGACCGACGCTTCCGGCATCTATGCGTTCAACCCCTTCGATCCCAACACCGCCCAATTCCACCTCGATCAATACGTCGAAATCGGGCCGGTGAAGATCGAGGTGGTCGCTCCCACGGGGGAGGTGACGGTGGCGCGGCGCATGCACCAATTCACCGAGATCTGCCCGATTCAGCACGAAGGCGTGGTGCAAAATCTGCCGTGCGACATCCTCGATGTCGACTTCGTCCCGATGAACGACTGGGAGGTCTTCGCCGAGACTCTACTTTTCTTCGGCGAGGACTGCAGCATGGGGGCAGCCCAAGCCAAGGGACTGGCCGAGCAAGAGGTCGCACGTCTGGCCTCGGTGGAGCCTGCGCCAGTGCCGGCAGAGATCGGGTGTTATTCGCGCTGCGCTGAATCGTGCATCGCGACTGGTGACGACCTCGATTCGCTCGCCGGCACCACGCTGACCGACCGCTCCCCATGCCTGTGCTCCTGCATAGCGAGTGAGTGCGATGCGGACCTCCGAGGATTCTGCGGCGGCTGAGACCGGCACTAGAGCGAGTACAACCGGGATCCACTCTGCCGATTGCGGCGAGCCCCCATGAGCTCGACTGCCCTCTCCCGGCACCACCGACCGGCTCTGGCCGGCGGTGGTGATCGTCGTCCTGCAGCCGGATCCCCTTGCCCCGAGACTCCACGCCGCCCTTGTCGTGCCCTTCACCGCAACCGCCCGTAGCGTTCGCTCAGAGCCGCCTCGGTGCCGTAGGTGTAGATTTGGTTACGCCCGTTCTGCCGCGCCAGATGGCGCCGCCCCGGCGCAAGCTGAAGCGCTCTCAGCGCCAGCGGCGGCCCGTCGTACGGCAGCGGCATGAGAACTGGGCGATGGACTTCGTCCAAGACAGCCTCGATGGCCAAACACTCTTATGTGTAGATATCCATCAACGTCAGCGTTCGGAGGATGCGACCGTCAGCGAGCGGTCCGACGCCGAGACGATCGCGAGCACCAAGCCCACGGGTTCGGCCTACCGGCGGCGAAGAACGCGAATCTGCACCGACTCCCCGATGCGACGGGTGATCGTCAACTCGCCCGAGCCGGACAGCTCCCAGGTCTCGGTGCCGCTGGGGGTCTCTAGGACAAGGAGGCCTCCGTCCCACGACGCACGGACGTCTCGGCCATCGACCCTGTGGACCTGACCGTCGACGACATAAGTGCGGGACAGTCGCGTCCGGGTCACGGTGACGGAATCGCCTTCGACCGCGATCACGGTCTCTCCTTCATCCCGGGCGTGGCGCTGCTGCTCGCCGTTCCGGGATGCCTCCCCGTTCCAGGAGGTTTCGACGGCAACCCAGGTTCCCGACATCCCCGGCACCTGAGCCTGCCCAGGCTCCGTCGTTCCGAGGATCAGGATCGCTCCCATTGCGAATCCGTAGAAATAATGTCGGAACGGACATCGGCGCGACTCATTCATGCTCTTCTCCACCGGCATTTATTCGCTTCGGTTGGATCCGGAGAGGCCCACCCCGCTTCTCTAGTCGTCGTTCTCGCGCCGTCGAGTGTCCCATCCAAGATCGTCGAAAGATCCAGGGAAACTGCTCCGCGACCCGACCGTGTTGATCCTTATCCAGGACCGCGACGCCTCGGTCCATCAGCTCGGCCGGAAGGCGAGCCTGGGCGGCCGCCGACTCGGCAAGTCGATCGACGAGGTCGGCGCGTCGGCCGAGTGCATTCGACTGGAGCGCCGCAGTGAAGTCGGCGAACAATCGTGTCTGCTCGGTACGACCTGCGTTTCGGGCTTCGAGGGCTTCGCTCCAGAGAACGTTCAGAGCCTCGATCTGTTCGGGACGAAGATCGATCGCCTCGACGATGTCGCTCTGCTCCCACCACTGGACGACAATGCCTACGGGTGTAGGCCGGGCCTTCTGCGCGCTCCCGGTTGGCGTAGATCCCTCTGGCTCTTCTGCCCGGAGCGGACACACAAGCGGTCCAAGAGCCAAGAGAACGAGCCCTGCAAATATAGGAACGAGCCGGGCGGAGATCGAAAGTGAGCGGATCAACATGCTTGGCGCCTTGGTTGGAGATCAACAGTGCCCGAATCCTATACTATGAATGAATCTATGCGTTGCCCTTACTCACCTTCCGTTCGCCCCTTTGTCCCATCCCGCCGCTCATTCGCTCCAATGGCCCTCGCCGTTGCTATGGCGGTTTCGGCATGCTCGACGCCGGAAACACCTTCGGCGTCTTCCGTCTCATTCGAACGCCGCGCACGTGATGTTGTTCTGGTCACCGTAGATACGACCCGCGCGGACCGGCTCGAGCCTTACGGCGCAACGGACGTCGCCACACCTCATCTCGCCGCGCTGGCCGAGCGCGGGGTCCTCTTCGAGCGTGCGTACTCGGTGGCCCCGATCACCCTGGTGGCACATGCCAGCATCCTCACTGGGCTCTCGCCTCCGATGCACGGAGTCCGGAACAACGGCACCCACCATACGACGGAGAGTCTCACTACGCTGGCCGAAATCCTCTCCAGCGAGGGCTACCGGACGGCGGCTTTCGTCTCGGCGGCTGTTCTTGAAAAGCGCTATGGGCTTGACCAGGGGTTCGAAACCTACGACGACGATCTCTCGACAAGCCGGGAGCGTCACCCGCGGGTCGTCGCTGACCGTCCAGCTGAAGCCACGATCGATGCAGCCCACGCGTGGCTCGACGAGATGCCCCCGGACGAACGGCTGTTTCTCTGGGTTCACCTCTATGACCCGCACGCTGTCTATTCACCCCCTCCCCCGTACCGAGACCAGTACGCCGGGAGGCTTTACGATGGCGAGATCGCTTACATGGACTCGCAGATCGGTAGGCTGCTCCAGCATTCCCGTCTCCGGCAAGCAGACGACCTCGCCGTCACGGTCATCGGGGATCACGGCGAAAGCCTCGGGGAGCACGGCGAACAGACCCACGCCATTCTGGCCTACGATTCGACATTGCATGTACCATGGATCCTCTCAGTTCGAGGGGGCCCGACCGGCGTCATCCACCGCCCTCCAGTCGGCCAGGTCGATCTCACCCCGTCGCTGCTCGACCTCCTGGGCCTACCGGTGCCCGAAGGCCTTTCCGGGCAAAGCCTGTTGCCGTTCCTCGGCACCACCGAAGGAGCGGAACGGGCGATCTACGCGGAGACCTACCTACCCTTCTACACCTATGGCTGGGCGAAGCTTCGCGTCGTCCGGCGGGGTGCTTGGAAGTACATCGACGCTCCGGATCCAGAGCTCTACGATCTCTCGCGGGACCCTTGGGAGCTCACGAACCTCCACGACCAGAGGGAGGGAACGGCCCATGATTTCCGCAGAATTCTCGAAGAATCGCTCGAAGAGGCCGAAGGCGGAGAAAAGGAAGCTTCGTTAGAGCTCGACAGCGAAGCGATAGAGAAGCTTAGAAGCCTCGGCTATGTATCCGTCGGAACCGGCCCGGCGATCTCCGGCAAGGATCGTCCAGATCCGAAGACCATGGTGGATCTCCACGTTGGCCTCGAGCGGAGTCGGCGCCTTCTGCAGGACCGCCTTTTTCCGCAGGCGATTACACAAACCCGCAAGATCCTCCAAAAAGACCCAAACAATCTGGCGGCTCTGATCGACCTCGCGACAGCCCAGGAAGGTGCCGCAGACGTCGACGGAGCGATACGGACCCTCGAGAGGGCTCTCTCCCTAGAGCCCCGATACTCGCGTCTCTACCTCCTGATGGCCGGGCTGGAGTCTCGGCGCCAGGAGCCGCAGAAGGCTCTCGACCTCGTCGAGACCGCCCTCGACCTGGATCCCCGAGGCATCGAAGCGATGGCGACGCGGGTGAGTCTCCTGGCCCGTCTCGGCCGGATCAAAGAGGTCCGCGACTCGCTGGCCCGCGCCCTGGAGAAGAGCCCTGACCATCCTCGACTGCTGGTCGCGCAGGCGCGCTTGATCGACATTCCGGCCCGACGGTGGGACGAGGCCGAAGCAGGTTTGCGCCAGGCAATTGTCCGCGACCCATTCCATGTGCCGGCCTACCGCCAGTTAGGGAACGTTCTAGAGCTCTCGGGCCGGACTGAGGATGCCGAAGAGGTCTATCGCTTGGGCCTGCAAAAAAAGCCAGACGACGCCGATTTGCATGGCAAACTGGGAGTCATCCTCGCCCGACGCTCTGCGGGCACCGACGCAGAGAAGCACCTTAAAGAGGCGCTCCGGCTGAGCGAAACTCCGCGACCAGAATTGCACATATCTCTCGGCAGTTGGCTTGCGGAACAGGGTCAGGTCGAAGAGGCCCGCCTCCAATTCGAGACTGCTCTATCCTACGATCCCGGCAATGCCGCCGCGCGCAGCAACAGGGCGGTCGCGTTCTACCGGCTTGGCCGTGTGGCCCGTGCCGTTGATGAGTTACGGCAGGTTTCCGAGGCGCATCCGGACTATGCCGACGCGGCCAACAATCTCGCTGCGATCGAGGTCGACCGCGGAGAATGGGCGGCCGCTGAGACGTATGCACGTCGGGCCCTCGAGAGCGCCCCAGACCTCCCCGAAGCCTGGAACAACCTGGGTGTCGCCCTCGACGAACAGGGACAGATCGGACCGGCTGAAGCCGCCTTCGCCCGGAGCCTAGAGCTGGCAACGGACTATTGGCAGGCGAAATTCAACCTCGGGGTGTTGTTGGCTAGAACCGACCGAGCAAGGCCAGCCGAAGCCCTTTTTCTAGAAGTCGTCGACCAGGTCCCCGCCTATGCAGAAAGCCACCTGCAGCTCGGGCACTTGTACGCCGGCGCCCTCCAAGAGCCGCATCTCGCCCGAAGACACTGGAACGCCTTCCTCAGGGCGGCTCCCGGGCACGCGGAGGCCTCCGGAGTCCGCACGGAACTTGAGGCGCTGCCGCCGGGAGGCGCCTCCGGATCTTGACGATGTGCAGCAGTATTGACGATGCGCAGCAGCATTGGGGATGCTAGAGTTTCTCCCTCGCCACTCAATCTAAATGGCCCAAGGCTGCACTGCAGTCTTGCAGGCCCCACCAAAGAAGGCTATGCACCATGCCGCTATCCCTCCGTTCGGTCTCCTGCCTTCTCGCGGTGGTCGGTCTGACCGCAATCGCCATCTATCCCCGGGCGGCGGAGGCCCAAGGGCGGCCATCTGGCCTTCGTGTGACGGTGACCGGCGTCGACGGAACCACGGGAGAAGTCTCCTTCGACGTCACCCTGAACACCGCGGGAGTGTATGGCAACCCCGCGCTCACCATGCCGACGGGCCTGCTCGGTGACTATCTCTTCACGACCTTCTATGCGACCACCTACCCTCCCGGCTTTACCGGAAGGCTGTTGGATCCAGCCGTCAACGCCCTCGATCACGGTAACACCGCCGACTTGACTGGAAACCTCGTACCGAGGGACAAGATCCCTCAAACTGCGCCCGGAACCTATCGGGGCTCGTTCACCTATACGTACCCGGATGCCGCACCGCGCACCATCCAATCGCAGACCGCCGCGATGCTGAGCCGTGGTACCACCGTGGTCTCGATCACGACCGGATCGCCGATCATAAATCCCAACCAGGCACCGAACACAGCTGGGACACAGTCCTTCGTCGGTTCCTGGGTCGGCCGAAGCTTCTTCGGCGGAACCATGACCTACAACCTTGTCGCACCGCTGGGGCAACCCTTTACATGGGGGATCCAGAACACGGCCACGGTGACTTTCGGTTCGGTAGGCGACACGGTGTGGTGCGACGGAATCATCGGAACCGGGAATGGCGTCTTCGATCCGGGAGAGGGGCTCGCCGGAGTAGAGGTCCTGCTCTTCGATGACCTTGGGTGTGACGGGGTTGCGGACGGCGCGGCCATCGCGACCCAGGACACGATCGGCGACGGCCAGTATCTCTTCGAGGGTCTCTCGCTCGGACCGGCTGCGTCGCCTATCTGTTTCGTTGCGGAAGTGGATACCACCGATCCCGATCTCGGCGCTTGCACCATTCCCGACACCCCTGTGCAGCAGAGCCCTGCCATCAACGTCGACTCCCCGGCGGATTTGGACGTCGACTTTTCTTTCGTCGAGCCTCTCGGCTCGATCGGAGACACGGTTTGGTGTGACGGAGCCCTCGGATCGGGTAACGGCACGTTCGATGCCGGTGAAGGCATCGCCGGAGTCGGGATCGAGCTCTTCGAAGACACGGACTGCGACGATGTCGCCGACGGCGCGGCCATCGCGATCCAGGACACGGTCGGCGACGGCCAGTACCTCTTCTCCGGCTTGACCGTCGGAGCCCCCGCCTCACCCTCTTGCTATGTCGTCCGGGTGGACGACGCCGACACCGACCTCGGCGCCTGCGTGCTCCCATTGGCCACGACGGACCAAGCGCCGGACCTGACTTCGACAGCACCCGACGTGCTCTCAGCCGACTTTGGATTCGAAGAGCCTGTCGGCTCAATCGGAGACACGGTCTGGTGTGACGGCCTTGAAACCACAGGCAACGGGACGTTCGACGTCGGCGAAGGCGTCGCAGGAGTTGGGCTCGAGCTCTTTGAGGACACGGACTGCGACGATGTCGCCGACGGGCCGTCGATCGCGACAATGGACACGGCCGGTGACGGCCATTACATTTTCGCGAATCTCCAACTCGGCGCGGTCGGCGACCCGCTGTGTTATGCCGTCACCGTCGACGTGGCGGACCCCGATCTCGCTGGCTGCACGCAGCCCCTGGGACAGACGACCCGGACGCCCGACCTCGAGGTGGGAGCCGCGGACTCCCTGGACAACGACTTCAGCTTCGAGATTCCGTGCCTCGATGACGACGCAGACGGCCTCTGCAACGAGTCCTGCGTCGACGACCGCGACGGAGACGGAGAGCCCGACTGCAGCGACTACGACCCGTCTGGCTACCTATATTGTGAGAGCACCGGCATGATCCTCCAGGGAGGATCCGTGGCAGTGTCTGGACCCGGCACGATCGATTTGCAAGAAAACGGCAGCTCGGGCCGCTACACTTTCTTCACGGACGGCACGCCCGGAACGTACAACCTCTCGGTAACGCCGCCCTCCGGCTTCCCGATGAGCGTGGCATGCTCCGATCTCGGGAGCTTCGACCCGACCGGGCTCTCGGATCCGGTGGCGCTTGGATCTGGTGAGGCACTCTCCACTGGGTTCTTGGTCTCCTCCGCGTGCGCCGACAATCCGTTTCACTTGACCTTCGAGCTCGAGCCGGGCGACCCTTTCGTCATCAACAACAACATCCCGTTCGCAAGCTGCGGCCCGCTTGAGGTCCCGACTCAGTCCCCGACGGGATTGGCAACCCTCGCTGCGCTCCTTTTCGCTGCGGGAATCGCGCTCCTCATTCGGCGACGCCTCAGCTGAACGCGACGAAAATAGGGCGCGTCATGGGCTTTGTGAGTCGGCTTTCGGAGGAAGTCCGGGTGAAATCAGATCCAAGGCGCGAGCGGAGCCACGAACCGGGTTCGGTTTCGCGAGCTGCCCCGACCTGGCTCCTCCTGTTCGCGACGATCGCAATCTGGGGCTGCGGTGAGTCTCCCTCGATCTCAGGAGCTCCGGAAGATCAGGGCCCCGAAGACCAGGGCAAGGAGCAGCTTCTTTTCACAGACGAGACGGAGGCTTCTGGCCTCGACGTCCTGCACGACAACGGCGCGACGGGGCGCTACTACTTCCCAGAGATAGGCGGCCCGGGAGGCGCACTGGTCGACGTTGACGGGGATGGCGACCTCGACCTCTATGCCGTCCAGGGGAGTACGCTCGACGGCAGCCGACCAACTGCCGCCATCGTTCCGCCCGTCGGAGCTCTTCACGATCGTCTCTACCTTTCCGAGCCGAACCCCTCCGCAGGATCCACGGGAAGTCCGGTAGCCTGGCGAGACGTCACGGAAGCGAGCGGTCTCGCGTCGAACGGCTATGGCATGGGCGTGGCGGTCGGTGACATTGACAACGACGGATGGCCAGACCTCTACGTCACGAACTTCGGATCGAATCAGCTCTGGCGCAACCGAGGGGACGGGACGTTCGAAGACCGAACTTTGATGGCCGGCGTCGATGATCCGCGCTGGTCGACAAGCGCGATCTTCCTCGACTTCGACCGCGACGGCTGGTTGGATCTTTTCGTAACCACGTACGTCGACTTTCGGATCGGCTCGCACCGCCAGTGTCGGGGACCGACAGGACGCCCCGACTATTGCGGCCCGCAAGCGTACTCTGGCGAACACGATCGCCTATTCCGGAACAAGGGAGACGGCACGTTCGTAGACGCAACCGCTCAGGCGGGGCTATTGGTGAGCGACGGCGGGTCTGGCCTCGGAGTCGTTGCCGCCGACTTCGACTCCGACGGATGGATCGACTTCTATGTCGCCAACGACCTGATGCCGAACCAGCTCTGGCACAACCAGGGCCTCGGCCCCGGCCAGCACCTCGGCTTCGAGGAATGGGGGCTTCTCACCGGCAGCGCTCTGGACCTCGAAGGGAAGGCACAGGCCAGCATGGGCGTAGACGTCGGGGACCTCGACAACGACGGCGACGAGGATCTCTTCATGACCCATCTCGTGGGCGATACCAACACCGTCTACCTCAATGACGGCCGGGGCATGTTCTCGGATCGGAGCCGGGCTTCAGGGATGCGCCAGAGCACCCCATACACCGGCTTCGGTGCGGTCATCCTCGATGTCGACAATGACGGCTGGCTCGATCTCGCGGCCGTTCACGGAGCGGTCGCGACGGTTCCGGAATTGGAAGCGGCCGGTGACAGCTTCCCTTACGATCAACCCAATCAGCTGTTCCTAAATCAGGGCGGGGACAGGGACGGCTCGCTGAACTTTGAGGACGTCACGAGCCAAGCCGGAGACTCCTTCACTCGAGCCGAGACGAGCCGTGGTCTCGCAGTCGGCGACGTCGACAACGATGGCGATCCGGATCTGGTGGTGTTCAATAGCGGAGGGCCGGCTCGTCTGCTGATCAATCGCGTCGGTCAGGATCGAGCCTGGGTCGGCCTGCGGCTCGTTGGAATGGCAGGCCGGCGGGACATGCTCGGCACGCGCGTGGAGTTGCTGCTCGACGGGGCGCCTCCCCGGGTACGGCGAGCTCGGACCGGAGCCAGCTATCTTTCTGCGGGCGACCCGCGGGTGCTCTTCGGGTTAGGTGACCTAGAAGGTGCCCCGGCTGCGGTCCGAGTCCGGGTGCAATGGCCCGACGGGGCCACCGAGCACTTCGCGCACCTAGCCGTCGGTCGCTACCATACTCTCGTCAAGGGTTCAGAACGGCTTCAGGAGAGTCTTTGAGCTCCCTGGGCCGGCGAGTCGCCACGATTCTCGGCCTGTGTCTGGTTCTCTTCGGCCTGGCCTGCGGCGACCCACAGCCGGTCCTGGAAGAGATCCCGGATCCGGAGGGGCTCGCCTCGATGGAGCGACAGATCCGGCGCCAATACCAAGGCCGCCGGGAGACCCTGGCGGTGGTCGACGCTCAGGAAGACTCTACGCGCGCCGACCGCGCTCTGGCCTGGGCCAATCTCGCCAATTGGTTCCATGCCCATCGGCTCCTTGCCACCGCTGCGGCCGGATATCGGAACGCCACTCGGCTCGAACCCTCAGAACCCACCTGGCGATACCTCCAGGCGACGATCGCCCTCCGTCTCGACGAAGTCGAAGAGGCCCGGGATCTCCTGCTCTCCGTGATCGCAGCGGAAGACTACGTTCCAGCCTTCGTGGCGCTGGGAGAAGTCGAGCTCGATCTCGGCGCCCATGACAAGGCGAGCCGTCACTTCGACCGCGCCTTGGAGTTGGCTCCCGGGTGTGTCCGCGCACACAACGGGCTGGCACGACTGGCGCAAGAACGGGGAGACTTGCAGAGCGCGATCGAGGCCTTTCGGGCGATTCTCCTGGAGGCACCAGACGCGACCTCGGTCCACTACGCCCTCGCGATGGCCGCACGGGATGCCGGAGACCTGGAGCTTGCCCGCCACCACCTGAAGCGCGCAAGTATCCGACGCAACGACGAGCGTGTTGTGCTTCCCCTTGACGACCCGTGGATGGCAGACGTCGAGCAGCTACGGCGGGTGCAGAGCGCGACGAGACTGAAGGTGGCAGAGCGCCTCTTCGAGACTGGACGGCTCGAGGAAGCGAAACAGGGGCTGCTCGACCTGTTGGCGGACGACGGCGAGGATCCGCACCTCAACTTCTTGCTCGGACTGGTCGAACGGCGACTTGGTAATTCGCAAGCCGCGCACGAGCAGCTCCTGCTGGCTGTAGACGGGCTACCGGGCTACCCACCAATTCACCATCAGCTCGGTGTCCTGGCAGAGGCAGCTTCCCCCGAAGAGGCACGCGCGCACTTTCTCCGCGCCCTGGAGCTAGATCCGGACTTCCGACGAGCCCAATTCCGTCTAGCGTCCCTAGAGCGCAGCGCGGGGCGCTGTGAAACGGCTCTCAAGCACTATGCGAAAATCCTCGATTCTGAACCGACTCACGCCAACGCACGATTTGGGCACGTCGTATGTCAGCTCCGCCAAGGCAACTGGGAATCTTCTTTGGCCGAGCTGGAGTCGGCTACCGCGAAATACCCAGAGGCCGCGGCGCTCCACCACCTCCTCGCGAGAGTGCTGGCGACGAGCCCGATCGAAGGCCTGCGGGACGGAGCCCGGGCGCTCGATCTCGTGCGCTTCCCGCAAGGATCCCGGGTCCACTTCCAACAGATCGAAACCCTAGCGATGGCATACGCAGCGCTGGGCCAGTTCTCCGACGCGGTGCGTTGGCAAGAGGGCGCTGTCCAGGCCGTCGAGAGAAGTGGGCGCATCGACCCCGCGGCGGCTCGAGCCCGCCTGTCTCGATACCGGTCTAGCCACCCTACGCGAACGGTCTGGGAGGACGGAGAGCCGCAGACCTTGAGTCGTCTCCCCGGCGAGCCCGCTCTAGAACCCACATCGTCGAGAAGCGGGGAGAACGGTCCTCCAATTCCTGAGCTCAGCCTCTCGGCGATCCGTGAACCCGAGGTCGATCCAAACTAGGGCTCGGCAGCACTGAAATGACAATTCGCGGCACGGGTGCTGCCTCCTCAAACTCGTACGCCTTTAGAATCAACGGTCTTGGATTCCGAACGCGGAGCCAAACGCTCCCCCGTCGGCGTCGCCTGTCGTCTCCTTCTCCACTTCGGCGGTCGAGTGTCTTTTCGGTGTGGAAGTAGAAGTACGGCCGAACGCCCAGGGCAGTCAACCAGCAGACGACGGATTCCTCGCAAGACGTCGGCGGAATCGTCGCTCTTGGAATGGAACGGGGATAGGAACGAAATAGAACGGGGATAGGACCTAACCGGCGGGACGGGATTCGCCCGTTCCCAGGCCCTGGCACGACCCTCAGACGGGCTTCCATCGCGGCGGGCAGCCTGGCTATGGCATGGCGAAGAGAATCCCTGAGGGGCCCGCCTAGGGGATGACCTGGAAGGGCTTGCCACAGGGATAGGTGGGGACGGAGTGAGCGGGGATCAGTCGTCGGGATTCTGAGGCCGGTGACCTTGCGCCTTGAGATTTTTGAGCCACGTGCCGAAATGCAAACCGAGCTGGCCATCCACCTCTACGAGCAAGGACGCCTCTCTGTGGGCAAGGCCCATGAGCTTGCTGGCCTATCCCTCTGGGAGTTTCGCCAGATTCTGGGGAGTCGTCGCATCCCACCCCATTTCGATGACGACGATCTGAGCCAGGACCTCGAGACCCTTCGCCAGCTCGATGCCTGAGGCTCATCGTCAGCAATACTTCCCCTCTGACCAATCTCGCGGCCATCGGCCACAATCTGGTCGTCGTCGGGAAGCTGCTCGGGCATTCAAAGATCGCGACGACGCAGCGGTATGCACACTTGGCGGATGATCCGCTGCGGCAGGCGAATGAGCAGATCGGGTCGGGGCTGGCGGCTTCGTTGACGGGTCGACGCCAGAAAGACGACGGAAGTCGCCTCACCTCTAAAACTCTTCTCAGGCTGATCTCGCTCCGATACAAAGCTCGACCTCTTCCACGCTAGCTTCTGAGGACCGGGCACCGTCCAAATAGTTGAAAAATTCAGCCCATAGAATCGTCCGATCTTACCCCGGCGCCCCGCCGACACGGGACCAAAACGCCCGCTTGCGACGGTGCTGATCCCACAAGTCACTCAGATACATCCTATGCCCGTCGACCCCGTGCCAGTCCAAGACTTTGGCCTCCAGTCGCCCCAAATGAGCGTAGTAGCGAGCCGCGTGGTGATAGGCCCTGCTATAGCCACGATCTAGAATCGAATCAAGGAGAGCCCGATGGATCAGTGTCGATGCCAGGAACTGGGAGCTGGATTCAAACTGCTCACTCATTGCCGGCAGAGAATAATAGGAATTGCCGCTGAGCTCTTCTCTTCGCTGGAGCAGCAGGCCAGAAGCATCCTCGGATTGGCCTAGAAAGAGTAACAGCTCTAGAGCAGTCTCTAGGTCTGGGATAGTCGCAGCACGTTGCCTCGCCTCTTCATTCGAGGCTGGCTGTTCTTCGGCCGGAAGAACCCCTAGGAGGCCTTCCAGCGTCCTCGTCGAAGGTCTCAGATCCCAGATCTGACGGCGAATCTCGATGACTTCGCCGATATGCCCTAGAGCCGCAAAGGTCCGCGCCAATAGGTCTAAACGGTGCCACTCATCTCCGTCCCAGGGTTCCTCGAGCCATCCGAGCGCTCCTTCGGGATTGTCGAATTCGAGGTGCTTCTCGACGATATTCGCCTTCTGTAGCGTGTTGAGATTGGGGCTCTTTAGACAGACCGAACGAACATAAAGCTCCGAATCCTGCAAAGCTTCCGCCACCATTCCAAGCCGGGTCGAAGCAGATCTTGCTTCCCAAGACTCCCCCAAGCTTTCCTTGATCTGTGATTCGTAGCGCGCCGCCAGATCCCACAACTCGGAATCCGTCAGCAAGATGGAAGACCTCGGCAGCAGGAGATCGAGCAAGCCATACCCATCTGATTCCATCAGCTTCTCAACACGCCTGCTCCAGTCGTCATCCAGGCCAGCATCCCGGCATTGCTTCGCCGCCCAAAGCCAAAGCTCGGCCGCTTCCCGGAATTCGCCCGACACGGCACCGGATGAGTCGTCCGTGCTTTCTAGAACCGCACCACCGGACTGCAGGAACAGCTCGACCAAGTCCAAAACTGAGCTCGGATCTTCAGACTCGCTCTCAACAAGAGCTGCCATCACTTTCACGACCCTTACAACCTCGTCAGCCAGATCGAAACTTTGGCGGTACGAGACGACGCCACGCCCATTCGTCCAGCCATCGATCCACTGTCGCAACGCATCCATATGCGCAGAAGGAGCCCGGCGCATCGCAAACGCAGCGATCTTCTGGTCGATCGCATCGTCCATTCCAAGAAGGCTCTCGATCAGCTCCACCAATTCATCGCGTTCGAATCCCACGAGCTTTTTTCGAATCTCCTCATGCATGATCTGAAGATATCTCATCCACTGCGAGATTTCTTCAAAGGCTTCATCACGGCCTCGAAAATCGACTTGGGAGAGACTCAAAACACTCGACCCATAAATTGGCAGGACAAATCGACCGGACGAACCCATGGTTTCTTTGACTCCCAGCTCTGTCCGGCATACCTACCATGGCCCATCAATCACTGGGCTGCCCACGAAGGGCGAGGCCCCCAACCGCATAGGTACGAACAGCCGTTGCGGCGACTGGGGATCGAGTAGCCCTCGATCCCCCAACGGGCTCAGAAGTTCGGAATCTGAACGGCCCGGTTCTGCCACGCACCGTCCGTAGCCACCTGCCACGTCTTGCAGTTGCCGGAGACGTCGAGGCGCTGGATGCAGCCCTTTTCGGGGATCTCGAATTTGCAGCTCTGGGTGACGTTCGCCCCATTGGTGGCGGTGAAGAGATAGGTCCACGATCCCTTTTTGGCGGTGTAGATGGGTGAGCTCGGCGGCGTCGGGGAGAGCGTCTGGGTGCATTTGGTGCCGCTGGCGTCGCAGCGCTGGATCTTCAAGGTGATACCCGACGGCGGTGCGGCGGTGAAGTTGGCGGCTTGGTAGCCGTTGGGCACCTTGGGCACGCAGGCGCCTTGCGTCGGTGGGTTGATGCCCGCGGAGGCACCGCCGGGGCACAGGTCGACGTGGTAGTCGACGCTGTTGAGGCCACTTTTCGAGGCACAGGTGAAGGTGGAGTACGGGTCGTCGTACTGGAAGGAGTAGGCCAGGTAGCAGCCCTGCTTGATGGGCAGCAGCTTGGGGAGGATGGCGCTGCTCCACGTGGTCGTGACGACACCCTGGACCGCCGCGTCGCCGGGGCCCAAGGGCTGAGCCGTGCCGTCGGCGGCGGCCCAGGCTTCGTAGCCGCAGCAGGTCTGGCCGGACGACGTGGTGTTGGCGTTGAAGCAACTGCGGCCGGGGCCGGTGTCGCTGAGGCCCGCCTGGTTCTTGCACAGGGCGTAGGCCAGGTCCGCCGTCTGGTCGCAGCGGATGCCCAAGCCGTCGTTCCGGTAGCTGCTGTTGGCGCCGCAGAGCTGGGCGTAGGTCCAATAGCCCAGGCGCTGGCCGCACTGAGTAGCGGTCTGGTTGCCGGTGACGTTTTGCAGCGTCAGGCCACAGACCTGGCCGGTGCCGCACTCGCTGTTCTTGGTGCAGGACGTCGCCTTGCCTCGGACCTGGCTGACGAAGTTGAAGCCCACTTTGGACGTCCCCAAGGTGGTGTCGTAGTCGTTGGTGCAGACGAACTTCTCCAGCTCCTTGTTCGGAGTCAGGCCGTTCTGGGTTTGAAAGGTGTTGATGTCGCCGTAAATCTCGCTGCCGCCGCCAGCAGCCTGGCAGCGATACGGGTCGGAGCTTTCGTAGTCGTTGCCCGTGCTGGTGACCGGGTACATGGCCATTGGGGCATTGACGCCGTTGATGTAGGACACGTCGTACCAGTCGTTATCGTTCTGGAAGGTGAATTCCACCAGGGACGCGGGCGCCCCCTTGGAGTTGTCCGACAGGCAGGTGCCGTTCTCGTCGCAGGCCAGCTTGACGAAGAACTTGCCGCTGGACACCACGGCGCCAGAGTCGGTGCTGTTGGCTTTGACCTTGAGCTGCAGGGTCCGGGCCGTACCGGTGTCGGCCGCCAGCTTGCCCCCTTGCGGCAAGTCATAACCCCAGTAGCACTGCTGGATGCCCTTCTCGACGGTGGAGCAGACTTGGCCCGAGGCGCAGTCGCTAGCGCTATTGCAGGTGCATTGACCCCACAGCGGGCTCCCGGTGTCCGTCACCTGGTTGCCAGACGCGCAGCCGCTCGGCGTCAAGTTGATGTCACTGGTGGACGAGATGGGAAAAGTCGTCGACTTGGTGGTACCCGCCACGCAGTAGTTGGTGTTGGCGTTCTTGTCGTAGCAGATGTTGCCGCTGGGGCAGTTGCCCTGGGCGTTGGTGGTGCTCGGGGAGCACGGAATGTTGCTGGCGTTGGAGCCCACCGCCGTGAGCCAGACATCGTAGGGACACTGGTTGCTGAAGGTCAGGGTCCGGGTGGGGGCGGTGTCGGCCTGCAAGGCGGGCGAGGCGATCACCGCGCAAAGCAGCAGCAAGATCCAACAGGGCAGTCTCTTCATGGTCGTCTCCTTCTCGATCCACGGAAGTCATAGGACGCGGCAACGCGGCGCGCCAGCTAGGAAATGGGTCTCTTCCTGAAAGCTGCAATGGCCCGGGCAAACATCTCACGCCATCGTCAGCGGGACCCGACGATGCCGACCTGGCCCGCGGTTTCGCCATCGCCAACCTGATCCGATGCAAAGGGTACGGTGAAGTGCTCGTCAGCAAAGCGTTGCACCGCACCATCGAGAGCAGTCCGACCCACGAACAAATGGAGTGGACAGAGCGGATCAAGCTCCTCGAGCGAAGCCTTGCTCACCATCAGCGCCCCAACTCCAATCAAGCGCACTATCTCGAATGATGGAAGGGTGACCTTGTGAACCTCCTGAATTCGGAGGTGATCGTCGCCTTGGCCGAGGTCGAGATGTTGCGTCAGAGCAGGCCGGAGCTCCATGCATTCGCGTGTGGCCTGCCCGAGGCGGTCAGCTTGGTGGAGACGCCTGGCTGAGTAATCGTCAGGCGTCGGCAGTGGCCGAGACGCTTCCCGCGATCTCGCCGTCCTCAATTCATCCTAGACAGGCATTGGAGCCAGCCGAGCGTATATCCTTGCGTGCACTCATTCTCTGATCTGGAGGCACCCATGGCATTGCGTTTCGATGAGCTATCACCGAGGGAATTCGAAGAGCTTTCCCTCGCCCTGTTGCATGCCGAGGGCTACTCGACGCGACATCTGGGGGCCGCCGGCAGCGACGGTGGCTGGGACGGACGGGCCACCGACCCCGACGGACGCCTAGTCTGCGTGCAGTGCAAGCGAGTCGCGAATCTCGACGCGGGGACGGCGGTCAAAGAGCTGCTGAAAGTCCTCGACACGGAAATCATCTCGAAGTGGATCGGCACCACCGAGAAAAATCTAGCCAATGAGATCAGCGATTTGGAGGGTCCCGGACGCCCAGCGCCTCGCTTGCCGGACGAGACCAGCCGTCTGTTGATCGCATGGCTCGATCCTCTGATGAAACAGAAGGCCATGCGCCGCCTTCTTTCTAACGAGATGGGTTTGGGACTACCCACCGCCCTCGACGACTTCCCCACCCCAGCCCTGCAAGCCTCCGCCGCCGTGATTCTCTCTCGGGATGATGATGACCCCATCGCCGCCGCCTTGCGCCTGATCGCCAACCTCCAACGAGCCCTAGACGAGGACGAGTCCACCGAGCGGCTACGGGACCTGCAAGCCATCGCCGAAGAGTTGGAACGGCAACGCCAGTCTCAGCCTGACGCTTCGGTGGATCGCGGTCTGTTGCCGTCGTGGCTGCGCAAGGTGCAACGGGACCACGAACGCCTGGTGGACTATTTCCAGCAACGCCACGAGCTGGATCTGCTCGACCGGGTTTATGTCGAGCTGGAGATGCTGCCCCACCAGCATCGCTCGGAGCGCGACGCCTCCGAGAAGAAGACCGAGCACCCCTCACCGCCGTCCCAAAGAGCCTGCGCGACGTCCTCGCCCTCGACCCAAACGATCACGACTGGGTGACCCGTCGCTGGGTGGTGCGGGGCGACCCGGGGGCCGGCAAGACGACGTTGTTGCGTCACCTGGCTTGCCAACTGGCCCAGGCCCCAACGAGCCAATGGGTACCCGTCTTCCAGTCCTTGCCGGTGCTACTGCGCTCCCGAGAGCGCTTGCTCGACCGTATCGAACGCATCATGGTCAAAGACACTGGACGGGAGGGTCTGGCCAAGGTGTTCGACCGAGAAGGCCAGGAGGGACGCTTGCTACTGCTGCTCGACGGCCTCGACGAGGTGGGGCCCGAATATCGCGAGGCAGCGAAGGATCTACTCCTACACCTCGACGAACGTGGTCCAAGACCCCCATCGTGGTGTCGACTCGGCCCATCGGTTACCGCCGTTTCTCCCAGAGCTTCCGTGAGCTCCAGCTCTTGCCCCTCCATCGGGAACGGCGCCTCGACTTCCTCGCCGCCTGGTTCGGCCGGGCCGACGGCAGCCAGGACACGGCGCGAGCTGAGTCCGCCCTCCAGCAACTGGAAGCCTCCGGTCTCGACGAGTTAGCGGGCAATCCCCTCTAACTCACCCTGATGGCCATGCTGCTGGAGCAGAACCAGTCGCCCGACCGCAACCGAGCCGAGCTCTACAACCAGGTCTTCCAGCTGCTGCTCGAAGGCGCGAACCGATGTTGGATCAGGCGAGGAGGGCGCCGACGGACGCGGTGATGGAGTGTTCGAGGTCGAGACGTGGAGGGCGTCCCAAAGGATCGAGGGCCTGGGCCAGGGTGTGCCGGAAGCGCCTCAGGGAACGGGGCAACGCCTCGATGTCGTGGCGCCGGATGCGGTGGCCGAGGGCGTCGAGGTGGCCGTGGCAGGAGAGGATGCGGGCGTTGGGATGTTTGAGGCGCAGCTGGCGGTGGTCCATGAGCCAGACACCCATGGCCTCGCGGTAGGTTCTCAGCGCCTGGCGACTGTTGGCGAAGAGGAAGAGATCGGTGGGCCCTGGACTTGCTGAGCTCAGCAAAGAAATCATTCAGCCACCGGAGGTTTATTTATGTCAAGGCCGGCGGGGATTCGACGGTCGGGCTTTCGTAAAGTCTCGCACTTGCCGGAAACCCGGCTGCTCGTATTCCGCTGCGACAATCAAGTCCCTATAGTCCGAATTGCCGAGATCAATGGCGCGAGTCAGGCCGTCGACACTTCCTTTGGCGAGAAATAGAGCACAGCGTTGCTCTCGATCTCCCAGGCGACTCTGCTCTAGCAGAGCGATTGCCTCGGCCTGTTGGGCGATAGTGAAGTCCTCTTGGACCCACTCGGCCAGATCCGGTTCCAGGGGTCGACCTTCCTGGCGGAGCTCGGGGATGCCTTCGAGGTCCATTTCGATCATGCGTCCACCATGGCGGCGGGCGATCCAAATGACGACTGCAACTAAAGCGATGATGAGTAACGACAGCGACGTGGCCAGCCAGTGGTAACCGGCGACGCCACTGGCGCCGTCCGTTGCTGCGTTCCAGGTCAGGTCGATGGTCAGGGCCAGAGACGCCACGGTGGGCGTGTGACTGGTGCTCACAAAGCCGTCCGGCCCGTTCGGCGCCGTCAAGCTCACCCAGAAGGGCTCCAGGTGAATGCGGATTCCGCCTCCCTCAAAGCTGTTTCCGCCGGTAATGGTGAAGCCTTCGAGGACGGCATCTCTGCTTTCGCCATTGGCGAAGGTGACGACGGGGTCTGCACCTTCGGGCCAGTGGGCCGTCGAACGAACGGCACCTTTTGAGTCGACCCACAAAGCTCCGTCGGCACGCAGCAGCTCCACCCGCCCGTCGTCGAACCGCCTGGTTGTGAAGTGCTGCTGTGGGATTGGCTCCCCGTCGCCCTGGTAGACCACCGATGCCGATGGATCGAGGGTCGTGACGTCCGGCCCCAACTCGCTGATCACGGTGATGTCCTTGCCCAAGAAGTCGATGGACTCGGCATAGGTGCCTGGCGCTACTTGTATGGTGTCGCCGTCGACGGTGGCGTCGATGGCCACCTGGATGGCGCGGTATTGTGCCGGCACGAGAAGGGGTTGAGCTCCCTGGCTGTTGGCTGTGGCGCCCGCGACCGCGGTGGAAACCGCGAAGCCCAAGAGGAAGACAGGGCACAGGGCGAAGATGCGGCTTGCTAAAAAGGCTCTGGGCTCGCTCAAAAGAAATTCTCCAAAGAGTCAGATTATCAAGGCATCAATGGATTATATTCGTCTGTATTCCATTACGGGTTAGTCCACCTAAATTATTCTGCTCAGCCCCCCAATGTGCCCTCTAGCCCCAAAACTAGCGCTTAGTCTTCCAGTCCATGATCAGAATTCAATCGGGCATTCTAGGAGGAGCTCCGCATCAGTTGCGCTGCTTGGTTGCCCTATTGAGTCGAGTAGTCCGCTCTGGAATGGTTTTGGGGGACACGTGGCCGAGGCGGAATCGTACGCCCGGCAACGTCAGATTCAGAGTCGCTTCCGCGTATCGGTCTCCTAGGATGGACCGAAATCCGTGCCCTCAAATCTCGGTCCCCGTGCATCGACCGGGCGGGCCCCGAGATCGTCGGCCGATCCACTGCCTAGGAGATGAATACGCCATCGTGGCATCGACGGGCGAGGTGGCCGCCGCAATTTCTGGAATTTCGGGAGTCGCTTAAAAAGGGACGACGAAGCTCACCTCGGGTGCTACTCAACAGCCCCGAGGACAAGTAGGTTCTGAAATCACAACGTAGTAGCTACCGCATGCCGCCACTCAAATTCCGGCGCTGCGGCAAGATTTGACGATCACTGCGCAGCAATTCGAGTCTATCCGCAGTTTATGCAGCCCATAAAAAGGAAGCAGCCGAAGCAAAAGAGCTACCCCTTGCCCCAGCTCCTGGCAGGCCGATCCCTCCAGATGCCTGCCATCGACCCCCAGACAAGCAACCTACCAACCATCAAAACCTGCAAAAGCCCTTCTGATGGTTTTGATGGCCCGCTACCCGTGCGTTTCGGCCTCCCACTGATCTCTGTCGGCGGCTGCCAGCTCGCCTCAGATCAACGAAGGGATACGATGCCAGAGGTCATGGAAGGGCCGTGGAGCACCGGTGATGATATCCCCGCCGGTGGTACTGCCCGAGGCAGTGAACGGCCATGGAGAGGCCCTTCCAGAGGGCGGACCGGAACTTGGTGGAGACGACGAAACGACGACCCATCGGCCGTCGACGGTAAGGAAGGCTCAGGTACGGGACGACTCAGGCTGCCAAGCTCGGAATGCTCAACTTCTGCACCGCCCGACGCTTCGCTTTCTCCCCTCGACGGTCATAGCGGGCCGTCGTCGCGGCATCAGCATGACCCGCGAGCTGCTGGACGGTGAACACATCGACGCCAGCGTCGAGCAGCCCTGTCACAGGCCTGCGCCTCAAGTCATGGGGTGAAAATGTCTCGGTCCCAGCTTCTTCCTGTCGACGGCGCAGAATGTAGGCAATCGATTCGCCCCGCATGCGGCTCAAGGGGATATCCCCGTTCTGGCGGATCGGGCAGAACAGCGGGTGTAGCCAACTAGACGCTCGTCACAAGCGACCCAAAAAGAGCAGTTGATGCGTGGGATAGATAGACCCTTCGCACCACTAGAGGGACAGTTGATTCGCTCGGTTTGCCCGGCGGACAATCACAAATCGGTGTGGCGGCCAATCTACTGTGCTGTCCACCAGACCCTAAAGCCACAGCTTTCGCAGGAGACAAATCAATGAGCCATCACCAAACTGAGCTGCACAACAGCAAAGGGACTCACACCATCTATCAACGAATCCCATCTCCAGTCACTCCCCCCATCACTCGCGCCGCGGCGTGCGCCCTGATCCTCTTCCTGACCTTGATCCCCTGCCAGGCCGAATCGCAGTACCAAGAAGAGGTTTTGGCTGACCAACCCGTGGCTTATTGGAATCTCGACGAACCCACTGGCGACACCGCGTCCAGCCTCGGCTCAGCCCCGGATCTCGAAGCCTTGTCTTCGGGTCGTGCCAGCAATCCGAAACTGGCGGCCTCGCCTTCACCGGAGCTCGTTTCGGCCAAGAACTTTCCGCGGACCGACAACCAGTGGTACGCCTATCGGATTGAGCACGAATTCGTCGCACCTCTCAATCCCTCTTCCACCGTGGGTCAGGAATTCACCGTCGAAGCCTGGATCCGGCCCACGGCTCCGGTCTTCGCTCCGACTTACGACAAAACCATCGTCAGCCTCGACCACTACGGAGGCCGGTCCGGATATTTCTTCAACCACACCGCGGACGGCCGCCTCCTCTTCAAGCTCAAGAGAGACCACACCGTGCGCTCCTCCGGAGCCAAGACCTTCCCCGGCCTCATCACCCTCGATTTCTGGCAACATGTCGCGGTCACGGTACGCCCGAATGCCAACGACACCTCGGTGCGGTTCTTTCACAACGGGAGGGCCGTGGATGCCGAGGTTGACACGATCGAGGCGATGCAGGATAGTGACGACGGCGCCTTCCGGATCGGTGATCGGCCGGGGTCCTACGGCGTGTATTACTCCTTCGAAGGCGACATGGACGAGGTCGCGTTCTATCCCGCGGAGCTGGCCGACGACCGCCTCCTCATCCACTACGGCCTCGGCTCCCATTTCACCACCGACCGTTGGCAGATCAGCCGTGGCCACGAGATCTTGCGCACCAAGGGTCTGCAGATGCAGTCCTGGATGGAGTGGTACATCGGGCAGCGTTCCAACGGGCTCGATCCTCAGACCTGGCTCGACCTCGGTACAACTACCCAGTTCATCTACTTCGACCCGGCGCTCTGGACTGACGACCCCACCGGCGGCTGGGCCACGAGCATTTCGGAAGGTGGAATCGATCGCGACGCCAGCGGCCAGCTGACCGGCGACGTCCTGAGCGCAAGCCAGCAACCCTACGTCGACCGATTGATCAGCCTCCAGATCGGCGACGAAATCCTTTTTGACGACGCCGCGGAATACGTGAGCTACGTACGCCAGCAATACCCCGAAGTGCTCTCCTATTTCAATTTCGACGGCCACGAATCCGATGGGCAGATCGCTGGCTTTCAACAAGAGGCGGATCCCGATCTCTTGACGTTCAGCCGCTACCTCGATCCGGTGAGCTCTCCTTCCCCTATGTACGGGGCGTTGGCCCAATACCGGCGACTAGCGGCCGCCGGCAACGACGGCACTGGTACCCGGCCGATTCCCTTCGGCCAGTACGTCCGTGCCTACAACGAGCTTCAAGGAATTCGGCGCCTAGGCTTCACCGGCTCTCGGATCCGCCTCTCCGTCTTCAGCTCCTGGACCTTCGGCGCCAAGTGGATCAGCCTGTTCAAATACACGGGAGGTGATGTCGACTGGATCCATCCGAACATCATGCTCTTCGATTCGTGGCCGGACGGTGCCCCGACCCAAGCTTATGACGATTATGCCGAAGCTCTGGGGCAGAGCCGCCGACTCGGCCCGACGCTTACCCGCCTGCAGAGCACGGACGTTCGATTCCTTGCCGGACAGACCCTCGTCGACGGACAGGCCGCCGTGGCCAACGGCCGGCCGAGCGGTGTCTCCGCCTGGGACTCCACGGCAGATCCTTGGATCAAAGAGATTACGGTCGAGAATCTGGGTACACACAACGATCAGCTGGCCGGCGATGTTGTCGTCGGCTACTTCTCGCCCCTCGAGGAAGCGTCGGACGGCCCCTTCTATCGAGACGAGATCTACTTCATGGTGTTAAACGGCTTGCTCGATCATGTTGACGACACGGGACCGACCGAGCAACGGATCACCTTCGAGCTCGATTTCGCCGATTCCGGCATCTCGGGTGTGGAGCGCCTCGATCGTGGGACCGGCGAGGTAGAGAGCATGGAGCTCCATCACCTCGAAGGCTCTCGGTATGAGATGGATCTCGTTCTGGATGGGGGGGCCGCGGACCTGTTTAAATTCGCCACAGGCTCGTGTTTCGTAGGAGTTGGCGACTGCGAGCCAAACACATGGGCTCTTGCGATCGGCTCCACGTTGGAAGTGCAAGAAGAAGGCAACGAAAGCACCTATTGGTACTCCTTCTTTACCGACCCCAGCCGAAGAATGGGCCAATACCGAAACGGCACGGGTTTCTTCTACTGGGCCGAGGCCACCTGCATTCGCAAGACCGGACCCCACCAGCTGATCTATTCGGCCGAAATCCAGAACAGCTCCGATCCCGACCAGATCGGGCGTTTCGTCCGAGGTTTCCTGCACGATGACAACAACTCCGGGCTTGGCAACGACCGGATGATCCTGGAGGCGCCCGAGCGCAGCACACCGGTCGACCTCGGTTGTGGGAACGTTCCCCCGGAGCCGGAGCATCACCTCGGGCCGAACAATCTGTATATTCCCGTCTTCTACTAGTCTGCAGGGCTCGCGGGCGGCCGCGAAGAAAGGGCGCGCGATGAAGGTGCTGCTGCGCTCGATGGGCGATGCAGCCCACCATCGAGAACCCCAGGGACAGAAGAAGGAATTTCCAGGAGAAAACTATGACTCGGCTTCGCTTCATTGAGGGATCACTCCTTCGGCCCTCGTTTTCATGAGCGAAGAGCTTCAGTTTGGTGCACCTTGGAAGACAGATCAGCTCGGCTCCAAAGCCTATCGCGAGACGTGGTCTTGCGGCGCTCCAAAACCGCCGCTCTAGACGGTGCCGATCATGGTGTCCTGGACGGTGTGCCACACGGTGTCGGGGACGGCGTGCCAGTCCAACTCTCACTCTTTCACTCTCTCCAGCCGGACAGGTGTCCGCTGTCCGCCGGACACCTGTTGCGTCGGACATCCGACCCTTTCGGTGTTTGGAGTCTAAGCCCTTCCACTACAGAGTTTACGTTTCTTCGTTGAGCTGGCATCTGCTTTGCTGTAGAAATATGGCGAGGCGCTTATGCCGAAGGAGAGCAACGATGATTCGAGAAACACATTCAATGGATAGCGTGGTCGAGCGCCAGTCCTGGTGGCGTCGTCGGCTTTTTTGGTTGGTGGCCGGTGGTCTACTGGTCAGTGCCTGGTGGCTGGTCCCGGCTTTTGGGCGCTGGACTCAGGCCGAGCGTTCGGTAGACGGCGCCCGGTTACGTACAGGTGTGGTGGTTCGGGGAGATCTAGAACGGGACGTCGCCGTGCAAGGGCGTATTGTGGCGGCCTTTCATCCCAAACTCTACAGCCCTGAACAAGGCATCGTGGCCCTCAGGGTGCGACCCGGCGCGGTGGTGACCGAAGGCACCGTCTTGGCGACGATTGGTAGCCCTGAGTTATCAGCCGAGATTGAACGCCAGGCGTCGCAAGTGGCTTCCCAAGAAGGCCAGCTCAGTCGACAAGAAATTTCCATCCGTCAGCAACAACTAGCCGACGCACAGGGCATCGAGCTCAGTCGAGTTCGACGTCAAGCGGCAGAGCGAGAGCTGAAGAGGTCGCGTCAACTTTTTGAGCAAGGGCTGCTCAATCGTGGTGCTTTAGAGAAGGCGGAAGACGAGCTACGCATAGCCGACTTAGAACAAAAGCATGCGGAAAACGCAGCGCAGTTGTCGGTAGAAAGCCGGCAGTTGGAGCTCCGAGAGCGACAACTAGAGGTCGAACGGCAACGGGTCACCCTAAAGGAGTTGGAGCAACGACGGCACCGCTTGAGCATCGTTGCCCCCTTCGACGGCATGGTGGCCACCCTCGATGTGCAAGATCGTGACGCGGTGGTGCCCAATCAACCTCTGCTAACGGTGGTGGACTTGTCCTCGTTCGAGATCGAGATCCGCATTCCCGAGGCTTATGCCGACGAGGTGACCGCTGGAGTCGAAGCCACGGTGCTCTATAACGGGGAGCCGTACCTGGCGACGGTGACCTCCATGTCGCCAGAGGTCGATGCCAGTCAAGTGGCGGGTCGAATGGCCTTTGTCGGCGAAGCACCGAGCGGCCTCAAACAAAACCAACGCCTTTCTACGCGCTTGATTCTGGAGCGCCGGACGGGCGTGCTCAAGCTGCCCCGCGGGCCCTATTTTGAGTCCAGTGGTGGTCGCAAAATCTATGTTCTTGCCGATGGCACGGCAACGTTGCAAGACATCCAAGTCGGAGCGACGAGTGTGGCCGAAGTCGAAATTGTCGAAGGATTGACCGAAGGCGAGCACGTATTGCTCACCGACATCAACCGATTCCGCGGTGCTGAACGCGTCATCGTTCGGGACTAACGTTTCCATAGGAGATGGACCGATGTTGAAAATGAAGGGTGTTTCCAAAATCTACCGCACGGAGTTGCTGGAGACTCAGGCGTTGCGGAACTTTTCGCTGCACGTGAAAGCAGGAGAGTTCATCGCTGTGATGGGGCCCTCCGGCTCGGGAAAAAGTACATTTCTGAATGTGACCGGGTTGCTCGATTCGTTCAATGAGGGGACCTACGAGCTGGACGGAGTCGATGTCAGTCGCTTGAACGACAACGAGATGTCGCGGATTCGCAATGAAAAGATCGGCTTTATTTTTCAAAGCTTCAATCTCATTCCCGACCTCGACGTGGCCGACAACGTTGATGTGCCTCTGCGTTATCGGCGGCTACCGGCGCGGGATCGAAAGCAACGCATCGAATGGGCCCTCGAAACGGTTGGACTGTCGGGACGTCGACACCACTTGCCATCGCAATTGTCCGGCGGTCAACAGCAGCGGGTTGCCATTGCTCGTGTCTTGGCGGGGGATCCCTGCATCATCCTGGCGGACGAACCGACGGGCAATCTCGACTCGGCCATGTCGCACGAGATCATGGGTCTGCTCGAAGAGGTGCACGAGCGCGGTACGACGGTGATCATGGTCACCCACAGCACCGAGTGCGCGGCGCGGGCCAATCGTCAATTGCACATTTTTGACGGTCGTTTGGTGGACGTCGAGCGAGTGGTACCGATGCCCCTCAATCAATTATCCGATGCTGCGGTGAGCCAAGCGGGCTGAGGAGGCTGGTGATGTTGCGCTATAACGTTTGGTTAGCCTGGAAGAGTGTGCGGCGGACGTCTAAGCTGTCGGCTTTGATCATCTTGGGCATTGCCCTCGGGGTGGGCATTTCTACCGCGGCGATTGGTTTGTATCGCTTCTTCTCCGGTGATCCGATTCCGCACAAGAGCGATGTGCTGTATTCCGTCCGCATCGACTCGTGGGATCCGGAGGCGAGGGCCCCCCACACCGGCGGTATTCCTACCCAGCTAACCTATCGCGACACGCAGGCCATGCTGGCCAGTGACATCCCTAGTCATCGGGCCGCGATGTTCAAATCGGATCTCTACATCTTTCCGCAAGAAGCGGACCAGCGACCTTTCTTGGAAACGGTACGTGTGACCTCGAGTGATTTCTTTACGCTTTTCGACGTTCCTTTTGCTTATGGCGGGCCTTGGAATCGTCAGGCGGACGCCCAAGTTGAGGCGGTGGCGGTGATCGATCAAGAGCTCAACGACCGCCTTTTTGGTGGCGGCGACAGTGTCGGCAAGACCTTCCGCATCGTGCAGCAAGAGTTCAGGGTGATCGGGGTCATCGATACTTGGAGGCCAAAGGTCAAGTATTACGACATGACCCAAAGCCCCTTTATGCCTTTGGAGCATGTCTTCATTCCGTTTTCCCATCTCGAACCCATGGAATTGAGGACCAGCGGCAATTCCGACGGGTGGCAGAGCAACCCTACCGAAGGTACGTTTGGTGATCAGTTGCAAATCTCCGAAACCTGTTTCATTCAAATGTGGGTGCAACTGGACGACAAAGAAACTTTGGCCTCGTTTCAGAGTTTCGTGGATGCCTACACCAATGAGCAACGCAAGCTAGGACGTCTCGAACGTCCCAACGACAATCGTTTGACCACCGTCGTTGATCTGATGAAGGAATGGGAGGCGGTGCCTGAACAAGCTTCTGCCATGGCAGCGTTGGCGATTCTCTTTCTGGTGGTGTGTTCCCTGAACTTGATCGGCCTCTTTCTGGGCAAGTTCTTGGCTCGTGCACCCATTGTGGGAATTCGTCGAGCCTTGGGGGCCAGTCGGCGTTCCATTTTTATCCAACACATTGTGGAAAGCGAGCTCATCGGTCTGTTGGGCGGAACCCTCGGTCTTGGTTTGGCTGCGCTGCAGCTGCGCTGGATGGAATCCCAGCTGCAACGGCAAGTGGGTATCGACGGCTTCTTCGATCTCGACGGCCAAATCGTGCTCGTGGCGTTGATGCTGTCGTTGATCTCCGGCTTGGTGGCCGGCATCTACCCGGCGTGGCGTATTTGTCGCATTGCCCCCGCTCAACATTTGAAAATGCAGTAATGCACAGAACATTCGATCGAGGAGATAGATCATGGAGATAGGACCCATCTGGCGCGCCATGAAGCGACGCAAAGCGCGCTTCATATTAGTCGCTGCTGAAGTCGCGTTGACCTTAGCCATCGTCACTAACGCCGTCGGCCTCATCCTCGACGCCCAACAAGAGATGAATCGGCCGTCAGGTTTCGTCGACGAGCATTTGATCAGGGTCGACATCAACAATTACGGCCAGGCTTTCGAAGATGAGGAGTACGTGAGGACGGTGGTGGATGCTGACACCGAGGCTCTGCGTAACCTTCCCGGCGTGCTGGCCGCCAGCCATACACATTTTGTGCCGTGGCGTGGAGGAGGAAGCTCCGGCGAACTGCAGATCAATGGCGGTGGCCCCAAGAAATACAGGACCCAGACATACTCGGCCGATCCTGGAATCTTCGAAACTCTAGGTGTCGAGATTCTGGAGGGCAGAGCTCTCGACGCCACAGACTTTACCGCAGATCCCGAGGGCGATCAATTCAATGTTGCGGTCAGTCGCGACCTAGCTGCTTTGATGTTTCCCGAGGAGGATGCGTTGGGGAAGTCGTTTTTCTTCTCCGATCCCGAAACGTCGTTTGTGATCGTCGGGATATTCGGCGACTTCTTCAATCCCTACGGCTGGCCGATCGGCGAATACGCTGTCTTCTTTCCCACCCGTAGCGCAGATTCTTCGGGGCACCGATTTCTGGTCCGAGCCGAGCCAGGGCAACTGGATGAAGTCTTTGGCAGCATTGAAGGAGCTCTAACTGCCATCGACAGTGAACGGGCGTTTGCTTTGCGTACCGTCACCGATATCAAGACTGGGTACCACTCGGGGAGCCAAGTGATGGTCAAGAATCTCAACCTCCTGATGATCGTGCTGCTGGTGGTGACCGCATTGGGGATCATCGGTTTGACTTCTTTTTCGGTCACCGAACGGCGACGTCAGATTGGAACCCGTCGTGCCTTGGGAGCGACTAAAGCCGACATCGTGCGCTATTTCCTGATTGAGAATTGGTTGGTCACCACTTTTGGGGTGGTCGTTGGTATCCTGCTGGCGGCCGCTCTCAACAGCCTGTTGCTGACTGTGGTGGCCGGTGCCACGTTGGCTTGGGAGATTCTCGTCGGTGGAGTGGCTCTTCTCTGGCTCTTAGGCTTAGGAGCAACCCTCGGACCGGCCCTCAGGGCGGCCCGAGTGCCGCCCGCCTTGGCGACGCAGAATGTGTAATTGATGCTGAAGATCCTCATCGTTGAAGACCAACCGGCCGTCGTCACGGCCCTCGAGCTGTTATTCGATATCCGTGGCTACGAGACGGTGGCGGCCCATAGTGCCGACGAAGCGTTGGAAATCCTGGATCGGCAACCCATTGGGGTAGTGATCCAGGATATGAATTTCACCGCCAACGAGACCTCTGGAGATGAGGGAGTGGAGCTCTTTCAGCGCCTGCGGGCCAAGGATCCAAGGCTTCCTGTGCTCTTGATCACCGCTTGGACCTCCCTCGAAACAGCGGTGCGATTGGTCAAGGAGGGGGCCAGCGATTACCTGGCCAAGCCTTGGGATGACGAGAAGTTGGTGACCACCGTAAAGAACTTGATGCATTTGCGGTCGCTACAACTCGATAACCTGCGTCTGCGAGGGGAAGTCGAAGACGGGCGACGTGACTTGGCAGAGCGACACGACCTGTGTTCGGTGGTCTACGCCAGCCGAGCCATGCATGAGGCGGTGGTTTTGGCGATCAAGGTCGCCACCTCCGAAGCGCCGGTGCTGATCACCGGCAGCAGTGGAGTGGGCAAGGAGAAACTAGCCGAGATCGTTCAAGCCAACTCTCGCCGTGCTGCCAAACCCTTTATTCGAGTCAACGCCGGGGCCTTGCCGGAGGACCTTCTCGAAAGTGAGCTTTTTGGAGCCGAAGCCGGAGCCTTCACCGGCGCTACCAAGCGTCGCGTCGGCCGTTTCGAGGCCGCCGACGGAGGCACCCTATTTCTTGACGAGATCGGCAACCTACCCATGGCCGGGCAAATCAAGCTCTTGCGGGTTTTACAAAGCGGTGAGCTCGAACGCTTAGGTAGCAGCCGCACCCGCCGGGTGGATGTGCGTATCGTCTGCGCCACGAATGCTGATTTGCGTCAAGAGATTCGGGCAGGAAGGTTTCGCGAGGATCTATTTTTCCGTCTCAATGTGATCGAAATCGAGCTGCCGGGGCTGGCTCAGCGGAAGGACGACATCTTGCCCTTGGCCGAGTTTTTTCTGTCCCGGCACGCGTCAGCGGAGCCCGCAGGTGGGTGGCGGCTGTCGGCGGCAAGTCGTCAGCGTTTGTTAAGCTTTTCGTGGCCCGGCAATGTACGCCAGTTAGAGAACACCCTACAGCGAGCTACGTTGATCGTTCGGGGTCAAGTGATTGAACCCGCAGATTTGCACTTGGAAGACGCAGAGCTCTCTAGCCCAACAGCTCAGTCTCGCTCCGAGGCTAGCTCACAGGGTGTTGCGCATTCGAGATCCGGTCAACTACCGCAGTCGAGAGCCGCACAGCTAAACGCTGCTGAAGATCTCGAAAAGGCTTCCATCGAAGGTGCCCTAGCGGCCTCCGGGGGCGTCGTTTCAAAAGCCGCTGCTGATCTCGGAATGAGTCGACAAGCGTTCTATCGACGCATGGAAAAATTTAAAATCGAAGTCGAACGGAGAATTAAAGGTTAGCTGAGATGACCCGTCGACGCCCTATATTTTCTTGGCTCACCTGGCTCGTTCTCATCGCCGTGGCCATATCTCTCGTCGCCTCCATGGGAGCCTTGTGGTCCCAGACCTGGGGGCTGTCATGGTGGGGAAGCTTCGCGTTGGCAGGGATTCTTTCAATCAGCGTTGGAGTCGTTTTGATGCAATGGCTCATGTGGCGTCCTCGACGGGCGTTGATGGCCTTGGAAGACGCTGTCCGTAGCTTCAATGATCGAGACTACAGCATGCGTCTGGCGGCGGACGTAGACGACGAGATCGGTCAATTGCAAGATATCTACAACCGAGTGGCAGATACCTTGCATTCCGAACGTTCGGCGCTTTTTCAGCAAGAAGTCATGCTTGACTTGGTGCTACAAGCGTCACCTATGGCCGTGGTCTTGACCAATCCCAGGCACCGCATTGTGTTCGCCAATCGGGCTGCCCGGAGCCTCTTTCACACACGAGGGCGGCCGGAAGGATATGACTTTCAGGCTCTCCTCGCGGATTGCCCGGGAGAGATGCGTCGGGTCTTGGAAAGCGATCAAGACGCTCTGTTCACCGTGTTGGTGCGAGGCGAGGAAGAAACCTACCATTTGGTCCGCCGTCGCTTCACGCTCAATGCCCAATCTCATACGCTCTACTTGATCGAGCATCTGACCCCTGAGTTGCGTCGCCGGGAAGTGGGCGTGTGGAAGAAAGCCATTCGTTTGATGAGCCACGAGCTCAACAACTCCTTAGCTCCCATCACGTCGTTAGCTCGTTCTGCTCAGGAGATCCTCGGTCAGCCGGAACGGCAACAGCAGCTCGCTTCAGCCTTGGAAGTTATCGGCGAGCGAGCTGAGCATCTCAGAGACTTTTTAGAAGGGTATGCACGTTTCGCTCGACTACCTGAGCCTCGCCCGGCAGCCGTTGAATGGGAGCCTTTCCTCAGCGAGCTGCGGGCCGTCTATGCCTTTGAGCTGGAGGGCGAGCTCCCGCCGGCGGACGGATACTTCGATGCGTCTCAAATGCAACAGGTGTTGATCAACCTGCTAAAGAATGCCCACGAAGCGGGCAGCTCAGCCGAAGACATTGACTTGCGTATCGAAGGAGCCCCCGGGGTCGGGTGTCGCATTTCCGTCAGCGACCGTGGCCGCGGCCTCAGCGAGGATGGGATCCGCGAAGCGATATTACCTTTCTACAGCACGAAGACCGGCAATTCCGGCCTCGGTCTACCTCTGTGTCGAGAAATCATGGAAGCCCACGGGGGTTCGTTGCGTCTCGTTCCGCGGGAGGGTGGTGGCTTGACGGTGGATTGTTGGTTGCCGCCGAGGGAACCGGAGTGAGGAAAGGACCCTTCACGGTTTTGGCCCATTGCATCTCTGGAATTGAGCGGTATCTCGGTTCGCAACCTTTCCGAAACGTGCTCAAGGATCTTGTTCTGCGAGTGCGGACCCATCCGTCGGGCAAGGCAACAGTCATCGGCCAAGACATCCTGGATTCTCACACATATTTGAGGGTCGATTTGGTCACCTTATGCCACGAGCCCCGCAGCTTGAGATCCAAAACCTCCGACCGAATGGTGCCACCCACCACTCAGGCTAAGTACACCTTTCCGGAAATACGGTGACGTATCGAGAGCCCCGAGGCGCCGCGTCCGCAAGGCTTGCGAGCGAGGCATAGTGGGGCTCTGTTGCAGCGAGCGTAACGCCGCGGACGTGGATGCTTCGGCGCTCGAATAC
>JAJCXR010000009.1 GCA_029263315.1 Acidobacteriota bacterium | reverse complement strand
CGATACCGACAGCGATGAAGCCGCCCGCCTGGCCAGCGTCGAGGCAAAGCTGGTCAAGGCCGTTGTCATCGACGAGCGGGCCCGTCGGCGGCGGGAGGTACGAGCCGAGAGGGAGATGTTGAGTTTGTAGGATCGGCGGCGGAGGGTCCCGTCTTGACGAGCAGGAAAGAGTTATCGCCCGCCCTGCTTGGCGCTTTAGCTCGGCTTCCATCCAAGACCTTGGCACGCTGGAGCATCCCTTCCGTCAGCTCGGGGAGCTCGTCGTACTCGTGGGGCTGGATCACGTGCGTGTCTACTCGCGCCCAGTCAGATCCCAATCTTTTCAGCCGAACCGCTTTTACTCGCGCTCATCAGCATCCCTCAACCGACCCGTAACGTACTTGTGAAGGATGCTGGCGATCAGTGTCTGGTAAGGAATTCCTTCTTCGAGAGCCCGGGCCTTGATGTCTTGCAGGTC
Source organism: Acidobacteriota bacterium (assembly GCA_029263315.1). GTDB lineage: Bacteria > Acidobacteriota > Thermoanaerobaculia > Multivoradales > J023 > JAJCXR01. The sequence goes on along the minus strand of JAJCXR010000009.1, from coordinate 22,793 downwards.
ACCTGCCGCAAGGCGAATATTGATCCGTTTGTCCTTGTTCGCAGTTGCGCGGGCAGCGGCTCGGATCTGATCTAGCTCTTCAGTTGTGGCAATCGACGGCAAACTGCCGCCCTCGTATGCCCGAAGCACCTCGGCTTCGTATTCGTCAAGCTGGCTCATTCTTCGTCTCCGTCTTCAGGAAATCTCTCGTCGCTTTGCGGCTTGAGATGATCGTCTTCAGAAAATAGTACTCCTCTTCCTCGACGAACGGAACCAAGTTCGCATACGCGAAACACTAGACGGCCGAAATTCGCTGGCGCGGATAAGGCGCCGGATTCGGATGGGGCACGATATCGAGCAAGCCATCGTCTTTAACGGACAAGACGATTGGCTCGTCACTTATGCCACGAAGTCGTTTCAGTTCCTGGTTCTTTTCAGAGCTCCACCGGAACAGTCTCATCTGGAGATTGCACGTGAAGGTAGGTCTATTGTCACCGGTGCTAGCCGAACAGGGACACCCCTACCCCACCGCAGTCGACCAAGCCGACGTATCCCCCGACTCGAAACCATCGCTGCTGATGCCTTCTCCAAAAATGGGGGTCAGGTCGGTGCCATTGACGACGCCTAGGGGGGCGTAGTCGCTGTAGCCGGGGAAGATCTCGCCGAGGTTGGGGTTGCCGAGACGACGGATGAGGATCTCGCTGAGGACGCGGCGATAGTCGGTGGTGACTTCGAGGTCGGCCCCTTGGTAGAGCTGGTCGTTGGCGAGGCCGGGCCAAGTGCCGTGGATGCCACCGGTGGCTTGGCCGGAGAGCACCATCATGAGATTGCCGTGACCGTGGTCGGCGCCGCGGTCGGCGTTTTCGCGCAGGCGACGGCCAAATTCGCTCTTGACGGTGATGGTGGTGCGTTGGGCGTAGTTTTGGCCGCCGGAGCCGTTGAGGTCGGTGTAGAGGGCGGCCAAGCCACGGCTCAGCTCTTCGACGTGGGTGAAGAAGTAGCCGCCACCGTCGCTGCCCTGACCGTTGTGGGTATCCCAACCACCGTAGTCGACGGTGGCGACTTGTAGACCGATGTCGAGCTTGATCATGCGGGCGATGGTTTCGAGGTGCCGTCCGAAGGTGGTGTTGGGGTAGATGGCGCCATTGGCCGGGGTGTAGCCACCGTCGCTGTTGAGCTCGATGATGTCGATGGCGTCGAGGGTTTCGGAGCCCGCTTGGTGCAGCCAACTATCGGCGCCGCTGTAGAGGTTGCGCAGGGCCACCCGCTGAGCATCTCGCCAATCGAAGGGCCCGATGTTGAGGGAGAAGCTGTCGGGGCTGGTCATGCCCACCGCTTCGGTGGAGCCGCGCAGGGACGCCTGCTGCAAGTTGCCCACTGCCAGCGCGGGCATGATGAGCTCCGGCGGCAGGTTGGAAGCCGATAACAGGTGGCGCGTCAACCAGCCGGAGGCGGTGGTCAAGACCCCCGGTGTGCCCAGCTCCATGAAGGACATGGAATCGAAGTGGCTGCGGTTGTCTTGATCCATACCGGTGGCCAGTACCAAGGACAGCTTGTTGTCCTGGTAGAGATCGTAGAGCGTGGCGGGGGGCGTACCGGTGCCGTCGGGCCAGCTGTTGGTGCCGGGATGGAACCCGAACTGGGCATTCAAGGGCAGGGCGGCATTGGCTCCGGTGAGGGGCACCGTCAGGTTGGGACGGGCCGTCTCGTAGTGGCCCCGATCGGACCCGGCGATGGGCAGCACCAGGTTGAGTCCGTCGAGCCCGCCGCGCAGAAAAACGGAGATCAAGATGTCGTCGTTGTCGCTGCCGCCGAAGGCCAGGGTATTGAAGCTGGTACCGGCATAGGCCGCCACGGCGGCGGAGCAGCCGGTGATGAAACCGCGTCGGGTGGGTCGGTGCATGGTGGGCTCCTTGGGAAGGCTGGCTTCAGCGCCATAGGAAGTCGGGCGACATCATGATCAGACCGGCCATCGAGCGCACACGGTCGCGGGTGTCGTCATCGTTGAAATTGAGATCGAAATCGGGATTGATGCCTTGCGCCATGAACTGGACGATCTGCGCCCGATCCTCCGGCTGCATGGTCCGGCCGAGCAGACGATCGATCCAAAAATCCGCCAGCTGATTAGCCGAGCGCACACTGCCCGGGGTCTGCCCCAGCACATCGAGATAGAACCGTCCTTGATCGTCGTCGAAGTCGATCAGCCAAGTGCACAGGCGCCAGCTCATCACCCGCGGCGTCATGCGCATCCAGGCCTGCCGCACGTCGGGGAAACCGTTGGGGGCGGGCCAGGTGAAGAGCTCCTGGCCGGTGTCGTCGAAACGGCCGAGGAACGAGCTGGTGTCGGCGTCCTCCATCTTCAGGGTGAAGTCGGCCTCTCCGGCCCGCAGGGCACTGACCGCCACCTCAAAAGGACGCTTGACTTTCTCCCCCCAGGTGGCCAAGAGCTCCGGCGCCAGCAGGATCGTTTGCACCACCTGCGCCAGTTGATCGGGGGCTTGCCACTGGTCGGTGAAGACCGCCGCCGCGGCGTCCACCACCGATTGTGGCGGCTGGTCGGCGATCAAGCGACGGCATAGCTTGCGGGCGATGTGGCGGCCGGTACCCGGATGTGACGCCAGGCCATCGAGCACCGTACGGCCATCCACCAGCTCGTCCTGGTCCTGCGGGATGAAGACCCCGAGCACCGTCTTCTGGAAGCGGTCGTGCCAGGACGGGCGGTAGTAGAAGAGCCCGGTATCGCCGTCACCCTCGATGCCCTGGCTGAAGCTCCAACCGGTGAAGCAGCGGGTGGACTCGAAAACATCGGCGTCGACATAGCCGACGGGCCGTCCGTCGACGTCGGTGGGAACCTGGTTTTGCTCCAGGGTACCCAGATAATTCTCCGAGCCCAAGGTGTGTAGCTCGAAGAGCTCGCGGCTGAAATTTTCGTTCGGCCCGGCGTTGGAGCTGGTGTAGTTGTCCAGGTAGTAAAGCATGGCGCTGCTGCGGCTGACCGCCTCCAGCAGCGTACGGAAGTTGCCGAAGGCATTCTGACGCACGATCAAGTCCAAGTGCGGATAGGTGGCGCGCACGAAGGACGAATCGTTGATGTAGACGTTGAAGTGGTTGAGCCAGAAATCCACCATCACTTCCTGCAACTGCCGACGGCTGTACATGGCCCGCAGGAAGGTGGCACGGGTCAACTCGTCCCGCGGCCAGTTGGACGACGTATTGCCGCTCGGGGCGTTGTCGTTGACGTACCAATCCCACAGGGTCGCCAGGTAGGTGTCGGGATTTGCCGACAGATCGACCGACTCGAAGCCGGCGGCGTTCAAACGACCTTGGAGCTCAGTGTCGTCGATGCTCGCCGGCTGTGTCTGCTGGCTGACGTAGGCCGCCAGCCGAGCCTCCGGCGAGCCACCGAGGGCGTTGAAGGCGGCGACATCACCGGGGCGGGGACCAAAACCCATGCGGTTCAGGGCGACGATCGCCGCCTCCGGAAGGCCGGGCGTGCCATCGCGCACCGGCGTTACTCTGCCGGGCCTACGCATGGCCACGGCGCTCGGTGGCACAGTGGCGTGCGCCGGGCGCGACGCCGTCCCAACGACGGTCAAGGCACCGGCGGCCAGAAGACCTTGACGCAGCAGCTGGCGTCGGTCGGCGGTTGAAGTGGATGACAGCTCAGGCGGGTCCAGAACATCGCCCATCGGGGGCCTCCTCGGATACGGGATAAAGGTGTGCGAAGATTCTAGAGGTATCGATACATAAATTCAAACTTATCTATATACATGCCAAAGGCCAGCTCAGGGTCGACCTCCAGGCCGTCCCTGAGCTGCACTGCGAACAGAGTCGCGGGTAATGAAAGCCGTGTCGCTAGCGGTGAGGCGGCATCTCGGCGCCCGATCAATCGGCTTCGACGGTAAAGGTCCCTTCATCGGCCCGCACATGACAGGGGCCCACGGGGGCGGGGGTCTCTTCCATCCACGGCAGATCCCCATCTCCGTGCATCTTCGGCAGCTGAAAGTTACCGTGACCCTCGATGGAGAACATCAAACGCTGGAAAGGAGTTGAATCGACACGCTTGGCAAAAGGCACCAGCTCCACCGACAGCCGCGCCCAGCTTTCGAAGTAGGGATTTGAAATACGCAGGCTCCACTCGTCGATGAAATCGGTTGCCCAGATCTGGGTCCACGCCCCCGGGCGCGCCGGAAGATCGAAGACCTCAAAACCGGGACGGATCGTCGAGCCACCTTCGACGCCGAGCAGCTCGAAACACAGACGGACACCCACCGTCGTCTCGGTGACGAAGCGATAGCGCTTGCCAGTCTCCACTTGCTTGGAGCCACGGTCGGCGATCCCCGCCAGGCCGGCCATGGGGACCCAGCGGGTCGACGAGCCATTGTGCAGCGGGCTGGCGAAGGGCAGCACCTGATTGGGTCCGATGGCGCGCCACTCCTTAGGCGTCCAGGGTTTGGGCTGCTCCCGGTCCGGGTAGCTGAGCTCCGTCAGCTGGGTGCCGATGCCTCGGGTTGCGGAGCCGGCGATGCGACCGATATTGGTGCGATTGCACAGGAAGGCGACGAAATACCCTTCACCGGGTTGCTGCACGAGAGGCGAGGCGAAGGAGTCTGCGAGGGAATTGGGTTGGGTCATCAGGTTCTCCAAGAATCGGGCTAGGCCCGGGTTGTGGTTGGGCGCCGGGTCAGCGAGCACGGCTCACCGATCCGAGGGCCCTGGTGAGTGAGACATCGAGAAGCAACAAGGCAATGGACGTTGGATCACGGACAGACGGCGAGCCTGGGCGCTGCCGAGGGCAAGGCAAGAGCAGGAGGCTCAGAGGCCTCCGCAATCAAGCCGATACCGGCCAGCCAATGACACACCAGATCTACCGCCGCCAGGGCCCCCAAGGCGACGGGTTTGTAGGGTCCCTCGATCAGACCGAGGGGCCGAACGCTACCCGGCAAGGGACCGGCCAAGGCGATGAAGACCCGGCCGACGGTCACCTTGCCGGACATCCGCTCGCCGTCGAGACGCTGTGCTCCGAGAGCAAAGCCGGCCGCACCGGCAAGGGTCAGAACGAGGTTGGTTCCCCCGCTGCCCCGCGGCGACACTTTGAAGCCGGTGAGCAGGGCCATCAGGGTCGCCACACAGGGCGGACCGAATCCACTCAACCAGGCGACGTTGCGCCGCCTCCTGAGCTCCGGGCTCCACACCAGGGGTGTAAAGGGCCCCCCCGGCCAGGCAAGGACGCTCAGGAGGAGCGGTGTGCAACCGATCACCGCGTTGAGGGCGCCGAGCACCCCTTGCGGCACAACCCCATCATCCCCCTCGGCCGAGCCTGGAGGTTTCCTCGTCATTGCCGAAACCATGTCTAGATAGGTGTCCATCAAAGACCAAGGGAAGATCCTGGCGATGCCGGACGCGATGAGGAATCCTTGCGCTCGATGTGCCAGAACCGGCCGCGGCAAGGCGGAGCCGTCCATCACCTCGGCCCGGCCGAGCTCCGCCTTGAGGGCCTCGACATCGTCGACGGAAAAAGGCCCCTCGCCGTAGAGCAAGCGGTAGATGATGGCGGTGGGAAAGGCGACGATCAGCGACAACAGGCGCCCGACGGTCAAGGTCTGCGGCGCCTCCTCGGCGTTGGGGTTCAACAGATCGTAAACCGCCTGCAGCAGGAATCCACCCACCGGCAGACGCAGCACTTGATCCCGAAACACCACCATGGCACCCCCGAGGACGCGGAAGAAGGCCTTGGCGATGTCGTCCAGAAGGCGGAGGCAGAAGAGCATGATGGAGCGGATCTCCCGCAACACTTCGGCGACGGTGCGCTGGGCAAAGGCCTCCGGGTGGGTGGCGATGTCGCGGAAGTAGGCCGTCAACCGGTCCACGTGGTCGTGGAATTCCTCATCGATGAGGCCCAGCAAATCCTTCATCAGATCGCGGATCGGTCCCAACATGGGCTCGGTGAGAGAAGGCTCGACGCTCAAACCCGAGGCGGGTGTGGAGACCTTTTCGAAGATCCAATTGGTGGCGGCTTGGTGCTCCGCCATGCCTTCCAGGGAGCGCAACAGCCCGCTCGTCGTCGGGTCCTGGGGCAGCCAGTCCGCCAGTTGGCTGTGGGCGAAGCGCTGATCGCCCAGCGCTTGAATGATGTGCTCGAAGCTGTCGTTCAGCTCACGCTCCCGGGCAGCGAAGAAATCATGCGCCAGGCGCTCCCCCTGGCGGGCAAAGTCCACCAAATGAGCGATGGAACCATCGAGCAGGCGGTCGAACACTTGATGGGTGCGCCAGATGTCTTCCCTCGCCTGCTCGAGCCGCCAGGCCAGGGCGAAGAAAAGGCGCTCGAAACCGACCTCTACGGCATGAAAGATCGTCTGGGCTAAACGAAAGGCATGCTCCGCCAGCTTCAGAATGCCTCGGAAGACCCAACGCACCCCATCCACCACCAACTCCACCAGGGCTTGAATGCCACCCCGGATGGGATCGACGATCACTTTGATCGCCTGGGCGAAACCATTGGCCGCCGCTTGCAGCAGATCCCCTAGCCACTGCCAGGGCTGGATTTGGCCGGCCGCGGAGGGATCCATGGCGGCAGCCATCAGGCGCTCGGCCTCACCAGGGCCCAAGGTGCGGAACTGGCAACCCTCGGCGTCCGCCTCGAAGATCCAGCCGCCGCCGCTCGGCGGAGCAAGGCCCTGAGCCGATCCCCGCAGCCACCAGGACTGCACCAGAGCGCTACCGCTGGGGTGCAAGGAAAGGGCCGACTGCACCGCCCGGTGGACCGCCGCCGCCTGGCCTCGACGGTGGCTCGGCAAGACCTCCCGCACCTGCTCCACCGACCAGGCTTTCATCTGGTTGTGCACGGCGTAGGTGGGATCCACCTCCGCTACCGTCGACGGGCCGAGGTCGCCTTCCGCGCTGCCCGGCCGCCGCACCCGCAGTTGGGGTGCGTCGAGGCCACCGGTGGGCAGCACGATGGTGAGCCGGCCGTCGAAGCTGGTGCGCAAACGCAGCCAAGCGTCGGGACCGATCCAGTGGCTGGCACCGGCGTGGTGGATCTTGATTTGCCGTGACGCCCCCAGCTCCACCTCCTGGGCCGCCTGCAATGACCCCTTGTCATCAAGCACCGTCAGCTCCGTGGTGTAGGTGTCGAAACGGTCCAAGGACTCGGCCGGCAAGCTCGCCGCGTGCTCCAGCCAGCTGGAGGTCTCGCCGCGGCCTTGGTGCCACAGAACCCTGGGATTGCCGGCCCCGTCTGCCACCATCAGCTCGGCCCGACGACGCCCACCATGGCCGGCCACCACCGTCCCCACTTGACTGGCGATGGGCAAGGGGCCGTGGAATTGAAACGGCACCTCGGCATCGGCCCGCAGCACCGACAGGCGGGCCCGCCCATCGAGCACAAAGAGCAGCAACGGCTCGACCCCCGCGTCGGTGGCGATCAGGCGACGCAGGGTGCTGCCACGCTGGATCTCCTGTGGCGGACGGCTCGGGTTGCCACCGTCGATGGCCATGAGCCGGGGCTCGTCGCCGCCCTCGGCGTCATAGAAGAAGAGGCTCGAGACGCCGTCGGCCCGGCGGGCCGTCGCCCACAAATCGATTTGGAGCCCGCGGTGCAGGTTCCGCATCGTGCCGTTGGCTTGGAAGAAACGCAGGTCCCACCGCGTTGGGCCGGCGCTGGACGGCACCGCCGCCACCACCCCGTGAGCCCCCCCGGCCAAGGACATGGGCAACACCTCGAGATCACCGACCGGGCCGAGCCGGAGCCACTCACCAGCCCCCTGCCACGGCAGGTGGAAAAGCACTTGCTGGTGACGTTCTTGGATCACCGCAAAGAGGCGCAAGGAGCCATCGAGGACGGTGGCGGTGAGGCGGTGCACCCGCCCCAAGGACGGCTGATTCGGCACTGTCAACCGGCGCAGAGCGCTCCAGGGATCGACCCCACGGCGCTCAGCCCAATGGATCTCGGGCCGGCTCCGATCCTCACCGATGGCGAAGACCACCATGCGCCCACCGTCGGCGGCGGCGGTCAAGCCTTGGGGCCGGAAGGCATGGTCCAGATAATGGAGACGAAAACCCGAAGGACTTTTTGCCTCGCGGCGGACGTGGTGAATCCTCTCGCTGTGGCCGCTGACCGGCGCGACAAAAAACTGTTCGAGCTCGCCGTCGGGACCTTGGGCGGCACACCAGAAGGTGCCGTGGCGCAGCGGCGACGCGGCACGGGCATCTTGCATCAAACGGGAGCTGACCTTGAGGTGCAGCGGGGGGGTGGCGGTCATGGGGGCCTCCTGAACAGACCCGGCGGTTTATTCCGCCGGCTTCAGGGGGCTCAGTGCGTCGACCGGGCGAGACCTCCCACCGGCACGACGATTTTTTTCAAGTGGTTGCCAACAGGGTCAGGAACCGACCCGCAACGGCAGCCGCGCCACGGCCTCCCCCGGATCTCCGGCGAAGACTTCGAAAACATAGTCGCCGGCTTCGAGGAAGCCCTGGGGCAAGATCACCAGCAGGGAGTCGTAGGAGGTGGGCTCCACCCCCTCGGCATGGAAACGAACGCCGCCGTCGCCGTCCAGCAGACGCAGGGAGTAGGCATCGGCCAAGGGGCGCTGCGGCGTCGCCGTCAGCTCCAGGGAGATGACCCAAGGTGTGTCACCGCCGGACGATGGCTCGGGCGGCGGCTCGAGAACGGGCACCGCCGCCGCTTCCCCAGCCCTCGAGACGCCCAAGGGCAGCAGGCGCAGGGCGGCGGCGGGACGGACCCTGGTGCGGGAGTGCCGCAGGGTTTCGAGCTCCGACTCAACGGTGTCGAGACTTCGACGCACGGTGCTCAACTGATCCTCGGCGACCGCCAGCTGTCGGCCATAATCCACCCCGCGTAGGGCCAAAACACCCAAAGGCGCCAAGACCAGCATGGCGGCGACGGCCAGGGAACGCCAGGAGCGGGCAGGGGCTGTGGGCGGCGAGGGGAAACTCAAGGTGGAGGCGCTGGCCCCGGAGGTCTCGTCGCCGGGGGCCGCCGTCGGGACACGCGCCGTCTCGCCCCGGAGGTCCGCCAAGCCGCGCCGCAACTCTTCCCCCGCCTGCGCTTGCCGAAGGCAGTCGGGGCAAGTGAAGAGATGCTCTTCGAAGGCGGCTTCGTCCTCGGGTTCCAGTTGGCCTGCCAGGTAGTGATCGAGCACGCCCTTTTGCTCGATGGTCGGGTGCTCCATAGGACGGATCATATCGACACTCCACGGTCCCAGAGTTGACGGAAGCGTTGCCGGGCTCGGTGCAGCACGCGGTAGAAATGATCCTGCCCGAGGTCGAGGTCCCGGCAAATGGCGGCGCTGGGCTCCTCCTGCAGGTAGAAGCGGAAGAGCACCTGACGATCGCGTTCGTTGCCCAAATACCGCAAGACGTTGCGGGTCATCCGTTGACGCTCCTGCCCGAGCAAATGCTGCAACGGCCCGGCCGAGTCGGCGACGGGTTCCGAGTGCTCGTCCTCCGGCACTTCCTTGCTGACACCGTGCCGCCGGTAGACCTTGAGGGCGAGATTGCGCACCAGGGCGCGCAGAAAGGCCGGCAACTTCTCGGCATCGTGGACGGCGTCGGCGCGGATTTTCTCCAAGGCCAGGATCAGGGTTTCTTGGTAGAGATCCTCCGCCGCCGCCGCGTCCCGGGTATGGCGACGGGCCAGGAAGGCCAAGGTCGGGCCGAAACGCTCCACCAGCTCCGCCTCGGCGGCGGTATCGCCAGCCCGGATACGGGCCATCAAGTCGCCCGCGCCGTCCTCCGTCTTACCCTTCTTCTTCATGCCGTCCTCATCAGGGCCGTGTTGGAGCTATTTCCATGGATCGTCCTGCCAGTCGCCGATCAGAGTATAGGCGGCCCAGAAGTATGGGTCCTTGTATTTCGCCTGCCGCCGCAGGGTGCCACGGGCCCGGGCCAGGGCGGCGGAAGGCATCCGACCTTCCACCCACATGGCGCGGTAGAATTCTTCCATAAAGAGAGCCCCGGCGCGATCGTCCACCGGCCACAGGCTGGCGATGATCTGCGCCGCGCCCGCCCTGAGGAAGGCATGGCTGAGCCCCACCAGACCTTCACCGCGGATCTCTACCCCCGAGGCGGTGCTGCAGCCACTGAGCACCACCATGCGACTGGTCAAGTCCAAGGCGGCCAACTCGGCCACCGGTATCAGAGGGCCTTGCCCATCCGGAGTCGGCGAGAGCACCAGTGCGGAAAGCTCCGGCCGCAGATCGTCGAGCCAGGTGTGGGTGGCGAAGTGCAGCACCCGGTGATGCAACAGCTCGCCGGTGAGCGACGCACTGCCGAGCAGCGCGTCGCGATGGGCCCCGCCGCCGCTGACCTGAGTCACCCGACGGGACGCCCCCTCGGCGAGGTGACCCAGGGCGGCCGCTTCCTGACCGCTCCACAGCAGCCGAGGCAGCTCAGCAAAGCCGGTGAGCGTGGAACCGTCGGCCAGCCGGACATCGTCGGCTCCGTAGAAGGGATCGGCCACAATGGCAAGGTCACCGGCAACCGATCCAGCCTTGGCGGGGCGCTGTCGGATTTCCCGCAGCACCCGCAGGGACGGCAGCTGGACGACCTCCACCTGGGGATCGATGAGCACCGACAAGGGCACTTGGGCCAGGGCCCCGTCGGCCACCACCAACCAACGCCTGGGGGCGACACCGTCGAAGCAAGGCGCCAGCATTGAGCGCAGCTCTTCTAGGGCCTGGCTCTGTGCGGCCCGCGCATCCCCCAAGCTCGACAGGTGACCGTGTAGGCGGCGAGCTGCCGCTTCCAGGGAGGCCCGGGGCGGCAAGACGAAGGTCTCGAAGGAGCTGGCGGTCAGGCGCCAAGCATAGCTGCGCGCTTCTCCCAAGCTGAAGGCCAACAGGACGGAGCCTTCTTCCCACAGCGACCTTGCCCCTTCCAGGCTCCCCGAAGCGAAGCCCCGGGAGGCGACCCCGTCATCATCGGGGGCGGCGGCCGGACCCTCCAGCCGGGCCTCCAGCAGTCGATACTCCGCCAACAGGGCCTCCATCTCACCGTCCAAGGCCGCCGACTCCGCGTCGCCACTGCCGCTGCGACGACGGTAAGTCAAGCCGACCAGGCGATGCCGCAGCTCTTCCTCTTGGCGGCGCAGGGCTGCGGGGGCGGAACGGAATCGATCGGCCGGGGAGCCGTCGCGGGTGCGCAGCAGCACCGCCATCAAGTGCCGGGCCTTGGCCTGGTCGGCCAGCTCGAAGGCGCGCAACTCGGCGCCTTGGTCAGGACGCTGGGCGACACGGCGCTGCGCCGCCTGCTGCATCAGCACGTCGATACGCAGCTCGTAGGCCTGGCGCACCGAGGCAAAGAGAGAACGGGCCAAGCTTTCGGCCGACAACTTGGAACGCAGCTGCTCGAAGCGTACGATGGCCTGGCCGAGATGGGCGTCCGCCGACGGCCAGTCCCGCCGTCCATGGGCCAGCCGTCCAAGCTCCAGGTGCGCCGTGGCGGCGGCTCCGAAGTCGCCGGCCCGTTCGGCGGCGGCCAGCGCGGCGGTCAAATCGTCCATCGCCCGACGCCACAGATCGTCACGCTTCCGCCCTCCGCCGGCTTCTAGCCCGGCCTGCAACAGAACCTCGCCACGCAGACGCTGAGCTTGGCCCACCAAGGCCGGGCTGGCGCCGTCCTCGGCCCGCGCCATGGCCTCGCTGGCCCGCGCCGTCGCCGTTGCGAGATCCGACTGCAACAGGGCGATACGGCCGAGGCGGGCCAGGGCTTCCGCCTCACCGGCCGGGTCCGGCAACCGACGGTGCAAGTCGAGGGCATCGGCGAAGTGAGCCACCGCGGCGTCGAGATCACCGAGGTCCCGCGACGCCACCCCAAGATTGAGGGCGAGGCGGGCCGCCGAGCGTGGATCGGCTCGGCGATCCACCAGCCCTTGGGCCCGCACCAACTGCTGTCCGGCCGACTCCGCCTCCCCCAGCTCCAGGAGCAGGGCCGCACGGCTGGCCAGGGCGGCGGCGGCGCGGCTGCCCTCGCCGCGCTGGAGGAAGCCGTCGAGGGCCGCGGCATGGAGGCGCAAGGCTTGCCCCGTCTCGCCGAGGTCCCCTAACACCACCGCCAGGTTCTGGCGCACGTCGTCGCGCAGCAGCTCGGCGCGGCTCAGCTGGCGGGGATCGTCAAGGGCACCCAGACGAAGGACTTCGGACTGGGCCGCCGCCAAAGCCCGACGATGCCATTCCGACGCCTCCTGCAGGTGTCCTGCCCGCGCCTCGACGCCCCCCAGGTTGGTGGCGATAATGGCCTGCCGACGACGGTCGTCGAGGTCCGTGAATACCCCCAGCGCCCGTTCGAGCTGCTGCCTCGCCGCCTCTAGATCGCCGCCGATCAGATGGACGGTGGCCAGATTGTTGCGGACCCCGGCTTCGAGGCGACGCGCTCCTTGGCGACGGAAGCCGTCGAGGGCGGCGGCATAGGCCTGGCGGGCGGCGTCCAGGTCGCCGCGCAAACGGTGGATGCGCCCGAGCTCGTCCCAGGTCAGGGCGGCGGAAAGGCCAGCCTCGTCGATCTCTAAAGATTGTGCCCGCTCCAGGAGCTGCTGGGCGGCGGCCAGATCCCCAGCGCTCCCCTGGCGCCGGTGCAGCTGGGCCATGCGGCGCAGCAGCGGGATCCCAGACGGCGCATCGTCCGCCCGGCGCCAGGCGTCCAAGCTACGGGCGTAGGCTTGCAGAGCGCTGCTTCGGGTCTCGGCTGAGCCCGTGTCGAGACGGTGATGCTGGCGCGTCGACTCCGCCGCCTCGGCCCGCAGCCGATCCTGGGCCGTCGCCGGACGCCACGCCTTGATGGTCAGATTGAAGGAGCCGGAGGCCACCGCATCATAGGCTCGCACCTCGCCGCGCCATGGCCCAGCGGTTTCGGCCACCCACAACACCGTCTCCGGCAGGTCGAGGCCAAAGGGGTTGTCCCACAGACGCTTTTGCCCGTCGGGACCTTCGACGGTGACCTGCACATCGATATGTCCCTGGCTGACTTCGATCTCCAGCAGCTCCCCCGGCGCCATCGAGACGACAAACGGCCAACCTGCGGAGGGTTGGAGGTGTCCTTCGTAGGCCGTGGCAGCGGGGCTCAAGAGGGTCGGAAGGTCGGGGGTCGAGAGGCCTGCGGAAGCCTCAGAAGGAGTCGCGGCGTCGAGGTCAAGGGCATAAAACGCGACGAGGGCCCAGGGGGCGAGCCACAACAGCTGCCCAGGCCGGCAGCGCCGACGATGCAAGAACTTCAATCCCCGTCTGGGGGCGTGCCGACGGCGACGAAGATGTCCATGTCGTCATCGTCGTCGTCACCTATCGGTGGAAGCTTGCGCCCCAGGAAACCCACCAACAAGGGGACGTCGCCCACCTTGTGCTCGCGCCATTCACCACGAAAGTTCTGATCCCGGGCGAACCCTTGGCCTTCGAAGTGGCGCTGAATATCGACCCGATTGCGGTACGAGCGCCCGAAGGTGATCGTCTTGGCGCCTTGATCGATGGCGATGGTGTCGTGCGGTACTAATTGCCGAAGTTTGCCCTTGGCGGCGATGCAGTCGAGGATCTCGTAAACGCTGGTCTTCTTCTCAGACATGATCGTTCTCCTGAAGGTCCATCGAGGTCCTACGTCAGCCGCCTAGCCTGCGTCCTCGGGGGTCTGCCGCGGCAGGGCGCCAGCGATAAGGACAAATTCCTCCAGCTCTTCGTAGGGCTGCGCTCCGACGACGCCGAGGTCGCCGATCAAGAAGGTGGGCACGCCGGAAATACCGGCACCCCGGGAATGGGCCCATTGCTGATCCAGCATCGGGGCATAGCGCTGACTCTCGAGGGAGTCGCGGGCGTCGGCCACGTCGAGGCCCATGGCATCGACGATGCCCAAGAGCAGCTGTGGCTTGGCCAGATTGAGGCCATCGGCAAAGTAAGCGCGGAACAGGGCGTCGTGGAGGCGCTTGCCCCCCGGCTGCCATTCCGCCCACAGGGCCAGCTCTTGGGCCAAACGACTGTTGTAGGTCATGGTGCGGTGACCGTAGGGCAAACCCTCATCGGCCATCAGCTGGCGCAAGCGCTGCTGCAGGTCGGCGAATTCGGCGTCGCCAAACAGCTCGGCCAAGGAAAAACCGTCGGCCGGGGTCTCCGGATGCAACGGATAGTGCATCCACGTCACATCGAGCGCGAACTTGGTTACGAGTCGGTCAATACGCACGGTACTGAGGTAGCACCAGGGTCACACGTAGTCGGAATAGATTTCAAGCCGCAGGGACTCCATCGCCCACCTCCTGGCCGCCGAAGATACCACGGCGAGGCCAGGCCGCGGGGCACGGTGACAGCCGCTGCCGCCTCAGCTCGAGGCCTCTCCGACCCGTCGCCTACCGAGGGGCGTAGCGGCGGAATCCCGCGAGGCCTGCCACAGGCTTCGCAGCCAGGCGGCCAGCCCTTCCACCAACATGTTGATGTAGGGCAAGACCACCAGGGTGAGGATGGACGACGACAACAATCCGCCGATCACCGTGATCGCCAAGGGGTAGTAGAACATCCCGCCGACCTTCGAGCCGCCGAAGGCCAGGGGCACCAGGCCGACGATGGTGGTGGAGGCGGTCATCAGGATGGGACGCAGACGATCTCGCCCCGCCTCCAGGGCAGCCTCGCGGGGTCCCAGGCCCTTGGCGCGCAGCTGATTCATGTGATCGAGCAAGACGATGCCGTTGTTGACCACGATGCCCATGAGGATCAACACCCCGATCTGCGACATGAGATTGAAGGCCGTGCCGGTGGCGATGAGCAGCCACAGGGCACCGGGGGCGGCGAAGAAGATCGACGACACGATGGCGAAGGGCTGTGCCACCGACTCGAAGAGGGAAGCCATCACCAAGATCACCAGGATGAGGGCCAGCAGCACATTGACGCCCATTTGCTGCGACTGCTCGTCCTGCTCCAGCAGGCGGGAGCTCCACGACCACGAGTAGCCACCCGGGAAGCTGAAGGCATCCATCAGCCCGGCGATCTGCTCACGGGTTGCATCCCACGTCTCCCCTTCGTAGGTGGCGCGGATGGCGACCCGTACCTTGCGATTCTCACGCTCGATCTCTTCCGGCTTCTCCACCACCTCGAAGGTGGCGATATCCCCCAACAGCACCGGCCGACCGTCCACTTGCCGGAATTGGATCTCCTTGAGGTCCTCTTGATCCTGCCGGTCTTCGAGACGTAGGGCCATCCAGGTTTCTACTTCCTTGTCGCCGTCGGAAAACCGAGGCAAGCGAAAGCTGCCGAGCACGAAGCTGAAGGTATCCGCCACCTCCCGCGCCGACAGATCCAACCGGGCGGCCTTCTGGCGGTCGATCTTGACCTGGATCTCCTTGCGGCTCTTGCCCAAGGACGAAGCCACGTCTTGGACGCCGTCGACGGTCTCCAGACGACGCTTGGCCTCCTCCGCCAGGCCGGCCAGCACACCGCTGTCCTGGCCAAAGATGTTGACCGAGAAATAGGTGCTGCCGCCGCCGTCTTCGTTGTCCTCATAGAAGAACGGACGGACGCCGGGGATTTCGGGAAAACCGTCGCGAATTTTAGAGCGCAGCTCCTTGACCTGCTCGTCGTCCAAGTCCTTGCGGGCCAAGGTGAGGGTGGTGCCCGCCTCGTTGGAGGCGTAGTAGCTGTAGATGGAGTCGATGAGGAATTCCTGGCGGTGGTCCTCCAGGTAGGCCTCCAGTCGGTTGACCACCTCTTCCGCTTCGGATTTGTAGAGGAAATCACTGAATTCGTAGTCGATGTAGAGCCGTTCGTTGACTTGCCCGGAGAACTGATTGGTCTTCAGCCAGCCGCTGGCGAAAGGGACCACGACCCCCACCACGAACAAGGCGGCGAGGATGCCGAAGGTCTTGTACGGGTGACTCCAAGTCCAGTCGAGGGTCTTGACATAACGATCTTCCAGCCAGGCGATGCCCTGCACTTCCTCCGACTTCTGCCGCAGGAAACGACTGGCCATCAGGGGGATCAAGGTCAAGGACGACAGCAGCGAGCAGATCAAAGCCAAGGAGATGGTCACCCCCATCTCCCCCAACCAGGTGGTGAGCTGGGTGCGGCTGCCGACGATCAGGGGCAAGAAGACGATCAACGAGGTCAAGGTGGAAGCCACCACCGCCATGGCGACGCTTTTGGCCCCTTCGAAGGCGGCGATCTTGGGGTCGGCCTCGGTGCGTTTCTTGCGGTCGATGGCCTCCAACACCACGATGGCATTGTCCACCAACATGCCGACCCCGAGCATCAACCCCATCATCGACAGGATATTCAGCGTTCGGCCCATGAAATACATGGCGCCACAGGAAGCGATGACCGAAAAAGGAATCGACAGCGAGACGATCAGCGTTGTGCCCAACCGCCGCAGGAAAACATAGAGCACCACCAGGGCCAGCAGGGCGCCGTAGAGACCGGCCCGGGTCAGACCGTTCAAGGAACCGGTGATTTGGTCCGCCTGGTTCTCCCACATGAAGAGGTCGATGCCCTGCAGCAGGGGATCTTGGGCAATGTCCTCTTGGATCACCTTCTCCACCGCCCGCACCACCTCGACGATGTTGGCGGTGGATTCCTTGAAGACCTCCAGGGCGATGGCGTCTTGATGATTGAGGTGCCGACCGTAGCGGATCGGTGGCTCTTCGTAGGAGACCTCCGCCACGTCGCCGAGCTGCAAGCCGCGTTTGTCGATCACCAAGCCTTGTAGCTCCTCGACGGAGTTGAAGGAGCCCAAGGCACGGGCGGTGTAGCGCAGCCCCCCATCGCTCACCTCTCCGAGCACTAGATTCGACGACGCCCCCTGAATGCGACCGATCAGGGAATCGACATCGACGTTGTGCTGCTTCACTTTGTCGAGCACCAGATCGATGAAGATCTCCCGCGGCTCGACGCCGTCCAGGTCCACCCGCGCCACCCCGGGCACACGTCGAATGCGGTTGAGCACCCGCGCTTCCAGCAGCTCATAATTCTGCGACAGGTCGACACCGGGGGATGAAATACGGCCCTGAACCACCGGGATATCGGTGCTGTTGAAGGAGAAGATGCGGACGTCGCCGACGCTGTCCGGCAACTGTGGTTTGATCTGGTCGATCTTCTCGCTCACCTGCATGCGTACGATGTCGAGATCGTAGCCCCATTCGAAGCTCAGATTGACAAAACCGCCATCCGCCGAAGAGCTGGAGCGCATGCGTTTCACCCCCGCCAGGGTGGCGAGGATCTCTTCCACCGGCTTGATCACCTCGCGCTCCACCTGGGCGGGGTTGGTGTTGGGCATCGGCAGCTCGACGGCAACGAAGGGGAAGTCCACCTCCGGCAAATAGGCCAAGGGCAAACGCTGCATGGCGATGCCGCCGAACAGCAGAATGCTCAACAACAGCATGGCGGTGGTGATGGGGCGGCGTACGGCGAGGCTGGGAAGGCTCATGGCGGCTGGCTCGTAGTAGTCAAGAACTCTAGGGTCGAAGGGCGCAACAGGGCGTTCTCTGTCTTCCTACGGCGTGGCGCTCACTTTGTTACCCGCCCCGAGGAACGATTTTGGCCACCGAGACATACAGCTGGGGTCGCACCGCCGTATCCAAGGAGAAGCGTCGTACAATTGACCACATCGATCATCCACAGGAGGAAAACCATGTCTTCAACCCTTTGCACACGGCTCGCCGTGGGCCTGGCAGTGGCCGCCGTCGCCACTGTCTCGACGCCCCGAGCGGCCATCGCGGACGACTCGCAGCCGGCCAGGACCGAACGCATCGCCGTCGGTCAAGAAGCCCCCGATTTCAGCCTCACCAGCTCCGACGGCAAGACCTACAGCCCGTCGACCCTGCGCGGTGAGAAGAACCTCTTGATGATTTTTTTCCGCGGCACTTGGTGACCGTTCTGCCGCGCGCAGCTCGGTGAGCTGCAACAAGATCTCGAGAACCTTCCCACCGATAACACGGAGATCTGGGTCCTGAGCCCGGATGCCGCAGACAAGCAGGAGAAAATGCGCCAGGACATGGACCTCGACTTTCCCGTCCTGGTCGATGGCGACCTGGCGGTCACCGCCGCTTACGGTCTGCTCAACGACAAGGGCAATCTGCCCCATCCCGCCGCCTTGACGATCGACAAGAACGGTATCGTCACCTGGCTGCGGGTCGACGAAGACTACCGTCAGCGTCCTTCGAAGGAGGAGCTGCGGACGGCCCTTGCAGGGTTGGGTGAGGAGGATTCTGAGTAAGAGCCACATCTCCACCATGAGCCCCGACCCACTATCCACCGGCTCGCCCCGGGAGGCCGAGTCCGACGAGCCGTCGGAGCGACGGCCCTCCCGCGGGCGCCCACCGCTCAGCATCATCTTCGTCCTACCTTTTCTCTTGCTGCTGAGCCTCGTCGTGGGCTTGACCGCTTGGCTCTTCTTGCGCCAAGGCGAGCAGGCCATCGCAGAAACCACCCATCTCTTGCGCCAGGAGGTGGGGCAGCGGACGCACGATTACCTGCTGGATTTTCTCGACGAGCCCAAGCTGATCAATGAGATCAATGCCCAGGCCATCGCCCTCGGCGAGTTGAAAACAACCGATTCCCCCGCCTTGGGCCGCCATTTCCACCGCCAGCTGGACGCCTTCCCCAACGCCAGCTTCATCTTCTTCGGCAGCCGCCATGGCGGGGCGGCCGGGGCGGGCCGCGACGACTCCCCGACCGCCGCGACGACCATCGATACGACGCCGGTGGAACCGTCCTTGGGCTTGCTGCCAGGGAACCGCTTCGAGTACCGGGCCGACGCATCGGGCCAGCGGGGTGAGCTACTGCGTATCGACGAAGGTTTCGACAGTCGCCAGCGGCCCTGGTTCCGGCAAGCGGTGGCCGCGGAGGACGCCGTCTGGACCCCGGTCTACCCACTGTTCAACGACCACTCGTTGGCCATCGCCGCCAGTCGACCGGTGTGGGATGCCCAGGGTCAGCTGATCGGCGTCCTGGCGGTCGATCTGCGTCTGGCCGGCATCCAACGCTACCTTTCCAACCTACGGGTAGGAACCCACGGCCAGGTATTCGTCATCGAGCGGGACGGGCTACTGATCGCCTCCTCCAACAACGAAGATCTGCTGGTGGACCCGCGAGGCGATGATACTTGGCTGCGCCGCCGCGCCGACCAGAGCCGGTCGCCCTTGATTCGCCAGACGGCCGAATTCCTGCATCGGCGGGACGACAACCTCCGCACCATCAACACCACCCAACAGCTCAGTGCCGAGTTGCTGGCGGATCTCCACTACATCGAAGTGGTGCCGCTGCGCGATGGCCGCGGCATCGACTGGCTGATTGTCATCGTCGTGCCGCGTTCCGATTTCATCGGCCCGCTGTTGGTGAGCCGTCAACGCACCCTATGGCTGGTCGCCGTCGCCTTCGTCTTGGCCAGCCTGCTCGGTTGGCTCACCGCCCGTTGGCTGAGCTTGCCCTTGCGCCGTCTCGCCTCTGCCGCCCGCCTCTTGGCCAAGGGGCAGTTGAGCGAACGGGCGGTCAGGGGTGGTAGCCGCGAAATCGACAACCTGGCCCAAACCTTCAACACCATGGCAGGTCAGTTGCAGGCTTCCATCACGGATCTCGAACACCGGGTCGCCCAACGTACGGAGGAGCTGAGCCGCGCCAAGGAAGCTGCCGAGGCGGCGGACCGGGCCAAGAGCCGTTTCCTGGCCAATGTCAGCCATGAGCTCCGCACGCCGTTGTCGACGGTGCTCGGCTACTCCGAGCTCTTGGCTACGGCCCCCCAGGGCAGCCTGGAGGGGCGTCTGTTCCTCAAGACCGTGCGTCAACAAGGCCGCCACTTGAGCGAGCTACTGGCCGATCTGATCGACCTCGGCCGCATCGAGACAGGTAGCTTCGAGCTGCACCCCGAGATGTGTAGTCTGCAGGGCTTGATCGAACAGCTGCGCTCTCTTTTTGCGCCCCAGGCCGACGACAAGGGCCTCGATTTGTTTTTCACTGTCGCCACACCGGTACCGTGGATTTTTCGTAGCGACGCCACCCGACTGCGGCAGATTCTCTCCAATCTTCTGAGCAACGCCATCCGCTACACCCAGCGAGGGGAGGTGCGCTGCACGATCAGGGTCGTCGACCCGACGGCGTCGGTGGACGCACCGCAACGGGCTACGCAGTCAGGCTCGGAGTCGAGCATCGCCCGCTTGCGCTTCGATGTCTCCGATACGGGCATCGGTATCGCCCCTGGGGATCAACAGGGCCTTTTCGACCACTTCGTACGGTTGCCCGCCAGCGAAGCCGCCAACAGCGGCTTCGGCCTCGGCCTGGCCATCGCCCATCAACTCAGTGCCCTGATGGATGGCCGCATCGAGCTCGACAGCGAACCCGGCGTCGGCAGTTGCTTCAGCCTCAGCCTAACCGTCGAGCACTGCGCTCAGTGGAGTGGGACGCCGCGGAAAGAAGTGGCCGACGAGACACCAGACCAGCCCTTGAGCAAGCTCTCAGGGACGATTCTCGTAGCCGACGATTCTGCCAACTTGCGGGACCTCTACCAGCACATGCTCGGCAGCTGGGGCCTGCGCTGCCGCTTCGCCAACGATGGACAGCGAGCCGTCGCCCTGGCCCGTCGGCAGCGCTTCGACGCCATCTTGATGGACTGGCAGATGCCCGATGTCGACGGTCTGGCGGCGACGCGTCAACTCCGAGCCGAGGGCGTCAAGACGCCGATCATCGCCCTGACCGCCGCCACCTCGAGCGGCGACCGTGAACGGTGCCTGGAGGCCGGTTGCAGTGACTACCTGATCAAGCCGATCGATTTTCCCCGGCTCCACCGGTTGCTCTCCGACCTTCTGCCGCCAAACGCCCTCACGCCAGCTGTGAAGCCAGTCGCCACAACGCCCGGCAAGACGGTGACCATGGGACCCACCGCCGACCCGGAGGTCCAACGCTTGACCCGAGCTTACCTGCTGCGTCTACCGGAGCAGCTCCATCGGTTGCGAGCCCTGGTCACCGCTGAAGATTGGCAGGGCCTAGCGACGACCGGCCATCGCCTGGCGGGGACCGCCGGCACTTTCGATCTGCCCTCCGTCGCTCGTTACGCCGAGCGTCTAGAGGCCGCCGCAATCCTGAGACGAGCGCAAGATTGCCTGAAGGCCCTGTCCGATTTGCAACGGCAGGTGGCCAACGCGATAGACTCGTTGCAGTCCCCCTGAACCTGGAGCATGACTTGGCCAAGGCACCGCTGATCCTCACCGTCGATGACGACCCGGATTTGGTGGATCTGATCGACCTCAAGATCCGTCGCTGGGGCTATCACACGGCCGGCGTGCTGAGCGCCGAGGCCCTATGGGATTTCCTCGCCGAGCAGGTGCCCCCGGTGATCCTGATGGATGTGCTGCTCGGCGACGCCGACGGTGCCGCCTTGGTGGCGGAGGTCAAAGAACGCTGGCCCGCCACCCAAGTGATCACCATCACCCGCAGTCAAACGGTGGAGGCGGCGGTCCGCTGTATGAAGAACGGCGCCAGCGATTTCATCACCAAACCGATCGATTTTGACTGCCTGCGCGCCGCCATCGCCAGCGCCTTGGAAGTCGGTTCCCTGGCCCAGCAGGGACATCGAAGTGTCAGGGCGGACGCCCCGCAGGCGAAGCTCGACAGCCAGCCTTCCAGGCCATCGGACATGATCGGCCGTAGCGCCGTCATGGAGACCCTCTTCGAGCGCCTGGCAAGCATTGCGCCCACCGATGTGTCGGTTCTGATCCTGGGTGAAACGGGCACCGGTAAAGAGTTGGTGGCACGCGCTATCCACCAGAGCAGCAGTCGGTCCGCAGGCCCCTTGGTGGCCGTCAATGCCGCCGCCGTGCCCCACGAGCTTATCGAGAGCATGCTCTTCGGTCATCGACGGGGAGCCTTCACGGGGGCTCGCCAGGACCACGTCGGTTATTGCGAGCAAGCCCATGGTGGCACGCTCTTCCTCGATGAGATCGCCGAGATGGGTATCGAGGTGCAGGCCAAGCTGCTGCGTTTCCTGCAAGATCACACGGTGCAACCGGTGGGCTCCCAAGCCAGCCGCAAAGTCGACGTGCGGGTCTTGGCGGCCACCAATACGCGACCCCAGGAGCAAATCGCCCAAGGCAAGCTCAGGGAGGATCTCTACTACCGCCTGCGGGTGATCAGCTTGCAGCTGCCCCCTCTGCGTCAACGCCAGGGCGACATTCCCTTGCTGGCCCAGCATTTCCTGCACACCGCGGCTCAACGCCATGGGCGCGACTTCGTCGAGCTTTCGCGGCAGGCGACGAGTGCACTTGAAACCTACCCTTGGCCAGGCAATGTTCGCCAGTTGGCCCATTTCATCGAAGAGGCCGTGGTCATGCATCAAGGCGAGATCCTGGAAGCCACCATGCTGCCCGACGAAGTCTTCAGCACCCTATCGGTACCCATCCTGGCCGAGGAGGAACCGGCCGCGCAACGGCGTCAAGATCGAAAGCGGGACGAGAAACAGGCCGTCCTCGTCGCTCTCGAAGAGGCCGATGGCCAGGTCGAGGAGGCGGCGCGACGACTCGGCATCAGCCGCGCCACCATCTACCGACGCATGAAGGCCCACGGCTTGACCTGAATCGGTCTCACGGCGCCGAGCCTTGGCAACCTTTCCAAAAATAGGTGGGTCTTCGAGCGCCGATGCATCCACCTCCGCGGCGCTGCGCTCTCTGCAACTGAGCCCCGCTATGCTTCAATCGCAAGCCTAGCAGCCTGTGGCAAAAGTCAGACCGCGTTGAGAGCGGCCTAGGCGGCCCCGCTCTTTTTCCGCCAGAACTGTGTTCCAGAATCTCTGAAGATCACCAATATTCATGCAATTCTGCGCCTTGTTCTGACGAAAAATTTCTCGCTCTC
>JAJCXR010000008.1 GCA_029263315.1 Acidobacteriota bacterium | reverse complement strand
ATTTTCTGAGCCGAGGACGGGATGAAGTGTGTCCCACTTTGCGTGGCCGGCGGTGAAGCGGGGCATATTGAGGAGTTTCGAAGCCAGCGTCGGCGAAAGAGTGTGCGAATGTCCCGGCGGAGAAGGGTGGTGATTTACACTCCTGGAGCCGACCTTCGAGCAGGTCTACGAGATGTGTGCGGCCAGCGGTGAGCCGGAACGTCTCTATGGGGAATGGCTGCATACGACCCTGGGGTCGTGGAACCGCAAGCGACGCGTCATTGGCAAGGCTCAGATCACCCACCTTGGTGAAAACCCGCGCTTCGCCGTCACGTCGTTGCGCCCAGAAGTTGTCGAGGCGCAGAAGGTCTACGAAGTGATCTATTGCCAGCGAGGCGACATGGAGAATCGCATCAAGGAGCAACAGCTCGACCTCTTTGCCGATCGCACCTCAGCTCGCCAGATGCGGGCCAACCAGATCCGGCTGTGGTTTTCCTCCGTTGCCTACGTTTTGCTCAACGACCTACGGCGTCTCGGCCTGCGAGATACGCCTCTGGCAGGCATGCGTCCTGTGTCTCTGCGGCTGAAGCTGCTGAAAATCGGCGCTCGGATCCGCGTCACGGTCCGCAAGGTATGGGTGCATCTGGCAACGGGATACCCTCACGAGCGTTTGTTTGCCCAGGTCTATTCGCAGCTCCAACGGGCAGGGCCGCCCATCGTCTGATCGTGCTCACCTATTTCAATGGTTCCGAGGGATGCCACGAGGCGTCAAGGGTGAAACCTTGTCAAAACGCAGCCATTGGGCCCTCAAAAAGACTGTCCGAGACTCAAAACCTGAACAGGAAGGCGTCAAAACAGTATTGAGGCTGGGAAGAGGTCCCTACGACTCCAAAAGTGGCTCGATTGAGGGCACATCGAATGCTCGGTGAGAAGGAGGGGTTAGGAGGGGCTATGCGAGATCTTTGGAAAGTCCGAATTTCGGCCATTTTTCGTTATGAGGCCCTTGGGCCAGTAATTCGCCGATTTATTGGCCCGGGCCGGAATCGGGATCTGCGAGCCCGTCGTCAGGATCTGGTTCCCCTTGACCCAGCCCGTCATCTTCGCGCGCGGCGGCAGATTCCGAAGTTCCTTCCCAGGTTTTGAACTGCACCGTCTTTCCAGGCGTGATGGCGACCTCCACTCCAGTCTTCGGATTGCGCCCCACACCGCTCTTGCGGTCGCTCACCCGAAAGACTCCAGAGCCCCTCAACTTGATCCGCCGGCCGTCCGCCAAGGCTTCCTTCATCGCGTCGAGGATCGCGTCGACCGCCAGGACTGCTTTGACTCGGGGCACATCTGCCGCTTCGACGACTCGACTGACAATATCCGCCTTGATCATCTTCCCTCTCTCTGCTGCTGTGGGCACTTGGTGGGCAGGATACCTCATCAGAGAGCCGCCACCGGAGATCTTAGCCACCGGCAATGGAGACCACCTCTCCCCCACCCGCAGTCACCGACTCGATATGCCGACCCAACCGATCCAACGCCTCCCGCACCTGATTGAAATACCGCGCCTTGTGCCGCAAATAGACCTTGCCGGTGATCGTCCGCGGCTTGTGATTCAAGACGACACCAA
Organism: Acidobacteriota bacterium; assembly: GCA_029263315.1. Classification (GTDB taxonomy): domain Bacteria; phylum Acidobacteriota; class Thermoanaerobaculia; order Multivoradales; family J023; genus JAJCXR01. The sequence continues at coordinate 14,368 of JAJCXR010000008.1, read as the reverse complement.
TCAAGTGCTCGTCGTACTCCCAGCGCTCCGCCAGGATCGTCGCGCCGGTGGCCCTCAGATCTCGCAGTTGCATGTCTTCAATTCCGGCCGCCCGACAGAACCGCAACCGCGCTTTGTGAAACTTCACCGCTGGCATCCGTGGGTCCGCTGTCGACGGCAACACCCACCGATACTCACCGGTCAGCGGTCGTAGCCGCTCCAGCACCACCAACGCTTGCGGACTCAACGGCACCCGATGGGCGTGGCGATTCTTCACCAGATTCTTCAACCGACCACCCACCTTGATCGTCGGCTCAAAGGTCACATGGCCCTCCCGGAAATCGATCTTCGACCACTCCAGGTGCGAGATCTCCTTCGGACGCTGCAAGGTCAGCAGCACCAACTGGTGCGCCGCACCGCTGGTCAGATCCTCCAGTTCGTAGCGGTGGCCATTGTCCCGTTGTATCTCGCGATCCATATTCCACCAAGGCCACAGGTCGACGATCTCGTCGGTGCTGAGGGTGCGCTCGCGGGAGACCTCTTGATAGTTCAGGCGGACCGATCGTACCGGGTTGTAGTCGACGAGCAGGCTACGCACAGCATGTTCCATCACCGAGCTCATGGTGCACTTCAGTCGCTGCGCCATGGTCGCCGATCGCAGCCGCACCGGTTGGAGCACCTGCAAGCAATGCCGTGGCGTGATCCGTGCGACGTCCATCCTCCAGAACCGGCAGCCCTCGACGACCGCCGGTTCGAGGTAGGTCCGCATCTGCCGCTTCCACTCGGGATAGGTGGCGCCTCCCTTCTGTGCCTTCTCATAGCGCTGTCGCTTCTCCCGCAGCCAATTCTCGGCGATGGCCCCGAAGGTGATGCCAGGCACGAGAGATTCCTCCGGCTTCAGCCGTGGGTCCTCTCCCCGCCGCGCCTTCGCCTTGATCTCCAGCGCCTGCTCGCAAGCCTGCTCACGGGTCAAGCACTCGGGACAGCGCAAGTCGTTGGGATGGTTGGGATAATGTCCGAGGATCATGCAAGGGCGCTCGCCGCCTGGCAGCCGAAAGCGCACTTGCCAGATTTTCGTTCCGTCTCGATTGACCCTCAGACTGAGGCCCTTGACCTCCGCATCATGCAGAAGGGCCCCCGGTTTCGACGCCTGGATTTTGGTTTTTGTCAGTTTTGCCATGTGTTTGGGGTCTCGGTCCAGGATCGGTCCAATAGCGATCCAGACCTGATTGACCGCAAACATGGTATGAGGCCCATGAAATCTATTCAACTGTTGAATACAAAGGGTTTGACGATTTTCTAGTTGCTCCTCATTGCGCCTGGTTGCGCCTCGTTTCTCATCGGATAGTTCACTGAAAATCAGGGTGTCCGTGGTTCAAATCCGCGTCTGGGCACCATTGCAACCTCTTTATTTCCAACAGTTTAGCGACCTCCAATGAACCTGCTTCTCCGCGGGTCAATTCCCATTTGGGTCACCATAGGGTCATCCTGGGCTGCAACTTTGCGGGTCTGGGTGAAACGGGGTGTGACCCTGAATTGGGGGATTTGGGGCCGACACCCTGATTCTTGGGTCAAGGGTGATAGCAGGCGGGCTTCGGGGCTACCAGAACCTGCACCCCTTCGCTGTCTGGCCTCGCTCCATGTACCAGAACGTCATCTCGTAGGCGGCGCTGGCGATAGCCTCTTGCGACCCGGTCCGAAGTGCGGACGATCCGATCGTCGTCAAGGGGTTTGGGGGCTTCAAGACGGAGGAATCTGCGGCCCTCGGGGACATCGGCCCTGTCTTGTTGCGGGCCATCTCGCAGAAAGCGTTGGAGGAGCACACCTCGCTCGTGGTGCTCGATGTCGCGCATGAACTCGGCAAGCGTCTTGCGGTAGAAACTCAGTGGGTCGGAGCCGATGGGAACGACGGACTCCGCACCGAGGGCTTCACGGATCGACCGCTCGACATCCCTTGCTAGGCGATCTCCGAGGAGGCTCGGGTCAGCAGAGTCTGCTAGCGTTTCGCCCAGTCGCCGAGACGGCTTCCCTGCCACCGCTGCGGCTGTACCGCCGCGAAACCACCACCGACGACGAGGGCCCGAAGATCACCCGTCGTCATCGGGTCGACAGCCCCGAGGCCCGAGTCATCCGCCAGCCCAACCGGTTCATGACCGAGGCCAGCTTTCGCGAGACCCTCACCGCCCACCTGGCCCTGTGGCGCAACGCCTACGCCGAGATCGAGCGCGACAGGAACGGCGATCCAGTCAACTTGTGGCCAGTGCCGCCTTGGCGTGCCCAGGTCGAGGTGATCGACGGTCAGAAGGTGGTGGTGGTCGACGTCACCGGCCGCGACGGCTCGCAGGAGCGGCGCACCCTGTGGCCCGGCGACTATCTCCACTTGCACGCCCTCTCCCTCGACGGCTTGAAGGGCCGCCCCCTGCTCTCCGGTGGCTGGGACGGCGGCGACGCCCGCAACAGCGTTGGCCTGTCGCTGGCCATTGAGAAGGACGCCGCCCTCTACTACCGCCACGGCATGAAAATGCAAGGCTACTGGGTCACCGAGGGCAGCTTCGACGACGACGTGCGCGAGAAGCTCGAGCAGGAGCTGCGTACCCTCACCCAGGGTCTCGACAACTTCCACCGCACCGCCCTGCTCGAGGAAGGGGTCGAATGGAAGGAAATGGGCGGCGGCGCCCCCGTCGTCGAGCAGCTGCTGGCCATGCGGGTGTTTCAGGTGCAGGACATCGCCCGTTTTTTCGGCACCACCCAGCTACACAAGCTCGGCGACCTCAGCCGGGCGACGTTCTCCAACATCGGCGAGCAGCGCGAGGAGTTTTACACCGACACGATGATGGTCTACTTCCTGCGCTGGGAGCAGTTTGTGGGGTTGCAGCTGCTGGCGCCGGACGACCAAGTCGACCACTATTTCAAATTCAACACCCGCGCCCTGCTGCGCGGCAGCTTCGCCGAGGAGCTCGAAAGCCTGCGCGGCTCGGTGGTCGACGGCCTGCTGACCCTCGACGAAGCCCGCGAGCTCATCGACCGCGACCCCTACCCCAATGGCATCGGCGCCCTGCCCCGCTTCCAACTCAACACCGCCTCGGCCGAGCTCGCCGGCCAAACAGCTTCGCCACCAGCTCCAGCGCCCCAACCGAGCCCTGCCCCGTCGCCAAAGCAGCTGGCCCGTCAAGTCGTCCAGGCACTGCGTCCCAGCCTGCAACGCAGCGCCGAACACTTCACCCGACGCGAGGCCCGGGCGGCACAGCGGGCCTGGACCCGTTCCAGGCACGACCCCGCCGCCTTCGAGACCGCCATGGAACGCACATGGCGCGAGCTGCCCGAAGCCATGCGTCGCGAGCTCCAGCCCACCGTCGAGGCGGCGGTGGCGGCCGTCGAGGCCCTGGCGGGTGCATCAGACGACCTGCGAGACGTCGCCGAAACGCACGTCGACGCCATCGTCCACCGCTATCTCGAGCACTTGCGCCGCGAGCTCGCAGAGGCCTTGGCCAGCACCTCACGGGATGCCCAGGCCAAGACCGGGCAATGGCTCGAAGCGACCCTCGACCGCTGGCAGACCCACCGTGCCGACGAGCTGGCCGGTGAAGAAATCGACCAACTGGCCGCCCGCCTTGTCGAGGCTGCCTTCGACGACGAGAAAGGCGACCCATGACCGACCTACGAATCATCGACGATGCGGAGCTGCGGGTGTCCGGCGAAGGCACCAGCCGCATGATCGTGGGCTACGCCCCAAAGTGGAACCAATGGTCCCGTCCCTTGACCTCCGGCAAACGTCAATTCGTCGAGCGCTTCGCACCAGGAGCCTTCGCCGGGCGCGATGGCGAGGTGGTGGCCCTCTACGGCCACGAGAAGCGCAACCTCTTGCCCCTCGGTAGCACCCGGTCCGGCACCCTGCGGCTGCACGACGACGGCGTCGGCCAGGCCTTTGAGCTCGACCCACCAGATACCAGCTTTGCGCGGGACCTGTTGGTGTCGATCGCGCGGGGGGATTTGTCGGAGACGAGCTTTGCGTTTAAGGTGCCGAAGGGCGCCGAGGCCGACCAGTGGGAGCGGCGCGAGGGAGGGCTCTTTCGGCGAACGGTCCACCGGGCGGTACAAATCGATGTTTCGATCGTGGCGGGTGGGGCATATGGGGGGCGAATCTCGCTGTTAGAGATGCAGGGGAACGGTTAGAGACGTTCCTCGCCGTCGATGAGGGAGTGGGTGGGCATCCGAATCAGCGGTTCGTCAACCAGCAGCGATGGGTGGAGTTGGGGTCAGGGTTTACACGTCAGGTGGCGGACGGATAGACTTTTCGCCAGCTTGACGGATGCGTCCAGGTTGTTGGTGTGTCGACGTTTGCTGGCTCGGCCCGTTGAGTCGATGCGGCTATGCGTCAAGGAGAAGACGTCTTGGCAGTTTTGGCCAAAAGTCGGTGCTCGCGGCGTATGTGACGATTACATCCACTGATTGACATCTTGGCCCAGTAGAGATTCAAGCTTGATCTGGAATATGTCGGCTGGGGTTAAGAATTTGGGTTGAGACTGGAAGTTCCGGCGTTGAGTGTTCTGCGTTTAAGTATTGACCGGATGGCAGATTCGGCACGCACGTCGAATTACAAGGTTCCACGACTCGCTAACGAAATGACCGAAAGTGACTATGTAGGTGGAGAGGAGTTCATTCTCAGCACAATAAGTCGGGGCATTTCTACCGACAATCAGACAACTATGAAGTTAAAAAAGGAGGAGACAATGAGTGACAGTGAGCTTGTGCTCCACAATCTTGAGGCAGAAGAAGTCTTGGATCTAGCAGACATCGACGAGGTCTGCATTCGGCCTCGGCTACGAGATGAGATTGGCCTAATGGCTTTGGGAATGGAAACGGTGTGCGGTCCAGACGATCGGCAGAAGGTAACAGCGACGACAACGATGCCTTTCAATGCAATCTGCAAGCTTTATATGAAGTCGCCAAGCGGAGCTAGTTACATCGGCAGTGGCTGGTTGACTCATGGAGACAAGCTGTACACCGCTGGGCACTGCGTTTACGATCGAAAGGCAGCTGGCTGGATGACGTCTATCACGGTCGTGCCTGGCATGTCAGGAACGTCGAGGCCATACGGTACTTTTCAAGCAGTCGCACTAATGGCCACGCGGGGATGGATTCAGAGCGGCTCGTACCGATACGACATGGGAGCAATCAAGCTCGCGTCAGCAGTTGGTCACGGTGATGTGATTACACCCGCTCTCGGGGATCCTGCCAGTGGAGAGGTTTGTGGCTATCCAGGGGACAGGGACATGGGTCTCTTCCAGTATAGGATGCGGGACTCTCTCGTGAAGCAAGCCGGTATGTTCCGCTACACTATTGATACCTATGGAGGGCAAAGCGGTGCTCCACTCTTGTCGAATGGTGCACAGGCAGTCGCGATTCACAACTATGGCGGTTGTCCCAACAGTGCGTCTGACCTCTATCAGGACTTTGTAGAAGGGGTCGATGCGTGGTAGGGAGTCGTGGAATCGGGTAGGCGGGGGTATTTCTCCCCCGCCCCCCACACCACCCGGCATGCGGGTCCGCACCGGGCGGTTCACCGAGGATAGGCAAACGAGACCCAGAGATCTTTGAAGGAGATCAAACCCTGCTGACTCAACCACTCGTTGGACATCGCAAGCTGTGTGGCATACGTCCGAGACAGATGCCATGGTCCGTGAGAGCTGCGCCCCGTCGAGACGGCTTGCAGCTTGCCCACACCCAGCTTCAAAAGGCTACCGATCCTTGTCCAACGCCGACGCCACTGTACCCAGAAGCACATGCGGATCCGACGACGGAGCCATTGATCGATCTCCGGAATGGGCCGGTAGTACTCGCTGATCCAGAAATACCCCATCCAGCCTCTCAGATAGTCCGCCAGCTTGGCCAGGCGGGTTGGCATCGAAACGCCCCAATTACGCTTGGTGAGCCGTCTCACCGCCCGTTTGAAACGTGCTAGGGTCTTCTCCGACCAAGCTCGGTAGTTCACGGTGGTGCCCATGAGCTCAGTCGTTCGCCGGGCGAGATGTTGAAGCGCACTAGACACTGTTGTTCATCGGAGTCGCCAAGTTGAATTCTCGTCCCTTTTTTCTCTTTCGATTGAAGCTTATTCGCTCAGCGCAGCGTAGCCTTCATCATGATTCGTTTACCCGTCCCGAAATCTTCTTGGAAGTCCTAAAGGAGAAGCCATCCATAGAACTCAAGAATGGGCAGGTGTGGCATCTTGGCAACTTCACTCTAGCTGACGAACATGGCGGCTATTTCGCCGTCGGACGAACTACAAGAGCCACGCATGAAAGATATGACAAGGAGACTGGCGATTTCTTGGTGGAGGATTTAGACACGAGCCCGTATACGCATGTAGTCTTCGATGCACGAATCGGTTTCCTTGCAATTGCAAAGAAGGCGGCGTTGGCGAGAACGCCAAACGGCATCGCCAACAAGGTGGCCAGTCTCTTTAGTGCTGCAATGGTTATTGAGAAAAACGATATCGAGGTTGCGATCGACCCAATTTCTGACCCGTTCAGCTTCATCGACTCTCTCAAGAGCGCTTACCGTGTTCGGAGATTCGGCGTCTCATTTAGTCGCTCCAATCCGTTTGATGCAGACGAGTTTTTCCAGCAACCGATGGAGAAATATCTTGACTCTGCAAACGGTAGCAAGGGAACGACAGTGATCTCGGGTGAAGATCTGAATTCAACCACGCTAGTCGAGATGACAAAGTCAGTCGCGGCTACTGGCAACAAGGCGAGCGCATCTATTCAAGCGACCGATGGAACAAAATTTACAACGAAACGCCTCGGAGAGAATCAGGCACAGTTCACTGTAAGCGACGAAGCCGGTGTGGATGTGGCCAGCACGCTTTCTAATGCGCGAGAGACGTATTCGTTGGTTCGAGAGGGGGAATAGATGTTCTGGTCAGAAGTCGAATGTCACACAATTGACGATCTTCTTAGCCATCTGGTGTCATACGATTCAGGATGGCTTTTCCGAGGCCAGAGCCGCGAGTCGTGGGAACTCTCACCCACTCTAGAGCGCACGCTTGGCTCTGGAGGATGGAATCCAGGTATGGCAAAGAAGTGCGAAGACTACTCGATGCATGTTTTTAGGTCCAAAGCACATCACTATTTGTCTAGAGACCTGCTTCCGACGACAAAGTTGGGATGGCTGTCGCTCATGCAACATCACGGGGTCCCAACGAGATTGTTGGATTTCACAGAGTCTCCGTTTATCGCCCTGTTCTTTGCTCTAGATGGAATCTCGGTTGATCAGGATGAGCGTTGTGCGCTCTGGGCTTTGGAATATCGAAGCTTAATGAAGTCCGCGGTAAACAAGCTCGAACAGTCCGAGGAATCCTTCAATTTGGGCTACTCCGAGGTACAGATGAAGCCCGATGAGATCTTTGATGAGTTCGTTGAAGAATGCGAGCATGAGATGCTCTGGGTGACTGAACCTCGTCTTTTCAACCTTCGGCTAGAGCGTCAAAAAGGCACTTTTCTGCTAAGCACGAATGTTAGTAGACGCATCCAGGATCTTCTTCCTCTTGAGCAGCCTCCTGAAAAAGTCCGTAAGATTCTGATTCCAGCTAGTCTCGCCAATGGCGTCTTCAGACTTCTCAGGAGCATGGGAATTGACCATGCGAAGCTCTTCGGTGATATTGATGGCCTCGCAAAAGATGTGAAGAACGAAATGAGTTATCAGGTCGCGCAGAGTGTGGCTGATGGCTGACTCGGCGGCGAACCCGGCCCTTCCACCGAATTCTCTCCGCCGCTACGCGGCTTCACAAATCACTGAAGGGCAAGGCGTCCGCACGCCGTAGCCACGCCTGTAAGCTAAGATCCGATTGAGCTGCCGAATGAGAAAAGAGAATACACTCCTAACCTGTCCTAGCCTCGTGGAAGCACTTCCCCATCTTGTTCGGGATGTCAATCACAGCACGAAGCGAGGCAGTGAAGATGAGAGTATTGCAGCAATAGCGGAGCATCTAAGGAGCTGCACAGAGTGTGGGGTGTACCGGCGTCTTGTCGCAAACCTTGAAGACTTCGGCTTGGCGCCTTCCGACACGCTGACGACGCCCAACGACATTTTGTGGGAAGCGTTCATGGACGAGAGTGGGACGAATACTCCAACTTACTCTAATGTCCGTTTCCCATCGCTCACTCTTGCGGCAGTTTTGACTCTACGTGAGAAGATTCCCGCGATCGAGGGCGTACGCGAAGGGATTCTCTCAAAATTTGGCCTGCCCGAAGACACTGAAATTCACTCATCTGAATGTCTGCATGGACAGGGTCCGTTCCACAATCTCTCACTAACCTCAAGGGAAGAGCTTCTGGCAACGTTCATCGAGGAGAGCCATCCTCACTATCTATTTTCTTACTCGCCCGACATGCTGAAGTCCATGGTCTCTAAATCGACGCAGGAGCAACTAGCTGATGGCGGTCATTCCCAGTATTCAATACTCTTCGCATACATCCTTCTTGTCATCGGTAAGTTTGTCGAGTTGGTGCTACTCGGTCGCCTCTCAGTCTACGTGGATCGCAACGACGCTGTTATTGAAGATCTCCGGCGCGTCGCAGGACGGCTTCGTGTGCATCGAAACTCAAAGATGCGACTTCAAAGGTTGTGTGGTGAACCGGAGCCTGTCGAGTCACGACGGTCAGCAGTCATTCAGCTCGCAGACGTGATCGCACACTATGCATGCCGCTATCATCGAATCGAAGTACCCAAGTTTGGCCATGGAAACGGTCTTGAGAAGCACAGAACCAAAGTGGAGCACGTCTACGATTCGTTGATCAAACCGAAGGATCTGCCGTGGTTCATGCCTGAGATCTGGATGCATATAGACCTGAAGTCTCTGAGCGCGATGGGAATCATTGATTAGGGCCTGTGGCTAACCCCACGCCTGCAGCGCCCACACTTGACATGCCCTCACCCCATCCCCCACAATGCCACCACGACATCGACGATGCCCGCGGGCCTGCGTGATTCAAGACCATCACACCCCAGCATCGTAACGTAGCGGCCACGACGCCGAGCGCGCGGAGCTACCCACTACCCTCTTTCAACGACGAGGGTGCGGGGGCTCCGCGTTCTGCGTTTCTGGGCTCTCCACCCTGGAGGACAAGCCCACATGGCCGAGATGCGACACAAGGTCATCGAGTGGCGCAGGGAGCGCAAGCAGCTCGCCGAGCAGGCGGGCCAGCTCCTACGTGACGCTGGTGACGACGCCTTATCCACCGAAGCGGAAGAACGCTTCGACGCCATCCATTCCGATATCGAGCAGCTCGACGGTCGCATCGACCGGGCGGAGCGCCAGATCGTCGCTGAGGAGCGGCTGAGCCAACCCCAGGGCGCCAAGGTCGGTCTGCGTAGCTGGGACACCCCCGACGACGCGGAGCCGGACCGACGCCGCGACGACGGCACATCCCGCGAGCACAGCCCTTGGCCCGAGAACCGCTCCCACGAGGACGAGGTGTCGTTCCGCTTCATCTGCGGCGGCGACACCTTCCTCGAGGTGCCGGACGATGCCGAGGCCTTCGCTCTGCGCAGCGCCGAGGGCTCGGAGATGTACAACGAGATGGTGCGGGAGGTGCGCTCGATCAACAGCGCCGCCGCCAATCAGGGCGGTTACCTGATTGCCCCGCGCTACACCGGCCAGTTGCTCCTACGTAGGCCTGCTACACGTGCCTCTCCGTGCCTTGCTGGCGAGTCGATATCCGGCGCGATTTTGGGCGTTTATCATCTTCCGCAACCCTTTGATTTCGTCCAGAGAAGCCGAGATCGTTGCTGATGAGAAATCTCTTCGAGCAAACATGCTAGGCGCCCTTCCGATGTAGGGATCCACTAGGCATCCAAGAAAATCCGCTAGGTCTTTCTTGGAACTCGTGAGTCCTCTGTGCCAGCCCCCCTTGAAAGGACGGATAAACGGGTCACGCAGGTTGTGTTGCTGCGTCGCACAGGGACTACCAACATACCCAGCGTTACACCACGGAAGCCAGGCGCCGGGCAGAACCGAGCCCGAATGCGGTGGAGACCAGCACTTCCGAAATCAGGCTGGCTGTTCTTCGAGTCGAGGCTCTTGCACATCTTCTGGTAGAGATGCACGCCGTGGATCAGCTGCACCTTGCCCTTGCGCTCGGCGCTCTTCTTGTCTCCTCCAACTGCGTCATGGCCGCCAGCTTCTCGACCTGCGCCAACACCCCCGCCTTGCGGGGCTCCAGCACACACTCCAACCGTCGCAGGATGGTGAACGGCAGGATGACGCGGCCGTATTGGGATTGCTTGAAATCGCCCCGCAGCAGATCGGCGAGCGACCAGATGTAGGCGGCGACTTGCGAGAAGTTGGTGGTCGAGGAGGCGTCGGTCGTCATGGAGGGTCCTATCAATGCGAGACCATAAGTTGAGGGGCCGTGGGCCGAGGGAAATTTCCAACGATCTGACCAGAGCATCATGCCATCGGTCAGTGGAAAGGATGATAGCGGGCCAAGGAGACGAGGTCGAGATGGAACCGACTCATGATCCCCCGACCGGCGCCGGCAGTTCTGGCCGTCCGACGCCGGCAGGTCGGCGAGCTGAGCCAGGGCCTGGGCATTGAGCGAGCGTGTCGGCGGCTGATTCTCATCACCTGGTGTCGGGGGCCGATCCGAAGGCGCTGCTTTACTCTGCTCAAAGGAAATCCACGAGACAGAGGGCCACAGATGGGATAAACCATGAGGTGATGTCAGGCAAAGAGGGCAGACGCCTTTCGGCCCCCTTCGTTGTCACAAACGACTCGCGTGCGATTGGAGAATCCGTTATGCCCCTGAACGCCCGTGTGCGTCCTCTGAGACCTGGCTACAGCATCTCTCGTAATGTCATGGCGCCGCCGTTCGAGAAAGGGACTCTCGGCGGTTTCGTTTCCGCCTGGCAACCTAGAGTCGGTGGCGGCGGTTGGGATCATGCCATTTACATCCTAAGCAACTGTCATGTGATGTCGGCCACACCGTTTGCCCCAGGCAATGCCTCCCGCATCATGCAACCGGCTGTCAGTGACACGGGCGTCGCCCCTGCTGATGAGATCGCCACCTTGACCCACTACACGTCCCTCAATGCCCTCGGTGGCAACCCCCTTGATGCCGCCCTAGCCCGCCTAGACGCTGGCGTCGCGGTCAACCCCACCTACCAGGACGGCACAACTATCCAGGGTATCCGCGCTCCGGTCATGGGTGAGGTCCTCACCATGGACAGCGCCATCAGTGGCCCTCACACCGCTCGGGTCGTGAATATCGGCGTCAATTCCGCCATCAGTGTTTTCGGCGCGTTGGTCAACTTCAACGGTTACACCGAAGTGACCAACGACGCTCCGGTAGGCCCGTCCATCGTCGGGGACTCCGGAGGCATATGGCGGGGAGCCGACGGCTGCGCCGTATTGTTGAATTTCGCTGGCAACTGGAGTGATGATCAAGGTCGAACGGTAGCAGTGCCCCTTGCCGTTCCGGTACAACAAACTGACTTCTGGGGTACGCCTATGTTCGCCCAGGACGGTTCCCCCGTTCTGAGAACCCACACTTGGCGCCACATCGACAACAGTGGCTTTGGCATCCCCATGCCTACAGTGATGACCTGGGTTCGGCTGCAGTTGGGCCAAGGGGCTAAATTCTTGGACGCAGCCGCCATAGCCCAGTGATTACAGGTATATGAGGCGCCGAGTCGACCTTTTGCCAGTTCGCCAACAGAGATGGATTCTTTCCTCCGGACTCTTTGGTCCGAATCCGGTTCAGTGCTCATTGAGAAAGGTGACGCTCCAGGTTGGCCGGACCTTTGAACCCATATCCTTGGACGTGATTTCCGCTTTGCCTATCGTTTCACCTCCTCGTCAGGGATCCCCGCTTCCCTCTTGATCAGCAACCATCGCCCGGATGGTTGGCGTCGAGTTGATCTGGGCTGAATCGAGCCTACCGGGTCGATCTCGTACAGCAGCTAGGGTTTGACAGTTTCCAGACTTTTTCTTCCGTCCCAGCCCGTTGACACCCCACCAGCCAACCTCATAGGACTCCCAGCCCACAAAGAACCGGACCCCACCAGCCCATCCTGGGGTCCCAAAACCTGGGAGAACCGCAATGCTGATCCATCCCACCGCCGCCCGAAGTGTATCTACCCGAACCGCCCGCAAAGGCCAGCGTCAAGCCGTCCTGCGAAGCACCCGCGGAGATATCGCCGCCCTCGCCGACGACCTGCGAGCCCTCGACGCCCGTATCGCTGGAATGGTCGAGGGACTACCGACACAAGCCGCAACCTTCGACGCCCTGGCTGAGCTGGCCGACTGCTTGCGCTGCGTCCAGACCGATCTCCTGGCCGACGCCATCGAGACCCTCGACGCTCTGTCCTCCCGGGACGATGCCGAGCTACGACGCCGCTGCGCAGAGCGCCGGGCATGGCGATTGGCGGAAGGAGAGTGAAAGCCGACGCCACAACCGACGGGACGCAACGGCTGTCCGACACCCACCACGAGCGCTTGCCCGATCGCCTCCTGCGTGACGGTCCACGCTCTCTGTCCGACGCCGAGTTGGTGGCCGTGCTGCTGCACTCCAGTTGCCGTCGCGGCTCGGCGTCCGAGATCGCCCACGACTTGCTGCGCGACCTCGGCGGACTGGCGGGGCTGAGTGAGGTGGACGGACACTTGATCGATCGCCCAGGGGTCAGCAAGGTGCGGGCAGCGATCCTCATGGCTGTCCGCGAGCTCGCCGCCCGTCTCGGACGCACCCAGCTACTCGAGCGCCAAGTGCTCGACCACCCCGCCGTCGTCGCCAACTACCTGACCTTGCGATACGCCCGCGCCGACCAGGAAGTCCTCGGCGTCCTCTTCCTCGACACCCACCACCGCCTGATCGCCGACCGTGAGCTGTTTCGCGGCACCTTGACGCGCATCCAGGTCGAGCCTCGCCAGATCTTTCGGGAGGCGCTGCGCTATCGAGCGTCTTCGATTGCCCTGTTTCACACGCACCCGACCGGCGACCCGACGCCATCGGAGGACGATCGAGCCTTCACCCGTCGCATCGATCAGGCGGGCCGTTTGGTGGGGATCCGGCTGGTCGACCACCTGATCCTTGGTGGGTTGGGGCGCTGGACGTCCATGACCCGCCAAGGGCTGATCTGACCGCCCCAGAGGTCCCCCAGGGCCGGTGGAAGGCCCGGGGATGACTGGGCCATGGGTTGCCTTGGTCCCTGGGTGAGAGGGCATGCCACGGCCCCTAAAGCCTTCCCCATGGGATCTCTGCGGGGATGCCAGATGCTCCGGCCGCTGGGCAGCCCAAAGCTGCCAACTCCGCCCGCACCACCCCTGATCGATCGTTTACGCGACATTTCGCGAGATATCTGCCGTGGGGCGGTTGACCACCCTGGGCGTTCCTTGATGGCTTCCATATCAACAACGGGGACGGACAACCCGCCCTCGAAAACGCTTCAAAGGAGCAACCCATGGACAACACCACCGCAACCACCCCGAACTTTGAATTCTTCCAAGGAACCCTCAGTGAGAGCAGCACCCGCCCTCAGATCACCGTCCGCCGGGGCGGCCTCATGGTGATCACCCGCGCCGCCGTCGACATGCTCGGCGAGGCCGTGACCCATGTGCAACTGGCCTACGACGGCAAGACCGGCACCGTCGGCATTCGGACCGCCACCGAGGACACGGCGGGCGCCTACCGGCTGCGCACCCAACCCAAGGGGCCGTCGCGGCTGGTGAGCGGCAAGCGGTTCTTCCAACACCATGGCCTGACCGTCGACAAGGCCCATACCTACACCGCCGAAACCTTCGGCAACGGCATCGTCGGCTTCCGGTTGACGGCTGCTGAGGCGACCGAACCCGCAGCCGACACCGCCACCCCGGCACCCGCGAAGAAAGCCGCTCCCCGCAAGATCAAGACCGCGGCTTGATGTCCGAACCATCGTCTATCGCCCCTCCCGTGCTCGACCGGCCGGGAGGGGCTTCCTCTTTTCAGAGCCCACAACCACGAAGGAGTTTCGAATATCACGACGCAATCGCTACGAGCTCAACTATGCCCGCATCCAAGCCCTGCTGCGACGGCCTCTCGTCCAGCTGCAACCCGAAGACGTGATCCGGCTCAAAGCCGACGGCTTCATGGACCTCGTGTGTGAAGTCCTCCTGCCCTGCGAGCAGACGGGTGCCACCGTCCTGTCGATGTGCCACTACTTTGAGAGAAATGGGGACCTCTGTCAGGACCCCGAGATGACGATCCGCCTGTTTCATCCCGGCTCGACGGCCGATCGAGTCATGACGCCGTCCACCGGCTCGAACTGGGGACGCGCTGACGCAACGACCTACCAGCAATCCATCCCACCGATCTTCCAAGACGTGCATCCGGCCCCTGGACGCTACCGTCCCGGC
>JAJCXR010000007.1 GCA_029263315.1 Acidobacteriota bacterium | reverse complement strand
TCAGCCACCTGCACGGCGAAGTGGCAGGCCTCCTGGAAGGTGGGGAACTGGAGCTTACGCTCGGCGGCGAGGTGGGCCTGGGTTTGCCAGCCGGGGGCGTCGGGGATTTGGCTCTGGATGCGTTCGGCTTTCATGATGTCTGCTCCTAGTGTCCTGCGGTCCTGGAACCGGAAGGTGATCAAGGTGCCGACAGGGAGCGTCCTGATCGCCGTGGAGACCCGAACATGCGATTCAGGAAGACTCGACCTCAGAACGATTTCCCTGTCGGCCGGAAGAGCGTAGTGGTGCCGTCGATGATTGAGAACAAGACCGGGAAACCCTGGTGCATACCCAGGGTTCGTTTGCAAAATAGCGATTCACCCAGGGTATCTGTAGAATGCTTCTGTGCAATACGAAGAGCTCTATTCACGAATCATCCAGAAGTTGGATGAGATCTTGGCTGTGCGCGCCAAGGATCGCGGCGTGAAACAAGCCCTGCGCAAGCAACTCGGGGTGGGAGAAACATTCTTCAGCGATCTGCGACGCCAGCGATACCGTCTACCCCTCGACAAGGTGCTCGGTCTCCTAGACCTTCTCGAAGTGGATGGCCGAGAATTCCTGCGTTCCGTCTTGGACAATGAACCCCATCGCAACATCTTGCCGCCGGACAGCGAAGATTTTGGGACAAAATCCTTGGTCCAGCTGGCCCGACAGTGCTTCGGAACGACGGGCACCCAGGGCGATCCGGCCCGGGGCTCCTGGAAGTACAAGATCCTCGAGCGCATGCGCTCCGAAGAGCCACGCCGCTGCGTCGGCCTCGTCCGAGTGGCGATACCCCATGTGCACCGCAGCTTTTTGCCCTACTTGCTCGGCGTGCACGGCTCGGCCCTGCGGGCGCTCAATCAATATGAGCAAGCTATCGAAGCGTTTGGCGTCGGCACGGAGCTGGCTCAGAAGTTGGAGGATCTCTCAGCCCTGGCCAATATGAAACAGCGAGAATTACACGTCTGGTTTGAGCAAGGGGATCTCGAAAGAGCTTTGGGTTTGGCTGTTGAAGCCGTCAACCTTTGTGAATTGGCCGCGGACCCCGTAGGCAAGGGCCGCTGTTTGGTGGACCAAGGGGCTATGCTGCATCACGCAGGACACTTTGATCTGTCAATTCGGGCTTTCGGGGCCGCACTGAGACTGCTCCCCCTTGTTGAAACGGACAACCGATACTCAGCGATGTTGAACCAAGCATACAACTTTGAGGAGATCGGTCGCCTGGCCGAAGCTTGGACTTGGGCAGCGCTCGCTGCAAGCCAGAGTCAGGGTGTCACTCAGCATCTTCTGATAGCGGGTCTAACCTTGCGAGGACGTCTGTGCAAACGCCGAGGCGATCACAAAGGATCCGCGCAGGTGTTTAGAGAAGCCTTTGATTTCTTTCTTCAAGCTGAACGCTACCTTGATGCGGCGGAAGCCGCCATCGACCTTTGCGAAGCGCACCTGCTGGCGGGCCAACCTGCAATGGCCACTGCCACCGCTCGCTCATCAATGCTGCTCATTGGTCGGCTACGCAACAATCGCATCGCGGCTGCCACCATTGCCGAGCTAGGCCGTTTTGCCGCCGGCCATAAAACTCTTAGTCTCCAATTCCTGGAGCGCTCTCGCAGAATGTTGCAAGCAGCTACCGCCAAGGCGTCTTGAGATAGTGGTCAAACCTAGGTAGGGCTGGACACTGCTGGCGGCGAAAGTACCAGCAGTGACCAGCCTCGCTGGCTTCAAGAAGTCGTCGGCAGCGTCTCTTAGCCGTTGGGGAGGGCTAGGCCACCCACCTCCTCCTCAGCGCCGGTCCCCAGCCCGAGCATCCACACAATCCACATCAATACAGTCATAGGAATCTCCATAGCCAAGGCAGCCCTCGCCAGCGGAATTGCCGGGCCGAGGCTTCCTTGAATCGCATTGGTTAGAGTATCTGACCTATCGCCCCAACCCGCGAGGCCCCAAGGGGCTCCAGCCCTTAGCGATGTCAAGATGCCACGGTAGCGGCGCTGTGGTGGCTATGGTGCGGCTAGGGGACCCACTTCACCACCTTGGAGGGCAGATACGATTGATTCCGGGCACCTGACCCGGCAGACGTCGATACCGGCCAGAGGGAACGCCGTGCGGCGTCCGGGGGATGGGCGGTGCCGTCGGATGATGGGGGGTTCGAGGGTTCTCGAGGACGAAGCACATGGGTCGAAGCAGGCGGACCCGCAGCTGGGACCCCTTGGACCTGCCATTTGGGCGTCAGTTGGAGACGGCGTCAGTGGGAGACGGCGTCAGTGGGAGACGGCGATCTCCCCGAGACTGAGCTCCAGCTCCTCCCGAACCTCCACATCCTCTTCCCTGGATAGGGCGTGCCGCAGGGCGTCGGCAGCGGCCTCACCTGCGAGCTGCGCCAGGGCCCAAGCGGCATGCCGACGTACCACCGGGCTGGGATCGTCCAAGGCGGCGGCCAAGGCCGGGAGGTATTTTTGATCCCCCCGGTTGCCCATCGCCACCGCCGCGTTGCGTTTCAGGCCTTCCAGCTTGGGACGCTTCATGGGCGAGACTTGAAAGTGGGCCACGTAGCCTTCGCGATCGAGGGCCAGTAGCCCCGCCAAATCGAGCTCGCGGCGTGGCGAGGGACGTTTCAGCAGGGCCTCGTCACCCGGACGCGGCTCACCGCGGCGGGGTCGATCATTCCACGGACAGACCTCTTGACAGATGTCGCAGCCGAACACCCACTCCCCCAGCTGCGGCCGGATGTCGCGGGGGAGATCGCCCCGGTGCTCGATGGTCCAATAGCTGATGCAGCGTCGGCTATCGAGCACAAAGGGTTGCGGCAATGCGCCGGTGGGACAGGCATCGAGACACTGACGGCAACGACCGCACATGTCCGCCAGGGGCTCGGCCACCGGTAGATCCAGGCTGAGCAGGATCTCCCCGATGAGGAACCAAGAGCCCCAATTGGGATGTAGGAGGTTGGTGTGCTTGCCCACGGAGCCGATGCCGGCCCGGGCCGCCAGCTCCCGTTCCAGGATGGGTCCGGTATCGACGTAGGGCCTTGTCTGGCAAGTCGGATAGGCCTCGCGTATCCGCGCCGCCAGGGCCTTCAGGCGACGCCCCATGATGTCGTGGTAGTCACGGCCGTGGGCATAGCGCGCCACCCTGGGCCAGAGATCACCGGTGGCGTCGTCCTGCCCAGCGAGGGGATGGTATTGCAAGGCCACCACCAGGGCCGAGCGGGCCCCGGGCAGCAGCCGGGACGGATCTTCCCGCTCCTCCAGCCGCTTGGCCATCCATGCCATGCCGGCATGATGGCCGGCGTCGATCCAGCGGCGGTAGTGGGCGCCGTGACGGGAGGGCTCGAGACTGGCGATGCCGGCCCGGGTGAAACCGGCTTCGACCGCCCAGGCTTGGAGCTGGCGGGCGATGTCGGCGGCGGACGGGGCCGTCGCGACGGATGGGTCCGCGCTGGCGCCGCGACCCTCCGCATCGCCCGATGGAGGCTGCGATGCCATATCAGGGGGTCGCGACTGAGGGGGCCGCAACAGCCGCAACCCCCCGCACGACGCGGTCGACCACTTGCTCGATGGAGATGTCCGAGGTATCGATCACCTGGTAACTGTCGTCGCAGCGCAAGGGCGAGTCCTGGCGACTGCTGTCCCGACCATCGCGGGCCTCGATATCGGCCAAGACCTCTTCCAAGGAGGTGCGATGCCCCGACGCCGCCAGATCGGCTAGACGTCGCCGGGCCCTCACCAGGGACGTTGCGGTGAGAAAGAACTTGTGGGGTGTGTCGGGAAAGACGACGGTGCCGATATCCCGCCCTTCGACCACCACGCCGCGACGCGTCGCCACTTGCCGTTGCAGGCTGACCATGCGACGGCGCACCCCGGGGTAGGACGAAATGCGGGAGGTGGCATCGCTCACCGCGGGGGTCCGAATATGCTGTCCCACCGGCTCGCCATCGAGGACAACCTCGAGCTGCCCCGCCTTGCCGGGACGCAGATCGATGTCGAGGCCCTCCGCCACGGCCATCACCGCCGGCTCGTCCTCGAGATCGACTCCGGCCCGCAAGCAGGCCAGGCCGATGGCACGGTACATGGCACCGGTATCGAGCACGGTGAGACCGAGTCTTGCCGCCGCCCGTTGGGCGACGGTGCTTTTGCCGACCCCGGAGGGTCCGTCGATGGCCACCACCGTTGAGGTCACCGCTTGTCCCCGCCGCGACCGGAGCCGCCGCCACGACCGGAGCCGCCGGGTTTCGACGGGCCACGACGCCCGGAACCGCCTCCACGATGTGGCGCGCCACCCTTGGAGGAGCCGCCGCGACCGGAGCCACCTCCCTTGGAGGAGCCACCGCGACCGGAGCCGCCACCCTTGGAGAAACCACCGCGGCCGGAGCCGCCGCCCTTGGACGGCCCCCCGCGACCGGGAGAGCTGCCGCCTCGCTTGGGCGCCCCGGATGCGCCGCCCCGACGCGGCGTTGGTCGGCCTTCCTTCGTTCCCTTCGGCCCCTTCGGCGGCCCCGCATCGGCGCCCCGCCCCTTACCGTCGCGATCTTCCCTGACGGCTTTGGCCGCTTTGCTGCCCCCCTGGGGTGACCTCTCAGCGTCCGCCGGACGGGGCTCGGCCATGGCGGCGCCACCGACCGGCGCTCCGCTGCGCCGAGCCCCGGGCCGGCTCAGACCTTTCTCGCCGTAAACCCTCCCCCGCCGGGCTCGACGGCTCGACTTGGGCGGTGCCGTGGCTTTGGCGGTGCGCTGGCGCAAGGCCTCCACCTCCTGCTCGGTGAGGACTCGCCAGGACCCCACCGCCAGATGGGGATCGCGCAGCGGGCCGATGGCCACCCGACGCAGGCGGGAGACCGGATGCCCGAGGCGAAAGAACATCTCGCGAATCTGCCGGGTCCGGCCCTCGCTGAGCACCACCCGCCACCAGGAATTGCTCTGCGACTCACGCCCTTGGCTGGCCACCCGATGGGGGGTGATGGAGGCCGGGGCCGTCGGTCTACCGTAGAGCATCATGCCGCTGCGCAGGCGTTCCAAGGTCACAGCACTGGGCCGTCCCTTGACTTTGACCTCGTAGGTCTTGGTGCAACCGAAACGGGGATGCGCCACACGGTAGGCCAGATCACCATCGTCGGTCAGCAGGATCAAGCCTTCACTGTCGTAGTCGAGACGACCGACGGGCACCAGACCGTTGCGCAGGCGTTGCGGAATCAAGTCGATGATCGTCGGTCGTCCTTCCGGATCATTCAAGGTCGAGACATGGTGCTGTGGTTTATTGAGCAGCACATAACGGTGGATACCGGAGGGGGGCGCGATCCGGCGGCCGTCGACTTTCACCGCATCTCGGTTGAGGTCGGTGCGGTCTCCGAGCTTGGCGATGCGACCGTTGATCGTCACCCGGCCTTCCTCGATCCACGTTTCCATTTGCCGACGGGAGCCGAGCCCCGCCCTAGCGAGGACTTTCTGTAGGCGTTCTTCGATCGGTCGTTGGGGATCAGTCATGGTCTTCGTCCTCTGCCGCCTGGGGGGAGTTGGATTTGGCGGCATCTGGTTGGGAGGCCTGTGGTGTCGTCGACTCGTCGTCCTGAGGGGTAGGGGCAGGCACGGCGTCGGCGTCATCTCGGGGCGCTGCGTCGTTGTCGTTGGGGGCCTCGGTCAGCTCAGGCCCCGAATCTTGCGTTTCGCCGAGGCCAGCGCTCGCCTCGAGCTCTTCTGCCGCTCGGCGCTCGGCCTCGATGGCCGCCGCCTCGTCGTCGGCGTGGGCCGCTTCGTCGGCCTCTTCCAACTCCGCCGCCTGCTGTCCAATCTCTTCCTCCAAATCGACTTCTTGCTGTCCGGACGAGGTATCGGCCTCCATCCCCAAGAGCTCTTCGAACTGCTCCAAGGGGGGAAGCTCTTTGAGATTCCTCAGCCCAAAATGCATCAAGAAATCCCGCGTCGTGGCATAGAGAAAGGGTTTGCCCACCACTTCCTTGCGGCCGGCGATGCGCACCAGACGCCGCTCCAAGAGCTTTTTGACGACGCCGGAGGAATTGACCCCGCGCAGCTCTTGGATCTCGGGTCCGGTGACCGGCTGTCGATAAGCGATCACCGCCAAGGTCTCGAGGGCCGCCATCGACAGCTTGTTGGTGCCGCTGACCTCGAAGAAGCGGCGCAGGTAGCTGTGCAGATCCGGCCGCGATACCAGGCGTAGGCCACCGGCCACCTCGTCGATCAGAATACCGCGCAAGGCGCTCTCTCGGTAACGCTCGACGACGGTATCGATGGCCGCCTGGGCCTCGAGCCGTTCTTCCTCGCGGAAGACCTCCAGCAATTTATCCCGTGAGACGGGATCGTTGGAGACAAAAAGCACCGCTTCGATCACCGCTTCCATATCCACTCGATCGGTCATCCTTGAACGGTCTCCAAAGTCCCGGCGTCCAGCTGTGTCTCGGTGCGGTAGAGCAGCACGTGGCCCTTCTCCGTCACGTGCAGACGAATCAGGAATAGCCGCGCCATTTCCAGCACCGCCAGGAAGGCGGCGACGGCCTCGCTGCGATTGCGCAGGGTGGTCAAATCGTCCATCAGATCGACGGGTTTGCCGCTGGCCAGACGGGCCACCAGACGTTCGATCTGCGAGCGCACGGAGTAGACCTCACCCCGCAGCTGCAGGGGCTCGGGATTCTCGCGCTCGAAGCGCTCCAGCACGTGGCGAAAAGTACGCAACAGATCGAAGAGCGAGATCTCCGAAATATCGAGCTCTGGAGTATCTTCCTTGGCGATGCGCCGGATCTCATCGGACTTGCGCACCCACATGCCGCGCCGCTGACTGTCCACCTCCGCAAAGCTCTGGGCCGCATCCTTCAGGCGACGGTACTCCAGTAGGCGCTGCACCAAGTCTTCCCGCGGGTCCTCGTCCACTTCCTTGCCCGCCAGAGTCTTGGGGCGCGGCAACAACATCTTCGACTTGAGGTGGATGAGGTAGGCGGCCATATAGATATAGTCGCCCGCCATGTCGAGGTTGAGCACCTCCATGATGTCGAGGTAGTGGTGAAACTGGTCACAGATCAAGGCCACCGGGATATCGACGATCTCGACCTTGTGGACCTTGATCAAATGCAGCAGCAGATCGAGGGGCCCCTCGAACACCGGCACTCGCACGTGCCACGAATCCGGCAGTGTGCCGGTGGAAGGCAAAGGCAACGACATGTCTATAGCTCCGCCAGGCCCCATCGGGGCGACGGCAGTTTAATACTCCATCCGATAAGCGGCATCAGGAAGCATTCCGACGCCGCTCCAGGATCGGGATGGTTCAGTTGGCGTGAAAGATGGTCTTGATGAGACCGAAACGTACGTGATCGCCGTCCTTGAACTCGACGGGGATGCCCGTCTCGACCCGTTCTCCGTTGACGAAGGTGCCGTTCATGGTACCGATCTCCTCACGGATATAGTACTTGTTCTGACGGCGAAAAATCATCGCGTGGCGCCGACTGATGGATCGTTGCGTGTCGGCCGGCGTCAGATCGATGTCGGGATCGATGCCGGTGACAGGATCCTTGCGCCCGATGGCCGTTGTCTCACCGGTGCTGAGCACGAACTCCCGTCCGGTTTCCGTGTGCACCAGCCGTTCCGTGGCCTTGGGGATCGGGGCCGGTGTATTGACCGGTGCCGCGATCTCCGAGACCGCCACCGAGGCCGATCCCAAGGACTCCCGCAGCAGGCCGTCGGTTTGGCGCAGACGCTGCGACAGCTTGCGCATCATACGCACCGTGATCTCGGGATTCTTGCGCAGCATCTGCTCCAGATTGCTGCCGTTGATCTCGATCAGCCGACAGTCCTCGACAACCCGGGCCGACGAGGTGCGGGGCAACGATTCGAGCACCGACGTCTCGCCGAAGAAGTCCCCCTTCTCCAGGAGACCCAATTGCTTCTCTTCGCCCCGGAAGTTCTTGAGCAAGGCGATGCGCCCCAGCTGGATGACATACATCTCGGTGCCTAAATCGCCTTCTTTGAAGACGAAATCGCCCGATTTGAGCTCCACCGAGTGACTCAATGCACCTTTTGTCTTCGTCGCCTTGAAGACCGTCTTCACCATACCTGGCCCTGCCGCCTCGAGAAGCTGAGATCCCTCAAACGGGCCCCAGTCGCAAACTTCGTGTCGCCGGATCCAGCTGTGCCCACATTCCGAGCGGGAGCGTCAGGTTGGGTCGAGCGTGCCCGGCCTGCAAACCCCACGCCCATGATCCCCCAAAATGGCAGCTCTGCTCCGCCAAGAGTTGGCGCAAACGCTCCGCCTGCGGAGACTCTTCAGACACCTTGTCACAAGCTCTGTCCGCCTCAGGGTCCACGCTGTCGTCTGCAGTCAAATGCCCGGCGATCACGGCGTTTAGGTCCGTCAGACTACCTGAGAGGCGAAGTTGGGTCAACATCCGGTCGAAACGATAGGGTGCTTCGTTGAGATCCTCAAGGAAGAGGATCGCCTGGCGGAAATCCACCGCGAAGGGGGTGCCCAGCACCGCCGTCAGCAGGGTCAGACAGCCACCCAGGAGCGGTCCTTGCCGCATCTCCCCCGGCGATACCCAGGACAGGGGCACCCCCTTGGGCCAATCACCGGCCAAGGCGCCGATGAAGCTCTGCTCCTCCAGCGCCGTCAGACCGCGCGCCAAATCCGCCGCCACCATCGGTCCATGGAAGGCCACACAGCGCAGGCGCGCCACCACTTGCAGCAGAAAGGGCGTCAGGTCCGAATAGCCCACATAGGCCCGGGGACGACGGGCCAACAGCGCCCAGTCGATGTCCGGCAGCAGGCGCAATACACCGTGCCCACCCCGGGCGAAGACGATGGCCGCCACCTCCGGATCGGCCGCCAGATCGTGGAAACCCCGCAAGCGCTCGGCGTCGGTACCCGCGAACATGCCGCAACGGTACGACACATTGCTTGCCAGCCGAAGGCGGAACCCCAGCTGACGCAACGCCTCGACCCCGGCCTCCAGGCGCTGGGGGTCGACGCATCCGGAGAGAGCGGCGACTCCGATCAAATCCCCCGGGCAGACGGCCGGGGGCAAGGTAACGGCGGTTTGTCGCAGGTCTTGCATGAAGTTTCAGTGCGGAAATAAGTGTTGGAGAGGCCCGTAAGCCGGATCCTGTGCCGTCGGGGTCACCGAAGTGACATCCTTCGACGACGGTCATTCCTCTAGTGCCACTGTTGCCAGGGGCCTCTAGCAACCTACCCGGAAACGTCGCCGAGCCGAAGCTCGGACAGGCGGGACAGGCAGCCCGCACAACCGTTTCCCTATTTGGTCTTGCTCCGCATGGGGTTTACCATGCCTCGAACGTCGCCGTTCGAGCGGTGCGCTCTTACCGCACCCTTTCACCCTTACCCATCCTCCTAGGACGATGGGCGGTCTACTCTCTGCTGCACTTTCCGTCGCGTCACCGCGCCTCGCCATTAACGAGCATGCTGCCTGTGGGAGTCCGGACTTTCCTCCCCCCATTACCTCGTGTGGACGACGTATCGACCACGGAAGAACCTGGGCGGCGACCGTCCTGACCTCTCCAACGGGAGCATTGTAGCGCTGAGCAGAAAAAGATGACAGCAATCCTCCACAATCTGCGCTTGAGTAGGTGAAGGACAAAAACAAGCTCACCTATGAGCCACCCACAAACCCACAGGCCTGGACCCTGAGGAGATACGTCATGAAACGTTTACTGATGACCCTTGCCTTGTTGTCTTCCACCGCCCTGCTGCTCACCGCCCCGGCCTTTGGACAGAACATCCAGGAAGCCGAGACCGAGATCAACTTCAACGTCGACGCCTTGCGCGCCGAGAAGCAATTGGAGCAGGAGCTCTGGAGCTACCTCGAAGCGACCCGCCCGGCAGGCCTCGAGAAGGGCCGCATCGTCGTCGACATCAACCCTTTCGAGAAGACCTTGCTCGACGTCGACGAAGCTCAGAATCGCCTCGTGGGCCTGCATCTGCCGGTCGGGGTCGACGTCCGCATGGGCCAGGAAGCGGCCTCGGAAGCGAAGATCGCTGGTGACAAGGTCGGACGCATGGGCACCGACATCGACGGCAGCCTGGTGTGGGCTACCTCCCTCCAGGTGACCGACGCCACCGCCGTCCGCATCCACTTCACCGACTTCCAGCTGCCGCCCCAGACCGCCCTCTACCTCTACAACGATGCCGGCCAAGCATTTGGCCCCTATACCGGCAAGGGACCTGGCGACAAGGGAGATTTCTGGTCGAACACCGTCTTCGGCGAGTCCGTCTGGGTACAGTTGCACTCCGAATTGACGGGCGCCGCCGCGAAGCTGCGTGAAGCCACCTTCGGCATCGCCGAGGTGTCCCATCTCGGGGAGCGTTTCGAGCTCGCCAAGCAAGTGTCCCAAGACAAGGCCGATTGCTCCGGCAACGTCAGCTGCGTCGAAAATGCCGAGTGCTATGACTGGAGCCTCCTCAACATCGCGCGCAAGGCCGTCGCCAAGATGGTCTTCGAAGACGACGGCAGCTCCTACCTGTGCAGTGGCGGCCTGCTCAACGACAATGACAGCTCCGATCGCGAGCCCTGGTTCCTCACCGCCAACCATTGCATCAGCAGCGAAGATTCCGCCAACTCCCTGGAAACCTACTTCCAGTACCAGTCCTCCTGCGGCAGCTGCTCCGCCAGCTATTCCGACAGCGTCCTCGGGGCCAGCCTGTGGGCCACCGGCAGCGGCGGCGATTTCACCTTGCTACAGCTCTCCGAGCTGCCGTCGAGCTGGGGTCTGATGGGCTGGACCAACGCCAACACCTTGAGCCAGACCGGCACCCAGCTCTACCGCATCAGCCACCCCAAGGGTAAGCCGCAGGCTTTCACCCAGCACGAGGTCCTCTCCACCAGTGGCACCAAGTGGGTCGTCACCGACCCGGTCATCGGTACGACGGAGGGTGGCTCCAGCGGCTCGCCGCTCTTCCGCGAGGACGGCAAGGTCGTCGGCCAGCTGTACGGCGTCACCTACAGCGGTGAGTCCTACGATCTCTGTGACGCCTCCACCTTCAACAACCGTGACGGCGCCCTTTCCTACTACTGGCAGAGCGTCAAGCCCTACCTCAACACACCGACCAACACGTACAAAATGCACGTCTCCAATGTCGTCGCCAGCACCAAGAAGATCTCCACCTTCTTCCCCCTCTACTACGCCAAGGCCAAGGTCACGGTGGTCGACACCCTCGGCAACATCGTGCCCTTCGCCTCCGTCACCGGGACTTTTTCCGGCGATGTGAGTGGAACCTATAGCGCCGTCACCAACGACCAAGGGCAAGCCACCATCCAACATCCCGCCCTGAGCTCTTCCAAGCCGAGCGTCACGTTCTGTGTCACCAACCTGACCCAGGACTACTTCAACACCTATGACTCGGCGTCCAATGTCGTGACCTGCGACAGCAACTAGCCTGCACGGGCATCGACCGTCGGCCCGCCGTCTGGACCTCGAGGTCCGGGCGGCGGGTCCGGGTGATCAGCACCGATCCGTCCTGCGAGCGCTACCACGAGAAGGTGATCACCTGCCCCGCCTACGGTTGGGAGCCCATCTGACGATTCAACTAATCTTTGCCCGGACGGAACAAGCTGCGGAAGTTGCCGCTCGTCTTGCTGCCGGTCAAGCCGCCACCGCCGCCCAAGCGTTCGAGGGCTTCCCGCGCCACCACGTGATCGGGCATGTGCTCGATGGCGGCTTCGTACTGGGCCCGCGCTTCGTCGAAACGCTCCATGTTTTCGAGCACGGCGCCAAAGGCGGTGCGCACTCCGGCGTCATCGGGTTTGAGCTCCACCGCCGCCTGAAAGCTGGCCAAGGCGTGGTGCTGCCAATTGGGGTTCTTGCTCTGGGCGACGCCGAGACGGACGTGGTACTCGGGCTGCGGATCCATGCGCACCGCCTCTTTCAGCAGATCGATGGCCAGCGAGTAGTCCATCTGCTCCAAGTAGCGGGTGGCCCGACGATAGTTTTGCCGTGCCAGCTGCTGCTTCTCCTGACGCCGCTTCTCGTCCCCCACCACCGGGGCCACTTGAATACCCGACACGGTGTTGTAACTGGCCCGGCGCATGGGATCGGACAGGGTCAAATAGGCTTCGGTGGCGCGCTCGAAGAGGACGTTGATCGCCTCTTCCTTGCCCGCCAAACCCAGTTGAGAGGCGTGCGATGGATGCACCAAGCGGGCCAGATCGTTATAGGCCTTGGACAGCTCGCTGTTGTCGCTGCGCGGCGTCAAACCGAGCAATTCGTAGTGATCGAGCTCGCCGAGATGAGCCATCAGGTCGGCCAAGCGGTTGCGATGCTGTTCGGTATCGAGGACGATGGGATCGTCTTGCAGCAGGGCCGCCACCCGTTCGGAAAAAGTCCGTAGCACGCGACCGGTCACCAGCTTTTCACCGCGGGCGTCCACCACATTGGCCGGCCCCACCAGACCGATGGCCCACAGGCGGACGAGACCGCGCAAATAGAGCAGGCGCTGGCTGCCGGTGGCGCGCAGCAAATCGGTGGCGGTGCTGGGCCGCTCACAGCTGGCCAACATCTGTGCCATTTCCGGTTGTAAGGACGGCAACTGCTGCAGGGCGGGGGTATCGTTGTAGCTGCGGAGCTTGAGATGGGGGCCGCCCAAGAGGCCGAGCAGGTCGTCCTCGTAGCGTCCGTGCACCGCCAGCTCGGCGACAAAAGTCACCGTCGGCAGGGGGCCGATGAGCTCGGCGAACATGCCGTCGGTGCGCACCTCGATTTGGGGCTCGATGTAGGAGGCCGTTTGCCGCGCCAGGCCCTCGACCACCTTTTGCAATCCCGCATGGGAAGCCGAACGCTCGCCGTCGGAGATCTCCGCCAGCATCGGTGACAGCTGAGCTGCCAGGTCATGGTCCCTGTCCAGAAGGAGCTCACCGGCGCGGAAAAAGAGCGTTTCCGTGCCCCGGTCATGGCCCACCTCGATGGTTGCGTCGCGGCGCTCGAGATAGATTTCCCGCACGCTCTCGGCCAGTGACGGCGTCTCGTCAGCCCGACTATCCTGCCTGCTGATACCCGTAGTCTTCATGCTCAGAACCTTTCGATCCGCATACCTCTAGAGGGCGTGACGGTAGAATTTCTCGTGACCGCCCCCGGGCGTCATATCATCTTCGAAGTGCGCAGGATTATGGCAGATTGTTGCCTGAAACCATAGTGACAGTCATCACTTGGCAGCCTCCCGGTCGACCTGCGGAGGGCTCTCGCCGACCTCCTCTTGCGAGTGAAGCTGAGAGAAAACGCTGCTGCCGAGACGCTGGCCCAAGATGTCGACCAACTCTTCTTCGGTGGCCCGCTGGACACCGGCGAAGCTGGCAAAGTGAGAAAGTAGTCGCTTGCGTCGCTTGGGACCGATGCCCGACAGCCGATCGATGCGGCTGGTCAAGGTCTTCGCCTTGCGTCGGCGGCGGTGACGGGAGACGGCAAAGCGGTGGGACTCGTCGCGGATCTCCTGTAGCAACTGCAGACCATAGTCTTCCTTGGCCAAGCGCAGCGGTTGCGGCAAGGCCGGCAAATACAGCTCTTCATCGCGCTTGGCCAGGGCGACGATGGGGGTTTCCTCGACGCCGAGCACGGAGAGCGCCTCCAACGCAGCATTGAGCTGACCTCGACCACCGTCGATCAGCACCAGGTCCGGCATCGCCCCCACTTCTTCCAGTCGCCGACGGTACCGACGCTCCACCGCCTGTCGCATGGAGGCAAAGTCGTCGGCCTTGTCGAGGTCGCGGATGTTGAAGCTCCGATACTCGCCCTTGCGCATGCGTCCCGCCTCCCAGACCACCAAAGAGGCCACCGTCTCGGCCCCTTGGAAGTGGGAGATATCGAAGCCCTCGATGCGCTGCGGCGGCTCCGCCAGCTCCAGGTGGCGCGCCAGGGAGCGGACGGCGGCGGTACCACGGTGCTCGGTGCGGAAGCGCCGTTTGAAGGCCAGCTCGGCGTTGCGCATGGCCAAGGCCACCCGGTCTGCCTTGGGGCCCCTGCAGGGGTAACGGACATAGACCTTCTCCCCCTTCTTCTCTTCCAGCCAGGCCACCACACCATCGTCTTCGTCGATCGGTGCGGGCAAATGGACCTCCTTGGGAATGAAGGGCGTCGCCTGGTAGATCTGCGGCAGGACTTCTGACAGCAGGGCGCTGGCGTCGATCTCATCCTCCCCCTCCCAGAACAGCTCGCGCCGATCGAGCACTCGGCCACCGCGCATCACCAGGATGGTCAAGGCCGCTTGATGGCCGGCCACCTGCACACCGTAGATGTCGACGTCCTCGCCGCGCAGCGACGACACATTGCGGCGCACCGAGATCTCCTCGATTTCCCGCAGCATGTCCCGCAGCCGTGCTGCCTCCTCGAACTCCAGGGACTCGGCGGCGGCGAGCATGCGACGCTTGAGCTGACGCAGCAGCTGATCGTGGCGACCGCTGAGGAAGAGACGCGCCTCCGCCACCGCTTGGCCGTAAGTCTCGAGGTCGGTCAATCCGTCGACGCAGGGCCCGAGGCAGCGATGCATGTCATGGTAGAGGCAAGGACGGGGTAGCTTGCCGTCGATGGGGATACGGCAGACGCGGATCTGGAAGAGCTGTTGCACCAACTTGATCGCCTTGCGGGCCAGACCCGCCGGCAAGTACGGTCCGAAATAGTCGGCGCCGTCGTCGCGGATGCGACGGGTGAAGGCCAGTTGGGGGTAAGGCTCCGCCGTCAGCTTGAGGTAAGGGTAAGTTTTGTCGTCCCGCAGCCGGATGTTGTAGCGCGGGCGCTTGCTCTTGATCCAGCTATTTTCGAGATCGAGGGCCTCCGCCTCACTGCCCGAAACCACGAAGTCCAGCTCCCGAGCCTCCGCCAGCATCCTGCCGATGCGCTGCTCCTCCGGCGGTCGCAGGTAGCTGGCCCCCCGCTTACGCAACGACTTGGCCTTGCCGACGTAGAGAGGTTTCTTGTCGGCGTCGCGGAAGATGTAGATCCCTGGACGGTCCGGCAGCTCCCGCAAGCGCTTTTCCACTTGGGCGACGACGGTCATGGCGATGCTCCCGGGCCCCTCACTCGACGTAGATCTGCTGCTCTCGCAACTCTTTGAGCTCATCCCGCATCATCGCCGCCTCTTCGAACTCCAGGTTCTTGGCCGCCTTCTTCATCTCCTTCTCGAGCCGGGTGATGCGCTCCCGCAGCGGTATCTCGGAGCCCTCCGCCACCAACGAAGCCCCATGGCGATGGGCCGGGTAGTAGTCGAGGTCCGCCATCTTGACCAAGGGGCTGTGAATATCTTTCAGAATGGTCTTCGGCTCGATGCCATGTTTGCGGTTGTGCTCCTGCTGCCGTAGGCGGCGACGACGGGTCTCAGTCAAGGCCCGGGTCATGGATTTGGTCTCGCGGTCGGCATAGAAGATGACCTTGCCGTCGAGGTTGCGCGCCGCCCGGCCCGCGGTTTGTACCAAGGACGTCTCGCTGCGCAGGAACCCTTCCTTGTCGGCATCGAGGACGGCCACCAGAGCGACCTCCGGAATGTCCAGACCCTCGCGCAGCAAGTTGATGCCCACCAGCACATCGAACTCGCCGCGCCGCAGGGCGATGAGAATCTCCACCCGCTGCAAGGCATCGATATCGCTGTGCAAGTAGCGCACCCGGATGCCGAGGTCGGCAAGGTACTGCGTCAGCTCCTCCGACATGCGCTTGGTCAGGGTGGTGACCAGGACCCGCTGCTGGCGGGCCACGACGATGCGGATCTCCTCCAGCAGGTCGTCCACTTGCCCTTGGGCGGGCTTGACGAAGATCTCAGGATCCGGCAAGCCGGTGGGACGGATCAGCTGCTCCGCCACCACACCCATGGTGCGTTCCAGCTCCCAAGGTCCGGGGGTCGCCGAGACAAAAATGCGCTGCCCCGGCACGGCATCGAACTCGTCAAAGGTCAGGGGCCGGTTGTCGAGGGCGCTGGGCAGACGGAATCCGTAATTCACCAAGGTTTGCTTGCGAGCCCGGTCGCCATTGAACATGCCCCGCACCTGCGGCACCATCTGATGGCTCTCGTCGACGATCAGCAGCAGGTCGTCGGGAAAGTAGTCGAGCAGGGTCGGCGGCGGTTGTCCCGGGGCGAAGCCGGTGAAGTGGCGGGAGTAGTTCTCGATGCCGTGGCACACGCCCATCTCCCGCAACATCTCGAGGTCGAAGCGTGTCCGTTGTTCCAGGCGTTGACGCTCCAGCAGCTTGCCCTCGACCTCCAGCTCCGCCAGCCGCACCTCCAGCTCTTCCCCGATGGTGGTGATGGCCCGCTGCATGCGATCCTTGGGCGTCACGTAATGGGTGCGGGGATAGACCGCCACCTTGTCCATCTCCTGCAACACCTCGCCGGTCAAGGTATCGAAACGGCTGATGCGCTCGATTTCGTCGCCGAAATATTCCACCCGGATGGCCACTTCCTCGTAGGCCGGGAAGATCTCCAAGATATCCCCACGGGCGCGAAACCCGCCATGGAAGAGATCGAGGTGGGTGCGTTCGTACTGCATCTCCACCAAGCGACGTTTGGCCTCGTCGAGCCCCGACTCCTCCCCCACTTGAAAGAACATCAACATGCCGTGGAAGGTGTCCGGCGAGCCCAAGCCGTAAATGCAAGACACCGAAGCCACGACGATGACATCGCGCCGCTCGAACAAAGATTTGGTGGCCCGCAGCCGTAGGCGATCGATCTCTTCGTTGATGCTGGTCTCTTTCTCGATGAAAGTATCGGTCTGCGGAACGTAGGCCTCCGGCTGGTAGTAATCGTAGTAGGAGACGAAGTACTCCACCGCGTTGTCGGGAAAAAAGCTGCGCAGCTCCTGGTAAAGCTGCGCCGCCAACACCTTGTTGTGGGACAGCACCAAGGTCGGTCGATGGAGCTGCGCCACGACGCTGGCGATGGTGAAGGTCTTGCCCGAGCCGGTGACACCGAGTAATACCTGGTCCCGCTCACCGGCTTCGATCCCCGCCAACAACTGCCCGATGGCCCGTGGTTGGTCCCCCTGCGGGGTAAAGGGGGATACCAGATTGAATTTGTTCATGGAGCTCCAGGTCGAGGGGTGTGCTTACGCTTCACTACCGGCTGTCGATTATACCCGCGACGGTGGGTCCGGGTCGCTGCGGGGTGGCTGACTTGAAAAGGTTGGGTCCTGGCACACCATCCTACAAGCCCGTGCTGCGTCGCCAATATTCGAGGAATGTTCGAAGCAATCATCATCCGTCGTGGCCGCAAGGCCGCAGGAGTCACCAATCGCGGCTATAATCCAGGCATGGAATTCGACCCCATCCCCGACCCCAAGTCGTCCCATGACAGCGATCACCGCCTGACCCACGCGAAGACCGACCCGCTGCAAACCCCGGATACCGGCCCAACGGATTACGGCGAGCCAGCGGACCCTCGCGAGCCACCGGACGGTGCCGACGGACCTCCGCAGAGCGGTTGGCGCAAGCACCGATTTTTCATCGCCTACCCGCTGATCATTATTCTTCTGGCGGCGATCACCGGCATCGTCGTGGCGGCCTCCATCCGCCGTCCCCAAGTGGACTCTCTGGATGATTTTGTTCCCCGGCTGATCACCACCCTGTATGACCAACGGGGTTCGTCCGTCGCCACCTACTCTCGGGAGAACCGTTTCCTGCTGCAGGAGGGGGAGGTGCCGAAGATCTTGGAGCAAGCCATCACGGCGGTCGAGGACGCCAACTTCAGAAGCCACGGCGGGGTCGATCTCAAGGGCATCCTACGGGCGGTGGTCACCAATGTACGCCACGGCAGCGTCAAAGAGGGAGCCTCCACCATCACCATGCAGCTGGCCCGCGACCTCTTCGCCCTGAGCCGGCAGCAGAGCTTCAAACGCAAGATCGAGGAAGCCTTTCTGGCCGTCGAGCTGGAGAAGAAGTTCAGCAAGCAGCAGATCATCACCATGTACTGCAACATGGTGAATCTCAGCCAGGGCAACTACGGCATGGAAGCGGCAGCCCGCAACTACTTCGGTAAATCGGTGCAAGACCTCAGCGTGGCGGAAGCCGCGACCCTGGCGGGCATCCCCCAACGGCCGACGCACCACAATCCCTACGCCCGTCCCGAGGCGGTGCAGGAACGGCGCGATGTGGTGCTGGGACGCATGCTGGCGGAGGGCTTCATCGACCAGGAAACCCACGATCAAGCGGTGGCCGAGCCGCTGCTGGTGATCGAGCCCAATAAAGAAAAGACCCTGGGCCCCTACTTCTCCGAGGAAGTGCGGCGGTATCTGATCAAGACATACGGAGAAACCGAGCTTTACGACCGCGGGCTGCAAGTCCACACCACCCTGGACCGGGACATTCAGAGGGCCGCCGAGAAAGCATTGCACGACGAGCTGCTGCGCTTGGAGCACAGCCGCGGCTGGCGTGGCGCCATCGACCATGTCGAGGCGGACGACTTGGAGTCCCACCAGCTGGCCAACTGGCGCGGCTTGCCCAAGGACACCCAGAACCTGATCCCCGGCGAATGGTTCCAAGGGCTAGTGCTCGAGAGCGACGCCAAGAAGGCGGTGGTCAAGGTGGCGGACCAACGCTTCGAGCTCCTGCCCTCGGGTTTCAAGTGGACCCGCCGCCGAGAGCCCTCGACCCTGCTCAAGCGGGGCGATGTGGCGTGGTTTCGGCTCGATCTGCCGGCCGACCAAGAAACGCCGGTCTTGCAGCTGGAGCAAGAGCCGCAAGTGCAGGCGGCCGCCCTGGTTCTCGAATCCGCCACCGGCGCGGTGCGCGCCATGGTCGGCGGCTGGAGCTACGAGAACAACGAGTTCAACCGCATCACTCAGGCCCAACGCCAAGCCGGTTCGGTCTACAAGCCATTTGTCTTCGGCGCGGCTCTGGAGATCGGCTTCACCGCCGCCGACTCCCTCTTCGACGGCCCCGTCGCCCTACCCGGCGCCGACAACCACGACAGTTACAGCCCGCGCAACTTCTACCGCCGCTACGACGGCATCATGACCTTGCGTCATGCCTTGGAGCATTCGGTCAATGTGCCGGCGGTCAAGCTGCTCGACATGGTGGGCGTCGAGCAGGTGATCGACTTCACCCAGCGCTGCGGTATCACCTCCGACCTCCCCCCCTACCCCAGCTTGGCCTTGGGGGCCGCCGACCTGATACCCATGGAGGTGGCCGCCGCCTACGCCACCTTCGTCAACCAGGGGGTCTACGTCGCACCTTACTTGATCGAGAGGATCGAGAGTCGCAACGGTCGCACCATCGAAGAGCACGAGCCCAAGGCCCACAAGGCCATGAGCCCCGGTGTCGCTTACGTGTTGACCAACATGCTGCGCGGCGTCACCACCCAAGGGACAGGGGCCCGGCTTGCCTCGGTGGGCATTGCAACCGGCGGCAAGACCGGCACCACCAATGCCTTCACCGATGCCTGGTTCGTCGGCTTCACCCCCCGCTACACCCTGCTCACCTGGGTGGGTTACGACAAGAAGCGCTCCCTCGGCCGCGGTTGGACGGGGGCCCATGCGGCGCTGCCCATCTGGGAAGCCATGGTGCGCCAAGGTCTCGAAGATGGTTGGCTGTCGCCCGATGAGACGTTCGACACACCGCCGGGAATCGTCGAGGTACAGGTCGAATCGACGACCGGTCTGCTGGTGGGTCCCGGCGCCGAGCAAACCCACAGCGAGGTCTTCATCCAGGGCACGGAACCGGTGCAACGTTTCGACCACGAATGGGCTCGCATCATCCGCCTGCCTTGGTACTTGCAAGAACCTTTCTACCTGCCCAAGGAGGGAGAGCGCATGCCCGGCCAGGTGGCGGACTGGAGCCCCATCGTCGAAGGTTGGGGCAATAAGGGAGGAAGAAGGTAGTTCCCCATCTTCCGCAACTCCGATGGCCAAACGATTCAGCGAAGAGGAATGGGCGCGAATCTTCGCTCATCTGGAAGGGCGGGAAACCACCTTCGGCCTGCCGGTGCACCGTCCCGACTCGGTGATTCTGGCCTCGTTCAATATTCGCAAGCTGGGAGCCAAACGCCGCAGCGTCGGAGCATGGCGGCTGATGCAACGTTTTGGGCAGCGCTGCGACCTGCTGGCGGTCCAGGAAGTGCAGGATAACGTCATCGGGCTGCGCCGCCTCCGTTGGCTGCTCAACGGCGGACCGGCCGAGCACGTCAACGCCATCGTGCCCCACCCATCGTCGTCCAGCGAAGACCACAACTCCTTTCGCCTCGTCGCCTCCGACATCACCGGCTCGTTTCCCGGTCGTCGCCCCTCCCCCGAGCGCTTGGCCTTCCTCTATCGCCACGGCACCGTGCATCGTTCGGAGATCGCCTCCGACATCACCTATGACCGCAGCGCCGTCAATGAAATCCTCTACGAGCTGCGGGAAGATTTCCGGACCTCGTTTGAACGCCACACCGACAAGCTGGCTCGCTTCAAGAGCGGCCAGCGCAAGACGAAGCCGGCCCTCAAAATGCCCCACTTCGTCTCCTTCATGCGCCAGCCCCACTGTGTCTCCTTCCGTATTCCGGGTCGTCTCGGCAGCCTGCCCTACGAGCTGCTGGTGGTCAACGCCCATCTGCTCTACGGCAGCCAATCCGAGCGTCAGATGGAGTTTCAGGCCCTCATCGCCTGGCTCATCGAGCGGGCCCAGGAGATCGATCGCCTCTACCACAAGAATTTCCTCTTGATGGGAGACTTGAACCTCAACTTCAAGAGCGTCGACGGCCGCCGGGAGGTCCTCATCAACCTGCTCAAGGGGCTCAACCGGGGCTCCCTGGAGGGCACGGGGACGTGCATCAACTTCCCATTCCTCGATGTCCACCCCGACCACGAGACGGTGTTCCGCAGTAACGCCCGGCTCAATCAAACCTTCGATCAAATCGCCCTGCTCAGCCACGACGACCGCTTGCCCGTCCCCTCTCTCAACGACCGGGCCGGGCAAGATCCGGTCAACGCCTTCGACTACGGTGTCTTCAACTTTGTCGAGCTGTTCCGTCAGGCTTTGGGCGCGCCGGTCCTGAATACCCTCGACCGTCAACAGCGCAAGGCCTTCTTCGCCCGGTTCGAGCACGACCTGTCAGACCACATGCCGATTTGGATCCGGCTGTCCAAACCTGGCTTCGACGAGCCACTCAACTGACGGCGAGCTGGCCCCGGCCATCGCATCATGCGACAATTCCCCATCTCGATGATGCCATCTACGCCAGCCGATCTGCACAGCGGAACCGACCTGGCTCGACCATGAACCGAGTCTCAGTAGCCCGGAGGATCGCCTTGAATCAACCCACGACTGCGCCCCCTCGCCACGCCACCCCTAGGCGCCACATCGGTGGCCCCTGCATCGTCCTCGCCCTTCTGGCCCTCCTCTCCTGTGGCGCCGCCGCGGAGGCCCTGGAAAGCCTCTACTTGGTGCGCCACGCTGAAAAACAGGAGCCCTGGCCCGCCGAGCTCAGCGTTTATCAACCGCTCACAGAAGAGGGACGCCAGCGGGCCGAGCATTGGGCGAGCCAACTGCGCGGCAAACATCTGGCGGCAATCTATAGCAGCCCCTACGGGCGCACGGTCCAGACGGCGGTGGCCATCTCCACCGCCCTGAAGATTCCCTTGCACACCGATGCGACCACCACCGAGCCCGATCAGATCGCCGACTTCGTAGCCCGTCTGCGGACCGAGCACGCCGAGAGCCACGCCGTGCTCATCGTCGGCCACAGCGATACTCTGCCCATGTTCCTACGCCACTTCGGCGCCGACTCAGCCTGCGAGGAACGCCTCACCTTGCACCGCTCCGGTAGGCACGAGCTCATCAAAGGCTACTCCGGCCTCTTCCACGTCGACCTCACCAA
Source organism: Acidobacteriota bacterium (assembly GCA_029263315.1). GTDB lineage: Bacteria > Acidobacteriota > Thermoanaerobaculia > Multivoradales > J023 > JAJCXR01. The sequence goes on along the minus strand of JAJCXR010000007.1, from coordinate 27,536 downwards.
AGAGGGCTGCGATGCCCTCGACCGACAGAACGTCGAGTTGCCCGATCCGGGGGACCAGGAGGCCGCTCTGGAGCCACGACCGGTGGCCCTCGACCCGGCCCAGCTGGTGGCTTCCAGCCAGCAGTATCGGGTCATCTACGGCCATGAATCCATGGGCGTCGCGGAGCTCAGCCTGGTCCCCGGCGAGGCGGGCCTCGAAGCCAGGTTCAGCACCAATATCGGTCGAGCCGGCATCCAGCAGGAGGCGGTCATCGTCCTCGATACCGATGGCGCCAACCACCAAAAGGTCAGCATTCACGGCCCCATGGGTCCATCCGAAGCCGATGTCGAGATCCGCTTCGAGGACGGCAAGGCCATCGGGCATACGGACTTCCCTCGGGCCCGGCAGAAACCACAGGGCAAGTTGCCGGTCGATCGATCGATTCCCGCCGGCACCTTCGAGCGCAACAGCTTGTTCACCCTGCTGCCCGCCATGCCCATCGATCGGGTGGCCGCCTTCTCGCTGTACGCCTATGACGCCCGCGAAGACCTCCTACAACCCATCGACCTCCGGGTCACCGGACCACGGGTCGACCCCACCAAATTTGCTGGGGCCGAGGCCTACCGCGTCGAAATCAGCGGTATGGAGCAGGGGTTTGTAGTCTGGATCCATGCCGAGACACCGCGCCATGTCCTGGGAATCGACTGGATCGGACAACCCTGGACCTACGAGCTTCTGCCAGGCAAACCATGACAAACTTGCAGACTTCCTGACTTCATGTGAGGATGGGCTCTTGAGAATCTTCCGAGCCCCATAGCTTGGATTCGATCGATCGATTCGCCTATCAAATAAAACCGCAGGAGGAATGCCTATGTCCGTTGCACGTATTACAGAAATCAAAGCCACATCCAAGAAGAGCTTCCAAGACGCCATCGAGCAAGGCGTCGCCCGTGCCACCAAGACCCTCAAGAACGTACGCTCCGCCTGGGTACAGGATCAAGAAGTCGGCATCAAGGACGGCAAGATCGTCGAGTACAAGGTGGCCTTGAAGGTCACCTTCGTGCTCGCGGACTGAGCTCCGCCGAGCAGCCCGGCACCTTCGACGTGCATGGCTCCGACCCCGCACCCCTGGTGGGCGCGGGGTCGTTTGTTTTTTCGCCCGTTGCCGCCTACCCTCGCTGCTCGAAGGACTCTTGGCAGGCGAGACAGAATGGGGTCTCGGGCAATACCTCCAATCGTCCGAGGCCCACCGGTTCCTTGCAATGACGGCAAATGCCGAACGTCCCGCCTTGGTAGGCCATCAACGAAGCGTCGATTTGTCGCAGACGGATCTCCAGCTGATGCCGATTCATTTGAGCCATACCTTGCATTTGGATGGCATCGATACGCGTCAAACGGCCGATGGGAAGCTCCATGTCCACCGGTTTGGAATCGTTGGCGGTCTGCACCAACAACGCCTCCGTATCGGCCTTGGCCGCCAGGAGACGCTGATGGAAGCCCTGTAGCTGTGACTCGGTGAGATGTGACGCGGTGGGATGTGACATTGGGTTCTCTCGCTGCCGATGCCCAGCCTTTCCGGGCCAGGGTGGGCGATGGTAACCGATGTGGGCCTCCGACCGACCTAACGCCGGCCGGGCTACCGGCCCTAGGATCTCACATCGAAGGCCCACATCGGCACCGACAATCAAGACCGTCCGAGCTCGCGCTACGGGCAAACAAACGCCAGGTTGTCGGACACCGCGGAGGCCAGGCTTCCCAAGTCATTGAAGCCTCGCCAAGTGGCGCCGGTGACCGTGTCGGTGATCTCGATCTCGTAGTCCAGGTCGGTGGCCCCACCGGTCAGCACCCAGAAATGTCCGTTCTCGTTGCAGCCATCCAGCACTTTGATCATCAGCTCCCAATTGGACCGTTCGAAGAAACTGAACAATACCGAGTCCTCGGAAGCCCCCGGTAGCGGACGACCCACCCCCTGGTCTCCGACAAAATCCATCCACCGGACCCGCACCTCGAATCGGTCCATCAACAGGGCCACGTCCGGTGCATCGGCGATTTGAAACTCCGTCATCCAAACCTGGCTGAGGTCGTTGGGACCAGAGTGCATGAAAAGCCGCAGCGTGTAGGAACCCGGCGGCAAATCCCCGAGCTCGAAGACCCTCAAATCCGGTTCCGGAGTCGGGGGCAAAATCGGTGGGAATACAACATCGATGGTCAAATCGATGACCGAGCCGTCTCGACGCACCTCTTCAGTCACCACCTCACCCCAGCTCAACACCGTGACGATGGCCTGGACTTGATCGTTGTCGGTGGGCAGACGTGGCTCGATAAAGGCTCGCGGCTCGAGGAAGTGGGGCGCCACCTCAAACTCTGCTGTCGCCAGAACCTGGTCACCGATCTCGGCGCGGACGGTATACGTGCCGAAGGACGAAATGGGCTCCACCTCGACGTCGAGTTCGAAGAACGAGGCCGGCGGGCAGAGCACTGGACAAGCGGCATCGAGCTCGATGATGAAGGTTCGGAGCTCCTGCCGCACCTCCACCACTTGGAGCTCGGGTAGCTCGGCCCCCTCGAGGTGGAAGTTGACCGCCTCGAAAGGGGTGGGACGCGAAGGCTCGACGGTGATCTCGAGCTCTTCCGCTGCCAGGGACGTGGAGCAAATCAAGAGCCCTAGCCCCAGCCAATAGCGGGCACTTCGCAAGGGGAACGAAGAATGTCCTGGTAGCATACAAACCTCCTGGCCGAGATCGACGCCGTGGTGCACCCAGCGTCATCAGGTGGCCCAGTGATGACGAAATTATTGGATTTTGGACGACAAACCCCGTCGCCCTCTAGATCCTGCCGCCCACAAACATGTCGTCCGCAGAGGATCTTCAAATCAACTGAAATGCCACTGTAACATATTGCATCCGCAAATCAAGCCCCGACCCGGCCACACCGCACCGACAGCACCGGCGGCAGACGACGGGCCGCGGTGATCCAAGTGCGTCCCCCATCGGCGGAAGCGAAGACCTCACCGGAGGTGGCGCCGAAGAAGAGTCCCAAAGGATCGCCGCCGTCGTGGCAAAAAGCCTGTCGCAGGATCGTCAGATGGGCCTCCTCCCGGGGCAGCCCGGAGCTGCTCGATTGCCATGAGGCTCCGCCGTCGGCGGTGGCGTAGACACGCAGCTGGCCATCGGGGGTGACGCGATCCTCATCGGACCGCAGGGGGATGACAAAGGCCCGCTCGGCGTCCCGGGGATGGGCCACCAAGGGGAAACCGAAATCCGCCGGCAAACCGCTCTCGGCGCCCGACAGCTCCCGCCATAGGACCCCACCATCATCGGATCGATACACCCCACCGTGAAATTGCATGAACAACCTCTGCGGCCGCTGCGGGGACCGATGCATATTGTGGACACAGAGCATGGTGCTGTCTTGCCGGGCCTCTTCCGGCAAATAGCGGGGAATCAAACCCTGACCGCCGCGACGCCAGCTCTGGCCGCCGTCCTCGGTGATCCAAACCCCCGCCGCAGAGATGCCGACGGCTAGGCGCTGGGGATCGCCCGGCCAGGGGCAAATGGAATGCAAGCACAGGCCGCCGAGGCCACCTTCCCAGTCGCTGCGCCCCGGCACCTCCCAGAGGGAACGCACCAGTTGCCACGAGGCTCCGGAATCGGTGCTGTGGAAGAGAGCGGCGGGGGCCACTCCGGCCCACAGCTCGCCCGGCGCTTCGCCGGCCACCACCGACCAGATGCCGCTCAGCGTCGCTGCCGTGTCGGCCGGAAAGGTGAGACCTTCGGCCTGCAGCCAGCCGTCGGCCGCGGAATCCGTGGCGTCGCCGTCGAGGCCCTCACGGTAGAAGAGCCGGGGTCCATAATGGCCATGGGTGACGGCCGCAAAGTAACGGCCGCTGCGGGCGTCCCGGCAGGCGAAGTCGACGCTCTGTCCGGCAAAGTCCCGTCGCGCCACGTCCAGGGGTTGCCCTCGCTGGCCCCGCAGTACGTAGAGCCCCTTCTTGCTACCCACCAAGACTTCGATCTCAGCGTCGACGCCCGTATCAGCTTGGGGAGCGCCGCCGGAGATGGCCTGGATGATGTGCAGGGCATCCCCCGGCGCCAGCTCGGTGGTGGATTCCAGCCGGTCAGCACCGCGGAATAGGCTGACGTGGGGGCGCAGACGGCCTTGCTCGTCGAGCACCCAGCCACTGAGATCGGGGTAGCGGCGTTCGAGGTCTTGCAGCACCTCGACGACCCGATGTCCATCGACTTCGATTTCCGATCGTCCCGCAACACGGGAGCGCAAGGCAGAGGGCAGCAGTAAGCGAATCATCGGTACCTCCTGGATGCCGGACGGTGGCGTACAATCTTTGGCTCGATTTTAGCCCAACCGACGGCAAGATGCAGGGGCGGACACCTTGGGCATTTGTCAGGGCTCAGATAACATCGCGCCACGTCGAGTCGATCTTCCAAATTCAATCTCTGTGACCGCGCCAGGCGACGGCAAGGCGACGGGAGACCCGATGCGAGCCCCTGCAACCCATGGCGTTCTGATCATCTATACCGGTGGCACCATCGGTAGCCTGCACAAGGATGCCAACGACCCCTTGAGCCCCCTGGTGCCGGCCCATCTCGACGAGGTTCTGGCCCGCCTACCCACCTATGATGTGGCGCAGCACCGCATCCTCCTGGAAAATTCCTGGATACCCCTCCGCACCCACTCCTGGGAACATCCCCTGGACTCTTCGAACGTCACCTCGGACGACTGGAAGAAGCTGGCGCGCCTGGTGGCGACCCACTATGAAGACTACGAGGGTTTTGTCATCCTGCACGGTACCGATACCCTGGCCTACACCGCTTCGGCCCTCGCCTTCATGCTCGGCAACCTGTGCAAACCCGTAGTTCTGACCGGTTCCCAGTTGCCCATCGGCCGCTCCCGTTCCGACGCCGTGCAGAACCTCGTCACCTCCCTGGAGATCGCCGCAGCTCGCTCCCTCGGGGCGGCGGTCATTCCCGAAGTGGGCGTCTTCTTCCGTGACCGCCTCTACCGCGGTTGCCGCTCCACCAAGATGAGCGCCAGCAGCTTCAACGCCTTTGATTCCCCCAACTGCCTGCCCTTGGTCCAAGCTGGAGAACGCCTGCGGGTGGCGGCCCATCGGCAACCCCTGGCGGACGACACCAACGCAGCGCTGCGGGTCATCGATCGCCTGGAGATCAATGTCGCCTCGATCGGCATCTTTCCGGGCATGAACCCCCAGTTGCTGCGCACCTTGTTGGCCACCGAGGATCTCCGGGGGGTGGTGCTGCAGACCTTCGGCACTGGCAATGCGCCCACCAATCCCGAATTCTTGGACACCATCGACGACGCGGTGCAGGCCGGCAAGCTGATCGTCAACGTCACCCAATGTCGCTCCGGTGAGGTGGAGCTGGGCCTCTACGACGCCAGCGCCGGGCTGTTGTCGCGGGGGGTCATCAGCGGCAAGGACATGACCGTCGAGGCCGCCCTCACCAAGCTGATTGTCGTCCTCGGTACCGAAAACGACATCGGCGTCGCGGCGGACCTCATGCAACTCAACTTGAAGGGTGAGCAGCGGCAGAGTATCTACCATCTGCATTTCCCTGCCAGCCGATGGGACGCCACAGCCCCCCTCGCCCTCGACAATGTCCGTCCCATGGTGCAAGGGGCCGTGCCATACGCCCGAGACCGGGTGGACCGGGCCCTATTGCGTATCCTGGGTTTGCGCGGACTGGACGATCAGAAGACGTCAGTCGATATGGTGATCTATCTCGAAACCTCCAGCCTCGCCAAGGCCGAGGACGGGGCGCATCAACGGGATCGCATCAAGGTGGGTCGGGTACAAAAAGACATTCGGCCGGGCGGCGAGGAGCACGCCTCGTTCACCCTGGGGCACGAGGTCTTGCAGCACATCGATCCTGAGCAGCCGAGCCGTTTGATCCTGGTACCCGCTGGCGGGCCTTGCCGCTGGTCGAAGCTGGACATCGCCCTCTATTGTCGTGACCCCTCTTGATCCGGCGACCCAAACTTTAGGTCCCAGGTCGGCTATGATCAGGCCAGCATGAAGCTCGAACGCAATGCATCGTACTGGCTGCTGCTGAGCCTTTCCGTCCTGTGGCTGGCCACAACCTTCCTGGCTCCTTGGCTGTCCTCCAGTGGCACGGGGACGACAGGGGAAGGTGCTGCCAAGTGGCTCTACCTGCTCTACGCACCGGTTTGTCACCAGATCAGCGAACGCAGCTTCCAGTGCTTCGGCCATCCTTTGGCCGCCTGCCATCGCTGCCTCGGACTCTACGGTGGTTTTGCGCTCGGGCTGATGGTCATGCCTTGGCTGCCTCGGCTCACCGCCTGGCTGGCGGATTATCCACGGCGCATGGGCTATTTCATGGTGCCGATGCTCGCCGACTACTTTCTCTGGCACAATGTGTGGTGGTCACGCACCCTGTCCGGAATGGTGGCAGCCCTGCCGGTGAGCCTCTTCGTCTGGGCTGCCCTGACGCAGCTCGCCAGTTACCGTCCACCGTCATCCCCCCAACCCACTCCACATCCGACCCGACGATCTCTCCAGGGAGTTTCGTCCACAGAGATCGAGAGGACATCATGAGCTCCCCCGACTCCAACATGTTGAAACCGATCCTCATCGGCGGCGTCGCCATGGGCATCGCCGCTTCGATCCCAGGCCTCAACTGCTGCTGCTGCCTTCTTGCACTGGCGGGCGGCGGACTTTCCGCCTGGTTGTATTTCAAAGATTCGCCCATCCCCGAGCCGCCGCCCTATGGTCCGGCCGCCCTCCTCGGTGTGGGCTCTGGCGCCGTCGGTGGTGTCATCGCCACCGTGCTCGGCACCTTGCTACAAATGGCCATGGGCGCAAGCGCGCAAGATATGGGGCAAGTCTTCGACCAGCTCGACCTGCCACCGGAGCTCCAGCAGACGCTGGAACAATCCTTTTCGGGCACCCTCAGCCCCGGCATGCTGGTGATCTCCTTCTTCTTCAATCTGGTGCTTTACGGCTCCTTTGGCGCCTTGGGCGGCATTTTGGCCTTGGCCTTCCTCAAGAAGCAGGGCGGTGGCACCACCTCGAACATGGGCGGTGGATCTTTCGGTACGCCCTATCAAGCGCCCCAGGGTCCGGTACCCGGCTCGACTCCGAGCATGCCATCGGGAGGCGCCCCTCCGGTCGGTGCTCCCCCGGGACTGCCGCCCAGCACGCCGCCCGGTAGCGTCCCGCCGCCGCCCCAGTGATGCAACCGGACGGTGGATCCGCCGTCGGCTCTCAACGTCGGGCCTCGACGCTCCTCAGCCTGATCGCCTTGGGCGGCCTCTTGGCGGCCGTCCAGGGTCTCTTCCTGCTGTGGCGCTTTCCCCAATCCGGTGGGCTCGACGGGCTCAGCGGTCAGCTGCTGGCCTTGGCCTTTGGCTCCGGGCTGCTGAGCGCCCTGTTGCTGAGCCCCCTCTGGTGGCTGCTGCGACGCTTCCATCCCGCCGCCAAGCAAGGGCGTTGGCAGGCGGCGGGATGGTCGGCCACCCTATCGCTGGCCATGGTCGTCGCCGGATGGTTGGTTGCTGATCGCCTGACCCGGACTCCATGGATCGACCCGGCGGTGGCCCCCTGGCTGGCCTTGGGATTGGCGCTGCTCCTGGGCCTGCTGGCGCTGAGCTGGCCGCTACCGTCGAAGGGACTGCGTTGGACAGCCATCGGCCTCGCCCCCTTGGCTCTCCTGTGGACGGTGGTCGCTCTCCTGCCCTCCACCGGCCCAACCACCGCCAGGGCACGCCCTTGGGACGGCACGCCGCGGCCAGACATCGTGCTGGTCACCGTCGACACCCTGCGGGCCGATCGCCTCGCCGCCTACGGTGGTCGAGATGGCCTGACTCCCGCCCTCGACAAAGCGGCGTCCGAAGGCGTGCTATTTCACCGTCCCGTCGCGTCGTCCCCATGGACGATGCCCAGCATCGCCTCCCTGATGACCTCCGTGTCGACCTTGGAACACGGCGCGGGTCTGCCCTTGGCGCCGGGTCCTACGTTCCTTCGCACTCCCCTGGCCGAGGATTGGGAGGTGCTGGCGGAGCGGTTGAAAGGGGCGGGATATCGCACCCGGGCGGTGGTCAACAACGCCTTCTTGAGCCCCGAGCGAGGTTTTGCCCAGGGATTCGACCTCTACGAGACGCCGCTGCTCGACAGCAGCCGAGCCACTTTCTTGGCCGAAGTGCCCCTGGGACGCCTGGCCCTCCACCTCCTACCCCTGGAGGCCCTGGGAGATCCGCGGGCCGCCGCCGTCACCGACCGCGCCCTCGAATGGCTGGCGGACGACGACCCGGCTCCCCTCTTCCTGTGGCTGCACTACATCGATCCCCACGCCCCCTACCGGGCCCATCCCGAGGCGTTGCAACGGATCTCCATGCTGGAGGAGCTCGAAGCCAGCCCCCGGGCCGCCGACGACGGCACCGTGGTGGGCCAGTTCTTTGTCGCCGCCCACTGGATTCGGGGTGGTTTGGTGTGGCTGAGCCACGAGGACCGTCGTCGCCTGGTGACTTTCTACGACGCCGCCGTGCGCTACACCGACGTGCACGTCGGGCGCCTTTTCGAAGCCCTGCGCCAACGGCAGGAGCGGCGCCCCACCCTGGTTGCCTTCACCGCCGACCACGGGGAAGAATTCTGGGACCACGGTCGCTTCGAGCATGGCCACGACTACTACAACGAAGTCACCCGCGTCCCCCTCTTCTTCTGGGCCCCGGGCGTCCTGCCCGCCGGACACAGCGTCGACGAGCCGGCGGGTTTGGTGGACATCGCCCCCACCCTGCTCGATCTGGCCGGCCTACCCCAGCCCGAAGCCAACGGCTGGGACGATGGCCTCTCCCTGGTCCCCGCCTGGCGAGCCGAGACCTTCGATCTGCCACCCCGCGACTCCGGCAACAACCTCTACAACCACCCCGCCGTGCTCATCGAAGAAGGCCCCTGGCGCGCCATCCTGCGGGCCCACGGCCTGCTCGAGCTCTACCACGTGCCCACCGACCCCTTAGAACAGCGGGATGTCGCCCTGCTGCAACCGGAAACCACGAAGGTCTTTCGGGAGATCCTGCAACCGCGTCTCGAAGCGTTCATGGAAGCCGCCGGAGACGAGCCGGCAGGATTGTCGGCGGAGGATATGGAGGGGTTGCGGTCCTTGGGGTATGTGCAGTGAGTCATCGATTGGCCACCAGTTGATAGCGAGCACTGACCACCACATGGTGAGTTGCGCCAGGCCGCCGGGCTTCAATCCTCGGGCGGCAGGTTCGTCATACCGCGAGCGAAAAGACATCCGCCCGGAGCACAGCTTCAGCCCATTCCATCACCGTCTCTTCAATGGCCATTCTATCGGCCTGCAAACGCTCCGTGGCCTCAAGTCCTTCCACCCTATTCCTGCTGGGCATAGGTGCTCTGTCCCCCATCCTTGCCATCCGCCCTCTCCTGACAGAGAATCCCCCCTGAGCCGACGATCCCCGTGGCGGCGCCAGGCGCCCCACGTCATTCCATAGCCGGTGGACGGACGGTCCCTTCACCACCGAAAGAGCACGAGGCACGCCGCCATGCACGACTCGCCATCTTCTGACGCAGCATTCACCACCATTCGCCAAGCCTTGGCGGGCGAACATGCGGTCGGCGACCGTTTGGAGATTCGCGGCTGGGTGCGCACCCGGCGTGACTCGAAGGCTGGGTTTTCGTTTCTCAGTATTTACGACGGCTCGTGCTTCGATGCCATCCAGGCGGTGGCCCCGGGAGAGCTGCCGAATTACCAGGATGCAGTGCTGAAGATCACCACCGGCTGCTCGGTGATCGTGCGCGGTACGTTGGCTGAGTCGCCGGGCAAGGGGCAATCGTTCGAGATCCAGGCCGATGAGGTCGAGGTGGTGGGCTGGGTGGACGATCCCGAGACTTACCCCATGGCGGCGAAGCGCCACACCATGGAGCATTTGCGACAGCACGCCCATTTGCGGCCCCGCACCAACATCATCGGGGCGGTGACGCGGGTACGCCATACCTTGGCGCAGGCGGTGCATCGCTTTTACCACCAGAACGGCTTCTACTGGATCAACACGCCGATCATCACCGGCAACGACGCCGAGGGGGCCGGCGAGATGTTCCGGGTTTCGACCCTCGACTTGGCAAACCTGCCGCGCACCGCCGACGGGGCAGTGGATTTCGAGCAGGACTTCTTCGGCAAGGAGACCCACTTGACCGTCTCCGGCCAGCTCAATGTGGAGTGCTACTGCCTGGCCTTGAGCAAGGTCTATACCTTTGGTCCGACGTTTCGGGCGGAGAACTCCAATACCAGCCGCCACCTGGCCGAGTTCTGGATGATCGAGCCGGAGATCGCCTTCGCCGATCTGGTGGCCACGGCGGACCTGGCGGAAGACTTCCTCAAGTACATCTTCAAGGCGGTGCTCGACGAACGGCCCGACGACATGGCATTTTTTGCCAAGTGGGTCGACAAGGGATGCATCGACCGCCTCGAGAAATTTGTCGAGTCGAGCTTTGAGCGCATGGAGTACCGCGACGCCATCAAGATCCTCGAAGGGGCCAGCAAGAAGGCCAAGTTCGAGTTCCCGGTGCATTTCGGTGCTGACCTGCAGAGCGAGCACGAGCGTTATCTGTGTGAACAACACGTCGGTCGGCCGGTGGTGCTGATGAACTACCCCAAGGACATCAAAGCCTTCTACATGCGCCTCAACGATGACGACGAGACGGTGGCGGCGATGGATGTGCTGGCTCCCGGCATCGGCGAGATCATCGGCGGCAGCCAGCGCGAAGAGCGGCTCGAGGTGCTCGATCAGCGCCTTGCCACCATGGACCTACCGGCGGAGGACTACGGATGGTACCGGGACTTGCGGCGCTACGGCACGGTGCCCCACGCCGGCTTCGGTCTCGGTTTCGAGCGCACCATCATCTATGCCACGGGCATCGACAACATCCGCGAGGCCATCCCGTTCCCGCGGGTGCCGCGCAACGCCGACTTTTGAGGCCGCTCGAGCGGGCCGGCCGTCGAGCGGCGGCCGACCAAAGCGCCGCGCCCAGATCCTCGGCCAAGGTGATCACGGGTTCCCTCTGGGCCGGTCTTTTCCGGCCACGACGTTCTCCACCCCGTGATCGCGGTATCCTGAGACCGACATGATCTCTTTTCTTGCCATCGGCCGCCGCTTGGTCGCGCCACTGTCACTTCTGCTGTTCTTGCTCTGTGGTCCCTCAGCGACCCAAGGCCAGAGCTCGCCCCGTGCGACCTCCTCCACGTCGCCGAGCGCCGGAACAGCGATCGCGCAGCTGCTACAATTCGAAGGCCCGGAGCGCAGGGCCTCGCTGATCGCCCGGCTCGAAGGCTTGGACGGCCAGGCGCTCCACGCCATGGCCGATCTCTTGGGCCTCGATCCCATCGGTGGACCGATCCGGGTGCGTTTAGTGGACCCCGGCAGCGATGAAGCCGCCTTGGCTCCCCGCTGGGCCGTCGCCTACGCCATCGGCAACGCCAGCCTGGTGGTCTTGATCCCGAGCCGAGTGCCTTCCTATCCGGACGATGATCTGGAAACCGTGCTCTACCACGAGGTGGCCCATGTCTTTGTCGCCCGGGCCGCCGGGCGGCGTCCGGTACCGCGATGGTTCAACGAAGGGGTTGCCATGGTGGCGGCCCGCGAAAGCGGACCCGGCGGCTGGGGTCTGGGGGATCAAGGACGCCTACTGCTGGCCACCCTGCGACGGGACGGCAGCCAGCTGGCCAAAATGGAGCAAGGTTTCGGGCAAGGACCGCAAAGTGCCGCCGCCGCTTACGCCCTGGCCGGCGCCTTCGTACGTCATCTGCAATCGACCTACGGCCCTCACACCATCGCCGACCTGCTGGCGCAAGTGCGCCAAGGGCATAGCTTCGAAGCAGCGTTCCGCCAAGTCACCGGCACATCCCTCTACCTCGCTGAAGAGACCTTCTGGCACCAGCTGGACGTATCGCACAAGTGGATTCCTTTCCTCACCAGCTCCGCTACGCTGTGGACGGTCATCACCCTGCTCGCCCTCTGGGCCTTTCGCCGTCGCCGCCTGCTCGACGCAGAGCGCCTGGCGGCGTGGGAGGAGGATGAGAGGCGACAACTGGCCCTGTGGTCTCCTCCGGTGGAAACCTCAGACTATGAAAGGTCGGAAGACTATGAAAGGTCGGAACCTTGGATTCACTGACCCGGGCAAGATCGGCGCCGTGCCACGGTGTCAGCGAGGTGATTTTTTCGACCCCATCTGATATTTTTCAATATCCAATCGATGTTTTATGTTTGAGCTGAGGATTCTCCTGGCAAAGCCAGCACACGACGGTGAAGCGTGTGACGACGGACTCGACAGCGGAGTGGCCGCCCGTTGACAAAAGCCTTCTCAGTGGGGATGACCTCCGAATGGGTAGCGTGACGATGGCAGCAGGTGACTTTGTCGACTCTCTTCCCGGCATCCAAGAGATGCTGCGGTTGTCCCAGGCACTTGCCGTTCTGGACGCCATCCTCTGCCCGGAATGGGAGTACCGCTACTTCTCCTTCAACGGCGGTTGGGGCGAGCACCAGAAACTCGGCTCGATGCGCAACGGCGAGGGCGACGATTGGCTGATCTATTTCAATAACCAGGGGGCGGTGATCAAGGGTTTTGCCCATGAATCGCCGATGGCCGCCGGCTGTCCGTGGCCCGGAGTGATCGACGGCCTGCCGTCGGAATTCGACGATTTCCTCCAGGAGACTGCCTTCTCCATCCCCCAAACCACCTTCTGCCTGTGGCGTTTGAACCGCGACGAGCGTTGGAGCCTTGGCGACATCGACTTCCCCGAAATCGCCGAGCCCGATGGTTCCAGCCTTCTCTTGCCTTTTCTCGACGGCAATCCTGAGACCTATCGGCAGTGGGGCGAGTCGTATTACGCGGCCCGCATCAATCCGCGGGCGGTGGAGCACGTCTATCGTCACGATCCGTTGAATCCCTTCATCATCAAGTCCCTCAATATGGACGTGCAGCTCGAAGAGGTGCGGCACGAGATTCAGGAAATCGGTTATCCCATTTGATCGGAAGCTCTGATTTGATCGACGAAGGTGCCATCAAATTTTCGCCAAGACTCGTCGACGCGACTTTGTCCCAGCGCTCCTACGGCGACTTGGTGGCACGGCTCATCGCCTGGCGAGAGATCCTGGCCCATACCGGTTTGGTGGGGCAGGAACCCGGCCTCTACGGTGGATTTGGCTATGGCAATGTCAGCGCTCGCGTCGGTGCTCCTGCGGCGCCGCGGCGACGACGCCCCTTCCTGGTCAGCGGCACCCAAACCTCCGGCAAGGCTTGCATGACCTTGCACGACTTCTGCTTGGTCGAGGCGTGCCACGTCGAACGCAACGAGGTGCAGGCCCGGGGTCGTGTCTTGCCCTCATCCGAATCCTTGACCCACGGCGCCGTCTACGGCCTGGGCTCGCATATTCGTTGGGTCTTCCATAGCCACTCGCCGACCATCTGGCGCCGGGCCCGGCAGCTCAACATCCCCACCACCCGCCCCGAGGTCGCCTACGGCACACCGCAGATGGCCCGCGAGGTGGAGCGCCTGTATCGTGAAACCCAGCTTGCCGAGGTGCGTATTCTGGCCATGGCTGGGCACGAAGACGGCATCATCACCTTCGGTCGCACCGCCGAAGAGGCCGGCGGGACGGCCATCGCCTATCTGGCCAAAGCCTACGAAGCGCAGTGTGGCGACGATGGAGACCTCTGCCGTCACTGAGCTTGACCCCGGCCCGGCAGTCCGAGAAAACGACGCGGGGCGGGAGCCCTTCGGCTGTGCGCCGCCTCCGCAAACTCGCCCCAACGCTGACCGGTCGATCTAAACCCATCGATATCAAGGTTTCATCCCGTTCCCGTCGCCCTGCGGCTCAGACTGCAATCCGTCCGTGCTCGCTCGAAGGGGGGCCCGCCAAGGGCCTCCCGCTGGCACCGATTCTGGTAGAACTGGATGGACACTAGCTGGTTCCCATCCAGCAATGGCCCAAGGGGGCGGAGGCCCCATTGGGCTCGGCCGTGGCTCCGAAACTCGCCGGACCCTTGGAGGGAATCTTAAACTTTTGCTGATCAATGGTTTAAGAATTTTCGGCGGTGTACCAGCTCAAACACGCTCGCCCCTTGCTCGCTCCAATGGGCCTCCCGCTGGCACCGATTCTGGTAGAACTGGATGGACACTAGCTGGCGAAAGCCTTGACCCGAGATTAGTCGAGATGAACCCAACCCACAGTCCCCTAGCAAGACCCGGGGGCCAACCAAGACGACGAGACACCATGAATCCCCAGACCACTCAGCTCCGCCCCTGCCGCCCTTCGCTTCACCGACGCCTGCTCGGCAACGTAGCCTTGGCGTTATTGATGAGCACTCCCCTAGCTGCCCAGAAGGTGCCCTCCTTCGCCGAAGTTACGGGCCACGCCTTCGGCGAGCGCATCACCCAACATCACGAGATGGTCGATTACCTGAGAAGCCTGGCCGAGACCTCGCCGCGGGTCACGGTGATCGACCAGGGAGCCTCCTGGGAAGGACGTCGTTTGCTGCTGGCGGTGGTCACCTCGGAGGCCAATCACGCCCGTCTCGATAGCATTCGCCAAGTGGGCCGGCAGTTGGCGGACCCACGGCTGGAGGGCTTAAAAGCGGTGCCCCAGGAGCAACCGGCCGTCGTCTGGCTGGGAGGCTCGATACACGGCTTCGAGCTGTCCGGTAGCGAGGGTCTGTTGCGTCTACTGGAGCGCCTGGCGACGGCCGAGGACGACGCCACCCGCCAGGTCCTGGAGCGCACCGTCGTGCTCATCGATCCGATGATCAACCCCGACGGCCGCGACGCCTTCGCCCAGTTCAATCACCGGCAGCTGGGGGGTGCGCCCAACCCCCGGCGCGAGGATTGGAACAACAACTTCTCGAGCTGGCAGGCCCTGCAATTCCGCACCGGGCACTACTATTTCGACACCAACCGAGATTGGTTCGCCCACACCCAGCGGGAAACCAGGGCCCGCGTCGCCAGCCTCGTCGATTGGCGGCCGCAGGTGATCATCGATGCCCACGAGATGGGGGCCGATACGGAATTCTATTTCGACCCGCCCACCGAGCCCTATGGCACCTACTTCCCTGCCTTTGCCAAGACTTGGTTCGACCATTTCGGCGCCGCCTATGCCGAGGCGTTCGACGACCAGGGCTTCGAATACACCCAGCGGGAAATGTTCAACTACTACTATCCCGGCTACACCACCTCGTTCGGTAGCTATATGGGAGCCGTCGGCATGCTCTACGAGCAGGGATCGTCCCGGGGTCTGGCCATCGAACGCGGCGACGGCTCCGTGCGCCGCTTGGCAGACGCCCTGGAGCAGCAATACACCGCCGCCTGGACCGCCGTCCGTTTGACCGCGGAGCGTCGACAGGAGTTGCTCAACGATTACTGGCAAGCCAAGAAGACGGCCTTGGAAGACACCTCCGGTAGCCGTCGTTTCCTATTGCAGGCCGACGGCGACCCCACCCTGGCACAAGAGCTGGTGGAGTTGCTGCAACGCAACGGTATCGAAGTCCAACGGCTGGAGAAACAAACCACCCTGGCAGATCTTCGCGACGGTTTTGGCCGACCGGTGAAGGAACGCACCTTCGGCGCCGGAACTTGGGTGATCGACGCTGCCCAGCCTGCCAGCCCGCTGATCCACACCCTGCTGGAAGCCGAGCTCGAGGTACCTGCAGAATTTCTCACCGTCGCCCGTCAACGCCTCGACCGGGGGGAGAATCCCCGCTTCTACGACATCACGGCTTGGTCCCTGCCCCTGCTTTTCAACGTCGAGGTGCTCAGCAGCCAAGCCCAGGGGTCCTTGCCCACCAGCGCCGCGGATTCGGCCACCGCCAGATCTGTCCAAATGGATTTCCCTAAACTGCCCAAGGCCGAGTACGCCTACGTCATCGACGGCCGCTCGGTGGCTTCGATGGCGGTCCTCCACCAGCTGAGACGGAAAGGTATCCGCGCCGCCGTGCTCACCCAAGACACCCGGGTCGAAGGCTTCGACGTGCCCCGCGGCTCCGTGGTGGTGCGGGTCCATCAACGGGGCGACGGCCTCGACCCCGATCTCATCCACCGCCGGGTTCAGGAGCTGACCCAACGCTTCGCCGTCCAGGCGCGGGCCGTCGACAGTGGTCGCGGCGACCAAGGCCATCCTAGCCTCGGGCAGAGCGAGGCCATCGCCCCCAAGGCCGCAGAGGTGGCTCTATTGGCCCATGGCGGCGTGCATGCTTACTCTTTCGGCTTCTCCTGGTACACCCTCGAAGAGCACTATGGAATCCACACGACGGTGATCGAGGCTGAGGGCATTGGCGACATGCCACTGCACCGCTTCACCACCTTGATCATCCCCGATCTGCTCTCCGGGGAACAGCTGGCAACCACCTTGGGCGAGGCCGGCATCCAGCGCCTCCAGGGATGGGTCCGGGACGGCGGCAACCTGGTGGTTCTAGGGTCCGCCGTCGATCTGGCCCGCCAACAGCTGGGCTTGATCTCCCTGCGATCCTGGTACGAAACGGCGATGCCGGAAGGTGGCAAGGCCGCCGGTAGCGAAGGCCAAGCCCCAGCCCAACGATTCTTCGTGCCAGGGGCCATCCTCGCTACTCAGCTTGATCTCGACCACTGGCTGAGCGTCGGGTATCCATCCGGCCAACTGCCTTTTTTGGTGTTCTCCGATCGGCTCTACCTGGCTCCCGACGGTCCGCCCAAGGCCGGCCAACGGGTGGCCTTGCGGGTGCCGAAGGGCCAGGAAATCGTCAGCTCGGGGCACCTCTGGCCCGAGTCTTTGGAACGTTTGCCGTCCGCCGTCATGGCCTACACCGAGCAGGTGGGTCGGGGCCGGGTCACCGCCTTCGCCGAAGACCTCAGCTTCCGGGGCTATTGGCGGGGCACCGATCGCCTCTTCCTCAATGCCGTGCTCTTGGGGTCGAACGCCTTCTAGGCCCGCGGGCCCGGCGGCACGGAAACTCACCCACGGGGCGGGGCGCCTCGCCCCAATGGGTGGTTTTTACTGGACCCCTAGAATCAATCCTGCTAGCTTTCCTGTAATCGTTTCCGCAGACCGGACTCATCACAACAACCGGTGACCCGAAGATAAGACGGTTCCCGCTCATCGCTCGGTGTCTGGACTACGCCCGGTTTCGCCCATGCCGAAACCCCAACGGCCTTCTCCTCGTCCTGAGTGGTTTTGCCACGTCCCATCTCGACGTCCCAGAGGATTACACCATGCATCAAAATCCAGACCCGCTGGTCCGGCATACGCTGCGCATTGGCGCCTCCATCTTGCTGATCACGGGCCTTCTCGTGGCCAGCGCCAACGCCGCAGGACAGGACGAGGCCGTGGCCTCCCAAGCCCGCCAAACCGTCTTCGACTACCTTACCGATCACGGCTCCCTACACGGTCTGAACGCCGCCGACGTCGCCGAGGTAACGGTCGCTAATCAATTTACTAGCCGCCATACCGGCACCCAGCATCTCTACCTGGAGCAACGCCACGAAGGCATCGCCGTCTACAACGGTATCCTGTCCGTGGCACTGGCCAGCAACGGCAACATCGCCCACGTCGGCAGCCGCTTCGTTTCCAACCTCAGTCAATCCATTCTCCGAGGCGAGCGGGTGATGGCGCCCACCGAGGCCCTGGAGCACGCCGCCAACGCCCTCGACTTGGGTACCGTCGACCAGCTGACGGCCATCGCCGATCAAGTGGGGCGAGAGCGTCGGACGATGCTCGCCAAGGCCAACATCTCACGCTCTGACATTCCGGCGCGGTTGGTTTATCAGCCCCTCTCCAACGGCAAGCTGAGGTTGGCCTGGGACCTCACCATCGAGGTACACGACAGCAACCACTGGTGGGGGGTGCGCATCGATGCCGAAAGCGGTCAATTGCTCGACAAGAACAATCTGGTGGCCCAAGAGCAGTACTCCACCTACGCCATCCCCATCGAAAGCCCCAACCACACCACCCCGGTACCGCCCTCCGATGCTCGCACCGTCGAAGTGGATCCTTATTTGATGGGGTCCAGCTCCCCCTTCGGCTGGCACGACACCGATGCCACCGCCGGCCCTGAATTCACCATCACCCGCGGCAACAATGTGCATGCCTACGCCGACCGCAACGCCGACAACGCCCCCGACGTCGGTGTCGACGCCGAGCCCGACGGCGGCGCCGGCCTCGACTTCACCGGTGCCCTGGTGCCCATCGACTTCACCCTTCACCCGTCCAACTCCGTCCCGGCGGCGATCGCCAACCTGTTCTACTGGAACAACATCATTCACGATGTTCTGGCCGAGTACGGCTTCGACGAAGCCTCCGGCAACTTCCAAGTGACCAATTACAGCGGCTTGGGTTTGGGCAATGACGACGTGCAGGCGGAGGCTCAGGACGGGGCCGGCAACTGCAACGCCAACTTTGGCACCCCGGCCGACGGCAGCCGACCGCGCATGCAAATGTTCAACTGCAACAATGTATCGCCGCCCCGGGATGGCGATTTCGACCACGGCGTCATCACCCACGAGTACGGCCATGGGGTCAGCAACCGTCTCACCGGCGGTGCCTCGCAGGCCGGCTGCCTCAGCAATAGCGAGCAGATGGGCGAAGGTTGGAGTGACTACCTCGGCCTGATGCTGACCCAGGAAGTCGGCGACTTGGGCACCGACGCCCGCGGTACCGGCACCTACTTCATCGGCCAACCGGCCACCGGCCCCGGCATTCGTCCGGCTCCTTACAGCACCGATTTCTCGGTCAACAACGCTACGTACAACAGCGTTTCGTCGGTCTCGGTTCCGCACGGCGTCGGTTGGGTCTGGGCTACCATGGTGTGGGATATGACCTGGGCCTTGATCGACGATCAGGGTTTCAATCCCGACATCTACGACGACTGGACGACCGGTGGCAACAACCTGGCGCTCCAGCTGGTCATGGACGGCATGAAGCTGCAACCCTGCTCCCCCGGCTTCGTCGACGGTCGCGACGCCATCCTGGCGGCCGATGACTTGCTCACCGGCGACGGCACCGCCTTCTCCGGCGCCAACCAATGCACCATTTGGAGCACCTTTGCCAACCGAGGCTTGGGAGCCAGCGCCAATCAAGGTAGCAGCGCCAGCGTCAGCGATGGCAGTGAGGCCTTCGACCTGCCGGATGTCTGCACGACTCTCGGCGCCGTGCCGGCGTCTCTGAACATCTGCGCCGGTGACGACGCCGTATATCGCATCGGTGTCGGTGACAGCTTCACCGGCGACGTCACCCTTGCCACCAGCGGAGAGCCGGCGGGCACCTCGACCGGCTTCTCGGTCAATCCGGTGCCCACGCCGCTGCCCAATACCAGCCTGTTGACGGTCAGCGGCACCGGCGCCCTGGCCACCAACAGCTATAACATCATGGTCAGTGGCCAGGACACCTTCGAAGGTGGCTCAACCTTCGACACCACGGTGACGATGAACGTCTTCGCCAGCGTGCCGTCCAGCGGTCCGACCTTGACCGCCCCGGCCGACAACATGGTCGACGAGGTCGTCTTGCCAACTTTCGAGTGGACAGCGACCGCCGACACCCTCTCCTACACGCTGGAAGTGGATGACGACCCGGCCTTCGGTAGCATCGACTACGCGGTATCCGGCCTCACCACAACGTCCCATTCGCTGACCACCGAGCTCGACTACAACACCACCTACTACTGGCGGGTGCGCGGCGACAACTCCTGTGGCGGTGGCGTCGATTCCGTCGTCTTCACCATGACGACGCTCCTCTTCCCCGGCGACTGCCCGGACGGCTTCGGGCAGACCTTCCATTTCGAGGATGACCTCGAGGGCAACACCGCCAGTTGGAGCAGCAGCGGAACCGGTGATACCTGGGCCCTCAACGGTAGTCGGGTGACCAGTGGCTCCAACGCCTTCTATGCGGTGGACCCGGTCAGCACCAGCGATCAGCGTTTGGTGTCACCGGCCTACGCCTTGCCGGCCGGGGTCGATAACCTGACCTTGCAGTTCGAGAGCTATCAGGCCTTCGAAACGCCAAACGGCGACGGTCGCTGCTGGGATGCCGGTGTGCTGGAGATCTCCACCGACAACGGTGTGACGTGGAATCAGGTTCCGGCCAGCGCCATGCTGACCGACCCCTACGACAACATCATCTGGAACGATACGCCGGGCAACAACCCGATCACCAACAGCTATGGCGCCGCCATGGCCTGGTGTGACGAGCTACAACCCTTCGTCCGTTCCGTGGTGGATCTCAGCGCCTACTCCGGCACCGTCCGCTTCGCTTGGCGCCTGGGCTCCGACGGCGCCGCCGGCAACGAGGGCTGGTACATCGACGACGTGTCCATACGCTCCTGTTTCGATGCTTCGCTGTTCGGCGATGGCTTCGAAAGCGGCAGCGTCAGCGCTTGGTCGAGTAGCATGCCCTGAGACAGAGACAAGCTGTGACCGAGGCACGGTAGCCTCGGTCCTATACAGAAATGGCCTCGCACAAGGGCGACGACGGAGAGATCCGTCGTCGCCCTTGGTCGTTGTATGGTTCGGCTGAAGGGGCGCGGAAAATTTACTTCGCCCGCGCTCCCCCGTCATGGTGTCGAAGGTGCTGAGACGGCGGTCGCCGAGACCGTAGAGGTAGCGGTAGTCGGCTTCGGCGCCAGGGAATGAAGTGAATCTGCTCGGGGTGGTGAAGGAATCGTCGAGGCTCCGGGATACCGAGACGGTGCAAAGAGAACGACCACCCGTCTTGAAGTGCTCGGCGGTCTATTCAGTGAAATCGAAAATGTCTAGGTTGTACTCGACGCCGAAGTAGGCAATCCGCTGAATTGATTCAGGACTTAGCCGATCGCTTCGGTGCAAGCATCGGGATCGAGATCTTCTCCGTCGATCGAAAAGAATGACGCGATCAGTGTATCCGAGTTGCTCATTTTTCCCCCTCTGAAACCAAAGAGAAAAACTCGACACCGGTCTCAATAATCTCACCCTGCCCTCTTCTCACTGGTACCAAAACCGTCATTCCGTTCCCATCTACTCCTAAATTGAAACGGCCGGCACTCCTAGGACCTACAATATCGGCCTAGAAAACCTCCGCGTCAATTCCAAGTGACTGCAGCCGATTCGGCTTGGGGACCGTAACATTGCCTGCTACTCGCCCCGTAGATTCAACCACCTCCACTATGTCGTCACCACCCCGTGCCGCCGCCTGCGCCCCCTCCCGCACCATCTTGCCCCCAACGATGGGCAAGGCGGCAGCCACCCCGGTAAGAGCACGATCCCAGACGATAGCTCTTCGCCGGTGACCAAGTCGACCCCAGACAAGGCTTCCTGAATATCCTTAGCATTTCCGACTCCGGTTGGCCCGATCATCGGCTTGCCCGTCCTCGGGATCTCCGAACCAAGACGCGTAATCGTTATGCCGGCCGAGTGTCGAACTAGTCTACGCCCTTAGATATTCGCAAACAGCTTCAGGGGTTCATGCCTCTGATATGGAGAGCTATTAAAATGATCTACAAACTGGGCTCGCCGCAGGAATCTCTTGGTCACTCTCTGGGATATGACAGCTTCGCAAGCCGAAAGTCTCAGTCGTATACCAACGATTTCTGAATCGTGGGGTCTCTCCTTCGCGAGCACTAGAGCCATTCCGTCTTGGATAGCTAAGGCGAAGTGAGCAATCTCCATTGTGGAGAATACGGCTCGACCAGAAACCCAGAAAGCAACTTTGTACCATATGGATGCAAGCCAATGAAGATCTCTCAGACCTTCGGCCGGTGCTCCTCCAACCGGTTCTGCCAGGAGGTCAAGTAGCCCCTGCTGGACCGCTTTGTGGAGCTCGACATCCCCCTTGGCCGCGGGCGTTGAAGCGGTCGGAATACTGCTGAGGTGTGATGTCGCCGCTTAGAAGCTCCCTGGCATCTTGATCCAGCATCACCGCAGCGCGGGATTCCTGCCCATCAGGATCCACATAGTTAACCGGATTACCCCCGGTATACGCATACAGATTCCAACCATCCCGAGCCACATCCGGCGTCGCAAAACGCATGAACGGGTACAAATACGTCCGCCCCAGCATGTAGTCCGCCAAGCCATGGGGATCGCGCTCATGGCCGGTGTATTTCTTGGTCGGTTCGTCGGCTTGATCCGTCCTCGGGATTTCCGCCCCGAAAGGCAATTGTGGCAGGAGCAGAGGGAAGCGGGTGGATAGAGCGCCGGAATGGGATACATCTATCCCAGCAGGTCTGAGCTGAAGGTCCTGGTCGTAGCGTCGGACGCCCAATGGCCTCCCTACTGATAAAACTGGTCGATCAGTTCTTCTAGTATTTTACCTTCGCTGGTCACTCCATACTCGGAATTGAATCCAACTCTTGCAAGATGATCTGTAAGAACTGATCGGATTTGTTCGGCATCGTCGCGTGATATCTGAAAGTCTCTCGCTTCTTCAGATCCAGCCGTGATCGATTCGGAGATCTGTGGAGATGCCTTTGCCAGAATGCCACTCGTTCTGAGATAAGTTAGTTGTTGCTCGGAAAGACGGACAAGCTTGTCACCTATAGTCATCTTAAGGCCCTCAGTTGGTGCCAGCTCTCGACAATGGATTCATCGACACGATATTTCCGGTCTCTGGATTGACGACGACTCGTGCGTTATCTCCGTGAAAAACCTGAAATGGGCGCCCTTGACTGTCAACGCCGTCTACAACCCTATTCGGACTCCTCAAGGCGTCAAGCAAAGCTTGAGGATTGGTCCCCGCGCGCCCAGTTCCGTTGCCTATTGCTCTATGCATGCCATGACGAGTTACGCCAGTGATTTCCGTGCCATTCGCGGCTACAATCCCTGCTACGTCTGTCGCTTCAACGACCTCGTCAACCTTCCCCGCACCGCCGTCCGCCTTGCCGAACAGCTTCTTGAGGAACCCGCCGATTCTACCCGCGATCTTTAGCCGAGCGACGGCCGCCGCCCCTGCCTCGAGGGCCAATGCCCCAACCGATACCTCATCCACCGGCGACACCAACAATACCGCGATCAACGCCCCTTGGCCGCGGGCGTTGAAGCGGTCGGAATACTGCTGAGGTGTGATGTCGCCGCTTAGAAGCTCCCTGGCATCTTGATCCAGCATCACCGCAGCGCGGGACTCCTGCCCATCAGGATCCACATAGTTAACCGGATTACCCCCTGTATACGCATACAGATTCCAACCATCCCGAGCCACATCCGGCGTCGCAAAACGCATGAACGGATAGAGGTACGTCCGCCCCAGCATGTAATCCGCCAGACCGTGGGGATCACGCTCGTGGCCGGTTACTTCTTGGTCGGTTCGTCGGCTTGACCCGTCCTCGGGATCTCCGAACCGTACGGGTAGTAATCATGTCGACCGACGAGGTTGCCGAAGCCGCCGGTCAATGCTCTCGGCGTGCCCAGGTGGTCCTTGTGCAGGTACATCGTGTCGCCGTTGCGCTGGCGGGTGGCGAAGACGCCTTCGGGACCGTAGAGGAAGTCTTTGACGTGTTGCCAGCCTTCCCCCGGGTTGCCACCACCTGCCGAGCCCCAGCCGGTGACGCTGTACTCCCGCAGCACCTCGTCACCTTGGCCGCGGAGCTTAAAGACCCTTTCACCGGTGGTGGTGTCGAAGGTCACGAGCCGTCGGTCGCCGGGGCCGTAGAGGTAGCGGTAGTCCGCCTCGGCGCCGGGTAGCCTGGAAATGAAGCGGGTTTGCATGCCTTGGGCGTCGTACTCCATCTCGAATCTCGGCAAGCCACCTGCGTACGGCCCGACCTCGAGCATCTGGCCGGAGGCGTCGTGCACGATGTCGCTGTTGCCTTCGAGACGGTTGGTGGCCGGATCGATGTTGTAGTTGAGCCAGCTTCCTCCGTCGCGGCGCATCGACAGGATGTTGTCGGCCGGGTCGTAGGTGTATTCCTCTTTCTGTCCGATACCCGGCGCCTGCACCACGGTGCCGGAGACCAGGCGGTTGGCCTTGTCGTAGACGTAGCGGTCGTTGTCGATCTTCCAGATGTTGCCGGCGCCGTCGTATTCGTAGAGGAAGGTCTCGAAGAGGTCGATGCCGTTTTTGGCGTAGTTGAAACGTCGGGCTCTGGCGAGGCCGTTGTAACCCTGGTCGAAGGTGCCAACGACGCCGTTGCCATAGGTTGCGGTGGCCAGTTGTAGATTGGGGTGATACGTCGCCTGGAGCGACGGCCCGAGGCTCGACTGGCTCGACCACGGCAGTCCGCTGCTGTAGGTGTGGCTGAGGATGTGCACCGGCGCGGCTTGGTCATTGGCGCCGTCGGTGCAGCGATTTTGACCGTTCTGCGGTGTCGATCGGCAGCGGGGATAGTCGAGGGAGGTCAAGTTGCCTAGAGCATCGTAGGCGTAGCCGGTTTCGAAGTAGGCGCCATAGCGCTCGCTGGCTGGGTTGGCGGGCCATTGCAGTTGGCTGGTCTTTTGGCTCATCTGGCCGCCGGTGCCAGCGTATTGATAAGTCTCGACGACGCTCCAATCGACCTCGAAGGGATAGTTGTGGCGCACCGCTTGCACCAGCTTGCCTTTGCGGATGTCGTTGCCTGCGTTGGCGGGCGCCATCGTCTGGGACATCAAGGTCGCCGCCCCCGGCGTCCCGGCCGAGTGGGTGAGCCTATTCGCCAGCGACGGGCGTCCCACCGTTCCGTGGGACACCGCGTCCCGCACCGACATCACCGCCTTGCCGCAAGTCCTCGTCATCCCACCCCACGCCCTGCTGCGCTGCACCGTGGTCGCCGAGACCACCGCGACCCAGCCGAGCGGCGGGGTCGTTTCACTGAGAGCCTTTGGAGAGCTCAACAAGAGTTTGTCAAGGAGACCCCTTCTTCGACCAGAGTGCGTCCGCGTGCAAAGCTCCATTTTCAGTGAGACTGAGCCAACACACTTCGCCTAGACCTGGTCCCTTGGGAAGGGTACACCATTCCCTTCTAATCCTTTCGAGTGCTTGGTCCTTCGGAAGATCCCAGGCAGAGAATCCAGCCTCAGTTACCATTCCTACTTCTATCAAGTCTCGCTCAAGAAGGACTCGAAGTGCCCGGAAGGATAGCTCACGGGCTTCGTCTTCACCTTGTGCACCCCCAATGGTCCGAGCTACCGAAGCAATTTCGGCGGCTTGGATCCAGTCGTCTAAACCGCGTACTAGGATGTCTTCGATGCAGTCTTGTATATTCATTGATCGACATGTACCTTGCGAAATGCTCCGTCAGGCAACTTGATGTCAATAGCTGGCCCACCCGAATTCGAGGTGGCTCGCCTTCCCACGTAGTTCCGTCAGGGAGCTCAACGAGCTGCCCTGGATAGGTTGTCCCTTTCAACGGCTTCCCACCTGTTGTCATTTCAACGAATTGGTCATCCAACTCAGAGGATGAGTTGACCGTCCGGACGCCTCGACTTCTTCCAGTTGGCAATCCCTCAAGGGCATCCTCGATTCCCTTCGCGCTCTGAGTGGTCGCAGAGACGGCCTCCGCAACCTCATCAACCTTCCCCGCACCGCCGTCCGCCTTACCGAACAGCTTCTTGAGGAACCCACCGATTCTACCCGCGATCTTCAACCGACTGACAGCCGCTGCACCAGCCTCGACCACCACCGCTCCGACGGACACCTCGTCAATGGGGAAACCAAGGCTACCGCAACCAACGCCCCTTGGCCTCGGGCGTTGACGCGGTCGGAATACTGCTGCGGTGTGATGTCGCCGCTGAGCAGTTCCCTGGCATCTTGATCTAACATGATGTCGGCTCGAAGCTGCCCATCCGGATCCACATAATTAACCGGATTACCCCCCGTATACCCATACAGATTCCAACCATCCCGAGCCCCATCCGGCGTCGCAAAGCGCATGAACGGGTACAAATACGTCCGTCCCAGCATGTAGTCCGCCAAGCCATGGGGATCTCGTTCGTGACCGGTGTACTTCTTGGTCGGTTCGTCGGCTTGGCCGCTTCTAGGGACCTCGGCCCCGTATGCGTAGTAGTCGTGACGCCCAACGAGGTTGCCGTTGCCGTCGGTAAGGGCTCTCGGGGTGCCGAGGTGATCTTTGTGGAGGTAGGTTTGGTCGCCATTGCGCTCACGGGTGGCGAAGATGCCTTCGGGGCCGTAGAGGAAGTCTTTGACGTGAACCCAACCCTCGCCCTGGCTGCCACCGCCAGCGGTGCCCCAGCCGTTGACGGTGTACTCCCGCAACACCTCGTCGCCTTGGCCGCGTAGCTTGAAGACCCGCTCACCGGTCATCGTTTCGAAGGTCACTAGGCGTCGGAGTTGGGGAGGGCTCGATCAGTCAGCCCAGGTCAGAAATGTCTCAATGATTTCCTCAAGATTGTTCAGTCCGCCGAACCCTCTAAACTGCCGTCCCTCAACTCGGCAAACGATCCAGTCCTGATCGCTACGCGAAATCTCGACCTGTTCGAATCGCCGACCCTCCAGCTCCGTTCCTGGCAGGTCGGCAACAAGGCTCCAGCCTGGGTTGTCTAGAGTCGTTATCTTGATCCCAAATTGATGTTCCCATTCGCCATCGCAGTGAGCAACGTACCACTGTTGAAGTTTCTCGAGAAGGTTCTTCATTACTGACGATGCCTCACGATGCGACGTGCAGTACGGACGTCTTGAGGTGTTGCAGGGCGAGTGATCGTATCGCTGAGGTTCGTTCTACCGTTGGGTCCAACGTTGACTTGCGATTCATGAACATGAGGCGTATCGATCTGTTGTCCGGAGGCCTTGTCATAGTGAGATTTCCCACGTAAATCGATGTCCACTTGAGTTCCTCCACTGGTTCGGGCAGAAACACGATTACTTCCAGCAAGACTTGCAACTTCGTCGCCCATCTCCGCAACATTCTTGCCTACTTCCGCAGCCCGATCTCCTTGGCGCAGCGCTTGCGCCCCGTCGCCCACTTTATCCGCCACCCGCGCCGTGTCGACAATCTTGTCAGCAGCTCGTCCACCTTTGATCAGCGATCCAGCACCGCCGGGGACCCCAGGAATAATAGTTGCCCCGAGATCGAGAAGAAGTCCTCCTGTGTCGAGGGCAGCGTCGCCGTAATTCCCTTCGCTCAAATTGTTGATCAGACTGCCGATACCAAGAGCAACGTTACCGATGTCCCAAAGCGTCTCAACGATCTCCCCATCTGGATCCACCCGGTTGACCGGATTGCCGCCCGTATACCCATACAAATTCCAACCATCCCGAGCCACATCCGGCGTCGCAAAGCGCATGAACGGGTATAGATACGTCCGTCCCAGCATGTAGTCCGCCAGGCCATGGGGGTCTCGCTCATGACCGGTGTACTTCTTGGTCGGCTCATCGGCTTGGCCCGTCCTCGGGATCTCCGAGCCAAACGGGTAGTAATCATGTCGGCCGACGAGGTTGCCGTTGCCGTCGGTCAAAGCTCTCGGCGTGCCCAGGTGGTCCTTGTGCAGGTACATCGTGTCGCCGTTGCGTTCACGGGTGGCGAAGATACCTCCGGGACCGTAGAGGAAGTCTTTGACGTGGACCCAGCCTTCGCCAGCACTACCACCACCCGCCGAGCCCCAGCCGTTGACGGCGTACTCTCGCAGCA
>JAJCXR010000006.1 GCA_029263315.1 Acidobacteriota bacterium | reverse complement strand
CAAGGCCAATGCCCCGAAGGTGCTCCAGTAGTATTCCGAAGATCGCCTGATAGCCACTGATCAAGCCACGGCTTCTTGGCGAGTATTCCAAGGACTGATGGATCTTTTCCTCGTCGAGATCCTCAACCCTAAAGCCTCGATTCTTGAGCCAACAGCTCAAGTCGCCGACCAGCCGTAGCTGAATTCGAATCGTCGACCGAGCGTAGCCGCTCTCCGAGAGAAGCTCCGCCAGAGAGTCGGTGTGGGGCCCTAATGGCCCTGCATGCAAACGTGCCAGCGTCCGTGGATCTGTGTAGAACCGTTCTACCATTTTCGTCTCCTTTCCTGGCATTCGGCCAGATCAGAAGACTGTCGGATTATGCCGAGCAGGTCAGTCTGAAACAGCTAGATTCGTAGGGTGAATTCCGTTTGCTCGGCATAATCCGGGACTCGGCATTAACGCGGATATCTCGCGGAATGTCGCGGAAACGATCGATCAGAGGTTGTGCGAGCCGAGTTGCCGGTCTGGCGAGTGGAGAAACCCGGGCCCCAACCCGGCCCTGGGCAGGATGCCCTCAAGGGCCGTGGCATGCCCTCTCACCCAAGGACCAAGGCAACCCATGGCCCAGTCATCCTCGGGCCTTCCACCGGCCCTGGGGGACCTCTGAGCCGGTCAGATCAGGCCCTGCCGGGTCATGGACGTCCACCGACCCAGGCCACCGAGGATCAGGTGGTCGACCAATCGAATCCCCACCAGACGGCCCGCCTGATCGATGCGACGGGTGAAGGCACGGTCGTCCTCCGATGGCGTTGGGTCGCCGGTGGGATGAGTGTGGAACAGAGCAATTGAGGACGCTCGATAGCGCAGCGCCTCCCGAAAGATCTGCCGAGGCTCGACCTGGATGCGCGTCAGCGTGCCACGGAACAACTCGCAGTCGGCGATCAGGCGGTGGTGGGTGTCGAGGAAAAGGACGCCGAGGACTTCCTGGTCGGCGCGGGCGTATCGCAAGGTCAAGTAGTTGGCGACGACGGCAGGGTGATCGAGCACTTGGCGTTCGAGTAGCTTGGTGCGTCCGAGCCGGGCGGCGAGCTCGCGGACAGCTATCAAGATCGCCGCCCGCACCTTGCTGACCCCAGGACGGTCGATCAAGTGGCCGTCGACCTCACTCAGCCCCGCCAGTCCACCGAGGTCGCGCAGCAAGTCGTTGGCAATCTCCGACGCCAAGCCGCGACGGCAACTGGAGTGCAGCAAGACGGCCACCAACTCGGCGTCCGACAGGGAGCGTGGACCGTCGCGCAGGAGGCGATCGGGCAGGTTGTCATTCTGCCCACCGAGCTGCCGTTGCGTCCCGTCGGTTGTGGCGTCGGCTTTCACTCTCCTTCCGCCAGTCGCCATGCCCGACGTTCATCGAAGCGGCGTCGTAGCTCGGTTTCGTCCCGGGAGGACAAAGCGTCGAGGGTCTCGATGGCGTCGGACAGAAGATCGGTCTGGACGCAGCGCAGGCCGTCGGCCAGCTCGGCCAGGGCATCGAAGCTCGCGCTCGATTGCGGCAGTTCTTTGACTATGACAGCGATACGGGCATCGAGGGCCCGGAGGTCGTCGGCGAGGGTGGTGATATCTCCGCGGGTGCTCCGCAGGACGGCTTGTCGCTGGCCTTTGCGGGCGGTTCGAGTGGATACACTTCGGGCGGCGGTGGGATGGATCAGCATTGCGGTTCTCCCAGGTTTGGGGACCCCAGGGTGAGCTGGTGGGGCCCGGTTCTTTGTGGGCTGGGAGTCCTATGAGGTTGGCTGGTGGGATGTCAACGAGATGGGACGGATGAGCAAGGTTGCACATCGTCAAATCCTCGCGGCTGAATAGAATCGACCTGGTAGGCTCGATTCAGTCCAGATCAACTCCCAAGAAGAAAGCTCTCCTGAATGAACGGAAAAATCTTCCTCGTCGATCGCCAGAGCAAGCTCGTCCCCCTGGTGGAGGCACCTTACGAGTCCGAAGACCTGCTCCAGACCCTGTTGGCGGACTATCCCGATCTTCTGGCCGGTGAGCTGATCGACGCTGACCATCCCAGGCGTTGGCTACTGATCAAACGGGAGGCTGGGATCCCCGGCGAGGAGGCTGGATCTGGACGTTGGTCCGTCGACCACCTCTTCGTCGACCAGGACGGGATCCCGACACTGGTGGAGGTCAAGCGCAGCTCAAACACTGGCATTCGGCGACAGGTCGTCGGCCAGTTGCTGGAGTATGCAGCCAACGCGGTGACCTACTGGCCGGTCGAGAAGATACGGTCGGAATTCGAGCTGCGCTGTGTGAAGGACGGGATCCTCGCCGATCAGGCGCTGTACGATTTCCTGGGACCGGAGGCCGATGAGGAAGCGTTCTGGCAGAAGGTCGAAACCAATCTCAGGCTGGAGAGAATCCGGCTGCTTTTTGTCGCCGACAAGATTCCTTCGGAGCTTCAGCAGATCGTCGAGTTTCTGAACCGCCAGATGCGAGAGACAGAAGTGCTGGCGGTCGAGATTCGCCAATTCGAGGGAGAAGGTCGACAAACGCTGGTGCCCCGGGTCATCGGCAAGATCGCCGAACCCCCACCCTCCGCTCCGAAACAATGGGATGAAGCGTCCTACCTGGGCAGGCTCGAGCCTGCAGACCAGGAGATCGGCCGACGTCTGCTCGCATGGGCGAAAGGGAATGGTTTCCGGGTCGAAGGGGGAAAGGGCCTCAAGTCCGCGGGTCTCAATCTGATTCTGGAGACGCCCCATGGAGATCTGAAGCCCCTCTATTTGTATGAGCATCCTGTCGCCATCTATCTCCAGCTCGTCCGCATGGGGCCGCGCTTCCAGCCCATCGAGATGCGCCAGGAGCTCGCCGACAAGGTCCACCAGGCAACAGGCGCCAGCATCCCGCCGGACGGAAGCTATCCATCTCTGCACTACACCTACCTCCAGTCACCAGAAGCGATGGCGGGATTCTTGAAAGTTCTGGATTGGCTCGTCGCGGAGCTAAATCGGTAGCATCGCTCCGTCTGTCTCGACCTCCCCTCCCCCACCCGCTATCATCAGCTCGACGCAACATCACTTGCTTGGACGCAGCGCCACGCAGCGCTCACCGTCTCAAAGAACATCCAGGGAGAGGACCCACCGTTTATGCCCCAGCTGACCCTACGCCAGCTCGAAGGCCACCTTTTCGCTGCCGCCGACATCCTGCGCGGCAAGATGGACGCTTCGGAGTTCAAGGAATACATCTTCGGCATGCTGTTTCTGAAGCGTTGCTCCGACGTCTTCGAACAACAGTACGACACCATCGTCGCCGAGCAGCTGGCCCGCGGCGACCGGAGCAGGGCGCAGGCGGAGCAACGAGCCGGTTCCAAGAGCTATTACGAGAAGACGTTCTTCGTCCCCGACGAGGCCCGCTGGGCCCACTTGCGCGACGAGCTGCACGACCATGTCGGCGACGGCCTCAACCGGGCCCTGGCGGCGCTGGAAGAGGAGAACAGCGGCCTCGAGGGGGTGCTGCACCACATCGACTTCACCCGCACGGTGGGCAAGTCGAGGCTGCCGGACAAGAAGCTGCGGCAGCTGATCCAGCATTTCAACAAGCACCGACTGCGCAATGAGGACTTCGAGTTCCCCGACCTGCTGGGGGCAGCCTACGAGTACTTGATCGGTGAGTTCGCCGACTCGGCGGGCAAGAAGGGGGGCGAGTTCTACACCCCCCGCTCGGTGGTGCGCATGATGGTGCGTCTGGCGGATCCGCAGGAGGGCATGCGGGTCTATGACCCTTGCTGCGGCTCCGGCGGCATGTTGATCTTGAGCGCCGAGCACCTGGCAGAGCACGGCGGCAACCCGCGCAACCTGGGGCTCTATGGCCAAGAGGACAACGGCGGCGTGTGGTCGATCTCGAAGATGAACATGATCCTGCACGGCATCGCCGACGCCGACCTGCGCAACGGCGACACCCTGGCAGAGCCGCTCCACCTGGAAGGCGGCGAGCTGATGCGCTTCGACCGGGTGCTGACCAACCCGCCGTTCTCGCAAAACTACTCGCAGGAGGGCTTGCCCTTCCGCGAGCGCTTCCCCTACGGCTTCTGCCCCGAATCGGGCAAGAAGGCGGATTTGATGTTCGTGCAGCACATGGCCTCCGTGCTGCGACCCGGGGGCATGGTGTGCACTGTCATGCCCCACGGGGTGCTCTTCCGCGGCGGCGCCGAGAAAGACATCCGCCAAGGCTTCATCGAAGACGACCTGCTCGACGCCGTCATCGGCCTGGCGCCAAACCTCTTCTACGGCACCGGCATTCCCGCCTGCATCCTGGTGCTACGGGCCAAGGACGCCAAACCCGAGGCGCGACGGGGCAAGGTGCTGTTCATCAACGCCGACGCCGAGTACCGCTCGGGCCGGGCCCAGAACTACCTCGACGCCGAGCACATCGAGAAGATCGTCAGCGCCTACCAGCGCTACGCCGATATCCCCGGCTTCGCCGCGGTGGTCTCCCACGATGACCTGGCGAAGCACGACTACAACCTCAACATCCGTCGCTACGCCGACAACGCCCCCCCACCGGAGCCCCACGACGTACGGGCCCACTTGCTGGGAGGCGTACCCAAGGCCGAGGTCGCCGCCCAGGGGGACCTCTTCGCCGCCCATGGCTTCGAGCCCATGCACCTGCTGGTGGAACGGGACGAACGCTACTATGACTTCCACCCCGACTTGACGGAGCTGGGCGACCTCAAAGCCCGCATCGAGGACGACGCCGGGGTACGCCGCCGAGAGCAAGCCCTGAGCGATGCTTTCGACAGCTGGTGGACGGCGCATCAGGGTCGTCTGGCGGCGCTGCCCACCAGCCAAGCCTTGATGACCTTGCGGGCCGAGCTGCTGGCCTCGTTTGAGGACGCCTTGGTGCCGGTGGGGCTACTCGACCGCTTCCAGGTGGTGGGTGCCGTCGCCACCTGGTGGGGGGAGGTGGTGTTCGATTTGAAGACCTTGATGGCCCGGGACTTCGATGGCGTCGTCGAAGGCTGGGTGGCCACCATCCTGACCGCCTTGGAAGACAACGCCCGCAAGGGCGATCCCCTCGACCACAAGCTGGTGCGGCGGCTGTTGCCTGAGTTTCTCGAAGACATCGCCGAAGCGGAGAGCCGCGTCGCCGAGCTGGATGGCCAGATCAAGGCGGCGACCGCTCCGGCCAGCACGGGCGACGATGGGGATGAAGACGGGGACGAAGACGCGGAGGACGACGGGGAACGCCTGTCGGAGGATGAGATCAAGGCCCTGAAGAAGCAGCTGACCGCGGCCAAGAAACGACAGAAAGCGCTGCGCACGGGTTTTGCGGAGCGTCTGGAGACCGCCGAGGAAGAGGTCGACGGGTCGCAGGCCCGGGAGCTGGTGTTGGGGCTGCTGCGGGACGACCTGACCCAGGAGCTGGAGCGTCGGGTGGTGGCGCACCGGCAGCGGGTGGTGTCGGCGGTGGAGGGCTGGTGGACGAAGTATCGGGTGACGTTGCGGGATGTGGAGGCGGAGAGGGATTTGGCGAAGGGGCGGTTGGATGGGTTTTTGCGGGAGTTGGGTTATGTGTGCTGATTGGAGCAGAACTCGCCTCAAAGAACTTGCCATTCTTCTAGGAGGTTTCGGTTTCCCGGAACATCTCCAAGGTCGCGTTTCGGATGAGCTACCCTTCTATAAAGTCAGCGACATGTCATTGCCCGGCAACGAGCGCTTCATGACTCGGGCCAATCATTATGTCTCAAAAAGCATTGCAGCTCGACAAGGTTGGAAGCCAGCGCCTGCACAAAGTATAGCATTCGCAAAAGTTGGGGCAGCTCTTCTCCTCAATCGACGTCGAATCCTTTCTAGGAGTTCACTGGTAGACAACAACATGATGGTGGCAGTTGCAGACGGAACCGCAGACCCAGGGTGGCTATATTGGTGGTTCCAGACCATAGACTTCTGTGGATTGGTGCAGCCCGGCGCCTTACCTTCAGTTAACCAGAGACAGATTGGAGATTTGGAGATCGACCTCCCTCCCCTCCCCGAACAACACCGCATCGCCGAGATCCTCGACACGCTCGACGAGGCCATCCGCAAGACGGAGCAGGTGATTGCGAAGTTGGAGCAGATGAAGCAGGGGTTGTTGCATGATCTGCTGACCCGTGGGGTGGATGAGAATGGGGAGCTTCGGGATCCGGTGCGGTTTCCGGAGCAGTTCAAGGAGTCGGAGTTGGGGTTGATTCCGCGGGGGTGGGAGGTTCGGCGGTTGGGGAAGGTTCTGGAAAGAATTGATGCCGGATGGAGCCCAAACTGCCTGGACGAAACACCCAAACCAGGCCAGTGGGGGGTCCTCAAGGTGAGTGCCGTTTCTGGAGGCATTTATCGTCCTCAAGAGACCAAGCTCCTTCCAGCGAACCTTCAACCTATGGAATCACTTGAAGTTAGTCTCGGGGATGTCCTCTGCGTGAGAGCGAACGGGGTAGCAACACTGGTAGCTCGCACAGTCTACGTTGAATCTACGCCAAGCCGTCTAATGTTGTCTGACAAGACACTGAGACTCGTCCCAGGACATCTCATCAGGAAGAAGTACCTTTCTTTTCTCATGGAAGGCCCCCGGACTCGGCAACAGGTCCAACGCCTGCTTAGCGGTAGTAGTGGACAGAGAAACATATCTCAGAGTCAACTTGAATCTCTCAAGATTGCAGTTCCTTCTCCGCCAGAGCAAGAGCGGATAGAGGCTACAATCGCGCACCTAGACACTCGGGTCCGGCAAGAAACTGAAGATTTGAAGAAACTCCAGACTCTCAAAAAGGGCCTGATGCATGACTTGCTGACGGGTCGCGTTCGCACCCTTCCTCCGGGAATAGAGTCGCCCAAGACGTCCAAACGGACAGCAGAGTGCAATCAGTAAACCTATCGATTGACGACCCAAACCAAGAGGTTACAAAAATGCCCCACCTCATCGATTCTATCTACGACTATAAAATCCTAGACGGCCAGGCCGCGATTCTCAAGGCCCACCGTTTCATCGTCGAAAGTGCCAAGGCTTCCCTCGGTGACCTCAGGCGCTTTCCAACCGAAAGCTGGGGCCAAGAAGTCAAACGCGACAAAGTGCTCCTCCCGCGAGAGGGTCGGCCCTCGTTGGTCAAAAATGCAGCCGAAGAACACTCCTTTGCCGAAATCGTCAACCAATGCGCTAACGTCGAACGGCTTCTCGATGCTTTGGACTGGGCCCAGACTCACCTGAGGGAATTCAAGACGATCAAAGTCTGCCATCCCACGACCGGTAGCTCGAAGAGAGTTCAAGAAGAGCATAGCTCAACGATTGCTGACAACGACTTGATCCTCGTCGATGACGAAGGCTGCGAAGCGCGCTTCGAGATCTCCGATGTCGCCAGCGATCGTGATGGTAACCGCAAAGAACGTAAGGATCTGAGGTCCCTTGGAGTCTTCACTGACCTGAAAGGTCTCCACTACGGAAAAGATTGGCATCCTGCCCGGCTATTTCTCGTCTGCTCCGCAGAGCTCTCGGATTCCTTGATGCGGCGTACGCGCCATGGTTTGCAGCCCGGTCACCTCGAATACGTGAGAATGATGCAAGGAACTACAGCGATCATTGAAGTCCTCAGAGGCCCCAACTGGTCCCAGCGGGAACACTAGAGACAATCTCACCTAAAAGAGCCAAGGTGTAGTGAATATGACACACAACGAACCCATCAAAACCATCGAAGGCCGTGCCCGTACCGTCCGCGAGGTGCTCGACAAGGCCAAGTATGCCATCGACTCCTATCAGCGGGAGTATGCCTGGCAAGAACGTCAAATCCGCGAGCTGGTGGAGGATCTGACCCTCAAATTCCGCGATCATCACGAGCCAGATCACGAGCGCCACCAGGTGGAGCATTACAGCCACTACTTCCTCGGCTCCATCGTGCTCAGCCACAAACGAGGCCAACGCTTTATCGTCGACGGACAACAACGCCTGACGACGCTGACCCTGCTGCTGATCTACCTGCATCACCTCCAGGCCGACCGCAAAGACGCCATTGACGTCAGCAATTTGATCTATTCGGAGAAATACGGCCGTAAGAGCTTCAACCTCGACGTGGACGACCGGGAGCCGATCCTGCAAGCTCTTCTCGACGGGATACCGATCGACACGAGTGAGGCCATCGAGTCGGTTCGCAACATCGAGGCGCAGTATCGTAATCTGGCGGGCCTCTTCCCCGAAGAGCTGACCGGCGACGCGCTCCCCTTTTTCCTCGACTGGTTCCTCGAAAACGTGCACTTGGTGGTGATTGAAGCCTACTCCGACGAAGACGCCTACACCATCTTCGAAACCATGAACGACCGTGGTCTCTCCCTCAGCCTGCCGGAAATGCTCAAGGGTTATGTGTTGTCGAAGATCCGCCGGGAGGACGACCTTCACAAGGTCAACCGCGTCTGGCGACAGCGCATGCAGCAGCTCAAGGGGCTAGGCGATCAGCAGGACGTGGACTTCTTCAAGGACTGGCTGCGGGCCCGCCATGCGGTGTCCATTCGCCCCGGGAGAAAGGGAGCCGAAAACAAGGACTTCGAGCGCATCGGTCGGGAGTTTCACCGCTGGGTTCGGGAAAAGCCCGAGCTTCTCGGCATTGTGGCTGAGGACGATTTCAAGCGCTTCGTCTGCCGAGACCTCGATTTCTATGCCCGGCACTACCTCGATATCCTACGTGCGGCCTCCCGCCTTACCGACGGCTGGGAATCGATCCGCTACAACGAAGACCGTGCCTTCACGTTGCAGACGCAGGTCCTGTTGGCACCGCTCACCCCGCATGACGACGCCAAGACGGTACACCGCAAAGTCGCCCTCGTGGCTGATTACCTCGATATTTGGCTGGCCAGGCGGGCGTGGAACTTCCGCACCAACACGTACTCTTCGATGCGCTATACCGTCTTCCAGCTCACCAAAGAGCTACGAAACCGCGATGTCGAGGACCTATCGGTCTACCTGCGCGGACAGCTCGACGAACAAACAGAAGGATTTGCCACTGAGCCAGGCTTCAGCCTGCACAAGCAGAATTACCGACAGATCCGGCACATCCTTGCCCGGCTCACCCATTGGGTCGACGATCAATGCGGGCTAGCCTGCCATTTCGAGGACCTGATCTCCCAGGGACGGGCGCGCCAGTTCGAGATCGAGCACATCTGGGCGGACCACTACGGCCGCTTCCGCCAATGGTTCGATCACCCCTCAGAATTCGCATCTGCAAGAAACCGCATCGGCGGGCTCCTACTGCTCCAGAGCGGCCTCAACCAGAGTCTGGGCGCCGCCACCTACGAAGAGAAGCGGGACGCCTACTTGGCCAATAGCTGCAACCTGCTGGCCCGCAGCCTGCACCCTTTGGCCTATCAGAACAACCCGACGTTCCGCGCTCTGCGTGATGAGACGGGTCTACCCTTTCGGTCCCTTGAACAGTTCGGGCCAGAGGAACAGAAAGAGCGTCAAGAGCTCTACTTGCGTATTGCGGAATGTGTGTGGAACCCATCTCGGCTTGATCTTGACGGTCTCAAGCCAGCGGTCCACGACTCCATCACCGACTCCGAGGAAACTTCCGATAGCTACGCGAACCGCCCTGAATACCTGACGGCCCGCCGAGCTTTCTGGACCCGTCTACTCAGCATTGCCCAACAACGCTCTGATCTGCATGGAAGAATCTCCGCCGGTCGCCGGCATTGGATTAGTGCCCGCCGACACGGTGTGGAATGGGTTTTTGCAGCGCTCCAACAGGAGACCCGAGTCGAGCTCTACATTGACGGACCCGATGCGGCCGAAAACAAACGTTTCTATGATGCGCTCCATTTACAGAAGGAAGCAGTAGAGCAAACCTTCGGTGGCCCCCTAAGCTGGCAGCGGTTGGACGAGAAACGTGCTTGTAGGATCAGCCACGGTATAGAAGGCGGCTGGGTCGACGAGTCGATCTGGCCCAGGGTCATCGAGCAGACCGTCGATGCCATGGGACGGCTCTATGCCGCCCTTGCCCCTCCTATCGAAGCTCTGCGCGAGGAGGCTCCATGAACCCAGGCAACGAGCACACCGATGTCGAACAGCCCTTCATCGACCAACTCGTCCGCATGGGCTGGAAACACACCACCGGCAATCCCCTCGACGCCAGCGCCACCGGCCGCGAGAGCTTCCGCAACGTCCTGCTGATCGACGATCTGACCCAGGCCCTGCGCCGCATCAACCTCGACCTCGACGACCAGCCGTGGCTCGACGACGGACGCATCCACCAGGCCATCGGCGCGCTGCGACGGCTGGGCACCGGTCGCCTTCTGGAGGCCAACCAGCTGGCGACGGAGCTGCTGCTCAAGGGCACGGTGGTGGACGGTGTCGAGGGTTGGGACAACGCACGGGGACGTCCGGTGCACTTCATCGATTGGCAGCAGCCGGAGCGCAACACCTTTCGGGTGATCGATCAATTCCAGGTGGCCTGCCCCACCGGCCAGGCGGACAAACACATCCGCCCCGACCTGGTGCTCTTCGTCAACGGCATTCCACTGGTGGTGGTGGAAGCCAAGAGCCCCAAGTTGGCCCACCCGATGGAGGACGGCATCAACCAGTTGCAGCGCTACGCCAATCGTCGCAAGGCCATGGGCGTCGTCGACTTCGACGAGGGCAACGAACGGCTCTTCCACTTCAATCAATTCCTCATCACCACCTGTGGCGAGCAGGCCCGGGCGGGCACTTTCTCGTCGTCGGCCACCCATTTCCTGGAGTGGAAAGACACCAGCCCCACCCCCATGGCCGAGGTGGCCGTCGAGCTGGGCAAAGAGGGACGGCCCCTCAGTAGTCAAGAGAAGCTGGTGGCGGGGATGCTACGCCGCGAAAACCTGCTCGACATCGTCCGCCACTTCACTTTGTTCAAGGAATCCCAGGGACGCACCGCCAAGATCGTCTGCCGCTACCAACAGTTCCGGGCCGTGCAGTTGGCCGTCCAGCGCATGGTCAGCGGCCCGACCCGTGCCCAGGACGGCGAGCACGACCACCGCGGCGGCATCATCTGGCATACCCAAGGCAGCGGCAAGAGCCTGACGATGGTCTTCCTGATCCGCAAGATGCGCTCCCATGAGGCCCTACGACGCTTCAAGGTGGTGGTGGTCACCGACCGTCGCGACCTGGAAAAGCAGCTGGCCGGCACGGCGGTGCTCACCGATGATGTGCTGACCGTCGTCAAACCCCAAAAGCGAGGCGAGCGCACCGTGTCGGCGTCGGAGGTCTTGCAAGAGGTCCTGCGGCGACCGGGCAAGGATCTGGTCTTCGCCATGATCCAGAAGTATCGCGGCGAATTGCTCGACCCGGAGGGCCCGGGCGTCGATGAGGACGAGGATGACCTCGAGCCCAGCGAGGGCACCGCCAAGCCACCGCCCAAATCAAAACCTCTTCCTGAGCTCAACACCTCCGAAGACATCCTGGTGCTGGTCGACGAGGCGCACCGCAGCCACACCAACGCCGCCCACGGCAACCTCATGCGCGCCTTGCCCAACTGCGTCAAAATCGGTTTTACCGGCACGCCGATCATCATGCGGGAGAAAGGTCAGACGGCCCGGATCTTCGGTGATTTTATCGATCGCTACACCCTGCGCGAGTCGGAAGCCGACGGCGCCACGGTGCCCATTCTCTACGAGGGACGCACCGCAGAGGCGGCCTTGGCGGGCGGCGGCCAGCTCGACGAGCTGTTCGAAGACATGTTCATCGACCGCACGCCCCAGGAGCTGGAAGCCATCAAGGCGAAGTACGGCACCCAGGGCCATGTCATGGAGGCGCCGGCGCTGATCGCCGCGAAAGCCCGCGACATGCTGCGCCACTACACCGACAAGATCCTGCCCAATGGCTTCAAGGCGCAGGTGGTGGCGGTCAGCCGACGGGCGGCGGTGCGCTACCACCAAGCCTTCGTTGCCGCCCGCGATGCGCTGGTGGCCGAGCTGGAAGGGCTGCATCCCGAGCTGCTCCGCCTCGACCCGGAGACCGCCGATCGCTTGGCCCCTGACAAGGCGTTCCTGGTGCGGGCCCACCGCTTCCTGCCCACCCTGCGCGCCCTCGACTTCGCAGCGGTGATCTCCGGCGAGCACAACGACACCGTCGATCCACAAGGGGAATGGACCGCCCGCTCCAAGATCGACGCCCGCATCGAACGCTTCAAGAAACCCCTCTTCGCCGACGGCCCCAACAGCTTCGACCACGAGAAGGCCGACCCCCTGGCGTTCCTGATCGTCAAGTCGATGCTGCTCACCGGCTTCGATGCCCCCGTCGAGCAGGTGCTCTACCTCGATCGTCACATCAAGGAAGCGGAGCTGCTGCAGGCCGTCGCCCGGGTCAACCGCACCTATGAACGGCAAGGGGTGGCCAAGGGCTTCGGCATCGTCGTCGACTACTACGGCGTCGCCCGCCACATGAAGGAAGCCCTCGCAGCCTACAGCGCCGACGACATCGACGGCGCCTTGCAGAGCCTGCAAGACGAGATCCCCAAGCTGCGGGATCGACATCGCCGGGCCGTCGATGTGCTGTTGAGCCGAGGGGTCGACGATCTCGACGATGTCGAGGGCTGCGTCGAGCTGTTGCGGGACGAGCGGCTGAGGGCCGAGCTGCACGTCAAGCTGAAGCAGTTCCTCACCACCCTCGATCTGGTGCTGCCCCGTCCCGAGGGTTTGCCTTTCGTCAGTGACGCCAAAACCCTGGCCTACATCCAGGCCCGGGCCCGCAATCGCTACCGCGGCGACGAGCCGCTGATCGGCAGCGAAGTGGGCGAGAAGGTCCGCCGACTGATCGACGAGCACGTCATTTCCCTGGGTATCGACCCACGGATTCCGCCCATCGAGATCACCTCCGCCCGCTTCGACGCCCACGTCGAGCAAGAGCGCTCGCCGCGGGCCAAGGCCAGCGAGATGGAACATGCCCTGCGCTACCACATCCGCAAGCACCTCGACGAGGACCCGGTCTTCTACCAGAAGCTGTCGCAACGCCTGAAACACATCCTCGAAACCTTCGAGGGACGCTGGGAGGAGATGGTGGAGGCATTGGCCTCGCTGGTGGGCGACGCCCATGAGGGCCGCAAGAAAGACGATACCACCGGCCTCGACCCCGACACCCAGGCGCCCTTCTTCGACGTGCTGAAGGGTGTCGTCGTCACCGGTGACGACCCCCTCGACGTCGAGGCCCGCGATCGCCTGTGCGGCCTCACCGTCGAGCTGGTGGAGCACATCCAACAGGAAATTCGCATCGTCGGTTTCTGGACCAAACCCCAAGCCCGCGCCACCCTGCGGGGCTGGATCTTCCGCACCCTCGACGACGCCGACCTCCTGCCCTTCGACCACCTCGACAAGCTGGCCGATGACCTCATGGAGCTGGCCAAGGCCAACCACCATCGACTAATACGATGATCGAGACCTCCCCCAGCCCACCGCTGGCCCGCAGCCTGACCATCGACGACCTGACCTTCGAGGTAAGGCGCAGCTCGCGGCGCAAGACCGTCGAGATCACCGTCGATCGCGAAGGCGAGCTCATCCTCGCTGCGCCGCCCGGGGTGGGCGACGACGTCATGATCGATTTCGTCCGTGAGAAACGTTTCTGGATCTACACCAAGCTGGCGGAGAAAGAAGCACGCCAGCACCCCCGGGCAGCCAAGACCTTCGTCAGCGGCGAGGGTTTCTGGTACCTGGGACGCAGCTACCGCCTGCTCCTCGTCGAGGTTCAAGAAGTCCCCCTCAAGCTGGAAGCCGGTCGCTTCAAGCTGCGTCGCTCCCTGGCCGCCGACGGTCGCCGTCAATTCATCCGCTGGTACAGCAACCACGCCCGCGTCTGGCTACGCCGTCGCGTCGAGGGTTGGATCCCCCGCATGGGCGTCGAGCCCCTCAAGGTGGAGGTGCAGGACCTGGGCTACCGATGGGGCTCCTGCGGCAAGTCGAGCCGCGTCAACTTCCACTGGAACACCATCCTCCTGCCGCCCACCATCATCGACTACGTCATCGTGCACGAGCTGGCGCACCTCATCGAGCCGAATCACACTCCCGCCTTCTGGCAGGTGGTGGGGCGAGCTTTGCCGGAGTACGAGCAGCGGAAGACGTGGTTGGCCGAACGGGGTGGTGAGCATGTGGCGTTGTGATCGAGCAGGCTGGAAGACCTCCAAGTTGACACCATGGCAATCGAAGCAGATATCGCGTTCTTCAGCTATACAAGGATTTCAAGGGTCCCCTGCGAAGGCGCTGCGTGCCCTGTGGCGAAAGCCCGAGCCCACCATCTGGAGCATCCCGGTGAGAGGATCTATCACTATGGCTGACAAAAAGGTGACCACCAACTACTCCTTCGTCCACGAACTGCGACGCTTCGGCGTCGAAGCTCTGTGTCTCTTGATGCTGCTCTACGGCGCGCCGTTGCAAGCCCTCGACAGCATCACTGAACCCAAAACGTTCTGGGTCGAGCCGGTCCTCGGAACCGCCGGGCACACCCTCGACACCGTGCAAGACGAGGTCCACCAACTGGCGGTGGAGGTCGCGTCCCAGCCCTGGACCGACGCCTTCGGCCTCCTCTTCACCGCCTCCCATCTCGGCGCCAGCGGTGCCGGCAGCTCTAGCGGCAGCGCCCCACCGTCGCCGCCCAAAGACGACGCCCGCCCGTCCAAGGACTACGACCTGGCCAGCCTGGCCCCTGGCTTCTCCGACAAAAACGCCTTAGACGCCGTCCCTCTGCTACCCGGTTGGAACCAGGTCTCCCTACCCGAAACCCCCGCCAGCAGCGATCCCGCGACGGCCCTGAACGCCATCGGCGGCAGCTACCACAAGGTCTACACCTACAACGGTTGCGACGACGCCGACCCGTGGAAGGTCTACGACCCCAACGATCTCGCAGCCAGCGACCTGACGGCCATCGGCGTCGAGCAGGGCCTCCTCATCGACGCCACCGCCGCCGTCAGCCTACCCAGCGACGGCACCCTGCCCGACAGCACCACGATGCAGCTGTGCACCGGTTGGAATCTCATCGGCTTCCCGTCGGCCTATCCCCGACACGTCAAAAGCGCTCTGGCGCCGATCCTCGACAAGGTCGTCAGGGTTTATGCTTTCGATCCCTTCGACCTCGCCGACAACTGGAAGTTCTACGAGGCCAGCGCCCCCGCCTGGGCCAGCGACCTCGACACCATGTTGCCGGGCATGGGCTACTGGGTCCTGGTCACCGAAGACGTACAGCTCGAGATCAAGAACGTCGGCGAGGCTCCGTCCATCGCCTTCACCAGTCCCCAAGACCTCGCCGTCATCACCGCTCCCACGGAGATTCAAGGCACCGTCGCCAGCGATCTGCTCGATAACTGGCAACTACGCTACCGCGGCGTCGGCGAGAACGACTGGATTGACCTGGCCAACGGCAACTACCCAGTCCAGGGCAAGCTTGGCGACTTCGATCCAACGCTGCTGCTCAACGGCATGTACGAGCTGGAGCTAGTCGCCACCGATCTGCAAGGCCAGCAGGTTACCGACTCCATCGCCATCGTCGTCGAAGGCAACATGAAGATCGGCCACTTCACCCTGAGCTTTGTCGACTTGGCGATCCCACTATCCGGCCTCGACATCCAGGTGGTGCGAACCTACGACAGCCGTCAACGGCCCCTGCAAGGCGACTTCGGCTATGGGTGGAGCCTAGACATCCGCCAAGGCTCCTACCGCAACAACCGTCCACCCGGCGACGGCTGGCGCATCCCGCCGACGGAGG
The DNA here is from genome assembly GCA_029263315.1 of Acidobacteriota bacterium. GTDB lineage: Bacteria > Acidobacteriota > Thermoanaerobaculia > Multivoradales > J023 > JAJCXR01. Next base: position 18,128 of record JAJCXR010000006.1, on the reverse strand, counting down.
GTCCATGGGGTCTGCCCTGTAGCACCGTCCAAGAGCTCAAAAGCCACCTGACAACCGTGCGGCTGTCGGACCAAGAGGTCTACCGCTTCCGCCTCACCGTCAAGAATCCGGGCACCATCATCGGCGGTTGTATCGGCCGGGCGGAGTTCGAATTCGTCGACGGTCCTGTTCCCGGCGCGACGCTGGAGATCCTCGGCAACGATGAGGTGCTCTACCAGAACAACAGCGACGAGCTGCGGGACCCCAACAGCTTCGTGCTCTTCGTCCCCGAAGACGTCAAGCTGACGACGCGGGATGGTCGAATCTTCCATCTCGACCTGGCCGATGGCGTGACCCATCTGGAAGACCTCAACGGCAATACGCTGGAGATCACGCCGGAGGGGATCACCCATTCGTCGGGTCGGGGTGTCGAATTCGAACGCGACGCCGAGGGCCGGATCGAGCGCATCATCGATCCCATGGGCAATGCCAACGTCTATGCCTATGACGCGGCCGGCGATCATGTGTCGTTCACCGATCGCATGGAGGCGGTCACGTCGTTCGCTTATACAGATGGGCACTACCTCGAGGACATCGTCAATGCGTTGGGGGTCCGGGCGGTGCGGACGGAGTATGACGATGACGGGCGGATGGTGCGGGTCATCGATGCGGCGGGCAAGGTCGTCGCCTTGGATCACGACCTGGATGCCCGGCGGGAGATGGTTACCAATCGGTTGGGATTCGTGCGGGTGATGGAGTACGACGGTCGTGGGAACGTCGTGCGGGAGGTCGATGAAGCGGGGGCGGAGACACTTCGCACGTTCGACGGGCGCGACAATCTCCTGACGGAGACGAATCCCCTCGGCCACACGACGACTTTCACCTATTCGCCCGACCAAGCGGTGCAGTCCATCCGCGACCCCCTCGGCCAAACGATCTCGATCGCCTATGGTGACCGGCGGCTCCCCTTGACCTTGACCGACGCCCTGGGCCAAGTCACATCGAACACCTATTCGCCGTCCAACCTGCTCTTGTCGTCCCAGGATCCGCTCGGCAACGTGACGACCTTTACCTATGGTAGTGGTGGCAACCTCAGCAGCCTGACCGACGCCCTCGGCCAAGTGACGGCGTTCCAGTTCGATGCCGCTGGCCACCTGGTCCAACAAACCGATGCCTTGGGCAACGTCGTGACGTTCGACTACGACGCCAACGGCAATCGGATTCGCGAGACACGAACGCGGACCTCGCCCAGCGGCGAGGCGGAAGCCCTCGTCACATCTTTTCAGTACGACGCCCTCAACCGCTTGACCACAGTCATGGCACCGGATGGTGCGATCAGCCGGACGGACTACGACGCACTCGGCCGGGTGACTCGGCAAGTCGATCCGCTGGGCCGCGAAACTGTCTATCAGTACGACGGTCGGGGTCTGCCGGTGCGGACCACCTATGCCGACGGCACGTCGACACAAGTGCAGTACGACGACGAGGGGCGTCGCATCGCCGGCATCGACCCCGAGGGACGGGTTACCCAGTTTTTCTACGACCCCGTGGGCCGCTTGATCCGCACCGTCTATCCCGGGTCCGACTCGGGATCCTCCGATGAGGCGACGGAATTGATGGCCTACGACGCCGCTGGCCAGCTCATCGCTTCGACCGATGCCCGAGGCAATACCACCACCACGACCTATGACGCCGCAGGTCGACGTCTTCGGGTGACCGATCCGTTGGGCAACGCGACCCAATTCGCCTACGACGCCAACAACCGGTTGCAGCAGATCACCGACGCCCTGGGCAACATCACCGAGCATCAATACGACGGGCTCGGTCGCGTGAGAGCCGTCGTGGCACCCGACGGCTCGTCCAGCCAAAGCCTCTATGACCCCCTCGGTCGCATCCTCGAGACCATCGACCCAGCGGGCAAGCGCACTCGCTTCGGCTACGACGCGGTGGGACGCATGGTCAGCGTCACCGACGCCCTGGATCAGGTCACCGCCTACGGCTACAACGAGCTCGGACATCTCACGCAGCAGACCAATGCCAACGACCACAGAACACGCTTTGAGACCGATGCGCTGGGGCGTCAAACGGCCCGCATCCTCCCCGACGGTGCTCGGGAGACTTTCAGTTACGACCCCGCGGGCCAACTCACCCGTCATACCGACTTCAATGGCGCAACGCGAACGTTCACCTACGATTCCATGGGCCGACTGCTCCAACGGCAGTACCCGGACGGCAGCCGCCATACCTACACCTACACCCCCAGCGGCCAGCGAGCCACCGTCACCGACGAACGGGGCGGCGTCACCACCTACGAATACGACGCTCGAAACCGGCCGATCCGTAAGACCGACCCCAACGGGCACCGCCTGGAGCATGACTACGACCCCGCTGGGAACCGGACCCGGCTCACCGCCACGGTGGGCACGGAAGCCGTCTCGGTGCTCTACAGCTTCGATGCCCTGAACCGCATCGCCACCGTTACCGACCCACGGGGTGGCCTCTACACCTTCGCCTACGACGCCAACGGCCAACCGGAACGACTGACCTATCCCAACGGCGTCGTCACCACCTGGGCCCACGACTCCCAGCAGCGATTGACCTCACTCGAGACCAGGAACGCCAGCGATGAGGTGCTCCAGAGCTACCAATACACCCTCGCCCCCAGCGGCCATCGGCTGCGCATCGACGAGCACGATGGGACGTCACGCTCCTACGCCTACGACGCCCTGTGGCGCCTGACGACGGATCGGGTGGCCGACGCCACCGACGCACTGATCTACGAGCAGAGCTTCGACTACGACCCCGTCGGCAACCGCCTCGCCACGACCTGGACCACCGCCGAGGAGCCGCCCGTCGTCGAGACGGCCACCTACGACGCCAGAGATCGAATCGCCACGATCAACGGACAGCCCTTGACCTGGGATGCCGCCGGCCGAGTCCTCAGCAAGCCGGGATCTGACTCCGATCCGGCGGCCACCTACACCTGGGGATTCGATGACCGGCTCCTCGCCACCGAGTTGGCCGATGGCACCACCGTCGCAACCGCCTACGATGTCGAAGGCACGCGAATCGAGACCGCGCAGGACACGGGGCAGGGCGTCGAGGTCGTCAAATACCTGATCGACGACAGCGGTTGGTTGAGTCATGCGGTGGGCGACATCACCCACAACCAGACGACCGGCGACGGTCTCGACTCTCTCTACGTCCGCGCCGGAGATCAGCTCCTGGGCTCGATCAACGACAGCACGGGCGACCGCTTCTATCACCTCGACGGTCTCGGCAGCGTCCGCTCCGTGAGCGACCCGACCGGCGTCCAGACGGCAAGTCTCGACTACACCGCGTTTGGCGAGCGACTTGCCGGTAGCGACGGCAGTCAGGTCTATGGCTTCGCGGGGGAGCCGTGGTCGGCGGTTGCCGGGCTGGCGTATCACCGAGCGCGGTGGATGGATCCGGGATTGGGGCGGTTCTTATCGAAGGATCCATTCCGCGGATGGCTTGGAACTCCGGCTAGTCAACATGGCTATGGATATGCCCATCTGAATCCAGTCAGCCTTACGGATCCTTCTGGGATGTTCATTTCCACCGGAAGGTTGCTAGGTGTGTCCGCAGCGGTTGGTGTCCTCACCACGATCGCAGCCCCGGCGGTGGCCAACTTGCTCGGGTACCAACTCACAACCCTCGAGGCTGTCGAGGCCGGTGGATGGGCATTCCTCTTCACGGCTGTGGCCCAAGTTTCACCCTTGGCTGCTGTTGGCATTGCTCTCTACGGTTGGCACAAGGCACTGCAGCTCTACTATGAGGTGTGGTCGAGACCCTCGTCGCCGGCCCAGAAGTCCTTGGCGGCTGGTATTCTTGCCTTGTCAGCGTTGGGGATTGCCTATTCCAGCAGCCAAGCAGCAGTCAACAGCTCAGGGGCTGACAGCAATGCATCCGTAATCGCCGCTCAGTCCAAGATCAAGGTGCTTCCAAGAGGAAGAGCAGTAGTTGGCTCCAAGGGACATTCCGGTCCGCAGCCTACTCAATTGGAGATCAATCCTCAGATAGTTGACGACTACATTGCACGGCTACTAGCAGGGGAAAAGCTGCGGCCGATCGAGCTTGTTGAGCTACCGGATGGGCGTCGTTTCATTCTTGACGGACATCATAGATACGTTGCATCACAGAGAACGGGCATCCCAATTGATCAATTCACAATTAAAGGAGAGGGTCCAGTTGGCTTCAATTGGGAGAATGTCAAGTTCGATTTCTTTACTCCTCATGCAGACTGAGCCTTCGAGATGAGCTTCGAATCCGCAAACTTTCTTTACTTTCCCGAGAGTACGCCATCTGGTGGATGGGGACGATTCCTCGTGCGGAATGGAGCGGAAGCTCGTCGTACTGGGAGTGAATTTGCGCAGTACACCCAAAAAGGCAAGAATTATTGGATAGATTTTCAGATTCTCCCGGCCAACGGGGATATGTTAGATCAAATCTCCATCCGTAGTGCGCTATGCAATCCGGATCCGGTCATCGACCATTTGCTACGTTCACTGCGCACTTTACTAGCCGAAGGAGGCGGAAAGGTTGTTGACAGACACAGTGGGCAAGAGGTTCGTATTTGGAGTCCCGCCGCAGAAGCTGTCCTAGTCCAGTCGTTTCGAGATCAGCAGAGGAGGTTTTCTAGATTTTTCGGAACTTCTAAGGCAGCCATTCCTGCCGAAACGGTGTTTGAGCACTTCCGAAAAGAGATCGGCTCGAAAGAGGAAGAGTTATGAGAAACTATGAGTTCGTTTACGCTGGCGCGATTCGCCGAGTCGCTGTTACCGTCAGTGATAACGGATTCATTGTAGGAGCAAACCCAATTGGCCGATAACTCCACGACCCACAGTCTTAAGGTCATGGCCGACTATGAGTGTTTCCCTCTCTGGGATTTGGGACCCTCCGGGCCAGCCAATATTGACCCCGCTGCGCTTCCGATTTCGCCCGAATTACAAGCAAAGCTTTATGAATGGTCAGCGCGCTATGATCAGACTCTCGACCGAACAGATCCACTAAGCTCCGGTTTCGCAACATCGGAAGGGGCTGCTGAGTTCGCTGAGGATGGAAGAACGCTGGCGCTTCACCTAGCGAAAGAGCTTGGTTCGAGTTGGAGCGTGGTTTACTTCAATAATGAAACTGGAGAGAGTCAGTTGGTGCAGTAGTCAAAGACCAAAAGAAGCGCCCTATGTTCACTGCCATGGAGCCGGACGCGAAGGGCAGCTGAGATGAGCTATTTAGTCAGGAGGATTTCTCGTCGCTGGGCCAAGGAGCCATGGTCGGCGGTCGCAGGGCTGCGCCCCTCGCTTTATGCCTCTACGCGCTATTGCGCCCCACTATCCCATGCTACTATCTCATTTGGTTGCTTGGTGGTTGCTCAACCGGCAGCGACCCTTGAGAAAATCCTAATAACTCTTTTTTATTCAATCGTTTACAAAAAACCCACTACCCACCCTTGAGTCCTAGTCCCGGAACCACTGACCCTTTCTCCCCTTCCCCACCGTTCCCCACAGACTACCCTAAGTGCTTGACCCAATAGGGGTTACCTTCATAGGGTGGGTGCATGGTCAACCATGCACTACGCCTGATTTCTACCCCAGTTGGTTGCTTCTGGGTTACTCAAAAGCCCTTTGAGCAACCAGATCTCACCCAGTCAGATCCACCCCCAGGACCCTGGCCATGAGGGTGCGCCTCAACAAGCGGACCATCGACGAAGCCGTTTACCAAGGCCCCGGCGGCTGCTTCCTCTGGGACACCCAGATGCCCGGCTTCGGCGTCCGCATCTACCCCACCGGCAGCAAGTCGTTCGTGGTGTCGTACTGGAGCCACGGGCGTCGGCGCTTCTATACGCTGGGCCGCTACGGACGCCTGACATTGCAGCAAGCACGGGAGGCAGCTCTCGAAGTCTTCCTGCAAGTCCGCCAAGGCGGCGATCCCGCGGCCGACCGAAAGGCCGCCAACCACTCGCCGACGATCACTGACCTCGCCGACCGCCACATCGACGACCACGCCAAGATCAACAACAAAGCCCGCAGTGCCAAGCGAGCCCGTCAGCTCTGGGACCGGGCCGTCTTGCCCAAGCTCGGCAAGCGCAAGGTAGCTGACATCCAACGCCCCGACATCGCCAAGCTCATGACCTCCATGGCCACGACGCCAGCGATGGCCAACAAGACGCTGACACTGCTGTCGAAGGCGTTCAATCTCGCCGAGGTCTGGGGATGGCGACCGGAAGGCACCAACCCCTGCCGTCATGTGCAACGATTCAAGGAAGAGAGCCGGGAGCGCTACCTCTCGGCGAGTGAGCTCCAGCGACTCGGCGACGTCTTGGCTCGCATCGAGTACGAACGCAGCGGCCTACCCCAAGCCGTCGCCGCCATCCGCCTGTTGATCCTCACCGGCTGTCGCTCATCGGAGATCCTCCAGCTCCGATGGGACGAGGTCGACTTCGAGAGCAACTGCCTACGCCTCAGCGACTCCAAGACCGGCAAACGGACCGTGGTCCTCAACACCGCCGCCCTAGAGATCCTGGCGGGGTTGGAACATGTGGACGACAACCCCTACGTCATCTCTGGCGGCAAGATCGGAGGCCATCTCAGCACCCTGCAGCCGCTCTGGAACCGAATCCGCGTCGAAGCCGAGATCGCCGACGTCCGGGTCCACGATCTGAGGCACACGTTTGCCAGTTTCGGCGTCAACAACGGGCACAACCTGGCTGTTGTCGGGAAGCTGCTGGGGCATTCAAAGATCGCGACGACACAAAGGTATGCGCACTTGGCCGACGATCCACTGCGGAAAGCGAACGAGCAGATCGGCTCGGGCTTGGCGGCATCGTTGACGGGTCGAAGCTAGACCAACTGCGGAGGTCGCTCCCATCGTTCTCGCAGGCTGATTTCGTTCCGATACGGACTCTGAGCACCTTCGGAGATTGCATCCGAGAACGTCAAACACCCATCACGACGACGAGTCCACCGAAGATACCGACGGTATAGCTGGATCCGTGGGAGCACCACGCAGCAAGACATCGATGCCGACGATCCCTGGGATTCAATTCCGCTCGATGCGACGGCAACTGTAGGTACCCGGCCGAGGCCAGATAGCTCGAGCGCATCATCTTCGCAATCGCGAAGTCATCAGTGATTGCAATCGTCGCAGTGGTCCCCAGCACCAACGATCTCCAAGTCTTCAGTAGCCGCCAGAACTTGCCCTGGCATTCTTCGAGATCAAGTCCTCCTCACGAAAACTTTCCAGACCAGAGTCCAGAGTCAGACGGGCAAAGGCTCTTGGCCCACGCCTGGAACGAGGCGAGGTACCATCTCAACACCCTGTGGGTCCCCTGGGACCGAATATGCGTCGAGCCCAAGTCGCCGATTTCCGTTGCCAGGATCTTGGGCTCACCTTCGTCCGCGACAGCGTCGACTACGAGTACGGCCTGCCGTCTTCGGTGAGCTACTGGGGCATTCGAAGATCGCGACGACCTAGCGATATGCGCATGCCACGGCTGATCGCCGTGGAATGCGCACAAGAAGATCAAAGCCATGTTGGCGGTCAGAGTTGTGAGTCAGAAAGGACCATTGCAGGACGCTCGCCTTGACAACTCTTCACCAAGGTCTCTGGGAAGTCTGCATAGGGCAAACCAACAGTCCAACACTCTTTGGACTCGGTCGAGCAATAGCAGGTTTGGAGCTTGACTCGCACGAAGTTGAAATCTCGCCCTGGCTCTTCAACCTCGAACAGCTCCAACTTCCTACCCGCTTCCAAGACTGCTTCGGCGCCAAGGACTACTCCTTGGATGTTAAGAGAGCCGCCCATCGCACTCTTCATGTCCTCCCAGCTCTGGACGGCCTCACCGTCAACTGTCGCCGCCGTCCAATGCACCGCCAACGGCCCCCCCTGCTTGTTGACCATGAAGGTCCTAATCCTTTTCGGCAACGGGAAGGCGGCGCCAGCGAGGGCACCGTCACCTGCTTTTTCCATAGCAGCGATCGTGTCCTCCAGATCCTCGGAGTCGAACTCGGCGCTGAAGTACAAGTTCATTCCGGCTTCGTCAGCAGCTGTTCCATGGTCGATTGAATGATCGGCGCCTCGCGCCTGGGGACACATTGCGGCAACCAACAGACCTGCCATCACTATCGATCTAAGTTTCATCATCGACTCCTCAAAACCCGCTCCTCGAAGGAAAACAGGGGCTAGGTGAATGACTTCGGTCGCTTATGACCATTCCGGAGCCCAGTGCTCCTGTCTGGTAAGCGGGAATTGGGAAGCGTTAAGGTCAAGAAGCGGTCGACGGCTCCCACAGAACGTTTCTGGATAGCTTCGTCCTCTCATCCTCTCCCACAGGTCTTGCCAGAACTTGATCGCATCGCAACATCACACCGCAACTCCCCTCAGTCTCGACCAGTTGGCCAAAGCCGGGCTCATCGTCCGCGTCCACTCCACCGTCCTCGGCGGCGACGTGCTCTTCGTCTCCGACAATGTCCCGGAGGCCATCGTCCAACGGCAAGAGCTGCCCGTCTACCGCGCCCACGAGCTTCGCAAGCTCGCCGTCCTGCAACCCGAACCACGAGCCCTCCGTCGGCTGCACGAAGTCAAAAGGGTTTTCAAGGGCACCATCGCCGCCGTTGAGGACCGTCCCGAAGATGGCACAAAAGCCTGACCCAGAAAATGACAGGACAAATCAACCGGACGAACCCATGGTTTCTTTGACTCCCAGCTCTGTCCGTCATACCTCCCATGGCCCATCAACCACCGGGGCCCATGATCATCACAGCGGGCCCCAAGACCTGGGAGAACGACCCAATGACGACTCGCCTATTTGTTTCCCGCAACACGCCTACTCCGCTCGATGTCCACCGACAACGTCGGCAAACCTTCAACATGGCACGACGCATCATAGGCAGCCTGGTCAACGACCTGCGCCAGATCGACCAACGCCTTGGCACTCTGGCGGCTGCGATCCCCAAGCCGGGCGATCAGTTCGAGCTGCTCGAGGAGATTGGCGACGGCGTGCGATGCGTCCGTGGGGATCTACTGGCCGACGCCATCGAGACGTTGGAGTCGCTGGCCTACCTCGACGACGACGCGCTATTCCGTCGCCATTCCGAACGTCAACGGCTGCTGCCGGAGGTCGACGAGTGAGCGAGCGGTTGCCTGATCGCCTTTTGCGGGACGGGGCACGCTCGTTGTCGGATGCTGAGTTGGTGGCAGTCCTGCTGCACTCCAGCTGCCGCGGCAGATCGGCACAGCGTTTGGCTGATGATCTGTTGCAAGAGCTGGGCGGCCTGGCCGGGCTTGGCGAGGTCGACGAGCAATTGCTCGACCGTCACGGCATCGGCAACGTGCGGGCGGCGATTCTCCTTGCCGCCCGCGAGCTCGCAGCTCGATTGGGACGTACCCAGCTGATCGACCGCAAAGTCCTCGACCATCCCGCCGTCGTCGCCAACTACGTTGCGTTGCGGTTCGGCTGCTCCGACCAGGAGGTTATGGGAGTGCTGTTTCTTGATGTCCGCCACCAACTCATCGCCGACCGCGAGCTCTTCCGCGGCACGCTGTCTCGAATCCACGTCGAGCCACGGCAGGTTTTCCGGGCGGCCTTGCACCACCGAGCCTCGTCGATCGTTCTCTTTCATACCCACACTTCGGGCGACCCGACCCCGTCGGCCGATGACCTGGCGTTCACCCAGCGCATCGAGGAAGCGGGGCGAGTGGTGGGGATTCGCCTGGTGGATCATCTGATCGTGGCTGGGCTGGGACGGTGGGTCTCGATGGCTCGGCGTGGACAGATCTGAGGTGGCCCAAAGGTCTCCCAGGCCAGGTGGGACGGGAGATCTCGCCTGGCCGCATGGGTGCCATGTCCAGGGGTTGAGAGCCCCCCCACGGGCCTGTCTCAATCTTCGAATTCACACTCTGGAGGCGCTCTTTTCAGAAAACCGTCGCGAATCCCGAAGAAATCACGAAATAACGCGACGCTGCCCGTTGACCACTCGCCGCGTTCGCGGGTACTCCTAGTGCATAGACAACGGGGATGCGACACACCGTCCCCGCAAACAACACACAAGGAGGCATCCATGGCCAAGACCACCACCAAGACCGGGACCGAAACCACCACCATCGAGACCGCCACCGCCGTCCCGGCCTTCGAGTTCTTCCAAGGCAACCTGTCCGAGAGCAGCTCGTCCCCGCTGATTACCGTCCGCCGCGGTGGGTTGTTGGTTCTGACCGCTGCCGCAGCCGAGATGCTCGGTGCAGAGGTCGAGAAAGTGCAGTTGGCCTACGACCGCTCCACCGGAACCGTCGGCATTCGTGCCGCGGGTAACGATGCTCCCGGTGCTTACCTGCTGCGGTCTCAGGCCAAGAGCCCGAATCGGCTGGTCGGTGGCAAGCGGTTCTTCACCTACAACGGCATCCCTACCGAGAAAGCTGTCACGTTCGACGCCATCCGCTACAGTGACGGCTTGATTGGCTTCCGGATGACCGTTGAAACAGTCGAGGTCCGGGCTGCCTGACGTCTCCCGACACCATCTACTTTCACTCCGTCGCCCCGAAACTCCTCCCGAGCCCCCTGGTCTGGAGGAGTCTTTGCGTCTTCGACCAACCTATGCGCACCTTTCAGCATTGAATGTCGCAATAGACTTGAGCCAAGACGATTGGCTAAAATGCCCGAAGGTGATCCAGAGGCGGATCTGCGTATCAAGAGCTGATCGTCGGATTCGAATTCGACGGCACGAAGGTGAAATGATCACTGGATTCTGGTGAACACACCGATCAACAAGATTGGGTTCAAGGAAACCGAATGAAAAAGCTCCTTCTAGTAGCGGCTGTGGTTGCCCTAGGTTGGTATGGGAACCAGTACTACCAAGACTCTCAAGCTGTGCAGCCGGACCGGCTCTTGGAGGCCGACTCCAGCAACTTCATATGCGACGGCAGGGAACACTGTTCACAAATGACTTCCTGTGCGGAAGCCATATTCTTCATCAGGAATTGTCCGAACACAAAAATGGATGGCGACCACGACGGGGTTCCCTGCGAGAGCCAGTGGTGTGGATAGCGCAAGCTTCTACAAGAAATCAAAGAGGCCAGGCTTCGCCTTTTGATACCTCAGAATCCGCCGAGATCCTCGCCACCTGAAGCCACCCACCAGCTGCCCAAGCCCTGCAAGACTCTCCCGGCCACCCGGCCCGGGAGGGTTTTCCGCGTCTGCACGCCCCCCAGTGCCTCCACCTCGCTATCTTCTACTCTAGAAACGGCCGAGTCGAGTCTCGCCAGGAACGAAGGCCCCAGCGCCAAGGTGCCCTCGAGAATATGGCCATCTGGGTGGCGCGCTATACTAGAATTTGGGCGTTCGGACTCTGTCGCTGCCGGAACAAATTCAGGGCGGTCAGGAGTGACATTCCGGCCGACCTTGCTCCGCGTAACCACGCTGCGGCATGGTTTCCAGCCTTCGGTCCCGAGAATCTCCTGAAGAATCGCGAGGAAACATCGCATGGTCTTTCGTCTTGCCCTCCTTGGCGCAGCCGGTCTGCTCTCACACCTCGCCGTGCCGGCCCCAGGCATCGCTCAAGGAAAATACGCCGAAGTCAACGATCTGCGGATGTATTACCAGATACACGGGGAGGGAGCACCGCTGCTGCTTTTGCACGGCGGAACCAGCACGATCGATGGAACCTTTTCCGAGCAGCTGCCGTTCTTCGCCGCGCACCGCCGGATCATCGCCGTGGAGCAGATGGGCCACGGCCGTACTGCCGACTCTCCGAGCCGCCCCTTCAGCTACCAGCAGATGGCAGACGACACGGCGGCCTTGCTTCGCCAGCTCGGAAGCGGGCGGGTCGACATCGTCGGCCATAGCGACGGAGGCAACGTGGGGTTGCAGCTTGCCATCCGCCATCCCGAGTTGGTTCGCAGGGTGGCAGTGTCAGGAGCCATCGTCTCCCGTACCGGAATGGATTTGGATGCCATGGAGTGGGTCCGCACCTCTGATCCGTACGACTGGCCGGTCGAATCCCGGAAACGCTACGAGGAGCTCTCTCCCGACGGTCCCGAGCACTGGCCGATCGTTCTTGAGCGTCTCAAAAAAATGTGGCTGGGTTTCGAAGATTGGCCAGTCGAAGACCTGCAGCGAATCACCGCACCTGTTCTGGTCATCGGTGGCGACCACGACGTGCCGGTCGAGCACTTAGTGGAGATGTTTCGTACGATTCCACGAGCTCGACTGCTGGTCCTGCCAGGTACCGACCACGAGACTTTGCGAGGTCGAGCGGGGTGGCTGAACCCGATTCTCCAGAGCTTCTTCGCCGAGGTCATGTCAGAAGCCAGATAGCCCCCCGACGCCATCTTCCACTCCAGAAACGACGGAGTATTATCAGAAACGACGCCCCCAGCGCCGACCGCAGAACGTTGCGGCGTCGCGAGTACGCGTAAGGCAAGTCTTTCGAACCATCAAACCCTCCTCGACCGCAGCTCCCAAGAGCCACAACAAAGATCTGCCCTCAATGATCGCCAACCCCGGCGAGATTCGAGGGCAGATCTTTTCTGTTTGGGGAGACCCAGGCCCCAAGCCAAGAGAATCCACCGGCCAGGATCGCCAGCCCAGCAGAGTTGGGACCGGACAAAGGTAGCTCTCGGGCATTCTTGGTGGCCAGCAAGAGTCAGACCGGAAGGACCGGCCTTCGACATCACCTCCAACGGCACCTCTGGGGCAAATCTACTATCGGCTAGACGCCCCAAGCCTTCAATCCCTGCCGGTGGAAGCTGGCACGGTGCTCTGGGTCAGATGGACCCATCGGATGCCGGTGATTGAGCCGCCATCCTGTTAGCGCCAGAGTTAGCAGTTTCGAAACCCTATGAAATCCTTTTCGGGCTGCCGACCAGCCGTCGGATTCCGAACCCAGGGACACCTTAGATAACTCTAAGTTATAAACAAATCAGCAGCTTAGAGACCGGTGACTGCCGAACTCATGAGTTGCCACCTCGCCGATCGGGGGCGGAAGAACCAGGAAAATCGAAGGTCAGAGCGCAAAGAGACTTTTGAGTGCCCAAAAAAAAGACAAAATGACCCATCTCCCCTCGCCCCCACCGTGGCAACACCCCAGCCAGGAGTTGCCACGAGTTCGACAGATCACAAGAGATCGCAATCCGGGAAATTGCATTCCTTGGAATCACGATCTCGATCAGCCAACCTACGCTTGCAGCCGGGACGGACGACTCCGAGAGCAGGCGGGCAACCCGACCAGACGGCTCTTTGACAACTCAAGGGATATCGAGGGCATGGTCCAGGCATGAAGGCGGGGAGGCGGCGCCCATTTCACGATCGGACGCCGGCCGATGGTTGGTGGAGCTGCGCAAGTGCGCTGTTGTTCAGGGCTTGGTGCTCCCAGACGGCCCCAGAAACGACGGAGTATTACCAGGAACGACGCCCCCAGCGCCGACCCACAAACGTTAGGCCCTCGCGTGTGCATGTAGAGAATTTCTTGAATCCTGTCTGATGCCCGGCCAGAGCTGCTTCCCAAATCACTGAGCAAAGATCTGCTCCGAATTTCACCGCCCTGGTGGGATTCGGGGGCAGGTCTTTTTCTGTCTGGAGGCATCCCAGACCATCCACCAAATTCCTGAGCTCCAGAGACTCTCATCGATGGCTTGGAGGCCAAGCCCCAGCCCAACCAACCTGCCAACGAACTCGACCTAGTCCATCAGAGCCATCGCCTCCAGCACTCCGGTCAACAACTCCAGCCTCCTCGGCACTCCAAGACCGAATCCAGGCCCGAGAACCAGTCCCACCAGAGCCACCCCAAGTCGGTGATTTCGATTTCCTCAGATCTCGATCTGCCTCCACCAACCTCAGCTCGACAGGGTCAGAATGACCAATCTGGCCAGGCCCTTCGATGCCGGTTTCAGTTTGCACCAGTGTTTGCATTCTGGAAACGCTCTAAAACCGATTTTGGGGGAACCGGCCCATCCACGCCTCTAGACCTAAGAGTGCTATACGGAACCAGTAAATCTCTACCCATCAATTACTTAACCTTTCAATCTCAAAGCCAGAACAGACCATGACGCGTCGAATTCCGGTCGGAATGACCAGAAATTACGTTGAAAGATTCGAACCCGAGTGCTAAGAAATTTTTGACTACTCAAAAAAACGACCAAACTGGACTCCCTCCCCCCGTGGCCACGATCGGCGGACAGTCACCACAGACTCCGCTGATCAGAAGCGTCTCACGGCTCCCAGACAATCCCATGCCTTGTTCCCTTGATCTCGATTGGCCAACCTGCCCTTGCGACCGGGACAACGACTCCAAGAACGACGAGCGACACGGCGTCCGCGTGTGGCGATGATATTCAAAGTGCGGGTGGTCGCCAGGATTCAGCACTGCTCGGAAGCCGTTGACAGCCCTACCAGACGGCGCTCTGGACGGTGCCAACCATGTGATGCACGACACGGGTGTCATGGACGGTGTGCCACACGGTGTTGGGGACGGTGTCCGACGCCACCACCCAACCCTTCGGGCGTGAGGATGTCCAGCGAGCATTCGAAGAGGAGGTCGAAGCATGGGACCTCTGATCGGCATCGATGTCGGACAGAAGCGAGACCCCACGGCCATCTGCGTCGCCGAGGCCCAGCAGCTCAACCTGGGGACGACGTCAGATGTCCACTACTGGATTCGTCACCTGGAACGGGTCTCTCTCGGCACCCCCTACCCCGAGATCGCCAGGAGAATCAGGACCGTAGTGGCCAGCGTCCATCAAAGGGCAGGCCAAGCCCCACAGGTCTATGTCGATGCCACCGGCGTCGGCGCTGTAAATCACCACCCTTCTCCGCCGGGACATTCGCACACTCTTTCGCCGACGCTGGCTTCGAAACTCCTCAATATGCCCCGCTTCACCGCCGGCCACGCAAAGTGGGACACACTTCATCCCGTCCTCGGCTCAGAAAATTATGTGGCGGTCCGAGCACCGCCATGGAAAAAAGAAAGCCGAGGACGGGAGAAAAACGAGGGGGTGAGCAAGACACCAGAAAGGCCCGGCGCTCAGAATTCGAGACGACGGGTGAGGGTCCGAGCCAGCCATCGCCGCAGGGCCAGCCGGACGCTTTTGACATGCTTGGCAGGGCGGTTGTCGTGGTACCAACGAAAGGATTTGACTTCTTCCAGCACGTCGAGCGCGGCGAAGTCTTCGAGCAACTCTTCGGCGAAATCGGCATCGATTTTGGGCTCGAAGCCATAGCCTGGGATGCGCTTCAGGTAGGCCATCAGGTCGTCGATCGAGACGTTTGGGGTTTCTTCTGCCATGAGCTCAGCCCCTCTGCTCTTGAGCCGCCTGTCGGACGTGCTCGGCGTTGATCGCCTGGGTACCCTGGGTGGCGGCGAGGGCTAGGGCCTGGTGGGTGAGGCCGTCGATGCGGCGCATGACTCCGGCCGTGGCGGTGTGCAGCGCCTCGATCGCATCGGCTGAGAACAGGGGTCGATCGACTCCGGCGAGGCGGAGACGATGCAACAGGTAGGCTTCGGTCTGCTCTCGGTCGAGTCCCCGCAAGTGGTAGCGCAAGGTGATGCGCTGATCGAGCGGTTCGAGATGGGCGAGGCGGAGCTTCTGGCGCAGCCCGGTCTGTCCGGCGAGGAGGATAGCCAGGGGTGGCCTTTGATCCCAGTGGAAGTTTCTGAGTTGGGGCAGGAGGGTGAGCACGTCGTTGCGCAATCCCTGGGCTTCGTCGATCAGCAGCAGGACATCGAGGCGGCGCTCTTCGGCCAAGCGCTGGATTTCGTGCTGAATGTCTCGGAGCATGCGGACGCGGGACTGACAGGGTTCGATGCCGAGCTCGAGGGCGATGGAAGCACAGAGCTCTCGGGCGGTGCCGAGGGTGTCGGAGAGGTAGAGAATGCGCACCTGCTCGGGATGCAGGTCGTCGCGCAGGCGTGTCAGGGCGGTGGACTTGCCGCAGCCGGGCTCTCCGGTGAGCAGGCCGAGGGCCTGATGCTCGACGAGAAACAGGAGTCGGGCGTGCAGCTCATCGAGCTCGGGGACACGAAAGAGCTGGTTGCTGTCGAGGTCGCGATGGAAGGGCAGATGGGTGAAGCCGAAGCGCTGTAGATAGCTCATGAATCGCCCTCCGGCTCGTCGAAATGGCGCTTTGCGAGCAGGTCAAGATAGCGGATGCCGGTGGCGGCCGGCGCCTGCTCGGGCACGGGCTCCTCGGCTCGGGAGGATCGAGGTGGCCGCCGCCGGGCATTGAGGAGGGGGTCGAGCAGGCGTAGGCGCACCTCCCGGCGCTCTGTTCTTCGCCTCAGATGCACGGGGGCGGTGGCATCGTACGGGTCGTAGAGGATGTCGACGGTCTCGGTAGCGTAGCCGTCGGGGGCCTCGTAGAGACGGCCGTCGAGTCGCACGGTGCGATCTTTGCCGACCCGCCGACTGACGGTCATGCGCAAGAGCCGGTCGAGGTCTTCCGGGGCGGAGCGGATCAAGGCGCTGTCGGCGAGAAAACGATCCAGAGGTGTCTGGCCGTCGTCGAGGCCACCGTGGGACGTGACGTGGTATTCGCCCTCGAGCCAGGCCCAGAAAACGCGGTTCAATCGGGCGAGATCCTGCAGGTGGGCGACCTCGAGCAGGGGCACAAAGGTGCTGCGCACAGTACGGAAGAAGCGCTCGATTTTGCCACGCCCCCGGGGCTCCCGCGGTCGCGAGTGGATCAAGGTCAGATTCAGCGTCGCGCACACCAGCTCGAGGTGGCGGGTGCGAAAGGCTGAGCCGTTGTCACAATAGAACCGCCGCGGTATGCCCCGGCGCAGGAATCCATGACGCAACGCATCGATCAAGCAAGCGGCGTTCTCCGAGCGATAGAAGGCGGCATGGGGCACCAAACGCGAGGCGTCGTCGATCAAGGCGATCAAGTAGGTACGATCGCCCTGGGACCGCCCCGGGGCCTGGAGCTTGGGGCCGTGCATCACGTCGCCCATCCACAGGTCGTTGATGTGCTCGTGGGTGAAGGCGCGGGCGTCCGGACGCGACGGTGAGCCCGGCGCCTGTGCCGGATCTCGGCCCTGGTGAGCGAAGAACCGGTAGACCGTGCTGCGGCTCAACCGCGGAGTGCCAGGGGGGCCCGCCTCGCGCACCAGATCCAGCAAACGGGTCACCGGGACGGCCGGGTGCGCCTTGCGCAAACGCAACAACAAGTCCTGGATCGTGTCGGAAAGGCCGCGGCATTGACCCCTGTCCTTGCGCGCAATCGGCTTCAGACCCTCGAAGCCATGGGCCTCGTATTGGTCGATCCAATACCGCGCTGTCGAGCGGCCGATCCGCCGACGGCGAGTACCGGGGATCTCCCATTCTTGCCCACTGATCTCGTTCAACAGGCGTTCTTTTTCCCCAGGCGCCAGCATTCGGCTGACCAGAGGGCCGATCACTCCGTAGCGAAACAAGGCGATTTGGTCACGTAGATCGTCGTCCATGGTGTCTCCAGTCGAAAACGAGGTCCATTCCCCGTCGACCCGAGACTGAACAATCCCTGCCAACTCGAACACTACCAACTTATGTTGAGCTTGCGGCGATCATCCCAGGAGGTCGGCCATGGCGAAATAATCCGAGCAGCGGCGTGACGAAATACCCCGCCTGAGCCCATTGCCGATGACGCCACGACACCAGATCCCCATAGGCCTGGATACCCCGCTCCCACCACGTCGACGGCGACCCCGTCGTGGGAAGTGATCGCTCCCCCTGACGCGACCGCACGCCCGACGCCGAGCGCCGCCATTCTCGAACGCGGCGCACGTTCTCCGGGCTAGGATCCCCCAAAGCCCACGCCGCCTCGCTCGGCCCAGCCGCTGCCAGCACCGTGACCAGCGTGTCCAACGCCAGATCCCGATAGGCACACACGTCCTCGGGCAGAATCGCATGGGTCACACCACAGCTCGAGCACCGACCCCGACGGATCCACAGCCGGCGGCCATCGACATACCGACGGTACCCGCCATGCGGACGCAGAATGCTCGACGGGCAGCGCGGACACCTCAATGTCGGGAAGGCCCCCGGCTCCACTCCTCATAACGCTTGCGATCGATGCCTGGCAGGCTTAGCATGGGGACTCCTTAGTAGAGGAGCCCGTCGGGGTCATCTGTGCCAACAAATGCGGCCCTGGCGGGCTCCGGTTT
>JAJCXR010000005.1 GCA_029263315.1 Acidobacteriota bacterium | reverse complement strand
CCTAGGCGGCCCCGCTCTTTTTCCGCCAGAACTGTGTTCCAGAATCTCTGAAGATCACCAATATTCATGCAATTCTGCGCCTTGTTCTGACGAAAAATTTCTCGCTCTCATTCGCGGAGCACTTTCACCACAGGCTGCTAGCAGCAAAACGCCAAGGCGGACAATTTCAACCGTCGCCGGGCACCGGCAAGCGGTCGTACTCATACCCCAATGCACGGTAGTCGAGCAGCTCAGAAGCCCGCACCTCAGTGAAATTGAACAAAGCCCCGAGGTAGTCGTCGGGAAAGCCGGGATTGCCGACATCGACCTGGCGCCCCGCGTCGCCGCTGGCCAGGTTGGCGTCTTGCCAGGCGGCCCACAAGCGGTCCACCTGGGCGTGGTGCAAGAAGAAGATCGGGTCGTTGGGAGAGGCGGAGCTGCCGTCCATGTCGCCGCCGACGTAGCCATGGCCACGGCCGTGCATGTAGCAGCCGGTGGCGACGCAATAGGGGCGGGTCTCGTCGTTGGAGAAACCCTCGAGATACTGACGAAATGACACGTCGCGGTCGGTGTCGCAGGAGTTGTAGGGCTCTGCATCGTAAATCTTGCGATCGAAAATGCCGTCGATCGCGGCTTGGTCCGGCGGACCGTCGACGTAGGCGCTGCACCCCACCGCCCGGTGCACCGGACGCTGGGCGCAGACGATGCTCTCGGGGCTGAAGGAGGACTCGCCGTTGGTGTAGACGTGGGTCCCAAAACCCTGCTCGCTGAGGTAGCCCTCCACCGCTGTGTCGGCCTCGTCGCAGCTTCCCCCCAGACCGAGGAAATCGCGCTCGAAAATCTGCCCGCAGGTGGCCGGGTCGCCGTCGTCGTAGCAATCCGTCCAGTCCCAATAGGGTAAGGCGAAGGCGGGATCACCGATCACCTCGGCGATGTCGGCCTCCATGCGTAGCAAAAGGTAGCGATGCCAGACCACGAACTGCGGCGCCATGTGGGCCATGTTGTTGTGGTTCTGGTACGGGGTCATCATCGAGACGAAGGCATTGGCATGGGCCTCGACATAGAAGTCGTAGAGGTTGTGATCGTAGGCCTCCAAGCCCAGCTCGTCACAGAAACTGTTGTAGACGGCGCGGTTGGAGCCGAGCCCACCGCTGCTGGCGGTGGTGTTCTTCAAGGCGATGAAGGCATCGACCACCCGCTTCTTTTCCGCCGCGTCGAGGGACGACCAAGAGCGTCGAACCCGACGCTTGGCCGGGGCGGCCCCGTCGCCGTCGGGCATGCCCCAGCGCGGCGCGCCGGCGACCCCGGGTACGTCAAAGCCGTCGTTGAGCCCCACCGTGGCATCGATCTGCTGACAGATCTGCGCGTGCAGGTCATCGTCATCGGTCGACGAAGTCGCCGTCTCGGTCGTCGCAGCATCGCTCTCCTCCCCCGCTGCGCCGTCGTCCGGTGCCGTACCACAGCCCACGGCCAGCAGACTGACCACGGCCACTGCTAGTAAAAAAAACCGGACGGAAACAATGCGATATGAGATCGAAGGCAATATCGGATGCTCGGTGACAAGTGGATCACGCAAAAGCATAGGACTCTCCCGGTCTGACAGACATTGAGGTCGGGCCGCAATCCGTGACCGTTCAGCGGTGGCGGAGGTGTTATTTTTCTGGCTCGATCTGTTGAAGGCCTGTGCATGATATCCCCAATTCGGCACAAGTTGAGGGAAAACCAACCAGGTTGTCTGGCTCGCCAACCGCCGCGACTCGGCAGTCGCCTGGAAGGCATCGTACCCAACTAGGATCCGAGCAGCACAGGTTGCTTTTACCAGGTCAATAGTCTGTAGTACTCTCTCGACACCGGTGCGACGGACACCCACAGCAACACCATCACGGCGCGCGCCAGCGGAGCCTCCGCGATAGCCAACGTTCTCATCCCTGGTCATCCCATGCCCGCCAAGAAGCACAAAAAGAACGACGCCGATCTCACCGGTCCGCAGCTCATCAAGGAAACCGGCAGGCGCATCCGCTTGGCCCGTGGACATTGGAAGGCGCACAACAACCAAGCCTGCCGACGGGAACGGGACCGTGCCCTCGCCCTTTACGAGCGTCTCTCCGCGGACCAACGGGAAAAGATCCCGCAAGCCCTCCGCATCTGGCTCCGCTACCGCAGCGAGAAGTACTTCGGCGCCCACCGGACACCGCCCGGCAAGGGATGAAGCCGTAGGAGAGCCGCCAGACGCCGCGATGGTCAAATTGTGGTGATTGAAGACGAAGTGCGGTCCGGCCTCGGTCCGCGCCATCGCGATGAGTCACCTAGCGGCCGCTCTGCGCATCGGGTGCAGAGGCCTCCTGGAAACCGAGAATGCCGACGCACGAGGAGACATGAAATGACGATGATAGAACAGTACCAGAGCCCCTCAGGGGCTACGACCGAAGGCACCTGGGCAGACCCCCGGAGGCAGCAGGCGAACCACCGGACCGAGACGGTTTGGGAGCTTATCGAGACGCAAGCACAGGCGGTTCCCGAGCGGACAGCAATCATCGATGGCAAAACCGAGATCGACTACCGGCGTCTGACGCAACGGGCGAGCGCCATTGCCGGGGAGCTCGCGGCTAGGGGCGTCGAGCCGGGGTCGTTGGTCGGCGTGTGCATGGGCCGTACATGGGAGCTGGTGGCGACTCTGGTGGGGATCTTGCGAGCCGGGTGTGCCTACGTGCCTTTGGATCCGGCATACCCGCAGCAACGGGTTCGCTACATGTTGGAGCACTCCCGTGCCGCGGTCGCCATCGTGGACCACGAGAAGATGGCGGTGCTCTGCGAGGGGGTGCCAGAGATCGTCCGTCTCGATGAGGTGGGAGAGTGGACGGCCGACGGCGTGATCGGGCCTTCGCCGAGGGACCTGGCTTACGTCCTCTACACATCGGGCTCGACGGGGCGGCCGAAGGGGGTCGCCATCGAGCATCGTAGCGTCGTCGCGCTGAGCCGATCGATGCGCACTTTGCTGGATGACGAGGAGCTGGCGGGAGTGCTGGCCGCGGCCTCTATTTGTTTCGACGCTTCGGTCATGGAGATCCTCGGCACCCTGTCCCTGGGCGGGACGGTGGTCCTGGCGGAGAACGTGCTGCAGCTACTGGAGCTGCCGGCGGCGGACCGGGTGAGGACGTGTGTCGTAGTTCCGTCTGCGATGAAGGTATTGCTCGCCGCAGGGCCGCTGCCCGAGGGAATCCGGTGCGTCGTCTTGGGGGCCGAGGTGCTCAATCGGTCGCTGGTGAACCAGCTCCATGCACAGGATCCAGGGCGGCGGGTGGTCAACGTCTATGGGCCGACTGAGGACACCGTCTATTCGACGACTGCCGAGGTTTCCGTCGGCGAGGAGACGATCACCATCGGCAAGTCGGTGGCGGGCTCCCGGTCGTACATTCTGGACGATTCCATGCAGCCGGTTGCCGTCGGAGTCGAAGGGGAGCTGTACTTGGCGGGAGACCAGCTGGCGCGCGGATACCTGCATGACGAGGAGCTGACCAGGGAGCGGTTTCTCGACATGGATCCGGGCGGGCCGGTTGCTGAGGAGCGGCTGTACAAAACAGGAGATCTGTGCCGCTGGAGGGAGGATGGTGAGATCGAGATCCTGGGCCGAATCGACCAACAGGTCAAGATCCGAGGCCACCGGGTCGAGCTCGGGGAGATCGAGTCGACGCTGGAGGCGATGGACGGTGTGGCCGGCGCCGCTGCGGCGGCCGTGGACGGGGATAACGGCCAGAAGATGCTCGTCGGATATGTAGTGAGCCACAAGAATGCCTCGACCAACGGCGCGGTCACCGGTGAGGCGGCGCGAGCTTACTTAGCGGAGCGGCTGCCCGGGTACATGGTGCCTCAGGTCGTGATGCTCCTCGAGGCCCTACCTCGTTTGCCCAACGACAAGCTCGACCGCCATGGGCTTCCAAGACCGCAACCGGGTCGCCGCCGGGGCGGACCCAAAGACTGCACCCCCCGCGCCAGCGCCAAGGTCAGCCGCGACGCCGGAGGCTTGCTGCACCGACTGACGGGTGTTTCGCAGGACAAACGGCATGCGGTCCTGCTGTCGACCATTCAGGGGGAAATCGCCTCCTTACTTCGCTTTCAGAGTCCCGAGCAAGTCCCGCCGGACGACTTGTTGGACGACCTCGGCCTCGACTCGTTGACCAAGGTGGAGCTGAGCTCTCGGCTCAGCGCGTTGATCGATCGTAAGCTTCCGGCATCGGCGATGATGGAGCGCTCGACCCCCACCGCGGTGGCCGACTACCTACTCGACGTCACCGGGGGCGGCATGGAGCAACCGTCGACGAAGACGACGCGAGCTCGAGCCGCGGACACCCTCGGTAGCTTTCAGACGCAGATTCAGACCTGCTATCCGCCGTTTCTGGCCGGCAAAGCACCCTCTTGGTCCGCCACCGACAAGGGAACGCTCGTCCAGCAGCTCAAGCAGCTGGTGAGCCGTGAGGGGGACCCTTTCTGCAAGCTCGTCCGGACAGGCAGCGGACACCGGGGGGTGGTCGCCGATGTCGATACCGAGCGAGCCCGCGAAGCCCTCATCTGGACCACCAACCTGTACCTCGGCCTGAACCGTGATCCGGAGGTCATCGCGGCAGCCAGATCCGCCCTCGAACGTTTTGGCACCGGCATGGGAACTTCCGCCGCGGCATCCGGTATCACCGATCTCCACCTGGAATTCGAACAGGCATTTGCCGATTTGGTGGGCAAGCCGGCCGCCTGCCTATTCCCCACCGGATACACGGCGAATGTCGGGGTGATCGCAGGAATTCTAGGTCGCAACGACGTCGTCGTAATGGATCAGCTCTGTCACGCCTCCATCGTCGACGGTGCTCGGCTGTGCGGGGCGACGATCCGGACGTTTCAACATAACAATCCGGCGGACCTGGAAGCTGTCCTCAAGTCAGAAGCGTCGCCCTACCGCACCGTCCTGGTGGTGATCGAAGGTGTCTACAGCATGGGGGAGGGGGCGGCCCCGGTTCTGGAGATCGCCCGCACGGCAAAGCAATACGATGCGCTTGTGCTGGTGGACGAAGCCCACTCCTTCGGTTTCTACGGCCCTCGGGGAGGCGGTCTTTGCGCTGCGCAGGGAGCCACCGACCAAGTCGATTTCATCATGACGACCCTCAGCAAAGCGCTCGGCAGCCTCGGAGGTGTCATCGCCGCCCGAGAGGAGCACGTTGCCCTCGTGAAGTCGTCCTCCAGGGCCTATATTTTCCAAGCTTCCACCAGCCCTGCCGACATCGCGGCAGCGCTCGCCGCCCTACGCCGCCTCAGCGCCGACGACACACTGCGCGAGCGGCTATGGGATACGACCGCCTACATGCGGCGGCGATTCTCCGAGGCTGGATACGATCTCGGGATGGGAGACGGCCCCATCGTCACACCGCATTTTTATGACAAAGACAAGCTCTTTGCGATCGTCAACGGTTTATTTGAGCGTGGCGTCCACACCTCAGCCGTCACCTACCCGATCGTCGAGAGCGGACGGGGCCGCCTGCGGTTCATCTGCTCGGCTGCTCACTCGAGGGAGGACGTGGACAAGACTGTCGAGGCCCTCATCGACGCGGAGCGCCAAGCTGAGGAGGAGCTTCGGGCTGCTGCAGATCGTCGAAGCGACACACCTCCAGAACGATCCGGTGTCGAGGAGTGGGCCGAGGCCTTCTCTGCCTACCTGAAGGAATCGCTGGCCAGAGTCCCCGGCCCGACCCCACATCTCGCGGTGTCCGTCGGACTTCCAGATCATCGGGAACCGATGACCATCGTGATCCAAGGGCAAGACGTCACGGTGGCGGCTCTCCAGACGGTGGGGGCTCTCGAGACGTTGGATCTGCCGTTCTGCTCATTGCTTCTCACCGACCATCGGGCGGTCTCCGCCTTGTGCTCGCCCGATGTGCAGGGACTGCTCGATAGCATTATCGAGGGCAGCTGCGAGATGAGCGGTCAGGTCGAGCCTTTCATTTGGCTCATTGGGCGAATGGCAGACTGGCAACGGGACTCGATCGCCTAAGGATCGCGGAAGATGATCATCGCCCAAAATCGCGCCACGGAAGGCCTACGAAGCCTCCTGAAGCCGTTCCCATTGGTCGACGAATTGATCCCACTCCGCAAAGGTCGCACCGCCCTCGCGGAGCTCCAAGAGCCTCCGATGGAGCATCTCGGCCGTCCGGTGACGGCCTTGTAGGAGCAGGTGGTTGGCGAGCACGGCCATGGCTCGGAGGTGCTGGGGATGGTCTGGAGCCAGTGCCTTCTCGCAGATCGCCAGAGCGCGTTCGAAGTGCTGACCGGCGACTTCCGCTTCGCCGAGCTCAGCGCGGGCCTGGCCGAGGTTGAGTAAGGTGCGGGCCAGCTGAGGGTGCTCCGCACCGTAGATGCCCTCGGTGCGGGCCGCCAGATCCTCGAGGAGATCCGCCGCTTCGCTGGTGCGGCCCTGACGCTGACGCAAGATAGCCAAAGCCTCACGGCTGCCGGCGAGCTCGAGATCGTCCTCCCTGAGGCTCGCCTGGCGGATCTCCAAGGCGCGCTGAATCAGCACCTCGGCGGCCTCGAGATCGTTTCTGTACAAGGCGATGCCGGAGAGATTGTGAAGTACCTTGGCCACCCGCGGATCACTGCTGCCGTAGACCCGTTGGTGCACCAGCAGCGACCGCTGCAGCACCGCCTCCGCCTCGTCTAGCCGCCCCTGAGCGCCGAGGGCCGCGCCCAGCTTGTTGAGCACGTCGGCGAGCCCGGCGGACTCGCCGCCGTGCCGTTCATAGAGAGCCAAAGCTTGGCGAAACATCGCTTCCGCATCGCCCTCCCCCGAGTAATGGGCCAAGGCGCCGAGGCGAACCAGGGTGGCTCCGACCTCCGGGTGGAGCGGACCTCGAAGGCGTTGGCGTAGGGCCAGGGCCTCCTCGAGCAATGCACCCGCTTCCTCGTAGAGCCCGAGCTCGGTATGGATCCCGCCCAAAGTGTCCAGCAACTTGGCCCGCAGCAGGGGCTGATCGGCCAACTCGTGGCCCAGTTGCTCGCTACCCCGTTGCAGCAGCTCACGGGCATCGGGGATCTCGCCCTGGGCGCGGCGGGGGTCGGAGGCCACGAAGAGCCCTTCGAGAAAATTCACCGCCGCTTCGGCTCGCCTCGCTTCGGCAGACGTTTGCCGCATCTGTAATAGGGTGGCTGTCAAGCCGCCGCCAAGGGCGAGGACGATCAGCGCCAGCGCCGCCAGCCAACGGCGGCGGCGGCGGAGCCAACGGCCAAAGCGTCGGCGCGGCACACCGATGATGATGCGAGTCCCGGCCCCGGGAGAGGAAACGATCCGGCAACGGCCGCCCAGCAGTTGGGCACGCTCTTGCATGGAGGCCAATCCCAGTCCACTGTCCACGGAGTCGGGGTCGAAGCCCGTGCCGTCGTCGCTCATCAATAGCCGAACCGTGTTGCTTCCGACCGACAGGGTGAGACGGACGGATCGGGCCGCCGCATGGCGCATGACGTTGGCCAACCCTTCCTGGGCGATGCGAAAAATACCGAGCGCGACCTCCGCCGGAATCGGATGCTCGGTGGCCCTGAGGTCCAACTCGACGGGTAGGCCTTGGCGCTCTTCGAATTCTGCGCAGACATCGCGCAGGGCCACCACCAAGCCTCGGCGTTCGAGGACCGCCGGGTGGAGCTGGTGGCTCAGTCGATGCAGATCCTCCCCCAGATCCACCAGCCGTTCCGCGACCACATCCAGTCGCCCGCTCTGGGGATTGGCGCCGATCAGTCCTTTGCGGATCGAGTGGATTTCGAAACCGAGCGCCGCAACCCTCTGGCCGTAGCCGTCGTGAATTTCTCGCGCTAGCCTCCTGTAGGACTCCTCCTCGAGGGCTACCTGACGCAGCAGGCCGCTCATTTCAGCGTCCGGCCCCCATCTCCCGCGCTGCGAAGAGCGCCAATTCTACCCGCGTCTCCTTGCCGAGCTTCTCATAGGCATTGCTCAGATGGGTACGGACGGTGGTGACCGAGATTCTGAGGGCGCTGGCGATTTCTTTGTTGGGAAGGCCCTCGCCAACCAGGCGGACGACCTCGACCTCCCGCTCGGTCAAGCCCCCTGGTTTGGCCGGTGATGGGCTCTCAGCCGTGGAGGCTGCCGGAGCCGTGGGGGCGACCAGAGCCCGAGTGACACCGGGACTGATATAGAACTGGCCGGTCGACACGGCGCGCACCGCCCGCTCTATCTCCCCGGCAGCGGACGTCTTGGCGAGATATCCCCAGGCACCGGCTTCGAAGGCTGCTTGCACCCAGGAGGCCTGCCGATGAAAGCTCAGCACCAGCACCCGGGTGTCGGGGGAGACCGTCGCCAGCTGGCGAGTGGCTTCGATGCCGTCCAAGACCGGCATCGAAACGTCGACCAGAGCCATATCGGGCCGTAGCCGCGCGGCGACCTCGACCAGCTCCATTCCGTCCGCCACCGCCGCGACGACCTCGTACTCGGGTTCGAGGAGCAGCCGGATACCTTCCAACATCATCGGATGGTCGTCGGCCAGAATAATCGTCGGGCGTTGGGTGGGCCGTAGCGGCGGTTTCGGCGCTTCGTGGAGTCGTCGAGACGGCTTCTCTTTGATCATATCGACTGATCATAGCACCTTGACTATTCGCAAATAGGCCCCGCGGTGCGAATGACCTGAGGCCAGCCCCCGAGGTTTCGATACAGGCGCATTGTTTACAAATCCCGACTAACGGCTCGCCATCATCCGGAACCATCGTCTCTTGGGAGGAGATTTTCGCCGAACGTCTCCTCTTTAGGGAGGAGGCCGAGGGATAGAGCATCCTCGGTTGGGACGATTCAACAATGACTCTGCTCCTGCCATAGTTCGACGAGGCGCTCGATCGCGCCGTGTCGCGACGATCGCTTCGTCGCAAATTTCGGCGGCCAACGCCACTCAAATCAACTTCTGGAGATGTACCTTGACTCACTCTCGACTGAAAACCCCTACTCCGAACGTCCGGTTCGGGGTCCTTTGCCTCCTCACCCTCGGACTCTGCTGGCTTGCCGTGGTACCCGCCTTCGCGGCGACCGTGGTGGTCAACACCACCGTCGACCAAGCCCTCGGCGATTGCACCAGCTCCTGCTCGCTGCGCGACGCCATCGCGACGGCCAATCCCGGCGATACCGTCCAGATCCCCGCCGGCGTCTACGGCCTGAACCTGAACAACATCTTGATCGACAAGGACCTGACCCTGTCTGGCGCCGGCGCCCGCGACACGGTGATCGACGGCGCCGATGTGCCCAACCCGGGCGCCGGCGGCATCCTCCGGCTTACCAGCAACGCCGCGATCACCGTCGAGATCTCCGACCTCTCTCTGGTCAACGGATTTGCCAGCGGCAACGGTGGCGCCATCTTCGGGTCAGGTCCGTTCACTACCCCACCCACCCAAAATCTCATCTTGCGACGGCTGCTCATCGAAGGCAACAGTTCCGGCTCGGGAGCCGGTGTCCGGCTCTTCAGCGTCGGTCTCGACATGGAAGACTGCACGGTCAGCAACAATGAGTCTAACTTCGGCGGCGGAGGCGTCAGCGTGCGATTCGGTACCACGCGGGTCGCCAACAGCACGTTCACCGGCAACCGGGCGAGCGGCTCGATGGGCTTGACGATCACCGAAGGGCCGGGCATCCTGGTCAACAATACGATCACCGGCAACGTCTCGACCACCTCCGGCACCGGCGCTCTCTTTCTCAGCCTGTCGACCTTCACGCTGAGCAACAACGTCGTCGCCGGCAACGTCGGCGGCGACTGCAAGTTCTTCGACACCCACACCACTGCTCACAACTTGGCGGGTGACGCGAGCTGCAACTTCACCGGTCCGGGGGACCTCCAGGAAGTCGACCCGCTGCTCGGTCCGCTGGCCGACAACGGGGGTCCGACGGACACCCATGCTTTGCTCGCCGGTAGCCCGGCCATCAACGCCGGCGACGACACCTCGTGCCCGCCCTTGGATCAGCGTGGCGAGGGCCGCGCCGGAGTCTGTGACATGGGCGCTTACGAAGTCCAGGACACGGATGCCGACGGCATCCTGGACACCGACGACAACTGCCCTGTGGACGCCAACCCAGGCCAGCAAGACACCGACCTCGATGGCCAAGGTGACGCCTGCGACAACGATGACGACAACGACACGGTGCTCGACGTCAGCGACAACTGCCCGCTCACCCCGAACGCCGACCAGGATGACAACGACCTCGACGGCCTGGGCGACGCCTGCGACGCCGACGACGACAATGACAGCGTCGCGGATGGCGCCGACAACTGCCCGTTCAGCGCCAACCCCGATCAATCCGATGTCGACAACGACGGGCTCGGTGACGTCTGCGACGCCGATGCCGACGGTGACGGTGTCGGCGCTGGCGACAACTGCCCGCTGGTGCCTAACCCGGACCAGGCCGACCTCGACGGCGACGGCGCCGGTGACGCCTGCGACACCGACGACGATGGCGATGGGGTCGATGACGGCATCGACAATTGCCCGCTCGACGCCAACCCCGACCAGGCTGACCTCGACGTCGATAACATCGGCGACGCCTGCGATGCCGATGTCGACGGCGACGGCATCACCAACGGCGCCGACAATTGCCCGGTGGAGGCCAACCCCAGCCAGGACGATACCGATGGTGACCTCGACGGCGACGCTTGTGACACCGACGACGACAACGATGGCATCGACGACGGCGCCGACAACTGCCAGTTCATGGTCAACCCCGACCAGGCCGACAGTGACAATGATGG
The DNA here is from genome assembly GCA_029263315.1 of Acidobacteriota bacterium. GTDB lineage: Bacteria > Acidobacteriota > Thermoanaerobaculia > Multivoradales > J023 > JAJCXR01. The sequence continues at coordinate 3,226 of JAJCXR010000005.1, read as the reverse complement.
CCAGGGCGACGTGTGCGACGGCGATCTCGACGGCGACGGCGTCGACAACGAGGTCGACAACTGCCCGCTGACCGCCAACCTCGATCAATTCGACTTCGACGGTGACGGAGAAGGCGATGCCTGTGACGCCGACATCGACAATGACGGAGTCGACAACGGCGATGACCTGTGCGCTTTCACCGGTTTCGACGAGGTGGTGGAAGCGGCGACCGGCTGCTCGATCGACCAACTCTGCCCGTGCGACGGCCCACGCGGTACCACCCAATCATGGAAGAACCACGGCAAGTACGTCTCCTGCGTGTCGAAGACCTCGAAGAGCTTCGTCCAACAGGGACTGATCAGCAACCAGGAGCGTGGCGACATCGTCTCCGAAGCCGCCCAGTCCAACTGCGGCAAGTAGCGTCGCTGTCCGAGGCGGCCCGGGACGTTCCCGGGCCACCTCTTTTTTCCACGCCCGACCCAGGCCGTGGTGCCTTGGAATCTCGTCCTAGGAAGACAAGGGGTAACCTAATCCATCCAGCCTCGCTTCCAGGAGGCGGTCGATGACGTCAGAGTGAGGGAGGGCAAGCACTCCGATCTCGATGGGGCAAAAGGCCTGGTCCTGCCTCGCGGCAGCATCGTTGCCTGCCATCGCGGCTCGACAGGGGCGATCTCCAGCAAAAGAGGATAGAGTTGCCGCCGGACATGGACCGAGGCCTTGATCGGGCCGAGTCGACCCGGGCCTCTTCTCTGACTGCCTGCGCGAGGCTTTTCCGGGAGCGGGTCCATGGATCTAGAGATCGACCGGACCTCAGATAGGAGCTGGGCCTTGATCGACCGTGAGTACATCGGCAGAATCATTCGAGCTACCGCCTCGGATCCGGAGCTCTTTGATGAGGTGATCCATCAATTCCATCAGTCGACGCTCGAAAGACTGGCCTCGATCCGTCAACGCCCAAGTCTTGAGAACGCGTGTTTTCAGGTGCATGCCCTGAAAGGTGCAGCCGGCACCTTGGGGGCCGAAGGATTGAGAAGAGCTGCCGAAGCTGTCGAGAGGGAGATCGAAGGGGGTAACTTCGTCGTCCGACACCTCGATGATATCGAGCGGGAGCTGAAGTCGGGATTGGAAGAGCTGAGGCGAGAGAACAAAGAGCTTCGCCTCTCCGATGCTGAAATATCGGGACAAATGCGGCCCCTGGTTGGGCCGACAGGAGATTGAGGCGTGGCGAGCCACTCACGCAATGTCTAGACGGAAGAACGAAACGGGCGATCGGATCCTGTTGGTTGACGATGAGCCATCGACGCGGGTACTCATTCGGTCTTTTTTAGAGTCGTCGGGCTATCAGATTCTGGAAGCGGCAACTTGCTTGGAAGTCCAAAATCTGCTGGCGGAAGAGCACCCAGACGCTGTGATCTTGGACTATCGGTTACCGGACGGCGATGCCCTGGAGTTGTTGCCGATCATCAAAGAAGCGTGGCCGGACACCCCAGTCTTGATCCTCACCGGGCATGGCTCGATCGACCTGGCAGTGCACACCATCAAGCTAGGTGCTGAGCAATTTTTGACTAAACCTGTTGAGTTGGAGTCGATTCGGATTCTCCTCAGTCGGGTGCTGAGTACAAAGAGGGAGCGCAATATGGCGCTTCTCCAGCAGCGGCAAGTGCACCAGCGACTGGACCCGTTCCTCGGTAGAAGCCCCGCCATTCTCCGTCTGCGTGCTCAAGCGGAACAAATTGCCGCAGTGAATTATCCAGTCCTGATCGAGGGCGAGACAGGATCTGGCAAAGGCCTCTTGGCGCGATGGATCCACGAGCACTCTCCGAGACGGCAGGAGCCCCTCGTGGACCTGAATTGTGCTGGTCTCGGAGTGGATTTTTTGGAAAGCGAGCTGTTCGGCCACGAAAAGGGCGCCTTTACCGGTGCGATCGCTCCAAAGCGAGGCCTCTTGGAGGTCGCCCATCGGGGCACCGTTTTTTTTGATGAGATCGGAGACATGCAGCCACAGGTGCAAGCCAAAGTCCTCAAGGTAGTGGAGGAAAAGAGCTTTCGCAGGCTGGGTGGCCTCAAAGATCGAAAAGTCGATATTCGGCTGGTTGCCGCGACGCATCGCGATCTAAATGAAGAAGTGAGACAGGAGCGGTTCCGTGCCGACTTGCTCTTCCGAATTGCCACCGTCCCGATCCGGGTGCCCTCACTGAGGGAGCGTCCCGAAGACATTGCCGACATCGCACGCCTGTTGTTGGGGTCGGTGGCTGTCGAGCTCGGCCGGCCCGGCTTGGCTTTGGATCGGAAAGCTGAAGAGAAGCTCGTCCAGTATTCTTGGCCTGGGAACGTTCGAGAGCTCAAAAATACCCTCGAGCGCGCCGCAATCCTCTCGAAGGGCACATCTCTGTTGCCCCAACATTTTGCATTGGGCTCTCCTGAACCCTCGCGGGCTCAAGGCGTAGACACGACGTTGACCCTACAGCAATCGGAGCGCCTTCTGATCGAGGCAGTGACGGACGAAGAAGGCGGCAACATTTCGCGGGCGGCGCGTCGGCTGGGCATCCATCGCAGCACCCTCCATGAAAAGTTGCGCAAGCTCGGCACGATACAGGTCTAAGTACACCTTCTCAAAGATTCGCCAGAGGATACGCCGGACAACTGTCGCGACTTGCGACACCCTGTCGGATTTTCCGACACACCCCTCCAAGCATAGATCGCTCGCCCCTCTGGACTCGATGTCATCCGGGAAAGCGATGAGGGGCGGGAGCCCTTCGGCTGTGCGCGGCCTCCGCGAACTCGCCCCAACGCTGACGTATCGATCTAAACCAATTAATATCAAGGTTTAAATCCGTTCCCATGGCCCTGCGGCTCGGACAGCACTACGTCCGTGCTCGCTCGAAGGGCCTCCCGCTAGCACCGTTTTCGGCAAAACCGGGCGGAAACCGGAGTCGTGGGTTCTTCCGCCAGTCAGTGCTGGCATCTTCCTTGCTACCTAGGCATTACCTACCCGCCGTAGTGACGCGGCGTGAAGCGTGACTGTGTCGAGAGCCTCTCTTGGCTCTTTCGTCTTCAGAGGTCCAATCCAAGGACCGATGAAATTCCTTGGCCCTACGTCTGTGTGTGTACGACCGGGCACATAGGTAACACTTTAGACCGGGAACATGGGTTACACTTTTCGTGGGCCTGTGTTGCCGGTTGCTTCGCTCTGAGGGTCTGTCCCCCTCCTTTCCGGAAGAACCCCTCTATGTGCCGTCGTAGGGC
>JAJCXR010000004.1 GCA_029263315.1 Acidobacteriota bacterium | reverse complement strand
GCCCTACGACGGCACATAGAGGGGTTCTTCCGGAAAGGAGGGGGACAGACCCTCAGAGCGAAGCAACCGGCAACACAGGCCCACGAAAAGTGTAACCCATGTTCCCGGTCTAAAGTGTTACCTATGTGCCCGGTCGTACACGGGGGCGCCCAGCCGGGGGTCACAATCCAATGCCTTTGCCTCCAGATCTGCCATCGTTTCTGTCGGTTTCTTTGCCGTCGTGCAACCAATTTTCACAATGAATGGCCGATTTCCTTCCTCGTTTACGCGCTTATAAACAAGGAGACGGTCTCCCCAAGCTATCCAAGGTTATCCAAGGTATAGGGCACCGGTGAGCCAAGTCCGGTTCTAGGCAGCTAACAATGCGCGCTGCAGAGCAGCATCCAGGTCACGAAGCTCCTGTCCACATCTCTACGGAGGGACCCATTGTGAACGACGAAAGCGATACCCCGAACCGAGGTGAGCAGCCGGACTTCAACTCCGAGGTCCTCGACAGGTCGGTCCTAGCAAGGCCACTGATCGAAAAACTGAAACAGGTGGGTGAGGACGTACCGCTGCCCGTCGTCCTCGAGCTGAACCTCGAGTACCCCGACGGTCGTGAAGCGGCCCAAGAAGGAGTCCACAAGCTCCTCGAAGACATCCGGCCGGGGGAGGCGGACTACCTCATCCACTGGTACAAAACCGAGCTCTCTTCACAATCTCAATTCCTTTACGGGCGGTTGACCGGCAGCACCATCCGAACCCTCGTCAAGCACTGCATCCACCAGGGTGAAGGGCTACCCGTCAAACGGATTTGGCTGGATTTCAAGATCAAGCCCCTGACCTGTAACTCCTTCGCCACCGTCAAGGCGGACGCCGCGTCCCGTTCCTTCTCGGCCTCCGGCGAGGGGATTGTCTGGGCAGTCATGGACTCCGGCATCGACAAAACACACCGCCACTTCGCCAAACACAAGAATCTCGTTCTCGAGCTACCCCTTCAGCATCTGGACTTTTCGGCGGCAACGCGAGAGCTTGCAAATCCACTGGTCGACGAGCTCGGGCACGGCACCCACGTTGCAGGAACGATCGCCGGCGAAAAGAGATCCAACTCTCGTTACCCGATCCACGCCTGGACGCGGATGAGGGATGAGAACGACGAGATCACTTACCAAAAACCCAAGATCGAACGCATCTGCGGCATGGCTCCACATACCAAGATCGTAAGCCTCAAAGTGCTCGACAAGAACGGGACCGGGCTGGCCAGCAACATGATGGCAGCCATCGCCTACATCCAGGAGGTCAACTCCTACGGCCGCGATCTGAAAATTCACGGCGTCAACATGAGCGTTGGCTATTCTTTCGACCCGGAATGGTTCGCCTGCGGCCACAGCCCTCTCTGTGTGGAGGTGGATCGTCTAGTGCGCTCCGGAGTGGTGGTCGTGGTGGCGGCGGGCAACACCGGCTATTCCAAAAGCATTGGCGGGCTCTCCCTCTCGATCAACGATCCGGGCAATGCGGAGCGGGCGATCACCGTCGGCGCCACCCACCGAGACGAGCCCTACCGTTATGGGGTGTCCTACTTCTCATCCAAGGGCCCCACCGGCGACGGCCGTTTGAAACCGGACCTCGTTGCGCCGGGCGAGAAAATCCTCTCCTGTGCCGCAGGAGCTAAGCGCCAAGATGTCGAGCGTCGGCTCTCCGGGGGTCAGGTTTGCCACTACCTGCAGGAAAGCGGAACCAGCATGGCTGCCCCGCATGTGGCGGGGGTCATCGCCGCCTTCCTTTCCGTGCGCCGCGAATTCATCGGCCAGCCCGAGAGGGTCAAGCAGATTTTTCTCGATTCCGCCACCGATCTGGGTCGCGAGCGCTACCTTCAAGGCCGAGGCCTGGTGGATCTCATGCGGGCTATTCAATCCATCTGAACGAGACCATAAGGAGCATTTGACATGGCAAGCCTATCGGGATTCCCTTACTTCGAGGTGCAGCTCAACAAGGGGGCCGAATTCGTCGATCCGGCCGAGACCGAAGCCCTCCTCGAACACCTCAGCGCCGACCCGGCCCCCACCGACCTCGTGGTGATTTCCCACGGCTGGAACAACGACATGGCCCGCGCCCGTCAACTCTACGGAGAATTCTTTAGCAACCTGCGGCAGGTTATCGACAGCGGCCAAGGGGATCCATTGGCTGGCCGCCATGTGTCGGTGGCTGGGATCCTCTGGCCTTCGAAGAAATTCGCCGATAAGGAGCTGATCCCCGGGGGCGCCGCTGCCTTCGGCGATGACGTATCCGAAGCGGAGCTTGAGCAGCAGATAGGAAATCTAATGGACGGCTTCGACAGCGACGACGCCAACCAACGGCTGGAGCGGGCCCGGCAGTTGGTGATCGATCTCGAGAACAGCCCCAACGCTCGACGCAAATTCGTCGACGAGCTGCGCGGCTTGATCACCGAGGAGGGCCTGGTCGGGTTCGTCGATCGGCCGGATATCGAAGACGATCTCATGACGCTACCGGGGGACATCTTGCTCGATCGTCTAGGCACACCCTTGATGGAAGAAGAGGTGGCCGGGGCCGGGGCGCCCATTGGCGGAGCTGCGGCCGTCGGTGCCGGCATGGGCCCCGGCGACGCCCAAGGCTCTGCCGCAGGCTTCGGCAACCTCTTCAGCGGCATCAAGGCCGGCGCCAGCAACCTACTCAACCTTCTTACCTACTACAAGATGAAGAAGCGAGCCAGACTCATCGGCACGGATGGTGTCTACCCACTCCTAGAACGCCTCCGGGCCGCCAGCCCTGAGCTGAAGCTCCACTTGGTCGGTCATAGCTTCGGAGGCCTCCTGGTGACCGCAGCGGTGGCCGGACCGGACGACAAACCCGCAGTGCCGGTAAGCTCACTGACCCTCCTCCAAGCGGCCTTCTCGCACCACGGAATAGCCGAAAACTGGGACGACCGGGGCAACGATGGCCATTATCGCCGTGTGCTCTCGGAGGGACGGGTCCAAGGTCCGGTCGTGGTCACCCATACGGTCAATGACAAGGCGGTGGGTCGAGCCTACCCCCTGGCCTCTCGCATCGCTCGTCAGGTGGCCGCTGCCCTGGGCGATGCCAACGACAAATACGGTGGGATCGGTCGCAATGGTGCTCAGAAGACACCCGAGGCTCGCTTCGAGGAGCTTCTCGACATCGGCGGAGTGTATACATTCTCCGCCGGAGCGGTGCACAACCTGAAAGCAGATTCCTTCATCGCCAACCACAGCGACGTTGCCAACCGGCAAACTGCCAACGTCTTGCTGGGGGCAATCCTTGCAACTTAGTACACCTTTCCGGAAATAAAATAAAAGAAGGCCGGCGAGAACCTCTCGCCGGCCTTTTGTCATTTTCCCGCCCCCGTCTGGGCAGGGAGAGATCACCTAGTCTTCGATGTGCAAGGACCCGATGTCTTCGGAGACATCGATTCCCAAAGTGCTCAGATCGTGCCGCAGGGAAAAGGTCCCCGCGGTCGTGGTCCCAAAGGTGCCGCTGAACTGGGCGATGTCTTCGTCATCGCCGCTGGCACCGCTCACCGAGAAGGCGCCGACGGTGGTGAAGATGAGATCACCCCCCGCCGTCAACGCAGCGCCGTCGACATCCTCACCGCTCGAGTTGTTGAGGGCCACATCACTGCCGTCGAAGTACTGGGCAAAGGTGCCCGAGGTATTGGCCCCCAAGGTGCCGGTGAAGATGAATAAATCTTCATCGGCCCCCGAGGCTCCGTTACCGCTGAATCTACCGAGGGTGGAGAGGATCAGCCGGCCGTCGGCCGCCAGGGTGATGGCGTCCACATCCTCACCATTGGCCGTCAAACCGACGTCACTGCCGTCAAAGTACAGGCTGAAGGAGCCCGCGGTGGAGGTTCCCAACAGGGTTGGGGTGAACTGCACGATGTCGGAGTCGTCGACGGCGATACCGCCGACGGTGCCCGCCGCCGTGAAGCTGAGCAGCAGATCGCCCGAAGGCAGCACCGCCAGGCCACTGATCTCCAGGGAGCCGAGACCCACGTCGCTACCATCGAAGATCATCGACCAGGTCCCGGCCCCTTCGTCGTAGGCCACGATGTCCTCATCCCTGACGGTGCCGACTCCCGGCACCACGGTATTAGAGCGGAACGACATCCAGATGGCGGCGGCTGCCCCGCCTTCACAGAGGTCGGTTGTTTCGTTGCAGGTTTGACCCAAAACACAAGGGTCGCTTCCCGGCTGGCAACCGAGGGCAGCGTTGCAAGTCTCCGAGCCGTCGCAGAACAGTCCGTTGTCGCACAGGCCATCGTTGGGGGCATGGTCGCAAGAATTGCTGCCCTCGTTGCAACCGTCGACGGTACAGAAGACGCCGTCGTCGCAATTGGGCGCTGTGCCCACCTGGCAATCGAGGACGGCATCGCAGGTCTCATTGCCATCACAGAACAGTCCGTTGTCGCACAGGCCATCGTTGGCAATGTTGTCGCAGGAGTCGGTCGCCTCGTTACAGGAGTCCGAGGTACAGCTCACGCCGTCACTGCAATCCGGTGCCGTGCCCGCCTGGCAAGTGCCGGCGTTGCAAGTCTCCGTGCCGTTGCAGTAGAGGTTGTCGTTGCATTCGGCGTCCACGACACAACCGACGCTACAGACATCGGATTGGCCATCGGCCACCTGCTGGTTGAAGTCGGTCAGGGTGACCTGGTCGAAATGGAACCCGAATCCGTTCAGGCTACCGTCGGTGCCATAGCGGATATCCAGCTGTACAGATTGACCGGCCAGAGCCGCCGAGCCGAGGGCCCCAGCGCTCCAGGTGCTCTCCGCCCAGGTGGTCGCAGAGTCCGCCCAGCCTTGCTGTCCGGTGGTGCCGCAGGTGCCCTGTGCACCACTGGCGTTGTAGGTCCGGCCGCCGCTCGGATTGACCGCCGTCCGGTTGCCGCTGGTCACTTCGTAGATTCCGACGTTGGCGCGGTCATACCAGGTGGTACCCAGGTACTGCGGCTCGATGTCGAACTGATTCCACAACGATAGGGTCGAGGTGGAGGTCAAAGAGACCACCGGCGAGCGCAGTTGATCGCATTGGTTGTCAAGGTTGGCCGAGGACGCCTCGTACCAGGTCGTCGCTTGGGCGCCGCCACCGCTGGAAGTGCGATTGAAGGTCCCTTGCACCACTTGCCAGCCTTCGGTACCGGACTCGAAAGTGAACGTCTTGCTGGCGAAATTCTGGAAATCGCTTTCGGTGCTGATCACCGTCAGGTCCGCCGACTTGTTGAGGGCCAATTCGTCAGCGGTCACCAGCACTTGGAAGGTCACGCTATCGTCGAACGACAAACCCTCGGCGGTGAAGCCAAAGCTGCCGCTTCCCGCTGCACCCTGGGCCAGGGTCGACGGCGACACGGCAGCCGGGAACGGGGTATTAATGGTGATCGACGGGTGCGAGGTGGAGGTCACGCCGACGATGCGGACGTTGGTCAGGGTGCCGATGCCCGTATTGTCGACATCGAAGGTCAGGCTGGCCGTCTCGCAATTGTCGAGGAAACCGTCGCCGTCGCCGGAGGTGACGCTGAGCGCCGCCGAGGCGGTGTCGACATCCAAGTTCGGTCCCGCCGCCGGAGAGGCCGTGGCGCAGGCGCTGGCCGGACCGAAGCAAGCATCAGCGCTGCCCTTGGGGATCACCGTGTAGGAGTAGGCGCGGCCGTTCTGCAGGCCGGAATCGGTGAACGAGGTGCCGGTGGTGGTCGCCACCTTGGCCTTGCCGAAGTCGCAGGCGAAGACGCCGTCGGTGCGGAAGACCTCGTATTCGGTGGTCCCGGCGACGGCGCCCCAGCTCAAGCTGACGGACTTGTCGAGGGGATTGGCGGTCACCACCGGCGCCGACGTCGGAGTGCCGGCGCAGCCGGAATCCTGCACCGCCGGGGTGGCACAGGCAATCTGCTGATCGTCAAAGGCCTGCCAGATGGCCCCCATGTGCGGTGTGCCGTCGTTCAGGTTACCGTTGTCGTCGTCCGCCGCCAGGTAGTTCATGTAACCGCTGGTGGCGCTGCAACCGCCGTTGGGTGGGCTGCCGGAAAACCAAGTGCCGGTGGCGCCGGCGCCGATAAACGTCAACCGGGTCACCAACTCCTGGGCGGTGTTGTTGTCCATGTTGTAGGGGGCCGCCGTGAGCAGCCGCTTCCACAGGGACCACACCGCCTCCGAGTAGACGCCGCCGACGCAGTGCACACTGCCCCCGCAATTGGCGTTGGACCACGAGTAGTCATGGGGATTGCCCGACTGGCGCTTCAGGTAGTCGATGTCGCGGACGCCGGTGCAGGTCAAGCAGGGGTCGCCGTTGCCGCTGCACACCGTGGAACGAAAATTGCGACCGATGCAGGAGTCGTTGAGTCGCAGGGCGGTGTAGATGTCGGCGATGCCTTCACCGGACGGGCTGGCGATGCCACCATTGACATCGTTGGCGTCCATGCCGTGACCCCACTCGTGGTCGAACACACCGGCGATCTCGCCGGTGTTGAAGCAGCCACCCCCGGAGCGATAGAAATTCACCGTGGCGCCATTCCAGAAGGCGTTGCAGGTGTTGTTGATGTTCATGTTCGAGGTCAGCTGCTGCTGCAGCCAAAGATTCGACGGCAGCTGGCCGCGGGCCATTTCCTTGATGCGATTGAGCTCGTGGAAACCGGTGCGCGAGGCGTGGGTATTGCCGGCCCCGCCAAAGCCGGGGGTGACGCAGTCGGTCCCGCCGGAGGTGCCGAAGTCGAGGTCGCCGGTGGAGGACAGGCTGATGGCACCACAGTTGTCGTTGATGCGCACGTACTGACCCGCCAAGGTGGAGGTGCGGGTACCGCTGACCCCGGCCGGGAGGTTACCGCCGCTGTCGGTGGTGACGGTGGGTCCGCCGGAGGTGATGTTGTCGTAGGGCATGGGCCATCCGGCCTGCTCGACACCGTCGGGGACGATGCCGTCGTTGGTCACCGGATAGACGCCACCCTTGGACTCGGCATAATGGTTGGTGTCTCGGAAGGCGAGCAGCTCGCCGCTGTGGGCGTCCACCAGGGCTTCCCAGCTACCCAGGTCGCCGGCCACACGGGGCCGTACCACCCAGGTCAGGCGGTAGTCATAACCCTGCCCCGGAACCACCGCACCGGCATCGAGGCCCTTGGCCATGGGCACCAGGATCAGCTCGCTCTTGCCCCAGACGCCGTCGAGACGGTTGGGGGAGGCAAAGGAGCCGGCAACCCGGGCGGCATCCGCCGCCGAGATCCGCGGCTGGGTGGAGACGTTGACGTCGCCCCAGGTGTGGGCACCAAAGAGGATCAGATTTCCGTGGTTGACCACCGCCGAGAGATAGCTGCCGCGCACCGGCACACCCTGCACCACCCGCGGCACCTGGATCTGCACGACGTCGCCCCGCGCGTGGGCCAAGACCCGACCCCACGCCGGCACTTCGCTGAGATCGAGGCGCAACTCATTCTGAAATACCTCCAAATAGGTGACAAAGGCCTCCCAGGTGAGGTCCTCGAGGGTCCGCAAATCCTGCGGTGCCTGCAAGCCGAGATCCTGCCAGCTCAAGTCATTGCCGACGCCGTCACCGGGGATCAGCGGCTCGGCGGTCAGCAAGGCCTCCCAACGGCCGCTGCGCAGATCGATGCGAGCCGCCGCATCATCAACCCCCAGGGCCGCCAACGCCTGACGTGCCGTCGCGGCCTCCAGGGCGGGCAACTGGGCGGGGGTACGGAACGATTGCGGAAAATCGAGGGCGGGATGCTGATAGGTCAGCTCCGCCGACGCCGAGCCGTCGGGCTCGACCAGAGCCCCGAGGGGCCCAGCCAGCAGGGCGAGGCAACAAAGAAAGACGGCCAGCCAAGGTCCTGCGACACATTGCACTTTCATGAAACTCTCCTCAGATTCGACCGTCTTCACAACGCCAGCGCCGGTGTCCGCCGAAACGTCAACCCAACGTCAGAAGTCACGGGACGGACGGTGGATATTCATGATGCACCACCCCGAGGGCCATGCATCATCCCAAGACCAAACATCGTCCATGGTCGAGGGCTCGATGACCCGCTGTCATCGAGTTGGGTGCTATCGGTCATGCCTGAAGGCTGCCCTGCAGCGCGCCCCTACAACAGGGAAAAGGCGCGCACGCAGCGTCCAAGCGACCTTTTGCTAAAGGTCTCTGAGCAGAGAATCTACCAAGGTGAACTGACAGTTTCGGCCTTGTGCCGGTCATTGTCAAGGGGAAAACTAGACAAGCTCTTGGCCGACGGTCACGATTCCCAAAGCGATCCGCGAGCAAGTGCGTCTCCGCATCGGCGATCGTGTCAGCTTCGTCGTTCGCGGAAGAGAGGTCATCATCAAGCCTCCCGCCAAGAGCATTCTCGAGCTCCGAGGCTCTGTGACGCCAATAGAGCGGCCTGAAGATTTCGATCACGTCCGCCAGGTTGTCAACCAGCCTGATGGTAATCGCCGAGATTGCTTGAACTCTTGAGTTGTTCTATGGCCTCGCCAAGGCCGATATCGCGGCAATGATCGAATCGATCTTGAGCACTCCACACTTGGATTGTCCGGAAGCGGAGATCATCCTCGAAGCTCTGGACTTGTACGCCGGCAAGAACATCGATTTCATCGATGCTTATCACGGCTTTCTGCTTCCCGAGCGGGGTCTGCAACGTGGGCCATGCCGACAACCAAGCTTCCCAATACGTCTTCGTCGGCTCCTCGGTCCGCTGAAGAAATTTCGCGGCAATGAGGTGGGGCGCTTGGGACGGGCGATGGTTTTGAATTTGGGGCGGGCCGAGGCGGGCACCGAGGTGCTGGAATGGCCGGAGATCATGCAACTGACTGCATGAGCGCCCGGGACTAGTCGAAGGGGCGATCGACAGACGGACGTCGGCAGCTTGACGCCACCGACGCCCTCCGACGCCTTCCTACTCCACCACTTCAGCGCAAACGGGCCGCAATACCGCCCAAGGTCTCACCGAGACCGGTTCGCCGCCGCTGGGCGGTGGCGTCGCCGTCACCGTCCTCGAGGGCGGCCGCCAGGGCCTCCAGCTTGCTGGCCAGGTTGGCGTCACTGGCCCCGGCCTCTAGGCGTTTGGCGGACTGATCGAGGGCCTTGGTGAGCTTGGCCGCCATGGATTTGTCCAGCCCCTTGCTGCGTTGCAGCTGATCGAGATACGCCCGGGCAATGACCGGCTCCGCCGGCCAGGTGACGGGGAATTGCTGCTGCGGGTTGAAGACGCTCTGCTGGGCCATGCCCGCCGCGGCGATTTCGTGCTCGGACAGGTGCTCGCTGGGCACCAGGGCCAGGATGTCGAGCCCGCGGGCGATCTCGGTGCCATAGATGTGGCCGCCGTACCAGTAGGTGGACCAATAACCACCGAGGATCAACTCCTCCTCATCGATCGGCCCGCGGTCGAAGTAGGCGATCTCGACGGGATTGACGGAATCGGTGAAGTCAACCACCGAGACCCCGCCCTGGTACCAGGCCTGGACGAAGATGTCGCGACCGGGCACCGGCACGATGGAGCCGTTGTGGGCGACGCAATTCTCCTGCTCCTGCTGCGGCGCCGGCATCTTGTAGTAGCCACGGAAATGCAGCTTGCCATCGATGATGTCGTAGATGGCGTCGGCACCCCAGGTGAGAGGGTCGTAGGCCCGGCAGCGGGGACGGCCACCGCCGCCCCATTCGTCGGTGAAGAGGACTTTGGTGCCATCGTTGTTGAAGGTGGCCGAATGCCAATAGGCAAAACCCTTGTCGACCACGGCGTCGAGGCGCTGCGGATTCAGCGGATCGGTGATGTCGAAGAGGATGCCGTTGCCCGAGCAGGCCCCGGCGGCGATGTTGCTCTGGGGAAAGACGGTGATGTCGTGGCAATGATCCGTGGCGTTGGTCTCCTGGGTGTCGTCGCCGTGGTCGCCGCCGCGCCATAGACCCGCCAGGACGCCGTCCTCGGCGCTGGCGAACACCGTGGGGCTACCGACGATGCGCGAAGCGGCGGGATTGTCCACCGGGATCTCGATGACGTCGATGCGGAACAGGGCGGTGCGCTGGTCACCGGGGGACTCGTCGATGCAGCTTTCCATCTCCTCTTCCTCACGCACCGAGGAGGTGCCGGAGTTGTAGACGATGATCTTGCCGTCCGCCCCCGGCCCGGAGACCACCGAGTGGGTGTGGGAGCCGCGACAGGTCTGCACGGCGCCCACTTGCCGGGGCTGCGCCGGGTCGCTGATGTTGAAGATGCGGAGGCCGCGGAAGCGCTGGTCGCTGACGTCCTCGCTGATGCCTTCGAGACCACAATCCAGGCGACCGCGGGTTTGCTCGACGGACATGATCAGCAAATCGCCGACGATGGAGACATCACCTTGTCCACCGGGACAGACCACGGAGCTGATCTGCTCGGGCAGACCATCCGCCTGCAGGCGGTAGATGTTGTAGCCGTGGTAGCTGCCGGTCACCAGGATATCGCCGGCAAAGGCCATGTCGGTGTTGGCGAAGCTCAGCAGCGGCGAGCGCTCGTCGTCGTCATCATCGTCATCGCCCTCTTCAGAGTCTTGGGCATCCGCCGCCATGTCGGCAGCTGCTTCGGCCAGGGCTTGCCGACGCTCGGGGGACAACCCTGCCGGGTTTTTCGGGTCGAAGAAGCCAGCCGGTTTGGGCATCGAGGCCTTCATCTCGAGGTTGGAGATGGCCTCGCCGGCGTCCTCGAAGCCGGGGGCCAAACCGGCCCGCGGATCGCCGGACAAGCTGACCAAAAGGCCGTTCATACGCTCGATCTCGGCCGTCTGATCGTTGGTGATATCCGTCGTGAACTCGAAGAGCACCGGATCATAGGCCGAGCCTGGCTGGTCGAGCAACTCGTCGACCATGGTCACCGCCCCTTCGTGGTGGGGGATCATCAGCTCCAAAAACAGGCGATCGAAGTCGGTACCCTTCAAAGTGGCGAGCTTGGCCATCTGCTCCGGCGATGCCATGCCGGCCATCTTGTGGGTGGTGTGCATGGCGTCGTGGGCCGTCGGCTCCGGCACCTCTTCGCCACGCTCCCGCAACCACTGTTGCATGAAGCCGATCTCGTCCCCCTGCGAGGCATTGATCCGCCCGGCCACATCGATGAGCTCCGGTCGATTGGTGCGATCGGCCACCAGGGCCGCCATCTGCAACGCCTGGTGGTGATGCGGGATCATGTCCTTCATGAACCGTGCATCGTCCGGCGAATAGCTGGTGTCGGCGATCTCGATCGCCTCTTCGGCACTGAGCTGCCGGACCGGCTCGCCGGGGGCCCCCGGCTGGACGATGGGTACTTGGGCCACGGCGACGGAGGCCAGGCCGAGCAGAAACACGCCAGTGCAGGCGCCGCGGAACAATCGCATCGAGGGATCGAGGGTTGCGGTCATGGGGGTTCTTCCTATGCCGAGATCGGTCATCGTTGGTCGCTGGTTGCAGGGGTCTTTTCGGTCGATTTCAGCTGAATTTAACAGATTGGTCGACCTAGGTCATGTCGTAAAAGCCTGCCGATGAGGTGGGCGCGGAGGTGTCCCGTGGCGAGACCGCGTCCAGGTGCTCCTCACCCAGATCTCGACGGAATCCCTTCAGGACGCGGTGGCGCAGCTTCCCCCACCGCCTCGTGTTCCCCGAAATGCCTCAAGACACCAGCCAGGTTGCTCAGCGAACGCATTCGCGCTGTCCCGAATTGCGGCTCAGTTCGGTGAGAAAATCCAAGGTCGTTGCCGCAGCGTCTGTAGAATGATCAAGATCCTTGTCCCCTCGCCGTCCCCCCGTTCGTCTTCCTTACAAAGAACGGCTGGGCGAGCCCATTCGCAAGCCGCATCCACCCAACGACCGGCCTCTTTCATCAGATCGAGGTCGGTCCAGCAAAAAGGAAGCGTCCCCATGGCCAAGTTCATGTTTCTGTTCCGCGGTAGTTGTGAGAACGGCCCTCAGAAATCCCCCGAAGAAATGCAGCAGATGATGCAAGCCTGGGGGGCCTGGATCGAAGAGGGCACCCAAGCCGGTTGGTTGCTCGACGCTGGCGATGGGCTCAAGTCCGAGAGCAAGGTGCTGCAACCGGACTTCACCATCACCGACGGTCCGTACGCCGAATCAAAGGAGATGGTGGGTGGCTACTGCATGGTGGAAGCGGCGGATCTGACGGCGGCGGCGGAGATCGCCAAGTCGATGCCCGACACCGGCGGCGCCATCGAGGTGCGTGAGCTGTCCGGCCATTCGATGGGCTGAGCATGCCCCCTGAGGTGACATCCGACGGGCCACCGCAGCTCGTCGAGCACTTCTTCAGGCACGAGTCAGCCAAGCTCATCGCTGTGCTGACCCGTGCCTTTGGTGTGCGCCACCTCGAACTGGTGGAAGACAACGTTCAGGAAGCCATGCTGGCCGCCGTGCTGGCATGGCGCCAACGGGGTATCCCGAGCAACCCGGCGGGTTGGATCTACCGCGTGGCCCGCAACCGCGTCCTCGACGCGTTGCGACGGCAGGCGACCCATCAGCGGGTCCTGTCGTTGGCCCAGCAGACGGAAGAGGGGATTGAGTCCTTGGTGGAGGAGTGGCTGTCGGACGAACAGGTGTCCGATAGCCTGCTGCGTATGATCTTCGTCTGCTGCCACCCGTCCCTCGATCGCCGCTCCCAGATCGCCATGACCTTGAAGATCCTGGGCGGCTTCAGCTTGGCGGAAATCGCCCGCGGCCTGCTGATTTCCCCCGAGGCCGCCAAGAAGCGGGTGCAGCGCGCCAAACACACCCTCGCCCAGCGGCGGATCAACATCGATCTGCCCCCCACGCAGGAGCTGCGACGCCGCCTGGCGGCGGTGCACGATGTGCTGTACTTGATGTTCAACGAGGGCTACAGCACCTCGCAGGGCCACCAGCCGTTGCGCGACGACATCTGCGAAGAAGCCGCGCGGCTATGTCACCTGCTGTGCGAGCACGATGAATTCAGCACGCCGCAAAGCCGCGCTCTGCTGGCCTTGATGCTGGCCCACGCCGCACGGCTGGAGGCCCGGGTCGACTCCCGGGGCGGAGTCGTGCTGCTGGCCGAGCAAGATCGATCCCGCTGGGACCGTCGGTTGATCGGCATGGCCGCCGTCTGGCTCGAACGGTCGAAAACCCCTCAGCCCTCGCGCTTCCACCTGGAGGCCGCCATCGCCCTCACCCACTGCCGGGCCGCCAGCCTGGAAACCACCGATTGGCAGCGCATCGTGGCGTTTTACGATCGCCTGTTGGCGCTCCACCCGTCGCCCCTTTACATCCTCAACCGAGCCATCGCCCGAGGGGAAGGCGGCGAAGTCGACACCGCCTTGGCGGAGCTCGAGTCGATTCGCAACCATCCGGAGATGCGCCACTACTTCCTGCTCGACTGCGCGGTGGGACGCCTGCACGAGCTCAGCTCGGACGAGGGCGCGGCAAAAAAAGCCTACTCGACAGCCCTGGCCGCCGCCGTGGCGCCCCATGAGCGGCTATTGCTGGAAGAAAAACTGGCCCGCATAGGCCATTAGAGAACGACACCTGCCACCTGATCGAGCCCGTCTCGCTGGTTCCATCCTGGGCTGATTCAAGTGCCACTAGCTTGCCCCATGCAAGACAACTTGCGCCGTATTACCGCTTCTAATAGGATCGGGATCTCATTGCGACGGCGAACGCCGTCGCTCCTCGCCCAATGAACACCCTAGGTCCCAATGAGCTCCATAAAAGCTGCCATGCAAACAACACCAACTGAGTCGCCGGACTCCAGCCCGGGCGTCGCTCCTGCGGCGGTCACCGCCCAAGCGGTGACCGCCTCCCCCATAGAATCGCCGCCAACTGAATCCACGGTGGCCGAATCCACGGCGGCCGAATCCACGGCGGCCCAAAGCACGGCGGCCGAGGCGGCGAGCTCTGCCGGCCTGCGACCCGCACGGACCGTCGGCGACAAGCTGGCAGTGCTCGCCGACGCCGCCAAGTACGATGCCTCCTGCGCCTCCAGCGGCCTGAAGCGAGGGGGCAAAAAGGGAGCCCTCGGGCATAGCGATGGCGTTGGAATTTGCCATAGTTACACCCCGGACGGTCGCTGTGTCTCCCTGTTCAAGGTGCTGCTGACCAACTACTGCATCTACGACTGCCAGTTCTGCGTCAACCGAGCCTCGAGCGATACCCGCCGAGCACGTTTTCGGCCGCAGGAAATCGTCAATCTATTCATCGATTTCTACCGCCGTAACTATGTCGAGGGGCTGTTTCTCAGCTCCGGCATTGTGCAGAGCCCCGACTACACCATGGAGCAGCTGATCGACGTCGCACGGCGGCTGCGTCTCGACCACAACTTCAACGGCTATATTCATCTCAAGGCGGTCCCCGGGGCGAGCCGCGAGCTCATCGAGCTGGCCGGGCGATGGGCCGATCGATTGAGCGCCAATATCGAATTGCCGACGCAGCAGGATTTGGATCAGCTGGCGCCCGAGAAACAGCTTCAGACCATCGAAACGACGATGGGTCAGATCCACGAGAAGCGCCAACAGGCCCGCTACGAACGGCGCCAAAGCCGCCGGGCCCCCCGCTTTGCCCCGGCCGGTCAATCGACACAAATGGTGGTCGGCGCCACCGACACCAACGACGCCAAGATCCTCAGCACCGCCGCCCAACTCTTCGGCGACTACGGCCTTAAACGGATCTACTACTCGGCCTTCAGCCCCATTCCGTTCGGCGATGCCCGCTTGCCAAGCCAGCCGCCACCGTTGGTCCGCGAGCATCGGCTTTACCAAGCCGATTGGCTGATGCGTTTTTACGGTTTCCGGGCCGATGAGTTGGTGGACGACCGTCGCCCTTGGTTGGACCTCGATTTGGACCCGAAAACCATCTGGGCCCTCGAGAATCGTGATTTCTTCCCGGTCGACGTCAACCGGGCCTCCCGTGCGGCGCTATTGCGCGTCCCGGGCATCGGGGTGCGCAGCGCCAAACGGCTGCTGGCCGTCCGCCGCTGGCACCGTTTGACCACCGCCGACCTGCGCAAAATCGGCATCGTTTTCAAGAGGGCGCTTCCGTTTATCGTCACCGCCGACCGCAATCCCGAGGTCTTTACCCTCGACGCCTTCGATTTGCGGGTTCGACTGATGGGCGGTGGTCGCCAGCTCAACCTCTTCGAAGCCAACGCCCCGGCCTCCGGACGCGGCTTCCCAATGCCGGAGCCGGTACCGGATCCGACACTGGAGCCGATATCGAGGCCTCGGCCCGCAACCCCGGCAGCCCCGGCGACCGTCGGGCTCAGCGACCGGTCGTCGATCACCGGCGAGCTCTGAGAGCTCGGACGCCGAACCAACGAGCCTTAGTACACCTTTTCAAAAAAGCGCTGGTATTCGAGCGCCGATGCATCCACCTCCGCGGCGTTAGGCTCGCTGCAACAGAGCCCCACTATGCCTCGCTCGCAAGCCTTGCGGACGCGGCGCCTCGGGGCTCTCGATACGTCACCGTATTTCCGGAAAGGTGTGCTTAGCCGTGACCGATGATCAACCTACGTCGACCCTCCGGCGTATTGAATTCGACCCCACCTTCGAAGCCTGGCGCAAGATCTCCCGGCGCCTGATCGCCGAGGCTGTGCCGCCGTCGGCCGTCGACTGGCAGCCGCGCGGCGAAACCACCCAGCTGGCACTGCTCGATGCGGTGGGATCCACCGGTGGCCCTCTCTCGCCTACCGGCACCAGGACCACCGGCTCGACGATCAACGGCTCGGCCGTCCCCAGCGTGCCCCGCTCATTTCTGGCCAAAGCTCAGCAGGTGGCCCGGCATCGCGATGCCAGCCGTTGGTCCTTGCTCTACCGAGTGCTGTGGCGACTGCTGCACGGCGAGCCTCAGTTGATGAAAATCATCGTCGACGACGATGTCTTCCGGCTCCAGCGCATGGCCAAATCGGTCAGCCGAGATCAACACAAGATGAAGGCCTTCGTGAGATTTCGACGGGTCGAGAACGAGGCCGGAGAGGTTTGGTTCATCGCCTGGCATCGGCCGGACCACCACATCGTCGAAGCGGTGGCGCCGTTTTTTGTCGAACGATTCAACGATCAGCGGTGGACGATCTTGACACCCGACATCTCCGCCAGCTGGGACCTCAACGAGCTGCGCTTCGGGCAAGGTGTACCCCGCGGCGAGACGGCGCCCGCCAAAGACGAGCTGGAAGACCTGTGGCGCACCTACTACGCTTCGATCTTCAACCCGGCTCGGGTCAAGGTCAAGGCGATGAAAGCCGAGCTACCGGTGCGCCATTGGGCGACCTTACCGGAGGCGTCGTTGATCCCGGAGCTCCTGCTCGACGCACGGCGACGGGTCGATGCCATGGTGGCCAAACCGGTGCGACCGCCGGCGCGGGAGGCCTTTCCCCAGTCGCCGAGCTTGGCGTCCCTCGGCGGCGCCCTCCGTCAATGCAGGGCCTGCGCCCTGTGCGAGAACGGCACGGCGCCGGTGCCGGGGGAAGGACCCGACCTGGCGAGCACCGTGCTCATCGGCGAGCAACCGGGGGATGTCGAAGAACAGCTTGGACGACCGTTTGTCGGCCCCGCGGGTGCGATCCTCGACCGTGCCCTCGAAGCCGCCGGGCTCGACCGCCAACAGCTCTACTTGACCAATACCGTCAAACACTTCAAGTTCAAGCAAAAGGGGAAACGCCGAATCCATCAGTCGCCGGGCTTGATCGAGGTCTCCTCCTGCTGGCCCTGGTTGCGAGAAGAGCTATCGTTGTTGCGTCCACAGATCGTCGTCGGTCTCGGGGCCACCGCGGCGCGGGCCCTGCTGGGGGGCGAAGTCCGCCTCCGCCGCGACCGTGGCCAACCTCGGCCGACGGCCTACGCCCCTTGGACGATGGTCACCTATCACCCGTCGGCCATCTTGCGGATTCCTGATCCGGCCGCCCGTCGGAAGGTCGAAGAGGCCTTTTTTGCCGACCTACAGAGGGTTGCAGAACGCTTTCGATCTCTGCCCTCGATGCGAGCCGAACCGCCAGTATAGGTCCCTTCCGCAATCGGTTCCGGGGGGGGGGACGCTCCTCCACTTGGCTGTCGGCATGGGAACGAGTCACCAACACAACTCTCACCCGGCCGACGCCGCCACCCCTTCGATGTGACGCACCGCCTCTTGCAACACCGGGTCCTCGGGGCCTTGAAATAGCGGCGTCTCGATCTCCACGTCCGGTGTTACACCGGCGATCGTCTGGTCACCGTTTGGGCGGATGATGTACGCCTTTGGATAACCCACCTCGATCGCCGTCCGGCTGAGGGTGAATTGCTCCATGGCGCCATAGGTGGTGGCCAGATCGGTGGTGGGCTCGCCGAGCACCATACCAAAGCCGTAGTCTTGAACCAGCGCCGCCACGTTGACGGTATTGGAGAAGGAGTGGCGATTGACCAACAAGTAAACCTTGCCCAGGAAGCGGCGGTCATCGCGGGGTCTAGCCTCAGGCATGGCGATCGAAACGATGTCACCGGGGGCATGTTGGTCGAATATCTGGGCGTAGCGGTACGACATATTGTCCTTGTCCCCTGGCCGCACGTCGACCCTCTTCTGATTGCTCGCCGTGGTCTCCTCGCTGACTTTGACTCGAAAGTCGGCGCAGAAACGAAAGGGTTGATCGGCAAACCAGGCGACCATCAGATCGCTGAAGGAACTGTCGCCCCCCGGGCTGTCCCGCAAATCGATGAGCAAGGATTGGGCTTCCGCCTCCAGGAAAGACTTAAAAGCGTCGTCGATGAACTGTCGAAACAAGCCGCTGTCAAAGGGATCTTCCCCATTGCTCGGCTCATAGAAAGGACCGGGACGAAGATAGGCGATGGGCCCCGCTTGCGACGACTCCACAATCTTGGCTTGCCGGCTGACCCAATCGAGGGCCAAGGCGGGTCCTGCGTTTGCCACCGCCGCTTCGATCTCGTCGCGGGTCCTGGTGGGTACCGTCAGTGATGCCACCTTGCCCCGACCATCCCGAACCTGCAGGGTGACGGACTCGACGGACCCCAGCTCTAGCCATAGGAGTTGCGGAAAACGAAATTCCAAAAGGGCGTAGGCCATTTCTGGCTGCTCCGCCGAAATATGCGCCGTCAAGCGACGCAACCAGGCATCGATCGGCAGGCCGTTGAGGGCGAGGATTTCGTATCCGACCAGCGATCGATCGAGGCCAGCGTCCGCTTTGAGACCACCTTCATTGAGACCACCTTTATTGAGACCACCTTCTTTGAGGCCACTGTGGTCTTCGCTGATGTATACCCGGCCGTCGATCACCCGCGGCCAAAGGGCGACCGCTTTGCCACCCTCAGCTCGGAATCGAGCATAGGCTTCGGAAGGAAACTCGATACGCGAATGTCCGACCCGACCGAAAGCCAGGAATTGCTGGAAGCGTACTCGGATCTCGTCCAAGCTCATTGGCCGATCCAGCTCAGCCAGGGTCCTCTTGAATTCGGCGTCAAAGTCCGCTTTTGGCACGTGCACAAAGAGATCAAAATGGGCCGCCTGGATTCGGCTGTAGAGCTCCCGGAAGTCGGCACGAATCACCTCCGGCGCCACAAGAAAATCGGTGGCGCGATGGTGGGCCGTGCAACCGATGGAGACAACCAGAAGGGCCTGGCAGACCCACGACATATGGAGGTAACGACGATTTCGAATGGGAGACAGAGCAGTCCTGGGATTGTGGTTCATGGTGATCAGCTCCTGCCTTCGCCCCTCGACGAAGGCACTGTTTGCAGGAAAGGCTCGAGGGGGACAGTTCCCCCTCCATTCCCGCAAGGCCTAGGTTTGAAACAAAAACGATGGTTGAATGAGCCCGTGAAGACCGGGACGTTGCAAGGCACCGGGCAAGGACCGGTGCGGGGCCATGCCCAAGCTCGTGCCCAGTGTCTCCGTCCAAAGAAGGCAGGGCCATGGCGTCGACCTCCCTTTTTCCTGACCAAAACCTGACCGAGGTCTTTGTCTCCGAAGGTGCTGATTCTAAGATCCCACGACTCTAGGACCCCATGCCTCTATATCCCATGTCCTTGGACCCCAAGCCTTGACCCCATGACTCTACCCCCCATCACTGACCGCTCCGACCTGACCGTCGGCCCATGGCACCTGGAGCCGACCACCGGCACGTTGTCACAGCACAACGAAGTCCGGCGCATGGAGCCCAAGGTAGCCGACTTATTGTGGTTGCTCGCGTCCACACCCAATCAGGTGGTGCCTAGAGAAACCATCTTCGACATCCTGTGGCCGGACGTCGTGGTGGGTGACGAAGCGCTGTCCCGCTGTGTGTCGAAATTGCGCAAGGCCCTGGGCGATGATCCCAAGGCGCCGAGCTTCATCGCGACGGTACCCAAACGGGGCTACCGCCTGATCGCTCCGACCCGCCTTCTCGATATGACCGCTCCAGCGGGCGAGGAGTCGGTGGTTCCAGCCACAAGCGGCGGTGCTCCCGAGTCGGTCCTTCGATCGGCAGTACCTTCGGAAGCACCGCGCTCCCGGCGTCCTGCGACCCTCGCCTGGCTGGTTGGCGGTATCTTCCTGGCTCTCTTGCTGGCTGTCCTGCTTCTGCGCGACGAGGGCACCACCAGCCCAGATGCGTCCCAGGGCAGCTCCCCTCCCACACCAAAGCAAGCGCACCTGCTGCTGGACAGGGCCCATGACTTTTATTTCCAATTCACCCGGGCCGACAACGAATCAGCCATCGCGCTCTATGAGCGTCTGATCGCCGACTCTCCCGATCTCGCAGCGGCGCAATCGGGTCTAGCCAACGCCCTGGTGCAGAAAGTCATCCGCTGGCAGGAAGGGACGGACTGGCAACAACTGGAGCCCAGCGCCCTCGGCCAAGCGCTGGGTCGGGGTCAAACCCAAACCGAGACTTCCCGGCAGCGTTTGCAGCGGGCTTTGGCCCTAGCCCAGCGAGCCGTCAGCTTGACGCCGGACGACGCCGAGGCCCACAAGGCACTAGGCTTCGTCCACTCGGCCATGGGCGAGCCTGAGCTGGCCACGGCATCCTACCGCCGCGCCATCACCATCGACTCTGATGCCTGGGGCGCTTTGATCAACCTCGGCGATCTCCAGCAGATCCAAGGCGACCGCAAGGCCGCTCTGGACCATTTCGAGCGCGCCTACGCCGCCATGGGCCGAGTTTACGACCAGCAGGCCCCCCGCGTACGGCCCTGGCATGCGGCGCTCGGCGTCGTCATCGGTGAGCTCCATGAGTCCTTGGACCAGCCGCAAGAAGCGGAGACTTGGTATCGCCGGGTGCTCGCTTATGCTCCCCTGCACCCCGATGCGACCCTCGCCTTGGCACAGCTTCTCCAGGTCTCCGGAGATCTCGCCGGAGCACAGCGGCTGTGCCGGGAGCTCGAGCTGCGGGTCAGCAGCATGGAAGCGTGTCGGCAGATTTTGACGGACTCACCCTGACAGCCACCGCCTCAGCGCCAAGAAATGCCCGCCCAGACGGCGCCAAGGTGCGCCCCACGGAAGGCATCTGGGCTCTACCCGGAGTCTTCCTGCGAAGACATCGCTGCACCGCCCTCCTCTGCCGCCAAACGGGACGCCGCCCGTGCCAGCGCCAGGACCTCACGGGTGGACTTGACCACGGCCCGCTGGCCGAGATCGGCGACACGACCAGCGGAATCTGGATCCATGCCGTCGAGGATGGCCCGCTGGGCCGCCGACTGCGAGGCCAAGGCCAGGGTTTGCAGACGGCGGACGTGGGCCACCGCGTCGGCCAGGGCCAGGGACAGGGAATGGGCGATCTGCAGGCGCAGGATGTTCTGGCTGTCTTCACCGACCCCATCGCGCAGAGCCCGTTGCGCCTCGGCAACCGCTGCCAGAATTTGTGAGTTGAGCGGCGACTCGGCTTCGGCTGGGGACGGTTGATCCGAGCCCGGGCCCTGGTCACTCATCGGTCGTCTCCAGATCGGCAGGCTCGCCGACACCGGCCAGTAGATCGTCGAGGAGATCATCGCCCGCCACCGGGTCGGCCCCATCGAGCAGTTGACGGACGATCTTGGCGGTGACCGCCGATTGGATGGTCCACGCCTGCTGTTGTTGATGCACCGCGTTGAGCATGGCGAGGCCGGTGGACTGGGCCAGAGTCTGGTAGATCGTCGCCAGGGACACGGCGGGAGCGTCGCCGAGCACCGTCAGGTCGGCCTGGGTGATAGCGTCGGTTATTTGACCGTTGGCGGCTGTGGGCTCGGCCATTAGTCGTCGTCCTTTTCCGTTGTGGTCGCTTCAGAATCACCGTCGAAGACAACCGTGTCCGCCGCGGTATCCATCGAATAGAGCACCGTAACACCCATTGTGGTCGCCGCTTGGGCTAGAACATTGCCGTTCTGCTGGGCCGTGACGGCATTTTGCATCGCTACGGACAGCGACTGTGCTGCCACTTGGTAGAGGCTACCCATCGCCATGGCTGGCGCTTCGGCCAGGACTTTGACGTTGGTTTGGGTGACGGCGTCGGTGATCTGGCCGTTGACGAGAGTTGGATCTGCCATGGTGTCTCCTGACGGTACTTGGATTGTGTTGGCTCAAAATTGGTCATCTTGATCGACGGGGGTCGATGTCCGCAAGCCTACAGGGGTGCCGACAGTCCGTCGAGTAAAGTCTCATTCGCCGAAAAGCAATCGGAAGACGGGTTCGACCAAACCAGTGCGTCGGCTGGACAACAGATCACCTCTTGGCTCCAGCAATCACCGGTGACAGCCACCTAACAACCAAGGAGTATACTTCTCTCCATGCCGTCGACCAGCAACAGCTCTATGGGGAAATGGGGGACGACCTACGTCGGGACTGGCGAGATCTTGGTCGCCAGCCGTGCTGTAGAAGAAGCCCTCGCTCGCTTCGGAGTCAGCGTTCGTACGATCGTGGCCGATGAAGACTGCATCTGGTTGGAAGGGACGCAACAGGCGCCTTGGCACCGCGTCCTCCGACACCGGCTGCCGCAACGGGTCCGATGGAGTATCGAGAGGTCCGGGGAGACGCTCCGCTTATCCTCTGACTTCCACCTTTTTCGCTGGTACTCCGTGATCCTCTTTGTACTTTGGGCCGTCATTGGCGCCTGCTTCATCTTCGACATCCTGAACGCCACACAAGGCTGGTTGAGCGGTCCCAGAGGTTCCTTGGCTGCCTCCTTCTTGCTGCTATTGGCGATCTCGTTGATGCCCGTCGTCATCCAGATGCTCGGTGCCCTCGGGGGCCGTAGCGGAGATCGGCTGTGGCTCGACATCGCCAAAGCCATGGAACGCAGCGACGGCCAGCTTGAGCCCAAGGGCTACGTCAACCTCCGGTATTCCCTACACCTCCTCGGCTTCTTCACCTTCACATTGATCCTGACGCTTTGGTTTACCCTCTCCAGCTTGCGCCAGACAAGTCTTCCCTTGCCCGTGGGCACCCAGGGGTTCCTCCTGGCCTTGGCTGGTCTGATCGCTCTGCTGGTCATCGCGCTCGCCTTGAAGCTCAGCCGAAAGGGCTTCAGCCTGCGGCTCTATCCGATCTTGACGGGCCTCATGACCATGCTGCCGGCACTCCTCTTGCTGCAAGCGATTCTCCTCCCGTGGTGGCTAACGAGCGGTATCGACTACAGCGCCCTCGGCGCAAATTTGCGGCCTTTGGGCATGCTCCTGCTCGGCAGCACCTTTCTCCTCGCCGCGACCGCGTTCTTCCTCTTTTTTTACTTTGGGGTCGGTTCCACTCCGCTCATCCGTCCCCAGATTCTTCGTTTGCGAGCCCATCGAGGGACCGGAGCCCACCGCTTGGCGGTGGGTGGCGAATCCCCTCGCTCATTCCAGGGGGTTTTCGTCGTCACGTGGCTCCTCTTGACAGGTTTGAGCCTGACGAGCCTCGCATTTCTGGTGGTCTGCGCGGTGCAGGGTATCTACCCCGTCTTCGAGCGACCCGAGCTTCAGCTCGTGCAACGTGCCACCCAGACCCTCGCCGCAGTGCTGGGCCTGGCGGGAGACAATCGTTGGCTGTCGTGGACCGTCTCGGGATTCTGGCTCCTCGGCGCTTCGCTGGCCTCGGGCCTTCTCTTGGTTTCCACGGGCCAGCTCTACTTTCGTAGACGATCCCTTCGACATCGGCTCGCCGACAGGGCGCGACGACCGTTTCCCCGAAGACGGCAGCTGGAAAAAACCCTCAGAGAGCTCTGCCGCCGGCTTCGGTTGCCGCCCATCAAGCTCGCCTTGCGAAACGGCTCCAGCCTTCCGGCAGCGGAGCGCTTCGGATTCTGGCGAGTGGATAGGTACGTCGAGATCTCGGAGAGCTTCCTAGATCTGCCCGCCCCACGACTCAAGGCCGCCCTGGCCCACGAGGTTGCCCACCACTACCTCGGCCATCTCGCGGTGCGCTCATTGGCACTCTGGATGGGTAGGCTCTCCTTCACCGGCGATGGGTTTGCCTCGGCTCTGCTCCACTCCTTCGGCTACGAGTTGCAAGCCGATCGAGTCGCCCTTGAAATCCTCGAGATCCCGCCTGAAGACCTGAAAGGATTTCTGGACTCACTCCCCCCACAGCGCCACTTTGTCGAACCCCCCTTGCCCACCCCCGACCTTTCCTTCACCTATCGGTGGTCCCTGTTCCTGACGCAATATCGCTGTGGCCTGAGTCACCACTACTGGCATCCCGTCGCGGAAGAACGGATTGCGGCCATCCGAGGCTCGGGTTGAACCTTCGATGCCAACCGACGCCAAGCTGATCGTCCATCAGTTGACTGGAGATTTTCTCCGCCAGGAGGCTCCGGTTCACTTGGCGGAGCTAGAGCAGAACTTCGAAAACTACTACGCCGATGCCGAGAAACTCCTGGATCAACAGCCAGAGGCCATCGAGGAGAGCTGGGCGCTGCCCTTCGATGCTGTCTTCACGGATGGCATGTTTCTCGGTGTCCTGGTCAGCGCGACTGTATTCTTGGTTCGCGAAGCCCTGGCGGCAAGCCAGCATCAACGGCAGCAAAAGGTCAGGGATCGAGCACAACAACTGGCCAAACAAACTCAACAACCGGAGATCATCTCGGCTCTCTGCGCTCAGGTGTTGGACCTCACCGCTCGGCTCGAGGGCATGATAGGCCCCCCTGTCTCCCCTCCGGATCTGGAGTTGCAAGTTCATTTGACCTCGACGCAGGGAAAGACCGCCCTGAGCTACATCCTCCATTCGACAAAAGCCGGATTCCACTTCGAGACGATTCCCGGCCCGGTACTCACCCAAAATGCCGAGATCTTTGCGGCGTCCCTCTTCGAGCAGATCGAAAGGCTGCATGAAGGCTTCGATGTCGACGACAACGTACTGCAACCCGAAGATGTCGAGGAAGAGCTCTCCAGCCTTGGGCGGAACCTCTTCCGCCAACTATTCCCACCGGCCATGCGGCAGGCCTACCGTCGCTTCTGCAATGTCCGCTCCGTACAAATCACCTCCGATGAGCTGGCCATCCCCTGGGAGCTCCTCAAGCCCTACGACGATCACCACGGCCCGCTGATCGACCACGACTTCTTTTGCATGCGATTCCAACTCACCCGCTGGCTCAATGGCCGGCCACCGGTGACCGCGTTCCCGATCAAAAAGCTCGCCTGCTTCGGCAAGAATGACTTACCCCACGCTGCGGAGGAGCGAGACCTGCTGGCCGATCTGGCGACTCGCCACCGGGAGGTCAAGGACGCCAGCCCGTCCAGGTCCCGATTCAAGGATGTGACCCGGCTCCTGGAAAAGGGAGGCTGCGATCTCCTGCACTTCATCGGTCACGGCGATATCTCAGCAAGTCAGGCCAGTGAGTCCAGTATCGACTTGGAGGATCGTCCCTTCCGCAGCCGCCACTTGATCGGGCCAATCCAGACGCGCCTACAGGAGAATCGGCCTTTGGTTTTTCTCAACGCCTGTCGGGTCGCCAGGCAGGCGTGGTCATTGACCGGCCTGGATGGCTGGGTCAAAGCCTGGATTCAGATCTGTCATTGCGGTGCCTTCGTGGGGCCGCAGTGGGTGGTCGACGACAGCCTGGCCTACGAGATCGCCAAGGTTTTCTACCTGCAGCTGGAGGACGGTCAAACCCTGGGTGAAGCCGCCTTGGAGGCACGGCGCCAAGCCCGCAGGAAAGACCCCACCCGACCCTCGTGGTTGGCCCTCGCCGTCTATGGGCATCCCAACGCGCGGTTGAGCTTCGGTGGCTCTTGAGAAGCGGCCGGCTTCGGGGAGCCCGAGCGCGCCTCATGCACAACTCTGGCGGCGCCCTTTATGCCGGAGAACCCTCCCGTCGACTTCGTCGAGCGACCAAGTCTCATCGAGCCCGTGATCGCGGCTCTCATCGGAAGAGATCCCTTGCTGACGGTTGGTCTGGCCGCCGGATTTCGTGGCGCCGGTGGATACGGCAAGTCCACTCTGGCCCGGGCCGTCTGCCTTGACCCACGGGTCCAGCAAGCCTTCAGGGACGGCATCCTCTGGGTGACCCTCGGCGAGTCTCCGGAAAATCTGACCGCAAGCCTCGAGGACTTGATCCAGATGCTCTTCGGAGAGCGTCCCGGTTACTCCAACCTTGATAGCGCTGCGGCGGCCCTGGCAGCTCGGCTCGATCCGCTCCGGGTATTGATCGTCATCGATGATGTCTGGTCCTCGATTCATCTTTGACCTTTCCTTCGCGGCGGACCACGCTGCGCTCGTCTCATACCAGAGTGGAGCTCTGTCGCCTGCCAGGGGAAAGAGGGATCAGCGCTGCAGCGCTGAGCGCCGACGGCCGGCGCGGTGTCTGTCGCTGGGCTTCCGGCCGGCTGTGCGCCTTCATACCGCAGACGGCAGGATTGTGCTCGACATCATGCGGGATGCGACCACCGATGGGGGCTGCGCGCTGAGCGCCGAGGGTCACCTGCTGCTATCAACCTGTGGCCAAGAGCTCTGCCTGTGGCATCTATCCAGGGAAGTCCTCTCGAAAATGGCTCGCCCATGAAGTGTCGACAGCCGCCTGTGCCCTCAGTGGCGATGGTAAATGGGCCATTTCAGTCTCCTACGACCGGGAGATACGGTTCTGGGATGTGGTGACCCTCACAGAGCGGCATCGTATTGAGCACCTGAACGACATCTACGCGTGCGCTTTGAGCCCCCTCGGTGAGATCGCTGTTACAGCGGGCCGAAGTCTGGATCTGTGGGAACCTCGAACCGGCCGCCACCTCTGTACCTTGGCCGGCCATCAAGGTGGAATTTCCTCCTGTTCGGTCTCCGCAGATGGCCGTCTCGTCGCCTCCGGAGGCCAGGATCTCACCGTCAAGCTCTGGCGCGATCCCCTTTCGCGGCAAGGGAACTCCCCGCCCATGCGGGCGCACCTCCAGGACTGCGCCGTCGATGCCGGAGGTCGCTGGCTGGCAGGGGCGACCTTGCACTCGACGTTACGCATCTGGGATCTGCAAACGGGCCAACAAGTCCACTGTTTACAACATGCCGCCGGAGTGTCGGGATGTGCCTTGACGCCTGATGGAGTCTTCGCCCTGGCGGTCGATTCTTCCGGTGGCGCCACGGAATGGGACCTGAGGACGGGTCAACGGAGGGATCTCGTCGCAAGCGGTGAGATCTTCTACGACTGTGCCCTGAGCCGAGACGGCACCCACTTCGCAGCCCTCGAACGGGGTGGTCGTCTCCGCCTCTGGGATCTAAGCGAGCGCCGAGAGCTGCGGTCCCTCGACAGCGGCCCCTCCAAAGCAACCCGGTGCTGTTACTCGTCGGCCGGTCAGCACCTCCTCCTGGCATCCCGGGATGGGAAAGTCTGCCTGTTGGACGTAGCCGCCCAGGCTCAACCGAGGGTCGTCGCCGCTCCCAACGTGGAAGTAAATGGCTGCTGCTTTTCGGACGATGATCAGATGATCGCCACAGCCGACCACGGCCGAACGGTACGCCTCTGGGATTCCGCGGGTCGAGAGTTGCAAGTGCTCACCGGGCATCACGGTCCGGTCAGGGACTGCGCCTTCCAGCCCGGCAACGAGCACTTGCTTTCGGTGAGTGCCGACATTGGAGTAGGTAGCACGATCAAGGTATGGAATCTTACAGCAGGTTCGTGCGTAGCCAGTCTCAGAATCGAGGGTGAGCTCTACAGATGCGGATGGCTTCCGGGGGGCAACGCCCTGTTCGCGGCGGGCGCTTGCGGGGGATACGTTCTCAATTGGCGACCGTGGGGGTGTCTTCCCACGACCGTCGTCCACGGCTCCGCCGTCGACCAAGCGGCCGTATCGCCACTCTCGAAACCGTCCGTGAACACCGGCGAGCCGCGATCTAGGACCACGACGCCACCCTCGGTGCCGACCAATAGGGACGACGCCTCGGTAGAGCCGAGGGTCAGGTAGAGGGTCCGCCCAATGCCCGGCGGAAAGCCGCCGCTGATGTGATCCCAGGTCTGTCCGTGGTTGCGGCTTTCGAAGATGCCGGTTTCGGTGGCCGCCAGGACGCGACCGGGCATTGCCGGATCGGTCAGCAGGTGGTAGACCTGCAAATCCGTGAGCCCGTCGCTGGCCGGCTGCCAGGTGACGGCCCCGTCCAGGCTGCGGAAGATACCTCGGGGTCCCACCCACAGCTCACTGATGGCTGCATAGATCACTGCAGGCTCGTCGGAGGACCCGGTGTCGATGCCTGGGGACCCGGTGCCAATGGCTAGTGCTTGCACGGAGAGCCCCTGTTGGCCCAACCCGCCGGTCTGAAGCTCCCAGGTGACGCCACCGTCGAGGCTCTTGTAGACGCCGCCGGCAACCGGTGGATCAAAAGGTTCTTCCCAAGTACCGGCGTACAGCGTGTCCGACGTATTCGGATCGAAGACCAGTTGCCGCACCCAATGATTCGGTAAACCCAACAAGGACCAACTCTCTCCGCGATCCACACTGCCGAAAAGCCCCTTGATGCCGGCCCCTCGCACCCCGACGTACAGCCGATCGGGATTTTGCGGATGCTCGGTGAGAGCGGCGAGGGCGCCCCCCGGGAACGCCAATTCGTGCCAGCTTTGTCCACCGTTGTGGCTGCGCAACAACCCAGAGCTGTCCTGTCCGCCGGTGGCCAAGAATAACGTCGACGGGTCGGCCGAGCTCTGCAGCAATCCCCTCAGGTCGGTGGTGATCAACCCATGGTGGATGCGACGCCAAACCCCTCCCCCATCGTCGGTGCGGAAGATCCCGGTGCCCGGCAATGTGTTGCTCGGGGGGAGGACCGTGGCAAACCACCGTTGCGGCTCGGACGCATCGACGACGATCTGCGAGATGGCCAGATTGCCGAGCCCGTGGTGAGTCGCCATCCAACCGGGGGTACCCAACGCCGCCGCCTGTTGTTTGAGCAACCCGTAGGCCGCGGTTCCTGCGTAAACGGCCGACGGCGAAGGCGCCCCGTCGGTGGCGGGAGGCACCAGAAGAGAAACGATCTCCAAGTCGGCGGCGCCCGGCTCTCCGTCGCCGGGGCCGATGGCACGCCACGTGGTGCCGCCATCGAGGGACTCGAATACGCCCTCTCCCTTGGCCGCGCCCATGGAGCGGGTTCCGATGAGCAGCCGTCCCGGGACGTCGCGGTCCGGAATCACCGCAGACACCACCAACCCGTCGAAGTTTTCACCCAGCGACTGCCACGTGGTACCACCGTCTTGGCTCCGCTGTAGGCCGCCGATCATGCCCAAGTAAAGGATATCGGGCTGCCGAGGATCGATCGCCAGGCTACAAGTAAAAAGATGAGGCAACCCCCCATTGCTCGCCTGCCAACTCTTGCCACCATCCAAGCTTCGGACGATTCCCGAGCTGAAAGTGGCGGCGTAGAGGAGTTGATTGTTGTCGGGATGCGTCGCCAGGGCCTTCACCGCATCGCCGAAGGCCGCCAGCTCATGCCAAGTCTTCGCCCCATCGTAGCTGGCGAACACCCGACCACCTCGGCTACCGGCGTAGAGAATGCTGGGAACCGTCGAGTCCAAATGCAGGGTGAGGATCTGTGTATCGCTCAGCCCAGTCGCCTGCAAGGTCCAACTGACACCACCGTCCGTCGACTTGAAAACGCCGCCGAGCTGAAACCCGTCGGTGGCGGCAAAGACCATCATCGCATCGCTGGGATCGGCGACCACGGAGCTGACGAATCCATAGGTCAACCCCGTCGACGCGCTACGCCAGCTCCCCCCGGAGTCATCGCTGATGAACATGCCGTTGCCGCGTGTGCCGGCAAAGAGTCGTTCACCATCATTGGTCGACGCCAAGGCGGAAACATGCCCACCATAGGGTCCCAGGATTCTCCAACTGCCCG
Source organism: Acidobacteriota bacterium (assembly GCA_029263315.1). Classification (GTDB taxonomy): domain Bacteria; phylum Acidobacteriota; class Thermoanaerobaculia; order Multivoradales; family J023; genus JAJCXR01. The sequence continues at coordinate 295,855 of JAJCXR010000004.1, read as the reverse complement.
GATGGTCGGCCAGAACGGTGCTCCTCGGCAGGGTCCAAGCCAGCCAAACCCATGGCAGTATCAAGAAAATCTTTCGCCCAATCCGCAGCATGCGGCGCTCCTTTTAGCCTCTGAATATCGCCGGTGATCCGTCGCCGAAGCCATCCGTCGAACCTGAAGGCGTCAGGAACGGAGATTCTGAGTCAACCTGAATACTCTCCGTCGCTCGTGCCCTTGAAAGCGGACGGACGCCAGGGGTCTTTCGGTACTGCAACCCACTCGACATCGATCGATCCACGGTAGCCGAGCTCGCCCTTGGAGCCCTGAGCTCGAGTTTTGAGAAAAATCGACATAGCCTTACCTGATACCCGAGGCACCAGAAAAACGGCTATCTCCAAGTCGGCTGAGGGCGGATCTCCTGGAATCAGTGGCTTGGCAACCGACGCAGCATCTTGCGCACCGTACGGCGCAACTTTTGCGGGTCTGGTGCTTCCTTCGGCTCCGCCAGGTTTTTTGTCGCCCAGGAGGTCCATAGGGGATGCTTTCCACCGTACCTATAGAGCCAAATGTAGAGCGAGCCTTCTTCCCAGGAGCGGTAATCCCCTTCGATCACCCAGGCGACACCGGGCACAATTTCCTTGCGCAAGGCGGGGTGGTCGACCATCGTCTCGACAAAGGCGTCGTAGGAGATCTCGAAATCAGGAGTCTCTTCACCGGCCAGGCGGAACCCACGACGCTCGAGCTCTTCCGTGATGATTCCTCGAATCAGCGTGTCGAGCTCTCCGCCAACCGCCAGAGCTGCCTCGGCAGGCCGTTCCGTATGGAGCCTCCAGGCATAGGTCGAAAGGCCGCTGAAATCTGCATCGCGCTCGTAGCGAGCGCCGACCTTTGCAGCCTGAGCCGAGACCGAGCTGAGCACGGCGAATAGCACAAAAAGCAGAGCCGAGATCCAGCGTGCCCGGGCCGGTCGCACGGAAGTTTTAGAGTTGGAGCGCAGTCGTGGCATCTCGATCTCCTTCACAAGGCGAGTAAATATAGCGATGCCGAGGGCGATGTTCTCGGCCTTGCGCTGGACACAGGAGAGTCGGCCCAACCATGTCCCCTCGATAATATAGGAAACCGAACCCAACAAATACACCTTCAACTTCCCTTGGTGCTGGAGCGAGTCGATCCTCAGAACCCCGGTAAGTGGAGCCAAACCGTAGCGCCGAGGTGCGGACACCCTCGACCGACCTCTCGCCCACCGTTTCACCCCAGCCTGCGATCTCCAAGCCAAAACCAAGGCGCGTCGCATAGCGGAAGCGCTGCGCCGCGGAATCGTCTTGCCGCTCAAGATAGGTGATCGAGGAAAACCGCAGGTCCCACCGCTCGTGCAGCTCGGGCGTTTGGGTCAGACGCCACACATCGTCCATGGAGCCTCGGATTCGGGTTTCGACATAAATCGACAAAGTGTGTCGACCTCCTTCAAGACGATCGATCTAACCAACGACTGCGCCTTCGGATCTTATCGTGACAGCAGTCTCTTCCTAGATGGAATAGACTCAAGCGCAGAGGGTAGGCAGCGGTCCGGGAGCATGTCTGCCGGCCCATTCGGGCTTCTTCAAACGGCCGCGCCCTCGCCGGGCACTCGGGAAGTCATCACCATGCACACATTCCCCTACATCACCGATTACATCAATCGAGCTTTCTCCACGGAGAGGCAGAGGCTCGACTATATCGTCCTGAGGCCTCTGCTCTTGGTGTTCTACTTCTTCCTCAAGCTGGTGATCTTCCCCCTGAAGTTCGTCGTTCATCGGGTCCCTTACGGTTTCGAGGCCCGATGCATCGACGCCCTGATGGCGGTGGGCATGAAGTACCTGGCCAGTCACGATGCTGCCGAGCTGTTGGTGCGCCATGTGCAGATCGAGCCGCTGCTCTACCGCTATGTGCTGCAGGAAGAGCCCAGCCAAACCCCACGCAAGCTCAACGGTATCGACGGCGACTTCAACGTCGACTCCCTCGAGGACATCGCAGCCAACAATATGACCATCGGTCACGACGAGCTGTCGTACGAGCTCATCGAACGTTTCCAGAGAGATGCCTTCCTCGCCAACCTGGAGCACATTCGACAAAGCCGTCCTGCCGATCACGCAAGGCTCACCAAGGAAGTGCTCGACATCAACAAAAAGCATTCCTTGCAGCTCCTCGGTTGCACCAATGTCGTCATCTTCATCGTCATCATCATCACCCTCTTCGGCGATCTGCGAACCACCATGAAGGCCCTCAACTCCTTTGACTCGGATTCCGTCTTGCTGTGGTGTCTCAAGCATTTGTTCGCCGACAACCAACACGTGATGATCGATCTGGATTTCTACATGCAGGTTTATAGCAACCGCAGCCACCACGACAGCAGTGCCTTCTTTTCGGATCCTAGCCAGTATCTTTACTACCACATTGTCTTCGACGAGTTTGCCTACCATGTTCTCCGTCACAAACTGATGAAGGAAGCTCCCCAAGATGGGTAGCACCGAATGAGCGCCTTCATCACCCGAACCGGTGCCTTTCTACCCGGCCCCCCGGTCGACAACGATTCCATCTCCGACTACATGGGCTCGATGCTCGGCGAAGGCAAGGTGCGTCAGAGCGTGCTCAGGGCCAACGGCATCCAGCAGCGTCACTATGCGCTGGACCGCCGCCAAAAAGCCACCCACGATGTCTATCAGTTGGCGGCCCTGGCCATCGAGAATTGCCTTGCAGGTTTGAATCTCGAAGGGGACGCCCTCGAAGCTCCGATCAGCTATCTATCGGCGGGCTCCACCCATACGCCTTTCAACGGCCCCGGGCTATCCAGCATGCTGCACGGCGAGCTGCAAGAACGCGGCTTGTTGTCCCATGCCTTGGAGATCAACTCGAACGCCGGCATCTGCACCTCCGGCGCCCAAGCCTTGGTCAATACATTCCGTGCGGTGCGAGGGAACGAACACCGTTTTGCGCTTTGCGTCGGTGCCGAGCAGCCTTCCGCCGTTCTCAAATCCAAAGCCCTCCGCCCCGTCTATGATCTGCCGCAGATGTTCCGCGATTTGCGGCGGTCCAAGTGGTTCATGTCCATCTTTTTGCGCTTCATGCTGTCCGACGGTGCGGGGGCCTTCTTGGTGCAAGATCGACCTGCCAAAACCGGACCATCTTTCGAAATCACTTGGACCCACTCCCGCTCCTTTGCCCACGAAGCTCCGGTCTGCATGCAGCTCGACAACAAGAATGCTTTACTCAGCCAAGATATTCAGATATTGACGCAATACCTGGGCCCTTGTATCAAGAAAGTGGTCACCGAGGCCATGGAGGTCAACGATGACCAACTCGGCAATTACAAAGTCATACTGCCCCATCTTTCGTCGTTTATCTTCCGTCGCATCATGCTCAACATCTTCCGTTCGGCACCGCAAGACGACGATCGCAAGATTGATTATTGGACCAATCTCGCCACCAAAGGCAATACTGGCTCCGCCAGCATCTTCATCATGTTGGACGAATATGCTCGCAGCCATGATCTGAAGGACGGCGAACGCCTCCTATTGTTCATTCCGGAATCCGGCCGCTTCAACTTCGTGCTCATCAGCTTGTTGGTAGTGCGTTGACTTCGCCCCACGTCGCCAAGAGAAAGCTCGCCATCGTTGGGGCAGGGAGCGCCGGTCTGATCTCGCTGTACTATGCCTTGCGCCGTCTACCCGACTGGCAAATCACCTGCTACGAAAAATCCGACAACGTCCAAGGCGCCTGGGGAAACCCCTACCGTGGTTTTGTCTCCACCTCGACCAAATACACCACCCAATTTTCTTGTCATCGCAGATTCGATGCCTTCGCCGATGCCGAAGGAGAAGCGCAGCGGGGGGACTTCTTCAAGGACGGCGAGTATGGCGCCTATCTCGAAGAGTTTGCCCGTCTGCGTGAGCTGAAGCCCCACATCCGGCACCATCATACGGTGCAGCGCATTCAACGGGTCGGATCTGACTGGCGGCTGACGATCCGGCGGTCTGCCGTTCCGCAAGACACCGAGGAGCAGAAAGTCGACGCCCTCATCCTGTGCACGGGCTTGGCAGAGCAGCCGAAGAAGATCGACTGTGGCATCGACCAACTGATCGCTTTGGATGACATCAAACCCGTCACCCACAAGACGATCGTCGTCGTGGGCGGTGGCGAATCCGCCGTCGACATGGCCAACCGACTGTCCAAGGTGTCGCTGCACAATAAGGTTTTTCTATCCCTCAAGACGGGGATTCGGGTCAGCCCCCGCTATCATCCCATCAAGGGAGTGCCTTCGGATTTCCTGCGCACTCGGCTCATGTTGTCGATCCACGAGAGCATTCGCAACGCCGTCGGCCAGAAGTTCGTGGAAGCGCGGATCCGGCATCAAGAGCTGTTCGAACGGGTCTTCCGCCGCAGGAAGCGCCATGAGCACGAAGCTCTTTCCGTGCGCCAACAACGGAAGTACTGGGCCGCCAAGCTCACGGAACGAGCCAAGGCCACCCTGTTCAACATGTTCCACAACAAGAGCGACGACTTCCTCGACGCCGTCGCCGAAGACCGACTGAAGATCTTGGGACCGCCCTTGGACGCCACCTACCGAACCTACGCCGATTTCGATGATGGCCAACCCGTCCATCTCGACCCTGATCTGCTGATTCCGATGATCGGCTTCAGCTCCAATGTTCAGTCCATCTCAGACGGCGCCGTCACGCCAAGGGATTTTTACCTTGGTTGTGTGCACACGGATTATGACAACCTTTTCCTAGTGGGTTTTGCCCGTCCGGTTATCGGCAACATCCCCAGCATCAGCGAAATGCAGGCCCAGTATGTCATCGGCCTTCTGGGCGGTCGCTACCCTCGTCCGAGCGCAATCCAACGGGCCCATGGCCAAGACCGAGCTCGTCTGGAGAAGACCTTTCACACCTTGGATACCAACAACATGTATCCGGTGGAAATGTTCCCATACTGTGATCGCCTAGCGAAACGGATGCACCTCTACCCAACCTTGCAGCGAACGGGTTCGTTGCGCAGTTGGCTAAAGATTTGGCTCAGCCCGGCCTCGACAATGCAATATCTCGACGAGAGCTACGATGCCGCCTTCATGGCCAGGCAGCCCATCCATTCTCCGCTGATCATCAATGTGCTGTTGTTGATCATCAAGCTCTTGGACCTGGTGTGCTCACCTTTTCGCAGGGCAGAGGAGCGGCGGTAAACCCATTCTTTGGCCCGGCTCCGCAACCGACACAGCCTCTACTTTAAAGGGCTCTAACTGGCTAGCAGCCTGTTCTTCTTCGCGTTTCGGGCCATCGGATCACAATGGCTTTTTTCCCCGGATGTCTGCGTCGAGGGTGGGACAATCCATCATCCCATCCCACTAGCCAAGCAGCGGCGCTGTTCGCAGCCCCAAAACGCCGGCCCCAATGACCTGGAAAGGAGGGTAAAGATAAAACGAGCCAACGGCCGGTCGGAGCAAAGGACAAGCATCAGCTTGCCGCAAAGCGTAGTCATCGCCAAGACAGTCAACCGTTTAGATGAGGAGAAAACCATGACACAGATCGCCGGACAAGTCAGCACGTCAGGACAAGATACCATCGGCACCAATTTGTTCAGCGCTGGCAACGACAGCACTGGGATGTACACAGTCAGCTATACCACTGCTTTCCCGAGCGAACCGGTCGTCGTCGCAACGCCGCTTGGCTCCGGAAGCCAGGCAGATAGTGTCTGCGTCAGTAATTCGACTTCGGAAGGGTTCGCCCTAACCATCAAGACTCCAAGTGGCAACTTGGTCAACCGCGGATTCAATTTTATCTCGACCGACCAAGAGTCCTGATCGCACATCGGCCGAAGGCTCGCACTGGATCAGGATGCGAGCCGACGGCCGATAGCTCTTGGAGCTCCCTCCGGGACGATCTCCCACGGCGATCTCTGGCACTTACGCTGTGAAGCAGGAAAGTTGGGCCTGATCACCCACCCAAAAGAACAGACAACCGTCGGACATGATAGACCTGAAGCAGAGCCCACAACCCAAAGATTGCAAGCATCTTGAGCTGCCGAACGGTCTGATCCAACTCTGCGGCCTCTATGACTATTCGTCGTTCGGCGACCGGCAACTCGGGAGACTCTGCTGACCTGCGAAAACGCTTCAGCCAACGCCACAAGATCTGGGGAAGACGAAGCACCAGCTTGATCAACTCTTTGAGAAGTTTAAAAAGAAGCCAGCCGAGAGTGATCGTCAGCCACAGGGCAAAACAAAGATTAACCACTCCTGCTGCAGCCAACGTCATGTCGCCATGGTAGATGCCAACCATTAAGCTGAGCACTCCGAGAGGGATCGAGAATAGGAACATGACAACGGCGAGCTTTTGCTCGTTGGCCAGGGATCGCCAGATCGCCAAGATCGCATCGAACCACGCCACCATACGAATCTCCTTTGGGAAGGCGCCAAATTTTAACACGGCTAGATCGATGTTCTCCGGACAATCTGGAGTTTGTAGGCCAGCCTTCTGGGACTAGTGGAACTAGCAAAGCACGCCAGCTCGAGAGGCTTCAAGCGCAAAACCAACCAATTGCCTGCTAGGGATCATAGGGATCTTTTTGTGGTTTGTTGAGCTCGGCCAAGCGACCGTTGAGGGTTTCTCTGCTGACATGGCGTCCCCGCAGCTCCGAGTCCGGTCGACGCATGTTGAAGCTCCCCCCCAGGGCCCAGGTGTCTTCCAACTCCCGGTCCTCTGGAGTCAGCTGACGACGGCGCCAAATCTCCTTGAGCCATCTAACGAGCTCCGTAAGAGCGATCAAAGCGACGGTACCGAAGGCTAAATTTGTCAAAAAGTTAAAGATGGAAACCACGCTCACCTCCAGGGAGTGCAGGAAGTAGATTCCCCGAGTACGCATCAGAGGCGCTGCCCATTCACCTTGGGGCGAAGTCGGCGCCCGAGACCGAGAAAATACCCGATCCCCGAACTGTCTACCTTCTTTGAGATCCCTCCAAAGGGTCCTTACCGCTTAGAGATAGTGGAGGCCCTGCCACGCCCGACGACTCGAATCGAGTCAGCCGGAAACGTGGGATGGGCCGATACTTCGGGAGAAGACTCAAACGACTCCGATCCCCGATGCGGTCCCTGACCGCCGCCCGACAAAAGAACCGGTTCAGCTAGTTCTCAAAAAATTTCCGCAGGAGAGACCATGAAATTTTCTCGGACCTTCAAATTCTCAAGAATCGTTTGTCTTGTGCTTTTTTGGCTCAGCTGCCTATCGATCCCCGCTTCAGTAGAGGCAGCCTTGACGATGGTCGCTGAGGTCAATCCAGACCCGGCCCAACCTGGCGAGGTTCTCGACGCTCAGATTTCGATCAGCAGCAGCAGCAGCTCAGGCAGCTTGACCCTTCGCATGCTGTGGCCGAGCCAGCTCGACGGTGGACCGATCACCACCGACGGCGGCGACTGTCCTGGTACTTTCTGTGAAGCTGGTGAATTCCTGGTTTGGAACCTCGGCACCTTGGGCCCCGGCGCCACTCGCACCGTCAGCTTCGACGATTTCGTCCGAAATGTGCCCGACGGCTCGTTCGATTTGAACTTCGATCTCCTCGAGGGGGCATCCACCGTCGACAGCCTGTCCCACACCGTCACTATCCAGGCAGACTCACCGCTCGAGCTGGCGGTCGATCCTTTGCTCGATCCCGTGCCGTCAAACGGTACGCTGACCTACGAGCTGGTCTACGGTAACGCTGGCAATACCAGCGCCGAAAACGCCGATCTGCGCTTTCTCCTGCCGGTCGGCAGCCAGTTCATCTCGGCCTCCGGCGGTGGGACTTTGTTTGGTAACACCGTCCTCTGGGATCTCGGCAGCATCGCTGCCTTGGCCAGTGGTAGGGAGTGGGTGAAGGTGCAGGTCGGCGCCCTGGCCACCGGAACTTTGCTCACCGTCGAGGAAGCCAGCGTCACCGGCGATGTCGCCTTCATCAACAAGATCAGCCGCGCCACGGCCGTCAGCCTGGTGGCGTCCCAAGACCTCCAATTGGCGATCGAGGTCAATCCCGATCCGGCCCAGCCGTCCGAGGTCCTCGACGGTCAAATCATGATCAGCAATCCCACGGGCGGAACCACCGGTTCCCTCACCTTGCGGCTGCTGTGGCCGGCGGAGCTCGATGGTGGTCCTGTGACCACCAACGGCGGCGATTGCCCGGGTACTTTCTGTGAGGCGGGGGAGTACCTGCAGTGGACCCTCGGTGCCCTGGGCACCGGCGCCAGCTTGGTCGTCAGCTTCGACGATTTTGTCCGTTCGGTCACCAGCGGACGTTTGATTCCCCTCGAATTCGAATTGTTGGAAGGTGGTCAGCAAACCCGCAACCTCAGCCGGACGGTGCCCGTGCAGTCGGATTCGCCACTGGAGATGGTGATCGACCCCTTAGAGGATCCCGTCGCGCCCGGCGCATCCTTGACCTACGAGATCAGCTACGGGAACGCCGGATCGACGAGCGCCGAAAACGTTGAGCTCACCTTTCCCATTCCCGAGGGGAGTCAATTCCTGGCGGCCTCCGGGGGCGGCAACCACAGCGCTGGCATGGTCACCTGGAATCTGGGAAGCCTGGCCGCCTTCGACGGGGCCAAACAGCGGGTGACGGTGGCCGTGGAGGCGCTGCCGGCGGGTCAGCCGCTGATCGTCCATGCCGCCGAGCTGACGGCGGATCTCAACTTCCAATCACGTCGGACGCGGGCCATGGCGGTCAGCCGCGTGGCATCCGAGGATCTGGCAATGGAGGTGGAAGTGAATCCCGATCCGGTCCAGGGATCTGAGATCCTCGACGCCCAAGTGACGATCACCAACCCTTCGGCCTCGACCACCGGCAGCCTCTCCCTGCGGCTGCTGTGGCCGGCGGAGCTCGACGGCGGCCCGGTCGCCACCGCCGGCGGAGACTGTCCGGGGACGTTCTGTGAGGCGGGGGAATATCTGAGCTGGGTCCTCGGTCCCCTGGGGCCTGGAGCCAGCCTGACGGTCGGCTTCGATGATTTTGCCAATTCGGTCACCAGCGGCAGGTTGGTGCCCTTGGAATTCGAGCTGATCGAAGGCATTCTGCCGGCCCGCACACAGAGCCATACGGTGCGCGTGCAAGCCGATTCGCCGCTCGAGCTGGCCATCGATCCGTCGGCCGACCCCGCAGCGCCCGGCAGCTCGCTGACTTACCAGTTGACCTTCGGCAATGTGGGTGCGGTCAGTGCCGATGCTGCCGAGCTGAGCTTCCCGTTGCCGGCAGGCACTCAATTCCTGACGGCGACGGGGGGAGGCCGTCTCTTGGGCTCCACCGTCCATTGGGATCTCGGCAATATCGCCGCCGACAGCGGCGGTCGCGTCGCGGTCACCGTCCGGGTGACGGCCGCCGATGGCTCGTTGCTCCTGGCGGACCCGGTGAGGCTCGCCGGAGAAGTCGGATTCGAGCGGCGAGAGAGTCGCGCCACCGCCGTCAGCCGGGTCGGCAGCGAAACCTTGGCTTTGACCCTGGAGGTGGATCCCGATCCGGCGCAGCCCGGGGACATCCTGAGCGGTGAGGTGACCCTCACCAACCCGCGCAGCTCAGCCAGCGGCACGCTGACCCTTCGGCTGCTGTGGCCCTCGGAGCTCGATGGCTCCCCCAACGTCACCGACGGTGGTGACTGCCCCGGCACCTTCTGCGAGGCAGGCGAGTATCTGACCTGGAACCTCGGAACCCTCGGGCCCGGGGCAAGCTTCAGTGTCGATTTCAATGACTCCGTCAGGTCGGTCTCCGACGGCACCTTGATTCCCCTCGAGCTCGAGCTGTTGGAAGGCCCGCTGCCGGCCCGCAACGTCAGTCACAGTGCGCTGGTCCACCCCTCGGACGACGTCGATATGGACGGCCTCCCCGACATTTTCGATCCCGACGACGACAACGACGGCATGCCGGACTGGTGGGAGAGCTTGCACGGGCTCGATCCCAACAATGCGTCCGACGCCTCCCAGGATCCCGACATGGACGGGCTGACAAATCTCGAGGAGTTCCTCGGCGGTACCGATCCCAACGTCGCCAACCTGTTCTCGAACGGCTTCGAATCAGGGGATACCGGCGGGTGGTCGGCCTCGACCTAGGCGCGCCTTCACAGGGCATAGCCTTCGACCGACCGGCGGAAATTCGCCGGTCGGTTGCCCCCCTCAAGGCCAGGCAGAGGGCCCACGCGGCAAAGCAGAGGGACGGGAACTAGCTATGAGATCGCTGCTCTACCTGCAAGGAGCCCCTCGACGCTAATGTCCTCGTCTGCTTCAGGCCAATGGATGCCCTCACCATCGCCAAGCAGCTCCCAGTGTGAACGTGCCTCAGGACTAGCGTTCAGGAGCCGAGGAAACCAGGTCAACGGAATGCTGAGTTTGCGGCCGTCGGCCAACTCGACCAGCAGCTCATTATGGGTCACCTCAATTGAGGTTGCATGGGGATCAGCCTGCGCTATCGAAGAAGTCATTCCAAGCCCCCAAGAATGTAGGTTCGTTGTCGGTGACCAAAGACTCTATGCGATTGAGCTCATGGGACGCAAAACCCGAGGACTTCGCAACTCCCTCACAGATCATCCGATCCATCCAACGGATCGGTCCCGTCCGCCACCTCTTGCCCGTCACCGGTACCACCACCGTCGGTATCGAACAGCGTGCTGTCGGTACCGAGCTCGAGCTCTTCGAAGGTGGACAGACCGTCGAGATCGCGGTCCGGGTTGAGGACGCCGAGCCACACCTGGCGGGTATTGAAGGATAGGCGCTCTTCGAAGGCGATGGCGGCGGTCATGCCGTGTACGGTCACCACCGGTGCGGCGACGGTGGAGGCTTCGCCGACAAAGAGCTCGGGCACAATCACCGTGCCGTCGAGATCGACCACGGTCCATTGCAGGTCGAAGTTGGCGAAGTACGACAGGTGCACACGATCGGCCTCGTCCACCGCCATGCCGAGGTCCTCGGCGAAGGAGCCGGTCGAGACGGTGGTCGGCGCGAGGGTGACGATGGTCGCCGGATCTGCGGTGGAACCGTCGAGGTCGTCGAGCCCGACATCTGCCCGCAGCATGACGATCGTATCGTTGCGGCGATCTTCAGCGGCGATCACCGCGTCGTCGGCCGAGGTGATGTCGATCTTGGGACGATCGAGGGAATTCTCCCCGGCGGTGAGGGCCGTCGGCGCCAGGAGAACACTTCCGGTTTCACCGTCGAGCACCGCCAAGTGGACTTGATCGACGAAGTCGAAGTCGACATCGCTCCAGGTCACCAGGACGCGGCCCAGGGAGTCGGTGGCGGGGCTCGGCTCACTGATCGAGGTGCCGTCGTAGAGCAAGGTAGCGGGGATACGGATCACCCCGTCGCTGCCCCGCTGAGCGTAGTAGACCTCAGCCCCGGAGAAGGTGACCCAGGTCACATGGGCCCGACCCAGGGCATCCACGGCGATCCGCGGACGCTGGCTGGCCACCGCATCGTCATCCGACAGCAGGAGGGCCGGCTGCTCGACGATGGACGCGAAGGAGGCCGGTGAGCCGTTTTGGTCATCGAGGGCTGGATCGATCTCGAGATGCGAGACTTCCCAATTGGCCCGCGATCGGTCTTCCCACACCACGTGCACATGCCCGGCTCCGTCGATCGCCACCTGTGGGTTCTCGGCATCGTTGGACACCAGGGTGAGCTGGGTGTCGGCGATGCGCACCGTGCCGTCGGCCTCGAGCATGCTGTAGAAGATCTGCGAGACGGCCCCCAAGCGGCTATCGAACCACACCACATGCAGGTTACCGGCCTGGTCACTGACCACCGAAGGCTTCTCCGAGCGCGCCGTTGTATCGTCGATCCGCATCGGGGCGTAGAAGCTCGCAGCGGCAAGGGGATCGGTCCCGTCGACCGCCGCTTCGCGGAAGTCGCCGTAGCTGTCGTTGTCCGAATCCGGATCCGCCGGATCGCTGCCGAAGCGGATCTCCTGGCCATCCAACAGGTTGTCATCGTCGCCGTCGGCATCGAGCGGATCGGTGCCGTGCACGTTGACTTCCTCACCGTCGAGCAGGCCGTCGCCGTCGGTGTCAGCGAGCCGCGGATCGGTGGTGGCGAGGAATTCCTCCAGATTGCTCAGGCCGTCGTTGTCGGCGTCCTCGGCGGCATCCGCCGGGTCCGTCGGATCGAAGCCGTGGGCCAACTCGTAGGGATCGGGCAAGTCGTCGTCGTCGGTGTCGGCCTTGGTCGGATCGGTGCCGTGCACGTTGACCTCGTCGCCGTCGCTGAGACCATCGCGATCGGTATCCCGACGCAGCGGATTGGTCTGATAAACGTTGACCTCATCGCCGTCCAACAGGCCGTCGCCGTCGGTGTCTGGATTTGTCGGATCGGTACCGGCGGTCTGCTCCTCCAAGTGGCTCAGACCGTCGACATCGGCATCCAGCACCGCGTCGCCGGGGTCGAGGGGATCGAGGCCAAAGCGCACCTCGAAGCCGTCGAGCAAACCGTCGTCGTCGGAGTCCGGGTCATCCGGGTCGGTGCCCGCCGGAGTCTCGTCACGATTGGCCAGACCGTCCAGGTCGTCGTCCGGGTTGACCACCCGCAGCAGGATCACATCCTCATCGTCGATCCTCTGGCGCCAGGCCAAGTGCAAGGTGGACCCCCGGGCGACAAAACCCGGCAGATCGAAGCTGGTTCCCACACTGTGGGGCGGGAAGCGCTCACCGTCATCGACGGCCAAACCTTGCACTCGGATGTCGAAACCGTCGAACAGGTTGCCCAAGTCCTCCAGGTAAGCCATGTAGATGCTGCCGTCGACATCGATGCTGGCCTGGAAGTGCTCGGAATCCCTGCCCGCGAGGGGCGTGATGCGACGCGGCTCCGCCAGCTGCAGGGCGATGCCATCGGCGGCGTCGCCGTCGAGGTCGTCGAGCAGGGGATCGATGATCAGCGAGAAGCCCTCGAGGGTTTGATCGCCGGTGGCCTCGTCGACATGCTCGTCTTGGTAGGTGATGCCGATGCGATCCCCAGGCAAGCTCGATAGCGACGGGAAGGCGATGTGGATCGTCGCCTCGGGCAGAAGATCCGTCGTGTTGATCACCGGATCGCCGCTCTGGCCGTCGAGCAAGGCGTAGTAGAGGTTCCAGTCGAGACATTCCGGCTGCAGGAAATCTAAGCAGAAGAAATCGTCGTCGCCTCCGCCGCCTTCGTTCTTGTCCGGCGAGGCGATGAAGGCCGGTTTATCGGCGTCTCCCGGGTCCTGACCTCCTTCGCCGCCCAGCAAGCCGTCAGTACCGCCGAAATCGATGTCCGGTAGGACGTCACTGGGACCGGCCCACAGCAAGTGGACACCATTCTGGTCCTCCAGCAGGCGAACCCAACTCTGGCCCTCGAAGAGGTAGACATCGTCGTACTTCTCACTTCTCAGCTTCTCACGGCGTTGCGCTTTGACCGCCGGGTCCTCCCCGGGCACGATGAACTCGGCCCGGAACTGATCGAGAATGCCTCGGAAGACGACCCGATCGGGTACCACCACGCCGCCGTCGGCCCCCAGATGCAAGTAATGGGTGTCGTGATACGTGGTGTACTGGAAGAATACCTCTTCCTCGAGAAACCGCACCCAGGCGATATGGGCCCCGCCGGTGCCGTCGGCGAGCACCTGTGGGTTGGCCGGATGGTCCTGGAATTCCTGGCCGGCGTTGGCGACGGTCAGGGGGGGCACCGTGACCACCACCGCCGGGTCGGCGGCCGAGCCGTCTTGGTCGTCGAGGCCGGGCTCGAGCTTCAGGTAGTACAAGCCCTGCTCCTCGTCGCCGACAATGCCGCGCCAGACCACGTGCACATCGCCCATTGGACCCACCGAGATGGCCAGTTGGCCGGTGGCGCAGAAACCGTCGTTGATCAAGGTGTCGTCGATCCGGGTGACGCCCTCGGCATCGATCAGACTGTAATAGGTCTGCCGACAGCCGCCAGCGCGGGAATCGGACCAGATGACATGGCGGTTGCCCTGGGCGTCGACATCGAGCCTTGGACGATTTGCATCCTGGCTCTCATTGACTTGCCTGGGCGCCAGATCGTCCGTCGGATCGAGGGGGTTGGTGGCATCGATGAGCAGCTCCTCGCCGTCACCGCGGCCGCCGCCGTCGCTGTCGGCCAGGGTGGGATCGGTACCGAAGGTATGGACCTCTTCACCATCCGGCAGACCGTCACCGTCGCTGTCGATGTCCAGCGGATCGGTGCCGTGCATGTTCACTTCGTCGCCGTCCGACAGGCCATCCTGGTCGGTGTCCGGGTCGTCCGGATCGGTGCCGGCGACAAACTCCTGACCCAGCGTCAGTCCGTCGCCGTCGCTGTCGATCAGCCCGTCGGCGGGATCGAGGGGATCGAGACCGTTGGCCACCTCATAACCGTCGGGCAGCAGATCGCCGTCCGTATCGGCGTCCGTCGGGTCGGTGCCGTGCAGGTTGACCTCGTCGCCGTCGGACAGACCGTCTTCATCGGTGTCGGTGCGCCGCGGCAGGGTGCCGTAGACGTGGACCTCGTCGCCGTCGCTGAGGCCGTCGCCGTCGCTGTCGGTGAGCGTCGGATCGGTGAGCGCTTGCTGCTCGCCGAGGTTGCTCAAACCATCGCCGTCGAGATCCCCCGCCGCATCGGCCGGGTCGAAGGGGTCGAGGCCAAAGTCCACCTCGAAGCCATCGAGCATGCCGTCGTCGTCCGTATCGGCATCCCGCGGATCGAGCCCGAGCTCCCGCTCCCGACGATTGGTCACCCCGTCGGCGTCGCTGTCGGCGTCAAGGAAGCTCAAGTGCAGCTCATCGGCCAGATCGCCCTCTTCCACCCACAACACCAGGCCGGTGGAGCCGGCGGCGGCAACCCGCAACACCTTACGGCCGCTGAAGGGCACCGAACCCGTATTGAAGATGTCCGGGAGGGCGGAGGGTGTGCCGTCGGCTTCGAGCAAGAGAGCCACCGCGTTACGCTTGAAGTTGGGCGACGTCTGGCGGTCGAGCCAAGCGACAAACGAGCGGTCGTTGCGGTCGATGGCCGTAGCCGGGGAATCCGAGTCGGTCGTATCGGCGGTCGACAAGACCGTCGGTCCGGCGAGGATGATCTCGCTGGCCACCGCCTGCGAGCCGTCCTGATCGTCGGCATCGGGATCGAGCTCGAGGCGCAGGATCTCACTGCGCACGGTGCCGTCGAAGGCACCGTAGTCAAGCACCAAACGACCGTCGCCGGTGACCCCCAGGGCGGCCCCCTGCGACGTGCCGGTGACCCCTTGACGCAGCACCGTGGCGGCGATCAGGGTGCCGCCGTCGGCGGCATCGAGCATGGCGTAGAGGGGTCCGAGGCTGCGGTTGGTATCAAAAACCGCCAAGTGCAGACCCCGCTCGTCGGCTAGCCAATCCCCCAGGGCACCGGTCATCTTCTCCAGCCGCGGCACCACGACGGCACCGTCGGCGTCCAGCTGTTGATAGAAGAGCTGTTCGTCGAACGAGGAGCTCTCTTCCCACATCAGGTGGAGGCGATCGAGGGGATCGATGATCAGGCTCGGCGCGAAGCGGGACGTCGTATCGGCCGGCGAGGTGCGCCGCGGCGCAACCCGGGTGATGACTTGGGCATCGGCCACCGAGCCATCCCGATCATCGAGGTTGGGGTCCAGCTGCGCGTAGAAGATCTGGGTCGACGGATCGCTCTGCTCCCAGACCACATGTAGACGCCCCTTGGAGTCGGCGGCGATCGACGGGGAGCGAGCCTGCGAGGCGCAGTCGGTGATCGGCGTATCGGCGATCAGGGTTTCCCCATTGCGGCGGATCAGGGTGTAGACCAGTTGCCGACAATCACCGGCGAAGTCATTGTGCTCCCACACCAGGTGGGCGAGACCGTCCAAGTCGACCACCATGGCCGGGTCGCCGACGTCGATTGCCGCCTGATCATTGATCCGCAGGCTGCGCAGATCGTCGCTGGGGTCGAGGGGATCGGTGCCGTCCACCAGCACCTCGTCGCTATCGCTGCGGCCGCCGCCGTCGGTGTCCGGCAGGTTGGGATCGGTGGCGTAGAGGTTGACCTCGTCGCCGTCCGACAGACCGTCGTCATCGGTATCACCATCCAGCGGATCGCTGCCGTGCAGGTTGATCTCATCGCCATCGGACAAACCGTCGTCGTCGCTGTCCGCCGACCGCGGATCGGTGCCGGCGATCTCTTCCTCGGCATTGCTCAGCCCGTCGCCGTCGGCATCTTGCAGGCCGTCGGCCGGGTCGAGGGGATCAAAGCCGAAGGACACTTCGTAGCCGTCGGAGGCGCCATCGCCATCGCTGTCGGCATTGTTGGGATCGGTGCCCAGGATGGCCTCTTCCTCGTCGGTGAGCAAATCGCCGTCGGTATCGGGAAAGGCCACCAGATTGACCACATCCAGCTGCTGATGTCGCAGCATGCCGTCGAGGGCGCCGCCGACCCGACGGTGCAACCGATCGATCTGCTCCAGGGCGGCGGCGTCATCGGCGCTCTGGCTGGCGAAGTGCAAGAAGATGAGCCGCTCGCCGGCCGGCACCTCGATCTCATAGCGCAGGGTTTCGAGGTCGTTCACCAGGCTCGCCGCCTCGGGCAGGACATCGGCGGTGAGATTGGCGAAGAGATGCCCCACCCGCGGGCTGCTGGAGCCGACGAAGGAATGGGTCATCAGGTAGTCGTCGAGGTCGTTGAAGATCAGATCACCGCTCGAGGTGGCGATGACCCGTGTCGAGCTACCGCTACCCAGGTCGGTCCGCATCTCCAGCTGCACCGTCACCGGCTCCGTGCCCGGGTTGTAGAGGGATTCCGACCAGCGGGCGAAGCCCTCGTCGTCCGGCACGAAAACCCGCCGCCACACTTCGAGGCCGGAGGTTTGCCAGGGGCCGAGCAAGGCTTGACGCTGGCTGCGGAAGGTGGAGCGGGCGGGGAACGGTTGGCCGTCGAGACGCAGCGCTTGGCCGCCGTCGTAGGCATTGTTGGTGCCGTTGTTGACGGTGCCGAGGCTGGTCAGATCCCAGAGGAATCCGGCGCCGTCGATGAGGCTGCCGGAGGCCGCAATCTCGTCCTCGTAGTCGGCCGCGTTACCCAGCTGCACCCATTCGTCGAAATCGGAACGGCCGCCGCCATCGCTGTCGACCACCGCCGGATCGCTGCCCAGCTCGACCACCTCGCGGCGATCGTCGAAGCCGTCGCCATCGCTGTCGATCAGGGCCGGGTCGGTGCTCCACAGCTGCTCCGCCAGGTTGTCGAGGCCGTCGCCATCGCCGTCGAGGGCACCTTCCCCAGCCACCAACGGATCGAAGCCGTGGGCCACCTCGAAGCCGTCGAGCAGGCCGTCGCCGTCGCTGTCGGCGACGGCGGCATCGCTACCGAGCACGCTCTCTTCATCGTCCCGTAGACCGTCGTGGTCGGCGTCGGGCAAAACGAAGGTCAGCACCTCCGACCCCGCCGGGAAGAAGTTGACCAGGGCTTCACCGGACGGTTGCTGCAAGCCCTGGACCGCCGCTTCGGCCTCGCCCCGGGTGAGTCGCTGGACACCGTAGTGCAGCACCACGACCCGCCCACCGGCGGGCACCGTGACGTCGTAGCTCACCGTCGAGCGGTAGCGGCTGGTGGACTGGCTCGAGGTGGTGGCGCTGGCCGCTAAACCGAAGGCATCGCGAAAGACATGGCCGATGGCCGGCGTACCGGCATCGGCGAAACCGTCGTCCACCACTTGGTAGGTCTCGATCGGGCTCAAGCCCTTGAAACCGCGGCTCGAAGCCACCCGTCGCGAGCCGTTGACGCGGTGGTCGAAGGTGAGCTGCAAGCTGACCTCGATGTCCGTCGCGCTGGGGTTGTCGAGCACCTCCTGATAGCGGATGTGGCCAGCGGCCAGTGGGATGCGCACCACCCGCTGGATCTCGAGACCGGAGCGCGACCACGGGCCGATGAAAAACTGACGATCGAGGGGGCTGAGCAGCACTTGCGAGAAGCTTGGGAACGACGAGCCGTCGATCTCCAGATCGAAGGCGGCAGAGAAGCCACCGGAGCCGATGTCGATGCGGCCATCTCGCTGCAGATCCCACTGGAAGCCGAGGCCGTCGGTGAGCGTCGTCGGCAAGGAGACCTGCTGGAGATCGTCCCCCGGGTCATTGGGATCGGTGCCGTCGAAGCGCACCTCCTGGAGATCGTCGCGGCCGCCGTTGTCGCTGTCGGTCAAGAACGGATCGGTGCCAAATTCGTTGATTTCCTCACCGTCGGTCAAGCCGTCGCCGTCGCTGTCGGGATCGAGGCTGTCGGTTCCCGTCGTATTGACCTCCGTGCCGTCATCGAGACCGTCGTCGTCGCTGTCCGCATCGGTCGGATCCGTCGCCTCCTCGAATTCGGCGAGATTGCTCAAGCCGTCACCGTCGAGGTCCTGCGATGCGTCGCTGGGGTCGAAGGGATCGAGGCCGAAACGCAGCTCGAAGCCGTCCGGCATACCGTCGCCGTCGCTGTCCGGATTGGTCGGATCGGTGCCCAGGGGCGGCTCGTCGTCATCCGACAGGCCGTCGAAATCCGCATCGGGGAAGGGGAAGAAGTTGGCGATCGACAACCGCTCCTCCTCGCTCAGGCCGCTGAGGGCGGCGGCGGGCAACTGATCGAGATCTTGGGCCCCGGCCAAGGCATCGGCCAGGGAATTGCTCTGCACGCCGAAGGCGAGCAGCGCTGCCCGGCCACCGGCGGGTACCGTCAAGCGATACTCGAAACGCAGCTGGCCGACGGCGGTCTCAGCCGTTGCCTTCACCGGCCGGAAGGCAGCCCCGCGGCCGGCGAATAGGTGCACCGCCGCCCGGGCGCCGCCGCCGTCGGTGGCGTCGTCGCTGATCACCCAGCGGTCCTGACGGGTCAGGGTGGCGTCGCCGTCCGAGGTGACGGGAATTTGCGTCTGTGTCCCCGAGGACACATCATTGCGCCAGGCGATGCGCAGATCCAGCGGCTCGGCGGTTGGATTCTCCACCATCTCCAGGAAACGCGCGAAGGTGCCGTCCTCCGGCACGAAGATCTTACGTCGGATGGTGACCCCTGGAGCGCTGGCCGGTTGCCATGGCCCGACCACCACTTCGCGGCCGCCGTCCTCGAGCAGACCTTCGGCGAAGCTCGGAAAGCTCTCGCTCGGCAGCTGGAGATCGAAACCACCGCTGCTCTGCCAAGCGCCGGTGGTGATGCGCCCATCGCCATTCACCCGCCAGAAGAACCCGCTGCCGTCGGCCAGGTCGATGGGCAAGGGGATGAGGTCGTCGGCAGGATCCAGGGGATCGGTGGACGCTGCCACCTCATCGCCGTCGCTGCGGCCGCCGCCGTCGCTATCGACGACGATCGGCGACGTGCCGTGCACGTTGACCTCGTCGCCGTCGATGAGGCCGTCATCATCGCTGTCCGAGACGAGGGGATCGGAGCCGTGCACCGACACCTCGTCGCCGTCGCTCAGACCGTCCGCGTCGGTGTCCGCCTGCCGCGGCTCGGTGCCGAGCACCGCTTCCTCGACATTGCTCAGACCGTCGCCATCGGCGTCGCCATCGGCGTCGGCCCCGTCGAGGGGATCGAAGCCATGGAAGACTTCGTAACCGTCCGACATGCCATCGCTGTCGGAATCGCCGGACGCCGGGTCGGTGCCGAGGAGAATTTCCTCGGCCAGGCCCAGGCCGTCGCCGTCGCCGTCGTCGAAGGCTGAGAAGTTGACGATGTCGTCCCGCTCCTCGATCGGTAAGCCGGTCAGAGCCGGGCCCACCAGGCGCACCAGGGCGGCGGCGCCCGCCGTCGCCTCGGCCCGATCATTGGCTTCGAGACCGAAGTGCAAGACCAGGCGCCGCTCCCCCGCCGGGACAAAGACGGGGAAAGTGACGTTGGTGAAGCTCGAGCCATTGCGAGCCGAGGCGACGGTGGCTTGCACATCGGCAAAGGGGCCGGCAAAAACCTGCGCCACCGGCGGCGAGCCACCGGGGTCGGCAAAGTCATCGAGGACCCAATAATGATCGTCGACATCGGCCACCGGATCGCCACTGGAGGTGGTCACCAGGCGAGTGCCATTGCCGTAGCGGGGGCTCGACGAAATGCGCAGGCTGGCGTTGATGTCGACCGCTGTCGGATTTTCCAAGATTTCGATAAAGCGCACAAAAGCTGCGTCCTCGGGAACGAAGACCTTGCGGGTGACCTGCAAACCGTTGACATGGGCCCAGGGTCCGATGACCAGCTCGCGCAACGTCTCGTCCGGATCGGCCAACGGAAAGCTGGCCATCGAGCGGTTGTCGATGGACAGGGACATGCCACTGAGCCACGGTCCGACGCTTTGACGGACCCGTCCATTGGTCTGAATGGTCCACGGGAAGCCGCCGCCGTCGATCAACGTTTGAGGGAGCACCTGGGCCCCCAGATCATCGCTTGGATCGAGGGGATCGGTGCCGTCGTCCAAGACTTCTTCGCCGTCGCTGCGACCGCCGTCGTCGGTGTCGGGATCGGTCGGGTCGGTGGCCAAGAAGTTGACCTCGTTGCCGTCCGTCAGCCGGTCGCCGTCGCTGTCCGGATTGAGCGGATCGGTACCGCGCTCGAATTCGCTGACGTTGGCCAGGCCATCGACGTCGGCGTCGAGCAAGGCGTCCCCCGGGTCGGTCGGGTCGAGGCCGGCGTCGACCTCGAAACCATCGGGCATGCCGTCGCCGTCGCTATCCGGATTGAGCGGATCGCTGCCGTGCACGTTGACCTCATCGCCGTCACTGACACCGTCGTCGTCGCTGTCCGGATTGGCCGGATCGGTGCCCAGGGCCAGCTCGTCGAGCTCGCCGAGGCCATCGCGGTCGGGGTCGAGCTGGAAGAGCACGCTATTCGACACCAGATCGTCCTCGGAGGTCAGGGTGACGGGACCATTGCCGACTCCGTCGGGCACCCGCACCAGGACCTCCAGCTTATTGCCCTCGATGACCGTCGCGTCAAGGCTCACTTGGCTGTCGGCGCCGGTGAAGGTCACCTGGTTGAGCACCGCAAAGGGCTCGAAAAAGCTACCCCGCAAGAGGATCTCGTCCCCCGGCAGACCGACGGCCGGCAGCAGGCGCAGGATGCGCGGGCTACCGTCGGCCGGCAGGATGGTCACCGTCACCGCCTCCGTCGACACTTCGTTGTCGCCGTAGTCGCTGGCCCTGGCCAACACCTCGACGGTGATCGATTCGGCCAACGTCGGTAAGCTGAGGCCGGCGACAAAAGGTTCGCCCTCCACCAGCACCGTCACATCGATGGTGCTGTCCAGGCTACTCACCTCGAAGGTCACGTCGCGCACCGCCACGTCGTCCTGGGCATCGGCTTCCAGCACCAGCAGATCGAGGCCGAAGAGCAGCACCCGCGGCAAGACGGCCAACAGCTCCGCCGGATCGAGCACTGCGGTGAAGGCAGCGCCGGTATCCATGGCGATGCGCTCCAGCACTTCGTTGTCGGCACCGCTTCCCACCGCAAAAGTGCTCACCGGGATGCCACCGTCGGCGGCCCGGGCCACCTCCTCCTCCGGGAAGGGCGCTTCGCCATCGGAGAGGAAGACCTGCACCGGCGTTGCCGCCCGTCGGGCGTTGAGACCCACCAGCTCATCGGTGGCCAGTTTCATGGCATTGATGAAGTTGGTACCACCGCCGGGCGACTGATCGATCAAACCCTCGAGGAACGACCGCACCGCGTCCAAGTCGTCGGTCAGCTCGCGGGACAGGCTAGCGCTGTCGGAGAACAACACCACGCCGACGCGGTTGACCGCCGGGTCCAGCTGGTCGAGCACCGCCAGGGCAGAAAACACTTCCACTTGGAAGATCGAGTCTTCGGTCCCGTCCTCATCGAAGTCGATGCCCGCCGGATCGGAGGTCGAGCCCGAGCGATCGATCACCAACATCACGTCGCTGGGGCCGATGGACAGGATGGCGCCGTCGGTCGGGCTGGTCAGCTCTAGGGTGGGCGGCACCAGATCGTCCCGTCGGATGATGGTGATACTGGCCTCGGTCCGTTGCTCCGCCGTATCGACGGCGGTGGCGGTGATCAGCTCGCTGCTGCCGTCGGGGCCGGAGCCGAGGCGCAAACCGGTGGCCGCGTAGGGCGGCATGGTCAGCTCCGCCTCCACCGAACCACTCTGATCCACCTCGACGCGCACCACACCGACATCGTCACTGGCTTCGGCCAGCACACTGAACACCGAGCCTTCCACCAGCTCGAGGCCGTCCATCGGCTCGACGATACTCACCTCGGGGGGCAGATCGGTGACGATTTCCAGGCGGATGGCATCGCTGGCGGTGGTCTGTCCCTGCGTATCTCGGGCTTGCAGCACCACATCGAGGGACGCCCCGAAGGTGTCCGGCGACGGCACCAGGAGAGTGAAGCGGAAGGGCTGGCTGGCTCGGCTCTGCACCGTCTGGCCATTGATCAGCAGATCCACCTCGGCCCGGATGTCGTCGCTGGCGGTGGCCTCGAAGAGGACTTCCTGCCCCTCCACCACCGATTCGCCGTCGGGCGGGCCGTCGACCACGGTGATCGTCGGCAGGCGGTCCGGAAGCACTTGCACGGTCACCAGATCGGTGCGGCTGTTGCCGGCCCGGTCGAAGGCGACGACGCTGATTTGCAGTGGTACGGCGGCGCTGGGGGCAAAATCATCGGGGATCGAGAAGAAGGTCTCGAAGGGCGCCGCCTGATCGCTGGTCAACAGGCCCCCGGCGACGAAGAAATCCACCCGCTCGAGGGCGATGTCGTCGCTGGCCGAGGCGCGAATCCTCAGCTCGGTGCCTTCGATGAGGGTCGACAGCAGGGTCGGCTCCAGCAGGCTCACTTCCGGCAGCACGCCATCGCCGGAGAGCGAGATCACCACCGGCGCCGCCAGGGTCGACTGCGGCAGGTTGTCGCTGGCGCGGGCGGAAATTTGCAGACTGGCACCGGCGGCGGCGGCGATGGGCACAGTGACGGAATAGGGGGCCACCGCGTCGCTGGCCACCACCTGGCCATCGATCAGAAACTCGACCACTGAGACGCCGAAGTCATCGGCCGCCTCAGCCGACAGGACCACCGAGCTACCGACTGGGAATTGCGCCCCGGAAATCGGCAACACCATGTTGACGGTGGGCCGTTTGTCCACCGGCACGCCGAGGTCGAAGCGCAAGGTATCGCCGTCGAGAACCAAATCGTCACCCACCTGCGTTTCGATCTGGCTGTTCAAGGGGTGGCGCACCCGGGCGTTGACCCGGCCCACCGGCACATTGGGTATCACCAAGCGGCCGTCGGCATCGGTGGTGCCCTTGTACTGGAATCCAGGACGATAGCCCAAGATCTCCAGCCACACCTGTCCACGGACGACCGGCAAACCGGCTCCTGGCCCCTCGACGTAGGTGGCAAAGACTTCCACCGTGCCCACCTCTTGCAGCTGTAGGTCGCTGCTCACCACCTGACCTTCGACGATCTGCACTCGCAGGGTGGTGGGCAATCCGGAAAGGGGGTCCTCCACCCGCAGATCGTAGGTGCCCACCGGCACATCGAGGAAACGGAAGATGCCGCCGGTGTCGGTGCGTGTTTTGCGCTGGAAACCCGCCGCCCCGAGGCGGACCTCGAGGTCCGGGGCTACAAAACCGCTACCGAAAGTAACCGTCCCCTCGGTGCCGCCCACCGGGAAAAGGGTGACGTCGCGCTCGACGACTTGCCCGCCCTCGGTGATGGCCGCCGAAGCGCCGCCGGAATTACCGGTGCCCTGGGGATGGGGTTGCTGGGCGACGATGGAATAGACCTCCGGCGGCAGGCCGACGAAGGAGAAGGCACCGTTGACGCCGAGGACCCGCTGCAGGTTGACCAGGATCTCTCGACCCCGCAAGGTCACCTTGCCCTCGCTGAGGACGCTTCCGTCGGCGAAGAAGGCATTGCCCCGCACCGTGCCGGTCTCGGTGAAGACGATGTCGAGGTTCGAGGTGTCGCCGGCCTCGAACTGCCCGGTATAGGCGGGTGAATTCAGACGGGTCACTGTATTTGTGGCGTCCGCCAAGTAGTCGACACGGGGCACCACCACCCGGTTGCCGTTGCTGTTGGCGGTGGCCCGCACCGAGTAGTGACCGGAGCCGTCGGAGGTCCGTTTTTGCTGCCACCGGAAGAGCGGATGGGTGCTGCGCCACCGGACCTCGGCGTTGCGTACGACGGTGGTCAGATCGCCCTCCAGGACGCTGCCCTCCACCTCACCGTCGAGGGCCGGGAGCGCCTCCAGGGGGCTCGACCCGTCGGCCGGCACAGCGAAATTGCGGATCGCCGTCCGTTCTTCCGCAGACAGCCCTTCGAGGGCTTCCGGCGGCAACTGGGCCAGCCGCTCGGCCGAGGCGCGGGCAGGCGCCACACCGGTCTGCTGGGCCAAGAAGTGCATCAGCACCACCGTCTCGCCGGGCTCGACGGTCAAGCCGTCCCACTGCCAGCGCATCCGGGTATGGCGCTCGGCGAAGAAGAACTCGTAGGAGGCATCGGTCGCCGCGACGCTGCCGCCGACGCCGTCGAAGACATGGGCCGTCTCCGGATGCAGGGCTTCGAGGCTCGAGCTCTCGCTGAGCTCGACATCGATCACCGCCCAGCGGTCTTGCTCGGTGTCGTTGATGCGCAGGCGGTTGTTGCCGCTCGACGTGGTGGCCACCACCGCCGGATCGTCGAAGCGGAAACCGTTGCGATTGTTCAAGACGAAGGCGTAGAAGCTGTCGACCCGCAGATCGATGCTGATCGGCTCCGCCGTCGGGTTTTCCAAAACCTCGAGATAGCGGGCGAAGTAGGCGTCGGGGGGCACGAAGACCTTGCGACGGATGGTCAGCCCCGTCGGGTCGGCGCCCTCCAGCACCACTTCGCGGCCATCTTCGAGAAAGCTATCAGTGCCGATGAAGCGGCGGAACGCACCGCTCTGGCCAATCTCGAGCTGCAGACCACCCCGCTCCGCATCGTCACCGGTGCGGAAAAGACCGACGGTGCCGCGGACGATACCGCCGCCCGGCGATTGCACCGGGTAGAAATGGTTGTTGGCATCGTAGTGCCGCGCCAAGACCTCGTCGCCATCGAGCTGCACATCGACCTCGATCTCCTCGCCCTCGAATTGCAGCTCGCCTTCGGCCTGCCCTTCCAGGTTGCGCGACGTATCCCGACCGCGCACCCGAATGGTGCCGATGGGTACCCCGGTGACGCGGTAGAAGCCGTCGATGTCGGTGCGCGGATGCAGGGCCGGATAGCCACCGGAGGAGGTGGTGACGTCGAGCCGCAGGTTGCTCACCGGTTGGCCGGCCGGATCGGTCACCTGGCCGCTCACCGTGCCCCGGGCCACCACCGTCAGGGTGCGGTCCTGGACGTCGTTCTGGCCGGCGATGACGATGTTGGTCTGCCGCGCCAGACGGCCGTCGCGACCGTCCTTGACCTGCAGTGTGTAGGCGTTGCCGGCCACCTTGACCCAGCGAAAGGCAAAACGACCTTGGCCGTCGGTGCGGGCCGAGCGCTGGGGCACCCCGGAGCCGCTCAGCTCCACCTTGATGCCCACCACCGGGGTCACGCCGTCGGATGCCAGCACCGTGCCGGTGACGGTGCCGAAGGGCTCCAGGAAGATCGTCACCGCCAGATTTTCGTTGGGCTCCAGGCTGGAGCCGCTCTTGCCCCGCAGGTCACCCACCGGGCCCACGGCGCGGAGCTCGAAGGAACCGACGGGGAAATCCTGGAAGGCGATGCTGCCGCTGGCGCCGGTGTCGCCACCGCGGCTTCCCGGACAGCCGGAGCCGGCCCGTTTGAACATGCTGACGCTGGCCCCCGGCACCGGACGTTGGTCGGCGTAGCGCACCGTGACGCTCACATCGCCGAGGCCCCGCATGACGATGTTGCGGATAGCCACCTCATCGGGAGTGCTGAGACCGACCCCGGAGAAACCACAGTCTTGATTGTCGGGATGGCCGGCGAAGAGGCTGTAGTCGCGCAGACGAAGACCGTCGAAGCGATAGACACCGCTGTCGGAAGCCGTATCGGATCGGCCGCCGGGTTCTTCCGAGACGCTGGCCCCGGCGACGGGCACCGTACCCCCCAGCTCAAAAACCGTACCGGTGACCGAAGCCGTATTGGGCGGTGAGCCCGGTGCCGGTATGGTGATCCGTACCTCGATGTCTTCCCCTTCTTCGAACAGCTCGCCACCGGTACCGCCGCCGCGGCCGGTCTGGGAATCCTCGGCGCTGACGCTGAACGGCCCGACAAAGACGCCGCCGAGGGTCGCCTTGCCGTCGGCACCGGTGGTGGCGTCGTAGTCACGGCTGAAAATGCCGCGGCTGCGCAGCTCCACTTCGGCCGCGGGTACCCGAACCCCGGCGGTGGTTTCCACCGTCACCACCACGGAGCCCATGCCGAGGAAAACCACCGGGGCCTCCACCACCTGCGAGGTGGCTTCCAGCTCCACCTGGGCCCGTCCCCGGTTGCCCGAGCCGTCGCGGCTCTCGAGCACCCAGGAACCGAGGGGCAGGAAATCGAAGGCGTAGCGGGACAGGGCGTCGCTGACGGTGGTGGCGTAGACCTGGCCGCTGTCGGCCCGTCGCACCTCCACCGTGACACCCGAGCCGCCCGGGCTCACCGCGTCACGGCCGATGACCGCACCGCGGATGGTGCCGAAAGCGCCCAGGGTCAGATCGATGACCAAATCCTGCCCTTCCACCAACTCGCCGCTGGCCCGGGCCCGCAGCCCGGTGCGCGGATCGAGGGCCTCGATCATCACCTCGCCCGGCGGTAGGCGATCGATGCTGTAGATACCGCTCAGATCGGCATTGGTGCGCCGTTGCTCGGCGTCCATACGCAAGGTGACGCTGGCGCCTGGGATCTCGACCCCGCCGGGATCGAGCACCCGACCGCTCACCCGGCCGCTCATCTCACCCAAAACGATGGTCCCGACATCGGTGACGCCATCCACCTGCGGTGGCGTCAGGTTCGAGAAACCATCGAACACCCGGCCCTGTTGGATCGAACGGGCAAAGATGCTCAAGCTGCCCTGGTCGGCGGGCACGTTGTCGAGCACGAAGCTGCCGTCGATATCGGTATTGGCCACCAAGACGCCAAAGGCGACGGCGGCGCCATTTTGCACCAGGGTACCGTCGTCGAGGATCGCCCGACCGATCACCCGGGTGGTGGCGTTGGGGGACAGGGGATCGAGACCGAGGGCCACCTCGATGCCGTCGAGGATGCCGTCGTCATCGCTGTCGCCAAAAAATGGATTGGTGCCCAGCCCGCGCTCGTCGCCGTCCGCCAGACCGTCGCCGTCGGTATCCGCTCTCAGGGGATCGGTACCGAGGTCCCGTACCTCGACGGAGTCGATCAAGCCGTCGCCGTCGGTGTCGTCGGCATAGATCTCGGTTCCGAGCTCAAATTCTTCGAGGTTCGACAAACCGTCGCTGTCGGGATCGGCCAGGGCATCGGAAGGATCATTGGGATCGAGGCCCACCGCCACTTCGAATTCGTCGGTGAGACCGTCGTCGTCGGCATCGTTGGGGATCAGGATCTCGATCTCCACCGAGCCTAGAACCCCTTGGTTGCGGGCGGCGATCAATACCCGCCCACGTTCGCGGGCGACGACCGTCGCCGTGCCGAGGTCCGGGTTGACGACCACTTGCGCCAGCCGCGGATTGCTCGACCAATACTCGGTGCCGGTCTCCGGATCCGTCAGATCGACGGACGAGCCGTCGCCGAGGATGCCGTCCACCACCAGGGAGGCCGCTTCACCGGCCGTGGTGAAGATGGTCTTGCCGATTTGCAGCTCCACCGCTACCGGGATCGGCGAGACGTCGCCGAAGGCGATGGCCCCGATCTGCACCAAGCCATTGGGCACAAAACGAAAATTGGGCGATTCCCCCTGGCTCAGGGGGCCGTCGTCGGGGGTGCATTGCACGCGCACACGGAAGAATCCCGGCTCCGCCGGTAGGTCGGCGAGAAAGAAACCGCCGTCCTCTTGCACTTGCGTCGTGCGGTTGAGCACACTGGCGGTGCACGCCGGGCCCAACTGGGCGGCGGCGGGGGGCGCTGGGGCGAGCACCCAACCACACAATAGAATCAGCATCCAGCCGATGACCCGACGGATCGCCAGGGGTGACGAGGACCGCGACAATGGACGACCCGAAATGCCCGAGGAGCGTGGCGGGTTGTGGAAGGTCATTGGGTGCTGAATCATGGTCACTCCCGGAGGGATGGTCTGCTGAGTTGAATCAGGGATTGAAGTAGATGCGATACCACCTCGACCGAAACGGGGGGTCGCGGAAAGTCGGCTGGGAAGGCTCGAAGGCCGGAAGATCGAAGGCCGCGGCGTCGACGAGGATAAGACGTGGTTGCATTCGAGCATCTCAGAGGCTCCCCAAGAGCGCTTGATAGGTTGCCAGCGACGCCGCTGGGGTGGGTCCGGAGATCAGCAGGGGCTCAGCAAAGGCTCGGGCCTCCGGGTCGTAACGCAGCAGCCACAGCTCGTGGCGCTCGACCTCGAATTCAGCGGCGTCGTCGGTCACCGCCTGGGGAGTCACGGCGGCGGCGCTGACCTCGAATCGCCGCCACAGCACAAAATCCGTATAGCCGTCGCCGTCGTGGTCCCGCAGCAGGGGAATCGACACGGTGCGGAAGCCCCGCTTGCCCTCCGAGTCGACCGCCGCATGCATCCAGCGGGCCTCGGGAGCATGGTCGATTTGCCACACAAAGCTGGACAGGTCGGGTTGGCTTTCCTGACACGGGCGCCCCCGAATGGCGGCCGCCGCCTGGCCGTCGCCGTCTGGGGACTCGCCATCGGTGGGCTCGACGAGACATACCGTCCACCGGGTTTCCGTCTGGGTGAAATAGCGCGTATTGCCCGGCGAGTAGACCGACTGAATGGCCACCGCTTCGATTCCCTCATCCCGGCGCACGACAAATCGGCCGACCCGCCCTTGCGGCTCGAGCCCGAAGCCGGAGGCGCTGTTCTCTGCCAGCTCGAGGAACGGCGGCGATGCCGTCGTCCCGTACGAGAAACCGAGATGGCCGTCGGAGAGCCAACGCAGGCGTAAGGGCACGGCTTCCATGGAATTGTGCCCCGCCTTGTTGCTCGCCGGCAGCTCGAGGTCCTTGCTCTGGCTTTCGGGGTTGGGCCAGTTGCCCAGGTAGAGGGCCATCCGCCGATAGGCCACATCGCCCTCCGCCTCCACCTCCTGGCCAAGGGCCGAAGAGCCGGCGAGCAGCATGGCCAACATCGCCGTGGCTCTGTATAAACCCCAAAGTAGATGGCGCGTCATCGTTGTGGCCTCATGGAATGGTCGCCGGAAGGTTGGCTTCCCAGGCCGCCTTGAAGCTAGTGCCCGCCGCCCAATCGGCAGCGCAGAAGGTGAATGAAAATTCCTGAAACTGATCGTTCCCCAACGGCAAGGCGAGCATCGCCTCTCCCGGGTTGGCCGTGCCGACGCAAACCTGGTTGGGCGGGCCGGGAGGAGGAGGAATGGTGGGAGGGAAGAGCGGACCCGTGGCGATCACCTGATCAGGAAAGACCACCGACACCGCCGTATCACAGACATCGTCGGGCCCCGTGGTGATCACCCGGTCCGTCCAGGTCCAGCATTGATCTGGCATGCCGCTATTGGCCTGGATCGTCAAGGCGTACTTGATCGCCGTGCGCTGCCCGAAGTTGGTGGTCGCCAAGGGCGGCAGGTTGTTCTTCAGGATGACCGGCCAGGGGTCCCGCCGCAGGGTCAGCCGATTCGCCCCACCGTTGTAGGCCATCAAAGCCTTCGACAGGAGGTCCAGCGTGCCGTCGGTGTAGGTCGCCCCGATGTGCGGATAGGTGAACATCGCCGTGGTGGTGTAGTCCGTCTTGGCGAAGGCTCGATCCATGCCTTGGCCCGAGCTGTTGGCGAAGGCCGCCAAAGCACGGCAATTCTCCTCCGGCTCGTAGAGATTGAGCGCCGCGATGCCGGCAATCGTCGTCGGACCGTACTTATTGGTATTGGTGATCTGGCTGAAGCCGATGCTGCCCAGCTCGTCGGCTCCACCGAGCACAATTCGGAAAGGTATTTGCCGTCCCCACTGTCCCTTGCTGCCTTCCTTGCGCAGCCACTCTTCCACCAATCGATTGTAATCGTGCCCCGGAGCCGCCGCGGCGTGCAGGGCCGCGGTGTAGGTGTTTTGCAGCACCATGGAAGTGGCGGGCACCCACTGGGGAACGAAGCGGGCGTCATTGATCAAGATCTTGGGGTCCATGGCGTAAGCTTCTTGGGCCGCCTGGAAGTCTTTCCAATGGTTCTCCAACGCCTCCAAGGTGGCGTCATCGACGGTATTCGAGACGTTATTGATACAGGTCTTGTAGTCGCTGTTTCTGGTGCCGCAGGGCACCAACTCGTCCCGCACCTTGAAACGCCGTACCGCCTTGCTGGTCTTACCGCCGAAATCTCGGTCCACGGAAACGGCCGCACCTGCGTAGCCGATGCTGTTGCCTTCCGACAGACCATAGATGCGCAGCAAGTACTGCAACATGGCGATATCGTCTCCCTGCGAAACACCACGGCTCAGCTCGCGGGTGCGCACCAGGAGATTGCCTTCCACTTCGTTGTCGTCACTGAGCTCGGCGGTGACCGTCAGCTCGTGGTCCTGACCGTTCGTCCACGGCCCTTGCCAGAAGACCTCGTCGAGCATGGCACCGCTGAGGCCAGCGCCCATCAGCTCCTTGGCGGTGGAGGCGAAGCCGTCGTAGAAGGTGCCGGCGTCGGCTTTCCAGGTCAGCTCGTCGATCTTGCCCGCCAAGTCCGAGTGCTCCTCGAGCTTGAGCCGTAACCGCACGCCACCCAACACCCGGAAGAAGTCGTCCGGATTGCCGTCGCTGTCGATGTCTTCCATCTCGACCATCAACATATCTTCGGACGACGTGTCGAGACGCTCGAAGGCGCCTTCGAAGGCGAGCTTGATGACCTTGATCTTGATGGTGTCGGTGGCTGAGCCGCCCGCCGGGCAGCCGTCGCATGCGGCGACCATCTCGATTTCCTTGTCCCCCTCCGTCTTGTATTCGTGAGTCGGCGCCTCGTCCATGCTCTCTTCGCCATCACCGAAGCGCCAGGTGTAGCTCAACGACGAGCAATTGCCCTTCGGGTTCTGGGGACGGAACTGCACTTCTTGCCCGATACCGACGATCACCTTGTCGTCTTCGGTTTTGTTGTTGGCCGAAGCGGTGATCTCCTCGATCTTGCGGGGATCACAGCCGGAGCCGGTGCAGATCTCACATTTCACATCGCATTTGGGCTCCAGGCGTTTGTCGACACAGCGGGTGCAAGCCCCAGGGTTGCAAACATCACCGGGGGGCGCCGGCGGCGTCACACAACCACCCCAACCGGATTTCTGGATGCCCGAGCCCGGATTGGAGCGCAGAAAACGGCCGTCATCGGACACCGAAGCGCTGCCGGCGGTGACAAACTCGCCGAGGTCATGGTCGAAGGAGAAGATGTCGACCACCTCGCCGGACTCCATGCCGAGGTTGGGAATGCGCACCTGAGCCGGCGGATCGAAGTGAACCCCGGGCGGTTGAATGGTAAAGGCGAGGGCGAAGCTGGAACCCAGCGGTGCCACCATCGGCACTTTGTTCGACAACACTTGGGTAAAACTCAGCTCACCGCTGGTGGAACCGTCGGGAAAGGTAACCGAGTTGGCGAAGACGGTGAGCGAGGCGCCGGGTACGCCGGTCATCGGGATCTCGACGTCCTGACTACCGCCGACGGTGCGGCCGCCGTCCACATCGATGCGCGGCAGCAGGATGGGCATACCGATATCGTTGTCGCGCCCGGCGACGGTCTGCAAGGCAAATTCGAGGTGCGGCCAGGTGCCCGGACGGCTGGAGGTGGAGCCTTCCACCTCCAGGTGCAGCCAACCGGCCGGCAATCCCAGCAAGCGGAACCGCCCTTCGGCGTCCGCCGTGGTCGAGCGTCCCGCGGCGCTCAAGGTGACCCCGGGCACCGGCTGATCTTGGTTGTCGAGCACCAGGCCGGACAGGCTGGTGGAAGATTCGGGACCGGGCTCTAGGGAGCTGAGCACAAAGGTGGCGGGGCTCTCGCCGAGGCCCTCGAAGGTCGCCTCCACCACGTTGTTGCCGATGCCCTCCTCTGGCCCCAGCACGTAACGCACGGCGGCGATGCCGCCCCGATCGGTGATGGTCTCGAGGATCGCTGTCTCGGCGCCGGTGCCGTCATCGACCATCGAGCCACCGATGAAGGAGCCGCCGCCGAGCACGCCGCGGAAGGTGACCGGCACTCCGGCCAAGGGGTTGCCGTGGCTATCGAAAACCTGCGCCAAGAGAGGCTGTAGATATTCGCGGCCGACGGCGCCACGGCGCACGCCGGTTTGGTCACCGCCCACCACCGGCACGATGCGTTGTGGCAACCCCACCGTGGCGGAGGCCCAGAAGTCGGCCGCCGCCAATCCCGGCGAGGTCACCGCTACCCCATGGTTGCCCCTACCGGCACGGGCACCGAGGGTGAAATGGACGGCGGCGACGCCATGCTCGTTGCTGGTCACGGTCAAACGACGGCCATCGTCGGCCCCGGCGCTGAGCCGGCCGGAGCCCTGCCGAACCTCAAAGCTGACCCGTCGCCCCGCCAACGGACTGCCCGAAACATCGACCAAGCGCACCGTCAGGGGATCGGCCAGGGTCGACTCCGCCGTCGCCCGTTGGCCTTGGCCGAGGAGAATCTCGATGCGGCCGGTGGCCCGCGGCATCGAGCGGACTACTATTTCTTGGCTGGCGAAATTGCCCGCCGCATCGCTGACCGTGGCCTCGATGCGGTTGTCGCCGGGTTGCAAGAGGTAGCTTTCGACCAGGAAGGTGCCGTGGTCGAGCTCGGCGGCACGCCCCCCCACCGTCACCTGCGGATCGGCGGCGTCGATATGGCCGGGCAGGCCGTCGACCACCTCGCCGGTGACAATGATCTCGCCGCTCGCCACTTGCGAGCCGTCGATCGGCGACCGGAAAATCAAGCGGGGCGGTTGTGTATCGCGTACCACGCTGAGCGTCGCCAGGCCCACCGCATCGCCCACCCGGGCGACGGCGGTGAGCACGTTGCTGCCCTCGATCAGCGGCACGTCGACGGCGACGAAGCTCAAACCGGCGACCTGGGCCTCGATGTCGGCACCACCGCCGCTGACCACCACTTGGTCGACGGCCTGGGCCAGAACGCCCTCCAGGGTCACGGTTTCATGGCGGGTCAGTAACCCCTGCTGCGGTGCGGTGATCTCCACTCCCAGGTCCACCTCGACCTCGATCACCACGCCATCGCGGGCCACATTGCCCCGCTGGTCGCGGATTTCGACGTTGAGCTGATGGCTGCCGGCGGTCAGCGGCGATGGCTGACACAGCGCCGTGTCGGCACCGACGGCACAGCCGGCGGTGGCCTCGACGCCATCGATGAGCAGGCGGAAGCTCCCCAGGTCGAGACCCGAGGCGAGGTCGCTGTAGCGCACCCGTATCTCCGGCCGCGCATCCCCCATCACAGTGCCCACCGGTGCCTCGATGTTGATCGACGGCGGCACTTGCTCGGGCACCGCCTCGAAGTCGAGGTTGGCGGTGGCCAAGTTGCCGTCCAGGTCGGCGACCTGAGCCTCGAGGCGGTAACTGCCGACGGCCAGGGACCCAAGGGAGCAATTCGCCGAGATCACCCTGACGTTGCAGGTCAAGGGCTGGCCGTCGAGGGTGACGGCGAGGCTCGATCGATCGACGCCGGCCCCGCCACGGTCGGCGTAGCTCAGCCTCACGTCGAGCGGCCCTTCCCCCACCTGCGCGGCGGGGGCAAGGATCTGCAAGCTCGGCGGCAGGTCGTCCGCCGGCCTGCCCAGGACTTCGAAATCATGCTCCAGAACGACGCCGTTGCCGGCCATGTCCGCCGCCTGAACCGTCAGGCGGTGGACACCGGAGGCCAGAAAAGGAATCTCACATCGGGTTTCGGGGCCGATGAAACAGTCGAAAGTAATGTCACGAGCGTCCAGGGCCATGTTGACGCTCTTCAGATCGAGCCCGGAGCCGACGTCGTTCAGACGCACCACCGCCGTCTCGAGCAGGTCGGCGAGCACCGGCTGGTCGCCCGGCATGACAAAAATCGCCGTCGGGCCGGCGTCGTCGGAGGCATCGACGGTGGCCTCGAAGAAGTTTCGCGCCATCAGCCCGTTGCCTTCGAGATCGCTCACCCGGACGCTCACCCGATGGCTGCCCGCCGCCAAAGCAGGGCTGGGGCAGATCGCCCCATCGGCTCCGACTTGGCAGTCGGCGGTGACGTCGGTGGAATCCACCACCACCGACAGGCTGGAGCGGTCGATTCCCGAGTCGCCGTCGGAGTAGACGATGACGACCTCCGGTGCGGCACCGTCCACCACCGTACCCGAAGCCGGGGAAAGGATTTCCAAGCTGGGCCGCTGGCTGTCGTCCTGCGTGCTGGTGATCGAAAATTCCAGCTCGACGAAGGCTTCATTACCCGCCAGATCCCGTACCTCGGCGTCGAGCCGATGCTCGCCGGTGGCCAAGGCCCACGGCTGGCACAGGGCCGACGAAGCCGTCACGGTGCAGGTCTCGACGACATCACGGTCATCGATGCGCAGGCGAAAGCTCAACAGATCAATGCCCGATTCGGCGTCGGCGTAGTCGAGCCGGACGCTGGGCGAGCGCTCATCGGCGGGTGGATCGCCGAGGGGCTCGACCAACGTCAAGGTGGGGGGCTCGATGTCTTCCAACTCGTAGAACAGGGAGAACGTGAAGCTGACGGCGGACGGCAGCCCAGCACCGTTGCGCACCTCGGCGAGCAGGGTGTAGCGCCCTTCTGCCAGGGGCGGTGGCTCACAGACGGCACTCACCTCATCGACCGCACAGCTCAACAACAGGTCGAAACCGTTGAGGGTGAGACCCAGAGAGGTCGGATCGATGCCGCTCTCGGCGTCGTCGAAAGCCAGCCGAATCTCCGGCGTCGGATCGTCGAGGATCTCGAGGGCCGTCGGCGCCTGGATGCTGAGATTGGGCGGCGTGAGATCCGGCGGCGGAGTGACGTCCTCGAAGGTGAGCAGTGTTTCTTTCTTGAGCTCCAGCTTGTGGTCGGCGATGGCGATGCCGTGCACCACGTTGCGCTGCTCTAGCTTGATGTCCTTGCCGCCCCGCAGGGAGCCGCGGAAGGTCCAATCCTTGTCCAGCTTGATCTCGTCATAGGAAATCAACGACAACCGGGCCTCGGGATCGGCGGCCCCGGGGTCACCCTTGAATTCGATCTTGTCGCAGGCGATGATCGTGCCACCGCCACGCAGGGTGCCCTCGACCTTCACCTTGCCGAAGACAAAAACCACGTCGTCGATGGTCGCGTCCGTGAAGGTGACGTCGTCCTCGAAGACCCGGTCCGCCAGCCCTTGCAGACTCGACACATGGGGCAAATAGGGCAGTACTTGGGGTGCGGCGTCCTCGTCGCTGCTGCCGGTGATCTCACCGTCGCCCTGGATCTCCCCCACCGCCGAAGCATCGCCGTCCACCAAGGCGTCCTTCTTCAGATCGATCTTGTCGTTGGAGTGGATATTGCCCGTCACCACCGAATCTTTGTCGATCTTGATCTCGTCGCCGGCCAAACCCACAAACAATCGATAGGCATCCGACGCCGGCTCCAGCAATACAAAAGGTTTCTGTAGCTCCGGCGGCGGGTCCGTGGGATCACCCAAAATGTGGACATTCTTTTTGACTTCGACTTTGTCGTGGGCGAAGGCCCGGCCGTCGAGGCGGCTGTTGTCCTCCAGCTTGACGTTCTTGCCGGCCAGCAGATCCCCACGCCAACCCATGTCCTTCTCGACTTTCACATCTTTCACTGCCACCAAGGTGGGGCCGCGTGGATCGCCGAGGTCGCCGTCGACGAAGGCGGTGTCGACGATGATGTCGTCCGCCGCCAGGATCATGCCGCCGCCGGTCACCGGCCCTTCGAGGGTGGCTTTGCCGTCGACAAAGACGATGTCGTCCACCACTTCGTCGCCGAAGAGGTGGTCGTCGTCGAAGCTGCGGTCGGCCATGCCCCGCAGGTCGTCGGCATCGAAGTCTTGCAAGATCACATCGGGGGCCCCCTCCGTCTGCTCGCCAAGGATGACGCCGTCGTTCTTGATCTCGTCCCCCGCCGAAACGTCACCGAGCACCGTGGCGTCTTCTTTGACTTCCACTTTCCCGTTGGCGTGCACGCTGCCCATAACGCGAGCGTCGCCGTCGATCTTGACGTCTTTCTCGGCCACCAGGGTTTGCGGGGACGGGCCGGGGATCAGCTGGGCAGAGGCAGGAGTGACCCACGCCACCGTCGCCAGCATCAAGCCCAACGAGCAACCTAGGAGAAGGATTTTTGGTCTTGTGGTCAGCATTACATTCAATGGCCTAGCGGTTGGTTATGTCAAGGAGTGACACTAAAGTGGGTACGTTCTGGGGGTCATAAAGGTTATCGCCCAGGATTCGCTGCGCCTCTTCGAGAGGAGGAGAAGAGGCCCCCATAGGGGAAGACGCCCCCATAAGGAAAGCGGAAACCAAACCGTGAAACGATCAAAGGTCTTCGATTTCATGATGTGGGTGTCCGCGGCTTGTCGTCGTCTCCGCAAGGTTGCCACTGGCCAGGGGAAGATCGCTCGAAGCAACGTTCTCCAAGCACTAAAGTCAAAACATCCCGATCGACGAGTTTCGGTTCCAACTGCGGATCCAGCCGACCCCAGATTTCGTGCACCAATTCCCCCTCATCGGCGCCATCGGGGCGCCACAGGACGCGGTAGCTCTTCAAGTTGTCCACCGGATCATCCCAGCGTTCGATGGAGCAGGTTCCTCCAGGCAGGGAGAACTCACGGGAATCGACGAGCCGACGACCGCAGGCCACCAAGGTCAGGCTCAACAAAAGAATACAAAGCGCCAACGTGTACCACCCTCTGGGCGGCGAGCTCTTGTCACCCATGGTCACTCCTAGAAAGCCGGAAATCTGGGTGCCGGCCAATCATTGATCGTGCCCTGCCATTCGACGCTCGAATAGAAGGGTTGTCCACCTGGGCCAAGGGAATCCCATCCCGCCTGAACCTTGGCGCCGTCTTCGTTGAAAAAGGTTTTGGTTATATTGAAGTCGAAGATGTCTTGATGGACATCGACCCTGAGAGTCACACTTTCGATCCTGAGCTCCGAACCGAGCATACCCACCCTCTTGACATGCACGTCGAGGAGGTCCACGTCGAAGAGCACCGCCCCCAAGGCCCCCTGCAGCTCACGGCTGTCGACAAAGTCATTGGTCAGTGTCCAATCCCAAAACTGGATGGCCAGATCGGTGGTCAGCCATTGGGAACCGGCCCCCAGGACCCCTGGGAAATGGGCCTCCGCCGTCGACAGGTGAGACCTGAAATACGCTTGCATATCACCCTGATACTTGGCGACGATGGCCCGCTGGATGCGTTCCAGGACTGTGCGATTCTCACCGAACTTGCGGGCAAAGCCATGGCTGGGCCCGAATTGATATAGCCTCGTCGAGGCGCTAGTGCACCCGCTGTTCCAACGTTGTCCAATCGGGTGGTCTTGGTCCCCGATCGGCACCGTCGTCGACAGGATCGAAGCTCCCAGCAATGATCCAGCACCGAGAAAGGCGTCCATGTAAGCCTCGGCATCGCCAACGATCAAACCGCTGATCAAGCTCGGCCCGCGCAAGGTGCTCTGAGAAGCATCGTAAGTGGATTGGGTGATCACCCGAATCGTGCGATCGGTTTGCCGGTGCTGGATCTCGTCTTCATCGAGATCGCCATCGCCATTCTCGTCGATGCCGGCAACGACAAGGTATCGTTGGGTCGGATCGGCGTCCCACTCGACCTCCACATCGTCCATAGCCGCGGTTGGTGCCTGCTCACCAAGAACAACCGAGGAACCATCTTGTTGGACTCCCACCAGAGCCTTATCGAAAGATGAAGCGGGCCTGACCTCCACATCTTTGACGGTCACCGCCGCCATGGTGCCGGTCCTCGCGCCCAACAGCATCGGCACATTGAAGCCCGCATTCTGAAGGGGGGGCAGCCGGTTACAGTCTGATCCAGGGTATTGAGCATCCCAGACTTCACCGACGCGAACCTTTGCTCTCTCGACGACGACTTGGAACGGCAAGCTCATGGCGGAAGCGGGCGACTGCCCGTCGCAGTCGCAGGCCACCTCAACCTTGACCTCGAAAAGCTCCCTATCCTTGTCGCCCAGATCCTCTTCGCTGTACTCGTGAGTCGGAGCAGCCTCGGTGCTCGTCTCGCCGTCGCCGAAATCCCAGCGATGGGAGAACTTCGTGCAGTCGGCGTCGATCCGGGTGGTGAAGCTCACCTCGTCCTCGAGCCCAACCTTGACCACTCTCAAACGGCCATTGCCGACGATCTCAACCTGGCGTATTTCCTTGGCTCGACAGATGCCGTCGGAATTGGCGCATTTCTGACAATCATCACATTTCGGCACCGGCTGACGTTGCCCGGGAACACACTTCTTGCAGGGCCCCGGATTGCCGCAAACGTCGGCACCGGGAGGCGGCGGAGAGACACATCCGCCCCAGCCTGATTTGGAGATTCCCGAACCGGGATTCGACCGCAGTTGCAGCCCGTCCTCCGAAACGCTGGCCGTGCCAGCCACCACAAATTCGCCGAAATCGTGATCGAAGCTGAAGATTTCGACCTCTCGGCCCACCTCTTCCCCAAGATTCGGGATCGCAATGCGGGCCGGTGGATCGAAGCGGACCCCCGGCGGTTGCACCGTCCAGGCAAGCATGAAATTCGACCCGAGAGGAGCGATCATCGGGACCTTGTCAGCATGCACCTGAGTGACGGAAAGCTGTCCGGTGGGAGAGCCGTCCGGAAAGGTCGTCGAGCCCGCAAAGACCGTCAGCTCGGCTCCGACAACCCCTGCAATGGGCACTGTGACATCTTCCCCGCCCCCCACAAGCCGTCCGCCGGCCACATCGATCGGCAACAGACGCACCGGCATTCCTAGACCGTTGAGCCGCCCGGCGACGGTGAAGACCTCGAATTCCAAGTGTGGCCAAGTGCCGGAACGCAATGCCGTCGAGCCGTCGACCTCGAGCAGCAGCCGGCCCGCGGGAACGTCGGCGAAGAAAAAACGCCCGTCTTCGTCGGCCACTTCGACCAGGTCCGTGCCAGCCACATGCAGCGAGACTCCGGCGACGGGAAGGTCTTCGTTGTCGAGGACCAATCCCTCGAAGGCCGTGGGTCCCACCATGGGATCGAGGGCGGTGACGGTGTAGATCGACGCCAGCTCATCGAGGCCATCGAAGGACGCCGTGACGACTTGAGGATTGAGCGCTTCCGAACCCACGGTAAACTCTGCCCGGGCACGCCCTGTTGCATCGCTGCGCACCACGACCTGCGCCTGGCCAGCGAAGGAACCACCTCCGGAATCGACGGAAAAAATCACCGGAACATCTGGTACCACGTTGCCCAGGCGGTCGAAGACTCTCGCCAACAGCGGCTTGGGCATCACCTCGCCGCTGGCTGCGACCTGAACCCCGGTTTGATTGTCGCCCACCTCGCGGCGGATTCGAGCCGGCGGTCCCGGCTCGGCGGAAGCAAAAAAAGTGGTTTCAGCCACAGCGCCGGGAGTCGAAACGTTGACCGTGTGCACACCGAGACCGGCTCTTTGGCCGAGGCGAAAGCCGACGCTGGCGAGGCCCGAGACGTCGGTGATGACTCGCACCTGCCGGGCGCTGTCTGGGAACGCCACCACCTGCCCGTCACCCCGCCCGACGCGGAAGGTGACAAATCGGCCCGCCAGCGGAACGAGGTCAGGCCCGACGAGGCGAATGCTCAGCGGCTCGTCGAGCAACGTGCCCACGGCGGCCTGCTGTCCATTGCCCCCCAAAATCTCGATCACCGGCCCCTCGGGCAGCCCCACGTGTACCGGCACCTCCACCCGCCGTTGGTTGCCGACCGCGTCGCGGGCCTCGACCACCAGCAACGCTGGACCCGGGGTCAACAAGACATCCCGGGCGATGAACGAGCTCTGCGACACCTCTGCCGCAAGACCGTTGACAAAGACCTCGAGACCTCCATCGACGGCACCACTGGAGCTCAAATCGAAGACCTCGCCGGTCACCGCGACCCGATTGCCCGCCAGACGTGTGCCCGGCAATGGCGAGCGCACGACGACACGGGGTGGCTCGCTGTCGCGGATGACCGTCACCGTCTCCGTGCCGACAGTGCCCGACGGTCCGCGGACCATGGCGGTGAGATGGTTGGCCCCCTCCTGCAGCTGAACATCGGCCTCGAAGGCACCGTCGATAGCCGGGGCGATGACCCTTCCGATCGTCACCGTCGTGACGCTGGGGTCCGTCGACCCGGCGACGCGAATCGTTGGCTTGGAGGTCACCAATCCCGACGCAGGCTGCTCAATGGTCACCGGAAGGCGGTACTCGACGGTCAGGACGAAGCCGGTCCTGAGCACATTGCCTGCCCGGTCCGAGGCCTCCACCATGAGCTCATGGGAGCCCGGCGTCAACTCCTCCAAAGGGCAAGAGACGCCGACCGAAGCCACCTGGCAAAGGGGTGTCACCTCGGAGCCATCGAGCCACACATGGACGCTCGCTGCGTCGACGCCGCTCTCGCTATCGTTGAGCCCCACCCGGGCCCGCGACTGGGGTTGACGAATCGGCCCCAAGGGCTCCAAGAGATCGGCTTCCGGTGTTTGGTCATCGGGCGGCACGGCGAGACGTACGAAGCGCACCCCAACGGTCCCCTGATTGGCCGCCAGATCGGAAACCGAGAGCTCGAGGTCATACTCCCCCGGCGCCAAGTCTTGCACCTGGCATGAAAACTCGAAACCCACCAAGAGGTCACATGTCTCGCCGATGTCAGTGCCCTGGAGACTGACGGTGAAGGTTGTGGGATCGATGCCCGAGAGATCATCCAATAGGGCACCGCGGATATTGACAAAGCGGTCGCGGAAGATCTCCCCCTCCGCCGGTTTCAACACCTGAATCGACGGCGAGGTCTGGTCGTTCTCCATGCCCTCCCCTCGACGGACGAATTCGATTTCTGCCCGGGCCCGATTGCCGACCAGATCGGCGATCTCGACCCCCAGATTGTGTCCGCCGGCAGGGGGAGTCATCGGCAAGCACTCGCCCCGTGAGGGCTCGGCAAAACACAGGTGGTCGAGGCTTTCGCCATCCAGCATCACACGCAACGTCGTGACATCAACACCGGCTCCCGCATCGGCGTACTCCACGGCCACCAAGACCTCGCCTCCGTCAGAGATCACGGGCCCAGGCGACAGGATCTGCAACCGCGGCGCGGCAACATCGCCCGCGGTGCCAGGCACTAGGTCGAGGAAACGTAAGGTGGCTTCCTTATCGAAGTCGATTTTGCCGTCGGCGAGCAGGACCCCTTCAAAAGTCACGTTCTTTCTCAGCTCGATCTTGTCACCGGCTCGCAAGACACCGCGTAGGACCCAATCCCGGTCGATCTTGATGTCATCGAACGCCATCACAGACACGGCGTCGAGCAGGCCCGGACTTGCAGCGGCTTGCTTGAAGTGGACACTTCGGCTGGCGATGATCGTGCCACCACCTCGCAGGGAGCCCTCAATCTCCACCTTGCCAAAGACAAAAACCACGTCGTCGATGATCTCGTCGCTGAAGGTGACGTCGTCTTCGAAGACGCGGTCCGCTAGCCCTTGCAGGCTCGACATCGACGGCCAGTAGGGCAATACCTGGGGCGCGGCGTTGTCTTCGACGCTGCCGGTGATCTCGCCGTCGCCCTGGATCTCCCCCACCGCCGAGGCGTTGCCGTCCACCAAGGCGTCCTTCTTCACATCGATCTTGTCGTTGGAGTGGATATTGCCCGTCACCACCGAGTCTTTGTCGATCTTGATCTCGTCGCCGGCCAAACCCACAAACAATCGATAGACATCCGACGCCGGCTCCAGCAATACAAAAGGTTTCTGTAGCTCCGGCGGCGGGTCCGTGGGATCACCCAAAACGTGGATATTCTTTTTGACTTCGACTTTGTCGTGGGCGAAGGCCCGGCCGTCGAGGCGGCTGTTGTCCTCCAACTTGACGTTCTTGCCGGCCAGCAGATCCCCACGCCAACCCATGTCCTTCTCGACTTTCACATCTTTCACTGCCACCAAGGTGGGGCCGGGTGGATCACCGAGGTCGCCGTCGACGAAGGGTGTATCGACGAGGATGTCGTCCGCCGCCAGGATCATGCCGCCGCCGGTCACCGGGCCGGCGAGGGTGGCTGTGCCGTCGACAAAGACGATGTCGTCCACCACTTCGTCGCCGAAGAGGTGGTCGTCGTCGAAGCTGCGGTCGGCCATGGCCCGCAGATCGTCGGCATCGAAGTTCGGCAAGGTCACATCGGGGGCCCCCTCCGTCTGCTCACCGAGGATGACGCCATCGTTCTTGATCTCGTCCCCCGCCGAGACGTCACCGAGCACCGTGGCGCCTTCTTTGACTTCCACTTTCCCGTTGGCGTGCACGCTGCCCATAACCCGAGCGTCGCCGTCGATCTCGACGTCTTTCTCGGCGATCAAAGCGTGCGGCGATGGGTCGGGAATCAGTTGTGCCCCGGCCGGGGCAGCTGCCACCAGCAGGGCGGCCAGCAGAACCGCTAGTCGAGCCGCCAGCGAGGCGAGCCGGCCACGGGTCGGAGGCAAAGAGCTCATGGTTCTTCTTCGACGGCCGGCGGCTCGACCGGCGGCTCAAAGACTGGTTGGTAAGTCTCGATGAATTCGATGGCCGTCTCGAATTGCTCGAATCTACGATCCGTCCTGGCGGGTGCCCGTTCTCTCAACCGTCGCACCGCTTCGATTTCACCCAGCACCTCGCGCAGCACCCAGGCAGCCAATTGCCGTCGACGGGGCTCCCGATCGTTGCGGATCAGCGTCAACATGGCATCGACGGAGGGCAGCCCGATGTCGACCAAGGCCGCCGCGGCGCTGTGGTAACGCTCCCGCGGCAGCCTCTCGGTGCGCACCAACTCGTCGGGTACGTAGAGCAGGTGCTCGGTCAACGCGTCCACCGCCTCGGAGGCGCGGTAGTCGCCGAGCAGGGCGATCGCCAGCTGCCGCGGCCCGCCGTCGATGGAGTCGAGCTCACCGGCATGGTCGAGCAGCTCGATGAGGGCCGCCACCGTGTCCCGGCGGGCCGCCCGCAGGTCCGAGAAGGCGGCGGCCCGTTCCGGGTTTGCCTCGTGGGTCAGGCGTTCGACGACGGCGGCGGGGGCTTGAGCGCCCGCCGTATCAACACCGAAGACCGTCCACAAGGCCACCACCGCCAAGCCCAGCAGCCACCGTTGGCTCGCGGCATGGCGGATCGCCGAAGTGGATTCCAGACTTGTTTGGCTTTGGCTCACGGTTCGTTCCTCAGGGATGCTCATTGGATGGTCATTGGATGGTCATTGGATGATCAGGGTGATGTCTTGCAGATCGATGTTGTTGCTCGAATCCTGGGCCTCGACCCCAAAGGAGAAGCTGCCGCTTTCGCCGGGTGTTCCGACAACACTGCCA
The DNA here is from genome assembly GCA_029263315.1 of Acidobacteriota bacterium. GTDB lineage: Bacteria > Acidobacteriota > Thermoanaerobaculia > Multivoradales > J023 > JAJCXR01. The sequence goes on along the minus strand of JAJCXR010000004.1, from coordinate 252,408 downwards.
CCGGGTGTCAGGCTCAGGCCGGCGGGCAAGGTGCCCGAATCGAGGCTCCAGGAAATGGGGGGCTGGCCACCCATCGCCGCCAGGGATTGGTTATACGGCTCGCCGCGTTGCCCGGCGGGCAACGCCGTGGTGATGATGTCGATCCCCGGCAGCGGCACGGCGCCCCAGAAGAGATTATTCGGTGGAATCTCATTGCCATACACCGACGGCCCCATGGCATTGTCCGGACCGCTGCGCTCGACGGAGCGGAAGCTGCGCCAGAAGGAATAGTCTGAGCAACGGGGCTGCCCTTCGCCGGACTGACCGCCGAAACCGACCCGGACAAACTCACGCATGTTGAATTTGATCACGTAACCTTCAGCAGAGCCGCCCCAGCCTGGGGTGTCCGTGCCATAAATGTGCCCGTTGCCGTCGAAGGGATTGTTGTCCTCGTCGCCCGAATTACTGTCGTCGGAGGTCCAAGCCAAGGCGCTACCTTTTTCAGGATAAAAGATCTCGCTCCACAAGCCATTTTTCTTGAGCCAGAAACGGATACGCGCCTCACGGCTGACGTCGAATTGGATCTCGGACTCAGAAAGATCACCGGCCATGACATCCGATACCAGCTCCGGGGGCTGCACCGTGAATTCGATCTCGACGAAGCTGGCGAAGTTGCCGCCCTGGGGACCCGGACCCGCCAAGCCGGTGCTAGCGCCGGGGAAGCCGTTGCTGTTGTCGGGGAAGTGGTCGCCGGACTGACCATTCTCCGGGCTGTAGCCGGTCGGCTCGGCCCCGACCACATAGACTCGCATTTCGTAGGCATCGTCCCCGACCCGTGCTTCCACCACTTCCTTGACGAACGACGCCTTCGAGACTCGACGGCGAAGCTGTCCACCGCCGTCGCGTCCACCGCTCCAGGTCACGAAGTCGTCCTGTTGCAATCGGTCTTCCTCCACCGGCGGATCGAGCACCGCCCGCAGCATCACATCGCCCCCCTCACGGCAGGCGCCGGCCGCTCCGGCCTCTTCGTCGTTCACCGACAGCTCGACGGCGCCATCCTCCACCTCGATGCGGTCGATGGTGGTGACGATGACCGGCAGGGTATCGCTGGCCACGTTGCTGTCGCAATCCTTGCATTTGACCTCGGCGCGGATCGTTTTTTCACCGATTTCGCTGAAGGTGTGCTCGAAGGGATTGCCTTCACCGATCTTGGTGCCATCGAGAAACCACTCGTACCCCGCCAGCTGGCAATTATTACCCTCCACCATACCGGCGAAGAGCACCGCCCTATCCTTGCGGGTCACCACTTCGGTGATCCGCAGATTGCCGGCGATCTCGAGGCTACCTGGATCCTTGTCCTCACATTGCCCCGCCTTGTCCGCCGAGCATTTCTGGCAGCCGGTGCACAACGGCACCGGACGCTTGCTACCGGGCTGGCAAACGGTGCAACGCCCACCCTGGCACACATCGGCGGGATCGGCGGGGGGAGTCACACAACCGCCCCAGCCCGACTTGCTGATGCCGAAACCCAGGTCCGAGCGCAGATAGAGGCCATCGTCGCTCACCGAAGCGCTTCCGGCGGTGACGAACTCGCCCATGTCGTGGTCGAAGGAGAAGATGTCGACCGTGGCGCCGGGCGGCATGCCCAAGTTGGGAATCTGCACCCTAGCCGGCGGATCGAAATGCACTCCGGGGGGCTGGATGGTGAAGGCAAGGGCAAAATTTGAGCCCATCGGCGCCACCATCGGCACCTTGTCGGCGTGCACTTGGCTAAACGTGAGCCCCCCCTCCTCGGTGCCATCGGGAAAGGTCACCGAGTCGGCCATGACGGTGAGCGAGGCACCGGGCACGTTGGCCAGGGGCACGGTGACGTCTTGGGAGCCGCCGACGGTGCGCTGCCCGGCCAGATCGAGGATCGGCAGCCGTATCGGCATGCCGACGCTGTTGTCGCGGCCGCTGATCATCGGCAGATCGAAGGCCAAACGGGGCCAAGGACCGGGTCGCGGCGAGGTGGTGCCATCGATCACCAAATGCACCACCCCCACCGGCGCCCCCGCCAGCTGAAAACGTCCCTCGGCATCGGTGGTGGTCAGGTGGCTGGTATCGACGATCCACACCCTGGCCCCGGGCACCGGCTGGTTTTGGTTGTCGAGCACCAGGCCGGAGAGCGAGGTTTGCGAAGGATTTCCCGGCTCGACGGCGCTGAAGGTGTAGGTCGCCCCGGCCGCTTCGACTCCGGCAAAGGACGCCGTCACCACTTGGTTGGCGATGCCGACCTCGGCCCCCAGGGTATAAACCGCCGCCGCGATGCCCCGGGCATCGGTCAGCACCTCGGTGCTCGGCTGACCGTCGAAAGAGCCACCGCCGGTGATCGTCTCGAAGGCCACCGTCACCCCCGCCAGCGGGTTGCCGAAGTCGTCGAAGACCTGGCTGAGAAGGGGTTTGGGATAGATCTCCCCGGCCGCCCAGCGTCGGGTGCCGCCGGTCTGATCGTCGCCGACGATGCGGACGATCTGACGCGGTGAGCCGGCCTCCGCCGAGGCACAGAAGACGGCTGCGCCGGCCAACCCGGTGGCCGTTGCGACGACCTCATGGTTGCCGACCCCGGCACGGCCCCCGAGGGTGAAATGGGCCTGGGCCAAACCGTGCTCGTCGCTGGTCACCGACAAACGACGGCCCCCATCGATACCGTCGTTGACTTGGCCATCGCCCCGTCGGACGGTGAAGGTCACCGGCCGCCCAGCCAAGGGAGCGCCCGCCGTATCGACCAAGCGCACCACCAACGGCTGGGCCAACGAGGTTCCGGCGGCGGCCCGCTGGCCGTCCCCGAGCACTTTTTCGATACGACTGCCGACGGCGGGCTGAAAGAACATTGTCACCACGCTCGCTCCAACATTGCCGGCACCGTCGATCGCCTCCACTGTCAACCGATTTTCGCCCGGCGCCAACAACACCCCTTCGGCGAGGAAGGTCCGCCCCTGCAGGGTGGCCGGTTGGCCAGCCACCTCGATGCTCATGGGGGAGGCGACGAGGCTCGACAACGCCGGATCGACCACCTCCCCGGCCACGGTGACCGTCGCTTCGGTGCTGACAAAACCCTCCACCGGCGTGCGCACCACCGGTCGCGGCGGCTCGCTGTCCCGCGCCACTTGGAGCACCGCCATGCCCAAGCCGCCACCGGCGCTGCGGGCGACGACGGCCAGCGTATTGCCGCCTTCGGCGAGGGGCACGTCCGGGATCTCGAAGGTGCCGGCGACGACGGGCACCGAGAGCCCTGCCACCTCCACCGTCTCGGCTTCCCGGGAGACGGTGCCCGCCACATCGATGCTGGGCCGCCGGGTGAGAATCCCCGAGCTCGGTGAGGTGATGGCAAGGTCCAGGCGCAGGTCGATGCTGAAATTCAAGACACGGCGGCTGAGGTTGCCCCGCAGATCGGCCACCTCGACGCTCAGACCATGGCCCCCGGGCTCCAGGGTCGGCGAGGTGCAGATAGCCTCCGACGGCGTCGTGGAGCAGCTCAGTGTCGAGCCGTCGAGGACGGCCCGCAAGGTCGACGGATCGACCCCTGAGCCGGTGTCGGAGTAGCTCACCCGGACCTCGGGGGCGCTCTCCCCCACCACCACGGCGACGGTGGGGGTCAAAATCTCCAGGGCCGGGGGTCCGCTTTCGGCCACCACTTCGAATGCCACCGTGGCGGTGGCGACGTTGCCGACCACATCGGCCACCGTGGCGGCGAGCAGGTGAGAACCGAGGTCGAGGCCGGACATCGGACAGACCACGGAGGTGGGTCCGATGACACAAAATGCGAGCACATCGACCCCGTTGCGGGTCAGCTCCAGGGACGCACCGTCGACCCCCGAAAGGGCATCGAAGAGCTCCAGCCGCAGGTCCGGGACAAGACCCTCGACCACCGGACCCACCACCGGCGATCGAAAGATGAGCTCCGGAGGCTCGGTGTCGGATTCCACCAGCAGCACCAGAAAATCGAGGGCGGCCGTCGTCCGGTTGCCCGCCAGGTCGGACAGGCTCGCCTCCACCCGATGCGGTCCTTCCGCCAGGGGCGGCGGTGTGCAGCTGGCGACCTCGGGATCGACGACGCAACCGGCCAACGGCACACCGTCGAGCTTTACTTCGAGGCTCGACAACCGGACCCCGGAGTCATCGTCGGAGTACTCGAGCTCGATTTCCGGCGTCCGCAGACCCGGAACCGGCGTCTCCCCCGGCGAAGTCACGGTGAAGCGAGGCGGCGTGACGTCGGCGCTCGCAACCCACTCCAAGGTGAGCTGCGCTTCCTTCTTGATATCGAGCTTGTGGTCGGCGATGGCGATGCCGAGCACCCCATTGCGCTGCTCTAGCTTGATGTCTTTGCCGGCCCGCAGGGAGCCGCGGAAGGTCCAATCCTTGTCCAGCTTGATGTCGTCGTAGGAAATCAACGACAGCCGGGCTGCGGGATCGGCGGGCCCGGGGGCACCTTTGAAGCGGATCTCGTCCATGGCGATGATCGTGCCGCCACCTCGCAGGGAGCCCTCAATCTCCACCTTGCCAAAGACAAAAACCACATCGTCGACGATCTCGTCGCTGAAGGTGATGTCGTCCTCGAAGACCCGGTCCGCCAGCCCTTGCAGGCTCGACACCGACGGCCAGTAGGGCAATACCTGGGGCGCGGCGTTGTCGTTGCTGCTGCCGGTGATCTCGCCATCGCCCTTGATCTCCCCCACCGCCGAAGCGTTGCCATCCACCAGGGCGTCCTTTTTCACATCGATCTTGTCGTTGGAGTGGATGTCGCCCGTCACCACCGAATCTTTGTCGATCTTGATCTCGTCCCCGGCCAGTCCGACGAACAAGCGATAGACATCGGACGTGGGGTCGAGGAGAATAAAAGGTTTCTGTAACTCCGGCGGCGGGTCCGTGGGACTACCCACCACGTGGACGTTTTTCTTGATCTCCACCTTGTCGTGGGCGAAGGCTCGACCGTCGAGCCGGCTGTCCTCTTCGAGCTTGATGTTCTTGCCGGCCCCCATGACCCGGGAGTCGGCATCGATCTTGACGTCCTTTTCGGCGATCAGGGTGTGGAGAGAAGTATCGGGAATCAGCTGGGCGCCGACCGGAGCCGCCACCACGAGGGCCGCCGACAGAGCCAGCCCCAAGCCCAGGAGCCGAGGATAGAAGGATCCTCGGCTGATCAGAAAAGTGATCCAAGGGATGATCAAAAAGTGAGCTTTTGGCATCGACATTGAGCCCCAAGGCCTTTCGATTTATTGCAGACCTGCGATATCAAAAACGCTCTCATCAAAACACTACGGTAAGGAGAACCTGAAGTTTTCAGCCTCCAGTTGTCAGCTTGCCCTGTTGGCTCGCCGCATATCGAGCCCTACTCGAGTTGATGATCCACCATTGGGTAAGCGTAGATGCCCTGTCAGATCAGTCACGGCTTTGAAAATAATTTCGGAGGCGCCGACAGCGGCAAGGCGGATCGGTGGAGGTGTCGAGGGACGATAGGCCAGCTCGAGATGGCAAAGTGATGACACACCGGGATCAGACGGACAGCGCCGCAAAACGATCCATGCAATAGATCGTGCCTCAATACATCGGCTCGAGGCGGAAAGTTTGGCTATCGCGTCGCGTCAGCGCGGGTTGAGGATCGGCGCCGCATGGCCCGAATCTCGATCCACAGTGCGATGATGACGCAAAGATTCGATGGAATGACTCGACGAATTCAGCCAGTGGATTTGGACAAGTGCTAACCCCAAGGCTCAAATCGAAGGGCTGGCGAGGGCGCTCGCATTCTTGGATGGAAGTCGCCAAGTGGAATGACCGAGGCGGAAGATCCCACGACTTTTACCTCAAAACTCAGAGCCCGAAAATCAGGGCCTTAGGCTGGCCTGCAAGCTCGCACCCAGCAGTAAAACCCTGGTGTCGAGATAGGCCGTGATGCGCGGATCTTCAACGACCCCGATCGAGCCACCCAAGTGGTGGCCCAAGAAACGTTCGAGCAGATAGAGATAGGCACCGATCGACACTTCGTGCTCGAAGCTGTGTCCCTGCTCGTCGTCGACGATCAGGCTGACGTCCTTACCGAGTTGGTCGAGGGCAGCGGCATAGTGTTTGACGTCGACGATATCGACCTTTGTATCGGCCCCGCCGGCAAAGATCAATAGGGGGCGTTCGGTATTCGCTAGGTGGGCCTCCGGCGATTTGCGCCGCAGGGCAGCGACCACTTGTGGATCCTCGAGGTCACCGACCAAAGGCAAGATAACTTCTTTCTGCATCAAACCATTGGGCAAACGATGGTCGTCTGGCAAATCCAGCAGGGCCCGCACCAGGTCGATCGGCGGCGCCGAGGCCACACCGGCGACGAAGCGCCGTGGCGTGAAGGCCAGGGCACCGAGGGTCGAGAAGCCGCCGAAGGAATGGCCGATGATCGCCACCCGTTCGGCATCACCGATGCCTTGCCGATGTAGATGATCGAGCCCGTCGAGCATGTCCTGCTGCACTCGGCCATCGCCAAAGTCACCCTGCGCGGCTTTGATGTAGGCTCGGCCAAAGCCGGTGGAGCTGCGAAAATTGGGCTCAAAGACGACATAGCCACGATGGGCCAGGAACTGGCTAACTACGGACCACTGTCGACGCACGTGGTTCCACGGCCCACCGTGCATGCGCACCACCACCGGGGCGGTCCGCACATCGACTCCCTTGGGCAACCACAGCAGGCCGTGGACGTCGAGCCCTTCGCTGGCGGACCAGGTGATGTTCTGCGGCTCCACCAAGGTCGCTTCGGGCAAGACCTCTACCCCGCTCCGCTCCCGTTGGAGAATCGGCCGCAGTGTGTTGCTGTTCAGATCGTAGAGATGGTGCCGTGGATGGGCCAGCCGGGGCCCCGCCTCCTCGACCAACCAGACGATCCCGGCGCTCGATGTTTCGACGCTCCAGCGGGCCTCCGGAAGGCGTTGGCGCAACCGGGACATGCTGAGCTCACTCTGAGCATCGAGGCCGAATAGGCGCCGCCGATCCGAATCGTAGATCGCCAGCAAGGGGCGTCCGGTACGTCGTTCGAGAACGACGTCGTCGAGATCGGCTATGGCCTGGGGATCGCCATGCAGTCGCTTCGTCGGTCCGATCGTCAGCTCTCCACCGGAGACCGGAATGGATACGTCGATCGCGTAGAGACAGGTCAAGTCTTCCCCAGATGTACCCCGTACCCACAGGCGCTCACGCCTGGTGTTGGACGCCATGTCGGCCGTGACGTCAGCCGTGGGTGCCAGCTCGGCATAGGCGACGGGCACACAGGGATCGAGGCTTTGACAACGCAGCACCTGCCGACGGGTCGACGGCTCACCGGCTTCCCCCAGGCGCCAGATCACCAACTCGCCGTCGACCGCTTGGCGCAGATATCGCACCCCACCCCGTTGTGCCGTCGACGAGCGATCGAGCAGGAATCGGCGGATCGGCTGCTCGCTCTCCAGCAGCACCTCCACCCCGGACTGCGGATCGATGCGCAGCAGCCTATGTTGCCGGGGCGCCACCTTCTGGGCCACCAGCATGTGGTGCGGCGAGAGGGGATCCACACCGAGGACGATATCCTCGAGCTCGCCAGCGAGCTGGTAAACCCAGCGGGGTCGCCCGTCCGCCACCGGCAGCCAAGCCAGGCGGTCCTTGGTCTCGATGAAGAGACCACTGCTATCCGTTGACCAGTGCAAGCTCTCCACCAGGCGGGAGGCAAAGCGCTGGCCTGCCGTTCCGTCCGCCCCGGATCGAAGATCGAGCAACCAGACGCTAGCCCCGTGGGGCTCGCGCAGAAGGTAGGCGATCCGGCTGGCGTCGGGGGCAAGGGTCACTTCCCGTACCTGCGGCTTGGTCAGGAAACGGTCGAGGGGAAGGAGCGTCTTGGCATCCTCCGCAGCAACCTCAGCCGGAGCGAAGCACCAGGCAGCGCAGAGCAGAAGCAGACCACGCGCCATCGCCTTGGGAGAAACCCTGGTCATAGGGTCCAACTTTCCTGTTGCGGCAACAGGCCGAGGGTCATGGCACGGGAGGACGACTCCACCTGCGCTGCCTCCTGGCGCTCATTGCGCCGGGCGAGGAAGGCAAAGGCGACGAGCCCCGGGACACCCAGAAATAGAGCCAGCAGGATCCAGAAGCGTCGGTCGCGGCCCTCGAGATGGCGTCGATGCGCCAGCCACGCCGCCCCGAAGGCCGACAGCAAGGCGATCAACAGGGTACCAACGAAAATGGCGGCCGGGACCGGCTTGGCGACGATGTCGTTCCAGGTGACCCTGGTATCACGGTGCGGTCCGATGGCCGTCCACACCAGGTCATGCAAATGCTGTAGGACCGGCGACAGCAGAAATTTTCGATGCCGGTACCAGGCCGGAAAACCCTGTGCCAAGGGCGCCTCGGCGACAACTTGGGCCCCGGCGTCGGCGGGCTCCCCTGAGCCACCGATGGGCAGCTCGACGGTGCGTTGAAACGCCCCGTGATAACCGCGGCTGCTCTGACTGCCAACGACGAAGGAAACGAGGTAGGAATCGACCATCTCGGCAATCAAAATGCGCGAGATGTTGCGGGCCACGTCGGGCAGGGCCACCGTCATCTGGGGTTGCATCAGCCCGGTGCCTAGCTCCAGATCCCGTGGATCGAAGAGGTAAAGGGTGGTTTGGGATTTGGCGACAACCAACGAACGGTGCTCGACAAATGGCGTCGTGAAAACTTCGTCCTTCGGCAGCTCGAAACGCAAGTCCGAGGTTGTCCGATCGAGGTCGAGCTCTCGGATCTGCCGCGGGCTGACCAGGAATCGGTTTGCCACCACAAAGGGCACGTCGTGGAATGGCCGGGGTGCTTTGCCTCCGACCCCCTCGACGGTGCCATCCAGGCCCATTCGGCCCACCGGTTTGCCGCTGCGCATGCCGTTGCCGTAGAAGAGCATCTGATCATGGCTGAAGGTCCAACGAATTTCCTTCTCCAGATCGATCAGCTCATGTCTTTGATCGACGAAAAACGGCTGATGACGGCGCGGAAATCGCGAGAATCGTGGTCCGGGCAGCTCAAAAACATCACTCAGGGCAAGTTGTGGCAACAAGGCCTGGGAGCGCTCACTGTCGCCCAAGCGCAAACCATGGGCCAGGGCTTCGTCGGCGCCGAGATACTCGACATGGGGCAAGGTGCCAGCCTCCCAATAGTCGTTCCAGGCGAAGGTCGAGAACCCCAGGGGGCCATGCTCTTTGACGATGATGTAGGTGGATCGCACCAGAACAATGCCGAAGGAGAGCACGAAGAGCAAGGCGTAGCCGATCGGCAGCACAGCGGCGAGGCGGGCCCATCGGCTGCGCAGCGGCCCGCCAAGCTCGGCACCAAAGGCGGCGAACGCCAGGTAGCCAAGCCATAACAGCACCACCAGAAGGGGCACAAAAATCCACTGCCCCACCGCGGCCCGGGTCAGGAAAAAGATCGGTAGGGCTCCCACCAAAACCGCCAGGCGGTTGGTCCCGGCGGCGATGAAGCAGCCCAGACTATAAAAGGCCATGACCAGCCCAAAGAGGAACGGAGCCATCAGATAGTGCCGACCATCAACCCACTGTCCGCTCAACAGGTCGGTATAGACGGTCATCAAGAAGATCGGTAGCACCACCACGGCGAGGGCCAACAGCGCCGCGGCCATGGACAACGCCAGGAAGATCTTGGCCATCGGCAAAGGACGATGGATCAACCAGGCCCAGAGGTTGGGCCGCCGGTAGGTAGACATTTGATAAAGGCCAAAGAGCAACCCCAACAAGGCGTAGCTCAGAATGCCCAAGCTGGTCTTGGCGGCATCCTGCTCGAACAAGGGGTAGATGGAGACCGAAATCCGGAGAACGATCAGGTGGACGAGCGCAAAGGCGAGGGCCAGATTCCGGAAACGGACCAGCTCGCCGGCCATGAGATGCTTCATACTCAATTCCTCGGTTGGCTCGGAGAGGTGTGGTTACGACTCAAATAAGCGTTGACGGCGCGGTCGAAGCCGATCGGCCGACGGTGGACATCGGCGGCTCCCAAACCCCTGAGGCATTGGCCAAAGCTGTCGTCCTGATCCAACACCACCACCTCCTCCCGGTCATCGACGGTGCGCCACGACAGCAGGCCCGGAATGGCGTTGAAAGCGACGGCCTCGGCAAAACCCGCCAACGTCCAACAGCTCACCCGTCGCCACAGCTCCTCGGGGGAGGATCGACATACCAACTCCCCCGCTTCGAGAATCATCAAGTGATCGGCCAAGCGCTCGATTTCGTCCATCTGGTGGGAGCAGTAGACGATGGTGCAATCGTCCCGTTCACCGGCGAACAACAGGGATTCGAGCACCGCCTGTTTGGCCACCACATCGAGGCCGAGGGTCGGCTCGTCGAGGATCAACAGCTCCGGCCGTTGGGCCAAGGCGAGGGCCAGGCTGACGCCGGCCCGCTCACCCCGGGACAGCTGCTTGACCTTCTGCTCGGGCAGGACGTTGAAATGGCCGAGCACCTCGTCGAAGGTTCCCCGGCACCAACGTCGATACATGTCGCGCTGCAGGGCCATCAGAGAACGTACGGACATCCAACCCGGCAACGTATGCTCTTCGGTCACCAAGCCGATTCGACCCCGGGTGTCGGGATCGAGCTCGGTGCTATCGACCCCCAGCACTCGGCTGTGGCCATGGCTCGGCCCCAGCATGCCGAGGAGAATACGAAACAGCGTCGATTTGCCGGCGCCGTTGCTGCCGACCAAGGCATGCACCCCGCCACGGGTGACCCGCAGACCGAGATTGCGCAGGGCCAGCTTGCGGCCATAACACTTGGTGAGCGCTTCGGTTTCGATGGCGTGCTCGGTGTATTCCGAGCGGATGGTTTTGGACATCGTAGGATTCCCAATGAAATGAAACGGGCTAGTTGGATCGGTCGAGATGGCTGAGGCAAGCCAACTCGCCAGACAGGTGGTCGAGGATCTCTTGGGGCTCGAAACCCAGAGAAATCACCGCATTGACGAAGCGCTGGGTAGCTTCCTCCAGGCGACGATGGCGCTCCAGCTCATTGAGCTGTTGTCGCGGCTCCAGCACAAAGACGCCGACCCCTTTGCGCGACTCGATCAACCCCTCTTGGGTCAGTTGGTTGTAGGCCCTAGACACCGTGTTGGGGTTGATCGTCAGTTGCATGGCGAGCCCACGAACACTCGGTAGACGGGTCCCCGGCGCCAGCTCGCCGGTGGCGATTTTCAAACGCAGGCCATCGACGATCTGGCGGAAGAGTGGGCGAGTGTCACCGGTGACGATCTTGATCATGGGTTCCTCGAATGGCGAAGTGGGCCTTCGTGTGTATCGAGTGTACTGACATACTTAGTACACTCGATACACGCGACCATGTCAAGGGACTTTTTCACATGGGCTTCTTAGCGTGTTCTTCCTCAGCTGGAACGCGAAGCAATGCTCGACGGAGACGTTCCCGAGTACGAGACGTTCTTAGCCGAGCGTCGCAAGCTGATGGCCGTGAAGATCGAAGGTTGGTTCGATCTGTTGTCGTAAAGCCATCCGTCCCTCGCCTACTCCCCCACCGCCGCGACATCCTCAAAGCTCAACCGCACATCCTTCTGAATATCGAGATGCTCCAGGGCGATGGCGATGCCGTGCACCTTTGTGCTCTGGCCCAGCTTGATATCTTCGCGGGCCCACAGGGAGCCGCGGAAGGTCCAGGCGGGGCCCAGTTTGATCTCGTCCAAGCTGATCAATGACAGCCTGGCTTGTGGATCCGCCGCCCTCGGGGTGCCTTTAAATTGGATGCCGTGGCTGGCGATGATCGTGCCGCGGCCGTGCAGGACGCCTTCGATCTCGACGTTGCCGAAGACCAGGACCACGTCGTCCACCGTCTCATCGCTGAAGGTGACATCGTCCTCGAAGACACGGTCCGCCAGGCCCAGCAGCCTGGCGACACCGGGCAGGGCGGGCAGGTCCACCGGGTCGGACTTGCCGGGGCCAGTGGTCTTGGTGACGCTGGCGCTCCTGAATTCGCCCAAGGCGGTGATCTCGCCTTGCACTCGGATGTCCTTGCCCAGCTGGACCTTGTTGTTGGAATGGACATTGCCCTCGATGTAGCTCCCCTTCTCCACCTCGACTTCGTTGCCCGCCAGGCCTGCGTAACGGTGGTAGACGGCGGAGGACGGGTCCAGCAGAACCAACGGTTTAGCAACGTCCGATGACGGCAAGATGGGGCTACAGATCACCACTGCCTTCTCGCCAACGGTGATCTTGCCGTGGGCAAGGGCCCGGCCCTCTAAGCGCGTCTTGTCTTCCAGCTCGATGTTGCTGCCGGACACCAGTAGGCCCCGCCAGCCCTTGCGGTTCTCGACTGTGACGTCGCCCACCGCCACCAGGGTCGGGCCGGGTTGATCGGAAAGCTCCGCTTCGACGACGATCTCGCCCGCCGCCAGGACCATGCCGCTGCCGGTCACCGGCCCGCTAATCGCCACCTTGCCGTCGACGAAAAGCACGTCGTCCACCTGGAGCGCGGCCAGGACCTGATCCCCGGCCAGGGTCCGGTCCGCCATCTGCCGCAGGCTGTCGGCATCGAAAGGCAGCAGAGCGATCTCGGACGCTTTCTCCAGCTCAGTGCCAACGATGTCGCCGTCCTCTTCGATCTCAGTCCCCGCCGACACATCGCCGATCAACGTGCTGTCCTCTTTGAGCGCAACTTTCAGATTCGCGTGCACATCACCGATCACCCGTCCGCCTTCATCGATCTTGATCGTCTTGCCGGCGACCAGAGTGTGCGAAGAGCCGTCGGGGAAGAATTGTCCTGCCACGGGCGGAGCGGACACCAGAGCAGTCAGGAACAGGCCCAGCAGCAAGACGAGAAGTTGGCGAGCGGTAGTCAAACGACAACATAGGGACATAGGAAACATCCTCCAAACGTTGCTTGGGCATGGGCTCCCGAGACGGACTCGGCGGGCTTGGATTCTGCCACAGCCCCTGACTCGGCACCATTCCAAAACGCTGCCTAGACGGTCAGAGACTCTGCTTGACACTATCTCAAAGCCCAGCCGTCCAACTCAGAAAGTGCGCTTCAAAGCAGGTTGCAGTTACCGGACCTCGACCCGATGCCGCTGGAATTCACCAGAGCGTCGGCACCACCCGGCATCCACTGAATCGTCACTCCAACATGCCCGCTGATCACGTTCTCTGGACACCTCATCACCTCAGCATAAACCTCGACTTCGCCTGTCCGTTAGAGCTCGCGATGAGCCTGAGGATTGCCCTCCGTTTCCCGCTTCGAGCTAGAAGTGCTGGTCGCCACTCGACAGGGCCAGCCCTGAAGCTCATCAAGTAGTGGACCCCTTCGATTCTCGCGGGGCGAAGTAAGAACAAATGTCTTGAAATGAGGAAACCATGAAACTTCAGAACGTCGCAGCGTGGGTTTGTTGTGCAGTAGCAGCAATGGTCTTCGGTGCTGGCCCGGCGGCAGCCTTCACCATTTGTGGCAATGGAATCTGCGAATCGGGGATCCCGGTGGAAACCAACATGACCTGTCCCCAAGACTGCCCGGCGGTGGGCGACTTTGACGGGGATGGTGTGCTCGACCCGGACGACAACTGTCCTTTTAATTACAATGCCACTCAAGCCAACTGTGATCAGGACGCAACAGGAGATGCTTGTGACCCCGACAACGGTATTTGGGTCAACGGTGTGCAAGACGAGCCTTGCCACATCGATAAAGACACCAAATTCCTTTATTACAACCTCGAGCTTTACAAAGAGAGCCAGATGATCGACATCAGCAGCTGCAACAGCCCAGATCGCTGGACGTCCTACCGCGCCAAGCGAGGTTCTTGCGACTTCCTCGTGCCCGAAATCGATTGCTGCATGGCCAAAATTGGTTCCCAGTCGCTCTGCAACACCGGCTCCCTTTGGACGAACAGCTGCCACTGATCGGCACGAAGGACCGCTGAGCCGACCTGCTGTTGGAACCTCCCTGGTGACTGGCTTTCCGGGGAGGATCCACCGCTTTTCGAACTGAGACATCAGCCCTTAGCAGCGACCTGTCATAATGTTCCCCTCAACCTCTCCAACCCCCTCGCCCCGCCCGCCATACGGAGTGGGATCGAGACTGCTGCTCCACACCCTGACGGTGATCCTGCTGGCCCCCTTCGGACCGCCCCCCGCCAACGCCACCGGTGGAGTCCCAGGCAGCGCAGCGATATCCGCAAATAGTGACGGCGGAAAGGAGGTGGCGACCGACTTGCCAGAGGAGGGCAAACGTCTGGCCTATGGACACGTGGTCGATCTCCAAGATCAACCGATCCAACGTGCGACAGTCACCTTGCGGGCCAGCCAACCGAACGCTGACGGATCCCAGCCTCGCTTGCCGGCCGACGGGACCAAATTGGAGGTCGCACCACAAGCCACACAAAAGCCGCCTTGGACAGCTTCAACGGACGAACGAGGGCGCTTCGAAGTACCTGACATCGACCTCGGTACCTACAACCTCATCGTCGTGGCTCGAGGCTACGCATCCTTTCGGGTCCCGGGCCTTCCGGTGACGGGGGGCGAGGGTCCCTGCGACCTCGGCACCGTTCTGCTCGAACCCGGAAAGGACCTCACTGGACGGGTGGTGAATCACCTGGGACGGGGTCTGGGTGGCGCCGAGATCACCGCCCGGCAACGTGGCATCGGCAGGGATTCCGGCATTCCGCTGCCCGAAGTCGAGACAGATCCTAGTGGGATGTTTGTCTTGCCGGACTTGAGCCCCCAGAGCCGCCTTGATCTTCGGATCGAGCACAGCGGATTTGCTGCTCTCGAAGTCGCTTCCGTGGCACCGGGGGATAAGGTGAACATGGAGCTCGAGCCGGTCTCCAGTATCTCTGGCCGCATCGTGGGACCTGACGGCCCGATCAACGGGGCCGAGATCGAGGCCCAGACATCTTCCCCCACCGCCCCCCATCTCGCTTTCAACCCGTCCACCACCGGCAGCGATAGCGAGGGCGCCTTCGATCTCTCGAATCTGACACCTGGGATCGTCAGCGTGCGGGTCACCGCCCCCGGATATCAGCCTCGGGAGCTCGAAGTGACCCTACCGAGCCGCAGCCCTCTGAGCGGCCTGGAAATCGTCCTCGAGGTGGGCGAGGTGCTGGCCGGCAGGGTGGGATCGCGCCAAGGACCGGTGGCCAGGGCCCAGATCGCTGTGCACAGCGCCGTCGGCATCGCGATGCGCGGCCACAGCGACGAGGAGGGTCGATTTGAGATCAGCGGCGTCCCCCCCGGTGATCTCGAGATTTTCGTTCGGCACCCCGATTATCCCACCCTACGGCGGTCATGGAATCCTGAGCTATCGGGTGATTTTGTCGAGCTCGAGCTCGCCGACGGCGTCAGAGCTCGGGGGATCGTCGAAGGACCGGGCGGAGAACCGATCGCGGCAGCGCAGCTCGAATGGAACGCGGTGGAGGGCTCCGAGTGGAGGCAGGCCAGCAGCGACAGCGAAGGGCTCTTCGAGGTCGAGCCGATGGCCCCCGCAAGCTATGAAGTCCATATCCAAGCACCGGGTTACGGCGACCTGCAACGCTCGGTCGAGATCACCGCCGATGGGCCCCAAACCTTCCGCTTTCAGCTATCGAGAGATGGCACCCTGGTGGGCAGCATCACGGGTCTGGAGTTGGCTGATCTCCAACGGTTGGACATCTCCGCGGATCGCCAGGGCACCTTCCGCGGCCCTGCCGCGGTGAGCTTCGACGGTACGTACCGGTTGACCGGCCTGGGGCCCGGAACCTGGCGCGTGCGAGCCAGATTGGCCGATGGTTTTAGGGAGCGCCAAGCCATCGTGCAGATCACATCCTCCAGGGAGACGGAGCTCGATTTCGAGCTCGGCGGCGGATTCGACCTCAGCGGCCAGATCAACATCGACCAACGCCCCGCACCGGCGCTCAGGGTGGCCCTGTATGGCCGAGAGCAACCGCTGCCCCGCATCGTGACCACCGATCACTTGGGGCGTTTCCGCATCGCGGGCCTCGACCCCAATCTCTACCGCCTCGAAGTCCGACACGATGGTCTCGTCGAAAGCCTCGATTTCGACCTGGTCAACCATCATGACCTGCTGCTCAACTTCGATTCACCCGCAGTCTCCCACTCCATGGGCCCTTCACCGATCCAGAACAGGTGAACCGGGAAGCCTGAGCGCTGCCCCCGCCACGATACGAAACACGATCCCGTAATCAAATCCTCAAGGGGGACCGGCGAGGGCACGTCGATGTCGCTGCCGATGGTGGTGACGCGCCGGCCGGCGGGCTGCCCCATTCATCCCAGGATGGTGCCCAAGAATCTTCATACTTTTTTGAGGGAATCTCCTCTCCGTCATCGTCTCTCTTGCCAAATGCGACCCGTGGGCGGCCCACCGAGGCTGCCCTTGGGCTCGCCGGTGGACAACAACACTTTTGCATGGCAGCAGGAGACACCCCATGGACTCGCTTCCTTCCCTCAACCCCAGGACCGCGGACGCCCCTCAATCGACCCAACTTCGGCGACCGCATCGGTTGTTCCGAATCTTGACGCTGCTCTTCTGGGGCTTCACCTCGGTGCCAATCGCCCTGCTGCCGAGTGCCCTGCTGCCCAGTGCTGCATGGGCCAGCAGCGACAAACCGACCGGAGTGCCTCCCCGGCCACCGGCCATGGACCTCGACGCCTTGGCCAACGGGCCTTCTCTGGCCTTTCAGATCGAGTCCAGCAGCAAGGACTCGGTGGGCCTCAGCCTGAGCGCCGGCTGGAATCTAGTGTCGTTGCCGCTGCAGCCCTACGACACGGCGATCACTTCCGTCTTGGCGCCGATTGCCGGCAGTGTCGGGCAAGTGTGGGTTTACCAAGGCTGCGATGCGCTAGATCCCTGGCGCCTCTACGACCCGGCCGACCCGGCGGCCAGCAACCTAACGCATCTGGAGCACCGACTGGGTTTCTGGATGCTGCTGACCGCCGACGCGGTGCTGACCATCGATGGCGACCTGCCCGCCGGTACGACGACGCCGATCTGTAGCGGCTGGAATCTGATCGGCCATCCCCGCAACGGCCCCTTGCCGGTGGCGGGGGCCTTGGTATCGATAGCCGCCAGCGTTGATCGGGTCTTCGCTTTTGAAGGCGGCGCCGGGCCCGACGGCTGGAGCTTCTGGAGCCCTGCCACCCCCGCTTGGGTGCACGATCTCGAGCAGCTGTCCCCGGGCCGTGGTTATTGGGTGCTGGCCAATGCCGACGCCACCTTCGTCGCCGTCGAGCCGGAGCCGCCACCGACCATCAGCGCCCTCGACATCCTGGAGGGCCAGGTCATCACCGCCCCCATCGGCCTTTCGGCGACCCTCGAGACCAGCGCCGAGGTGACCTGGACCCTGGCCCACCGGCCCGAAGGAGAGACGACGTGGACCGTCTTCGGCCAGGGCTCCGGCCCGGCGGTGGCAGCACAGCTCGACCCCACCCTATTGCTCAACGGCATCTACGAGGTGCGTCTCGAAGCCACCGACGTCTTCGGCCAGAGCACCACCGCCGACGGCAACGTGCAGGTGGGCGGGGCGATGAAACCCGGTGTCGTCACCCTGTCCTTCGCCGACCTGACGGTGCCCATGGCGGGGCTACCGATCACCGTGGTGCGCACTTACGACAGCCGCGACAAATCGGTGGGCGACTTCGGCGTCGGTTGGCGCCTGGAGCTGGTCAAGGGCACCTACCGCAACAATCGGCCACCGGGGGAAGGTTGGATTCTCACCGGCTCGGAATCGACCTTCCCACAGATTCCCTGCGATCGCTCCGTCGAGACCCTGGGGCACTTCACCGACATCCGCTTGGGCGATCAAAGCGGCTACCGCTTCGCCTTGGTGGTCGACACCTTCGGCACCGAGAGCCTGGCCAACGGCGGCTGCGACGGTGAGGCCCGCTTTGTCCAAACCGCCGGACGGCCGGGGGCCAGCCTCGACATCCTGGGCAACCGCGACGTTTTTCATCCCGGCCAGACCCACGACCTGCTCGACGGCTCGACCTTCGAGATCTACGAGCCCCAGACGGTGCTGCTGACCACCCCCGAGGGGCTGGAATACGTGCTCACCCTCGACGGCGGAGTGCAGCAAGTGAGCGACCCGGCGGGCCAGACGGTCACCTTCGACGACAACGGCATCCACCACTCCGACGGCCGCAGCGTCTTCTTCGAGCGCGACGCCCAAGGCCGCATCCGCTATCTGATCGATCCGGCGGGTCAGACGGTGAGTTACAGCTATGACGCGGCGGGGGACCTGGTGGCGGTGACCGATCGCTCCGCCGAAACCGTGCGCTTCGAGTACCTGCCGGAGATCCCGCATCATTTGGCGAGGCTGATCGCCCCCGACGGTTCCGTGGGTCAGGAATTCGGCTACGACGAAACGGGCCGGGCAGTGCTGTCGTGCAACGCCCTGGGTAACTGCCTCGAGATGGATCACGACCTCGCCGGGCAACGGGAGACGGTATATGACGCCAGCGGCCGACCGGCCATTCTCGACTACGACGAAGCGGGTCAGATTCTCGCCCGCACCGACGCCCTCGGCCATACGGCGCAATTCACCTATGACCCCCAAGGCAGAGTGACTTCGACCACCGATGCCCTGGGCGCCGTGACCTCCATGGCGTACGACGAGCGCGGCAATCTGCTGTCGATCACCAAACCGCACGGGCCGGGTGATGATCCGGCGGATTTCACCACGCAGCAGCTCTACGATTTGCGCAATCGCTTGCTGGCCATCGATTTTCCGGGTGGCGGCGGCCTGCGCTTCACTTACGGAGCTTCGGACCAAGCAACCCAAATCAGCGATCATGCCGGCAACGTCCTGGCCGCTTTCAGCCTCGACCCGACGGGTCGTATGGTGGCCGAGAGCGGTCCCTTCGGCAGCCAGCAGATGGTGCTCGATTCGGCGGGCAACGTCGTCCAATCGACGGACGCCTTCGGCCGTGTGCGCACCATGACCTACGACGCCCTCAACCGTCTCACCAGCCTGACCTCGGACGACGACCGGGTCTCGACCTTCGACTACGATGCTGAGGACCGGGAGATCCGGGCCGACTACGGCAACGGCATCGCGGTGGACTTCGGCTACGACGCCGGCCCCCTGTGGACGCGGGCTGAAGGGCCGACCGTCGGCAGCGTCGAGCGGCTGCTCGACGACGGCGGCCGGACCGCCGGTTGGCGTCGCGGCGACGGCTCTGAAGTGCGCTTCGAAAGGGGACCGGCGGGCCGCCTGCTGCGGGAAGTGGAGCCCCTGGGGCGCGAAACGATCTTCACTTACGACACCGCCGGACGGCTGGCCTCGACCACCGATCCGCGGGGCGGCACCACCACCCTGGTCCGCGATCCGGTGGGCCGGGTGATCGAGCGTCACAATGCCCTCGACCATGCGAGCCTGAGGACCTATCGTCCCGGCGGCCAGTTGGAGAGCGTCACCAATCCCCTCGGTCATACCTGGACCTTCCAGACCACACCGCTCGAGTCGACGACCGTCGATCCCTTGGGCCGAGCGACCCGGGTAACCCTATCGGATTTAGGCCTGCCCACCACCTGGACCTTCGCCGACGACAGCACCCGGTCAGCCGAGTACCTGCTCAGCAGCCCCTGGGTCGATGCACAGGATTACCCAACCCGACTCACCGACGAGGTCGGTCGTCAACGCCTCTTCACCTACGACAATTTTGGCCGTATGACCTCCGCCACCGACGAAGCGGCGGCCGCAACCACCTTCGCCTGGGCCGACCAGCTGCTGACCTCGATCACCGGGCCGACGGGGGAGAGCCGAAGCTTCACCTACGATGCCTTGGACAACATCGTGTCCATCGGCCTTGAAGGCGGCGGCGTCATCGCCCGTACCTACGGCGACGACAATCGTCTGGCCAGCGAGACGCGGCCTTCCGGCGTGGCCTGGAGCTACGAATACGATGACGTGGGACGCTTGGAATCGCGTCATGCGTCCAGCGGTGAGTCGGTGTCGTTTGGTTGGAATACCGGCGACGAGCTGGTCACCATGGACGACATCACCGGCACCACGGCTTATCAGTATGACGCTGGCGGGGATCTGTCGGACATCTCCTTTCCCGACGGCAGCTCGGTGCACTACCAGAGCGATCTTTTGGGACGGGTGACCGCGGTCACCATCGAGGCCCCGGTCAGCGCCCCCCTGACCGCCACCTACGGCTACGACGACGCCGGTCGCCTGGTATCGGTGGTGGACCCCTTGGGCGGTGCCACGTCCTGGGTGTACAACCCGGTGGGATTGCCCCTGAGCCGCACCCTGCCCAACGGGGTTGAGAGTCAGTGGACCTACGATCTACGGAATCGCCTGGGCTCCGTCAGCCACCGGCAGGCCGATGGCGTGGTGCTGGCCTCCGCAACCTACGAGCGCTCTCCCAGCGGCGAGCCCAGCCGCATCACCTTCGAAGACGGTTCCCGTGTCGACTTGACCTACGACGCCGGACTTCGTTTGGCGAACGAACGTTTCTTCGATGCGCTAGGCGTCCTGGAGGAGGACATCACCTACACCTACGACGCGGCGGGCAACCGCATCACCCGCGATGACGCCTCAGGGCTCTCCACCTATACCTACGCTCCCGGCCAGCGTCTGGTGAGCGTTGCCGGTGCGGCACCGGAGAGCTACGGCTACGATGCCGATGGCCGACGCATTGAGATGCAACGCAACGGCGAGAGCTGGAGCCTGAGCTTCGACGCCGCCGATCGTCTGAGCGCCATGGCGGAGGGTGGGGTGACCGTCGCCAGCTATGTGCACGACGGCTCGGCGCGACGGGTCGGAGCCACCTCCCAGGGCGTCGAGCGGCGTCTGCTGGTGGCGCCGACTGTGGGTGAAGGGCTCGACTCTCCCCATTTGATTCGCCACGCCAACGGGTCGCTGGCCGCGGCCTACGTGTGGGCTGGGGAAGAGCCCCTGATGCGATTTGGCCCGTCAGGCCCGGTCTACTACCTGACCGACGGCTCCGGCTCGGTGCTCGCCCTGGCCGACGCCGACGGCGACTCAGCCGCCCGCTTCCGCTACGACGGCTTCGGCAATCTGCGTTCCGCCGAGGGGCCGGAAGCACAGGCCGACGCCGCCCTGGGTGGGGACTTCCGCTTTCACGGGGCATGGTTGGAGGAAGCCACCGGTCTCTACCACATGCGGGCCCGGGACTATGACCCGTCGACCGGCCTCTTCCTCAGCCAAGACCCCGCCGAAGTCGATCTGACGCGGCCCGAGAGCCTCCATCCCTACAGCTTCGCCGACGGCAACCCGTACCTCTACCGCGACCCCACGGGGCTATTCACGATGATCGAGATCAACATCTCGATCAACGTGCAAACCAGCCTGTCGATGACAAATACCTTGATCGTCAATTACCTGCGGGTTTGGGCCCGCGAGCGGGTGGGCGAGATCATCACCGATCTGCTGCTCGACTTCCTGGCCAAAATGCTGCCCTTCGGCGGCTGGATCGACTCATTGGCAGGTCTCGGCAACCAACAGAGCCAAGTGCTCGACAAATGGGGGCCCAAGGTGTTGTGCAGCGCCCTCGATGCGTCGGGATACCTCGATTATGTGTGGTTGGAGGTCTCCCTCGGAGGCGACGGCAAACCTGGCGACGATGGGTTGCGTTGCGGTCAGCCGCCGATCAGAAACACCAATACCAACCCCGACTTTCTGCTGTCGAAACACGCTCCCTCTGAGCTCGACAAGAGCAGCAAGAAGAGCTGGCTGGTGGGCGATTTCAAGTTTCGCGCCAACCGCAATATCAAGGTCAATGGCGGGCAATTCAAACGCATGATGGACCATGCCAAACACTACGAGCACATGCCCGTGGCCCTCTACGTCACCTGGGTGCCCACCGGCATGCAGAAAGTCAGAGCGCTGCAGGAAAACAGCGTGCGCAGGGGCGTCATCCTCTACCTCATGTCCATCAAGTCATGATCTTGAAATCTAACGGCCGGTAGCAATTCTGGAGATATCTCATGTCAAAAAGAGTCAATGCATTGCGCGTTGGGTTCGTTTTCTTGCCTCTGCTTGTCGCGTCCCTGCTCGTCTTGCCACACAAGGTTCTTGCCGACGCACCTCCCTTGCCTTGCCGTTTTTACGGTCAGCTGCCGGAGTCCGACGCCAACACCCTCGTCTCGGCCCATCTCGACGGCGTCGAGCAAGCCGTCGCCACCAGCTTCCTCGACGGCGGCCAGTCGGTGTACGTTATCGACGTGCCCGGCGACGATCCGTCGACGGTCGAAGTCGAAGGGGCCGTCGAAGGGGCCAGCATCACTTTCCGGCTCGACGGTGTCGATGGCGTGCAAACCCTGCTCTGGAGCTCCGGGCAGGCTGTATTCGGCCCCTTGCAGCCGGTGGCCGTGGCCGGTGGCCCGGTGGCGGCGGACCTCAGCTTCAGCTCCCTGGAGGACGTCCCCCTGGCTTTGCAGCTCACCGCCACCGATCCGGACCACCAACCCTTGACCTACAGCGTCGTCTCGGGGCCGGCCCACGGCACGTTGGTCGGGACGCCACCCGACCTCGTCTACCATCCGACGGCGGACTGGAACGGCAGCGACGGCTTCACCTTCGAAGCCAGTGACGGCACGGCCAGCGACCTCGGCACGGTGAGCCTCACCGTCGATGCGGTGCCGGATCCACCCCGTCTCGACGCCATCCCCAACCTGAGCCTCGCAGCCGGGGACAGCCTCGAGGTGCCGGTGCTGGCCAGCGACGCCGATGGCCATGTCATCACTTTTCAGGCCCTAGGCCTGCCGTCCTTCACCGCTTTCAACATCACCGGCAACGGCACGGCGCTGCTCAGCGTCGCCCCCGGTTTCAGTGACGTCGGGCTCTACAGTGGGCTGCGCATCGTCGCCAGGGACGGCTCGTTCAGCGACGAGATCCTTTTTTCTCTGCAGGTGACCACCGCCAGCGGCCCGCCGGTGGCCTACGATCAAACCTCGAGCACGGCGGAGGACACGGCTTTGCCGCTGACCCTCGACGCCGTCGACCCGGACGGCGACGCCATCACCTTCGCGGTGACCGTACCGCCTAGTCACGGCGTGCTGTCGGGCCAACCGCCGCAGCTGGTTTACACGCCGCATGCCGACTTTTTCGGCGACGATGCCTTCACTTTCGCCGCGTCCGACGGCTCAGGAACGTCAGCGCCTGGTACCGTCAGCCTCAGCGTGGAACCCGTGGCCGACGCGCCGATCCTCGAGCCCCTGGCCGCTCTGGCGATCGACGAAGGAGTGTTCCTCGAGCTGCCGATCCTGGCCGGTGATGCCGACGGCGACCCCCTCAGCTTATCCGCCAATGGCCTACCCTCCTTCGCCACCTTCGAGGATCTCGGGGCCGGCGTCGGTCGCTTGATCCTGGCGCCGGGCTTCGAAGACGCTGGCACCTATGCCGATCTCGAGATCCAAGTCAGCGACGGCGTCCTCAGCGACAGCCAAATCTTCACCTTGACGGTGGACGACTTCGAAGCACCGCCGGTGGTGGCCTTCCGGCCATCGGATGGGCTCAACGCGGCACGCCTCGGCGAGGCGACGGTGGCGTCCTATTCCAGCCACCGCAGCTCGAGTATCCCCGAGCGGGCCATCGATTCCATCGCCAACACCGCCTGGAGCGCCGACGGCACCGCCGCGCAGTGGTTGCGCGTGCGCTTGGTGGGTGGGGTGAGCCATGTCGTCGACCGGGTGGTGCTGCGTGGCCGCGGCACCAACAGCGGTTTGCGCAACTTCGAGATCCGTGTTTCGACGACCGGTAGTAACGCGGCGGACTTCATCACCGTGCTCAGCGCCGAGCTGCCCCAGGACAACACCGATCATGCGTTCGACCTGCCGTCGCCGGTGCAGGCTCGCTTCGTCGAGCTCTACGCCGTCGACAACTGGGGCAACACCGTGGCCACCGATGTCTTCAATTTCGAGATCCACAGCCGCCCCCGGCAAGGGGGCGTGGTGTCGCTGATCGGCGCCGGGGCCAGCGTCGCCGAGGTATCCAGCGTTGGGCAAGACGCCGAGCGGGCCTTCGATCTCGACGACATCAGCCGCTGGCAGAGCGCCAATGGCGCCGGAACCGACCAATGGTTGACCGTCGACCTGGCGGGGGATGCCCCGTGGATCATCGATCAAGTGCGCCTGGTGGCCCCCTCCATCAACAGCTCGCCACAGAATTTCGAGATTCGCGTCTCCGATAGCGGTCTCGAGGCGCTGGACTTCACCACCGTCTTCCAGGGCACCCTGCGGCAAGGGGGCGGCCCCCATTGGTTCCTCTTCGATGCGGTGACGGCGCGCTATGTGCAGCTTTATGTGCACGACACCTATGGCCTGAATTGGGTCGGGGTGGCCAGCTTCGACGTCTATTCGCCGGACATCGGTGGACCCGCCGTGGCCTTCGACGATCATTCCTTCGATCCCGACGGACAGACGGTGGCCTGGGATTGGGACTTCGGCGACGGCACGACGTCCGTCGAGCGGCATCCGGAGCATATCTACGCGGCGCCGGGGACCTATCCCGTCACCTTGCAAGTCACCGACGACCAAGGTCAGACGAGCCAGGCCCAGCACAGCTACACCGTCCTGGAAACACCGCAGGCGGCCTTCTCCTGGACGCCCCAAACCACCGACGAGGGGGACGCGGTGCATTTCACCGACCTGTCCACTGCGCCGTCGGGCTCGCTGCTGGCCTGGCGCTGGACCTTCCACGAGGGTTCGGTGCGCACTGCCGACGATCCCACCTGGGTCTACCGTGACAACGGTGCCTTTCCGGTGAGCCTCGAAATCACCGACGGTCGCGGCCTGACGGCGGCGGTCAGTCAGCCGGTGACGGTCGACAACGTGGCGCCGAGCATCGTCCTCATCCCGGGCCCTAGCACCGTCTGGGGCCAACCTTGGGCCCTCGGCCAAGCCAGCGTTACCGATCCGGGAGCCGACGATCACCCCACCTTGCATTGCACCTGGGATTTCGGCGACGGTGAGAGCGAGGAGATCCCCTTCTGCTACGGCACCGAGTCCCGCATCGAGCATACTTGGCAAGTGCCCGGCACCTACAGCACCAGCCTGACGGCGGTCGATGACGACGGCGGAAGCGTCGTCGCCACCCTCGACCACCAGGTGCTGCAACGGCCGAGCCGCGTCACCCTGTTGGCGGAGAACGCTCTGCTGGAGACCGCCGAGCTGGCCTTGACGGCTCGCCTCATCGACGACTTCGAGGACGGCGTCTTGCTGGCGGGTCGCACCGTCACCTTCCGCCGTGGTGCCCAAGCGGTGGACGCCGTCACCGATGCCAACGGCGAGGCCAGCGCCGACCTGGTGCTGGTCCCCGAGGACCCCGACCCGGTGATCGTCGAGTTCGCCGGTGATGCCCTGTATTTGGGCGACAGCGGTCAACAGCTGGCGCCGGGGGTTGTCCTGGCGGGCATCGGCGACGGCATGGTGCATGTCTACACGGCCCAAGGTGAGCTGGTGGAAAGGCTCGACACCGGCAGTGATTCCCAAGAACAGACTGGCATGTGCCTCGACTCCACGGGCCTGCTCTACACCACCAACTTCGCCACCTTCCCCGGAGGCTCCATTGCCAACGTCTACGGCAGCAGCAGCCGATTCGATCGCTGGGGCAACCGTCTCGACTCCATGTGGACGGGACCCTACGATCCCCATCCCGAGAGCTGCGTCATCGATCCAGCGGGCAATGTTCTGATCGCCGCCGTCGACGCCAACGCCGGTGAAGACACGCTCTTCGTCTATGGTCCCGACGGTGGTTTGATGGCCTCCTATCGGCCGGAGGAGGACCGACGGGGAGTCGATTGGATCGACCTGGCGGCGGACGGTTGCACGCTGCTCTACACCTCCGAAGGGACCCGTGTCCTACGATTTGATGTCTGCACTGGCCAGCAGCTGGCGGATTTCGCCGACGGCCTGGAGAGCCCGCTCTACGCCCTGCGCCTGCGGCGGAACGGCGAAGTCATGGTGGCCAGCTCCGACTTGATCTATCGCCTCGACGCCAACGGCCAGGTGATGCAGACCTACTTCGGACCGAGCGGTGACTACTTTGCCCTCAACCTCGACCCGGACGGCACCTCCTTCTGGACCGCCTATTATGGTTTGGGCACGGTCTTCCGCGTCGACATTGAAAGCGGTGAGGTGCTGACCAGCTTCACGGCGGGGCCGCTACCGCGGGCCCTCTCCGGCCTGGCCATCGTCGGGGAGCCGACGGCGGCCAACAACTATCCACCCATCGCCGACGCCGGACCGGACGGCACCGCCAACCTCGGCGACAGCGTCGCCCTCGACGGCAGCGCCTCGATGGATCCCGACGTCGGCGACGTGCTCACCTTCGCTTGGCTCCAGACGGCCGGACCCGGCATCGTAATCGACGATACGACCAGCCCAACGACGTCCTTCGTCGCCTCGGAGGTGGGGACCTACAGCTTCGAGCTGACGGTCAGCGACGGCGCCCGCAGCGCCAGCGATACGGTGACGATGGTGATCGACGAAGCCCCGGCAGCGGCCGCTTGCGCCGTCGCACCGTTCACCATCGATTGGTCGGTGCTCAACGGTGTCGGCCTCGGCCAAGTGGCGGTGGATGTGCCCCGCGGCATCACCAATGGGCACTTCGGTTGGCTCAGCTGGAGCGGCGCCGAGGATGCCGTCACCTTGGCCACCAGCCTGACGCCGCCGGGCGACAGCCACACCTACGTCCACCCCGCCGACCCCAGCGACACAGAGCTGAGTCCCGGCGATTGGGTCTACGCCCTCGGCGACCAAGTCGACGAGCAGGTATTGCAAGATGCCTTGTTCGCCCTCACCGGCCAGGACATCATCGTGCCCATCTGGAATTATCATTACCAAGGGCCCACCTACCAGAAGTTCCGCATCGGCGCCTTTGTGCAACTGCGGGTGGTGGGCCATGGGCTCGACGGTGACGATCGGCTGTCGTTGCAGTACTTCGGAGAGGTGCAGTGTCCGCCAGTGCCTTGAGGTAGGTTAGGGTGAGGAGCCATACGCTGTTCGCAGTGCATGGCTCCTGCTACGGCGCTGCTGGCCAGCATGCTCTTGGGACGCTCACCGGGTCTCGAATCGATAAGACGGTGATGATATCCGGCCGCCAAGGTCGGCGATCTGCAGATTTTGCAAGAATCCTGCGAGCTCTTTACAAAAACCGACGGGTCCGGGGGGCCCAGGCGGGCCCTGGCGGCCCACCGTCGCTGTTTTGAGTACCTGGCACGGAGCTTGCTATTTAATATTCCCGAACCGAGCGGAAGGCGGCGGGATACCCAAATCCGCCCTCCAGCCCGATCTGCTCATTGTTTGATAAAGGAGATCCCATATGACTAAGACCCCTCCCCCAGTGCTTTCTGCCTCCAGCTTGATCGGCAACTCCGTCCGCAACGCGGCGGGCGAAGACCTCGGCAAGATCGACGAGATCATGCTCGACACCGGCGACAATCGCATCGCCTATGCGGTGGTCTCGTTCGGCTCGATCCTCGGTATGGGCGGCAAGCTCTTTGCCGTGCCATGGGACGCCCTCAGCGTCGACGCCGAAGAAAAGTGTTGCGTTCTCAACGTCGACAAGGAAATCCTCGAAAACGCGCCGGGTTTCGACAAGGACAACTGGCCGAGGTTTGCCGATCGTACTTGGGGCCAAGAGCTCCACACGTATTATCGCCTGAAGCCCTATTGGTGATCCCCAAGGGGCACTTCGACGCCCTTGACCGCCACCGGGGACTCTGTTGTCAGGGTCTTCATAGACTCTAGTTGCTTTGCCCGCGAGCCCCGGAAGGTCACAACGCATGTCGATAACGGGTTGAGAGGACCTCCCTTCAGGTTGCTCTCAACCGACTGGCCACCTGGAACGAGCCGTTGCTCGATCCAGGTGGCCTTTGCTGTTTCTGCTCAACTTGCTGTCGGTAGTCGAAGGTGTCCCGGAGCACCGAATTCGGTGCGCTGGCCGGCAACTACGGAGCCCTCGACGACTGTGTCCTCGAGCACTTCGACGAGTGCTTCACCGGTTGGGGCGAGGCCCGGCTGGCCAAAGAATTCGATCGTACCTTAGAGAAGGTACGTCATCCCTTTCTTCATATGAATATCTATCTCAAAGGCCTTCGAGTCCAGCGATGGGGTGTCCTCTTCACCTCCCGCGGCTGCAATAAAACCTGTCATTTTTGCCAAACCCCAAGGTTCTATCGCAAGCCCTATCAACTGCCCATCGACGAGCTCGAGCGTGTCGTTTGGCAGTACAAACAGGAGGGCGTCGGGCAGGTCATTGTCCTGGACGAGAACTTCGGACACTTTGACGACGCAGCCACTGAGGTCATCGATCTGCTGCACTATTACGGCCTCAAATGGAATCCGCTGACCCGTGTCGAAACCCTGCACAGAAATTATGACAGCTGGATGGAGCGGGGCCTTTGTGGAGCTTCCATCGGTGCCGAGAGCTTGAACCAGGATTCCCTCGACGGCGCCAAGAAAGGTAACGACAGCAACCAAACACGGCAAGTTCTGGGCTGGATGAAGCGCGATCGGATCCTCTCGCAAGTTTTCTACATCATCGGCTTCGAGGAAGACACCGAGGCGTCCATTCGGGACAACATCTTGGAGCTCAAGGAGTACCGCGTCGATTCGCCGCAAATTCAGATCCTCACCCCCTACCCCAAGACGATCCTGTATAAAAACATCGAAGACAACTACGGCATCCTCGACCATGACCTCTCGAAGTATGATTCCACCAACCTGGTGTGGCGTCATCCCAATATCTCGCCCGAGAGCATGGCGAAGCTGTTGCGCTGGAGCAATGATCAGCTCTTCGATATCAATAGCTCGTTCTCGACCTTCAAAAAGATCGCCTTCCGCAGCCTGGCAGGGCTCGTGACCCCTGGAGGCTCCGCCACCCGATCACCGCTGTGGGCAGGCAATATCGATCTGGGCAGGTAGTCCTCACCGCCCGATTCACCATTTCCTCAAAGGAGATGCCCAGCTGGCGGGCTCGCTCCTTGAGAAGGCTGGCAAAGTCGTCGTCTAGAGAGTCTGGGGGGTTCTCATGAAAATCGTCATGGATGCGCGCAAATTTGAGGTCAAGACATCACAGTTTGATCCTGGTGGACCTATACCAAGTCCCAGAGGTTAGTATTCGGTATGGTGTGTCGATGCTGCTGCATCTGAGCACACCGCATTCCCATCGACATCGCCAATCCACATCGGGAGCCAACATCATGAGAACCTTCAACGCCTACGTACTCCTATTTTCCGTCTATGTCCTTGCGGGCCTCGCCGCTTCTAGCCCTGTCAGCGCCGGACCGTCCCAGGACATTTGCTCCGAGATCAAAGTGGTTTTCTTCGATCTCGGCGACACCTTGGTGGAGCAGGACTCCGGCAGCGGCTTGTTCGTCGTGCGCGCTGGAGCGGCGGAGACCGTGGCGGCCCTGCAGTCTCGAGGCATTCGCCTCGGCATCATCACCAACGTGCCTTCGGACTGGACGATCGAGGATCTCGAGGCCCTGATGGCCGATCCGACCTTTCTCGACAACTTCGAGGTGGTGGTGCTCTCCTCTGAGGCGCCGGCACCAAAACCCGACCCCGCCATCTACCTACATGGCCAGATGCTGTTGGCCAATCCGCCCGCCACCTATCGCCTCGCCTTCGTCACCGAAACCTTGGGCCACATCGCCAACAGTGAGGCCAATCCCAGCCTGGGCGCCCGCGCCGTCGGCATGGTGGGTATTCACCTCTCTGATGCCTCGCCAAGTCCGCTGACCGACTACACCATCGCCAGCGACGACCTCCTGGCCATCGTCCCTATCGTCGAGGCCCATGGCGACCCTATTTCTTGCGAAGGATTTGAGTCGGGGACCCTGGAGCTCGACTAGTTCCCGTGCGAGAAAAAACGACGAGGGGCGGGAGCCCTTCGTCTGTGCGCGGCCTCCGCAAACTCGCCCCAACGCTGACGTATCGAACTAAACCCACTGATATCAAGGTTTCATCCCGTTTCCATCGCCCTGCGGCCCAGACAGCACTCCGTCCGTGCTCGCTCGAAGGGCCTCCCGCTGGCACCGATTTCGGTACAACAGGACGACAACCCACCAGGAGACGGAATCGAGCCTAGAGCTACGGCACGCTGCTCGACCAAGCCGCGGCATCGCCGCTTTCGAAGCCGTCGACAAAGAGCCCGATGTTGCCAGCGCCGCCCAGGGTACCGTCCGGCTGTAAGTTCTGAGCCAGGACGTCATCGCCACCGGCGACGCCATCGGACCAGGCAAAGATGGCGAACCCCGCGACGCTAGAGGCCGCCGCCAAGCGGGAGGTGCTGGTGGCCGAGGTGGCCAGGTCGGCAATGGTGGGTTTCCACAGGAAGTCCCCCGCCCCATCGACGCGGCTGGCGTGTAGCGGCTGATTGCCAAAGGCGACGGTTTCGGCCCAAGCGACGACGGCGCCGTCGTGCCAAGGCAAGGCCCGCACCTGGCTGATTTCCACCGAGGCCACCGGTAGGAGCTCCTTACCGCTGGCGCTCCATTGCCTGGCCCCGACGGCATCGAGCTTTTGGCCGTAAAGACCAAACTGGCTCTGCTGACTGTTGAGCTCGGTCCAAAAGAGAAAGATTTCCTCGCTCGAAGCAGACCAGGCGACGGACGGGTTGACCCGTAATCGCGAGCCGTCGGTGGAGGCCTCGACACCGTTGTGGGCGAAGGCTTCCGAGCCGTCGGCCAGGATACGTTGGGCACGGCATTGCAGCGACGGGCTGGAGGTGTACCAGGCGAAGACACCACCACCCGCTCCGTCGTGGAGGAAGGTGGGAAAGTTGCCGAATTGCAACGATCCAGAGGGGTCGTCGTAGACCTTCACATGAGCGGCCGGCCACAGGGACGCGCCGTCCGCAGCGGCCAACTTCTGTGCCCATAGGTGCCGCGCTCCGGCGCCGCCGGGGGATTGAATGAACGACACAATCGCCGTGCCGTCATCCGCTGCTTGTAAATCGCTGGCCGAGAATGAGCCGCTGCTCGGCGCCAGGGTTACCGCCGAGCCCCAAAAGGGCACGCCGTCGGCATCGAGCTTGTGGGCCACCACGTCGGCGTTCTGCGTCCAGGCGACCACCACGTTGCCGTCACTGGTGCCGGCGATCTTCGGTGCCGCCACGAAATCGCTGGTCGCCGTCACTTGCACGCCACCCATGCCCCACAACAACGTGCCGTCGGCCGCCACCTTGGCGGCGGTGATTTGAGTATTGCCTCCCTCGATATTGGCACCGCTGTCGTCACGGAAGGTCAGCAGGGCATTGCCCGCCGTGTCCACCGCCAAGCCATAGTCTTGGGTCGAGCTGAAACCGCGATCGGCCACCAGCACCCCGCCGGTGGCCCACTGCTCCACCCCCGCCGCCGAAAGGCGCTGAAGGTAGACGTCGTAGCCGCCGGTGGAGTTGTCGAACCAACTGATGTAGCAGCCGCCATCGGCGGTGGGGACGACCTTGGTCTGCACCTGCTCCCCCGACCGGTCGACGATCACCAGATTGGACGCCGGATCGTTGGACCATTGCCCTCGGGCGGCGGCGGCGAGGGGAAGGGTCAGTAGAAGGCTACAGAGAACGCCGTGTCGCATGATGCTCATGGCCACAACTATAAACCTTCCGCGAGGGGAGGTACATGCCTCGCAACGCCAACATCGAAGGCCGGCTGTTGACCCCGGTTCCGGGCACAGATCAAAAAGCCCACCCGAAAGCTCGGGCGGGCTTGGCATACCGAAGGTCAACAGCAAGGGATCACGGCATGGAGGTCACCGCATGGAGATCACGACATGGAGATCACGACATGGAGATCACGGCATCGGGAAGAGTGCCTGCAACCAGTTGTCGGTACGGCTCTTCCAGAAGGCCCACGAAAATCCCTCTGGCACTTCGCCGCCTGTGGGTCGATAACCCCGCTCCCGCAACAGCTCCCAGACCTTGCGATTGTCCGCCGCCGAATCCCAGGCCTCATGGGGGGAACGCAGGTGATAGGTGCCCCACTCCTGATAGACGATCATGGTCTGCTCTTCGGCGGAGCCCACCAACTCGCTGAATGCTTTGAGATCGGGAGTGGCCGATTGCGTAGCCACCTTTCCGAAGACATCACTGTGCTTGAAGGCGCCAAAGAGGGCCGGTGTCGAGCCGCTGGCAGCACCCGCCAAGGCGCGCCCTCGGCGTTCGGCAACGGTGCGATAGGTGGCGTCGACGTGGGGCACCAGCTCGTCCACCAACATTTTTGTATAGTTTTCCCAGTCCCTCAAATCACCCCGCGGATTGTCTTCCAGAGGATGCACAAAAACGGCGAGGATCGGCTCCACCGAATGGCCCAACAGGCTGTCGAGGGCTTTTTTTCCCTCTGCTTTCTCCAACATGTCGGCACCGTCGTTGATGTAGACCACTTGATAGCGGCGGTCGCTCTCGTCATATCCGGCCGGCAGATAGATCTCAGCCTTGCGGCTCTCCTCCTCTTCCTTGACTTGGCTTTGCCAAGTCAAGGTTTCCAAACGTCCGGCCTCCGCGTCGTCCCGCAGGTGATCGGGCCCTTGCCAGGCGGGCATGGCGAGCCAGGACAGATCCCCGAAGAGGCCGCTGGAGGAGCGGGGGTTGAGCGGATCGGCGATGGCGTCGCCGAAGTCGGGAATGAAGCCATAGGTCACGGCGGCGTCGGTTTCGAGGCGGGTGGAGTAATAGAAGAGATCGGTGCCCGCCACACGAAACATGGGATCTTCACGGCGAAATCCGATCATATCGCCCACCAATCCCACATCGTTCGCTTCGCCACGGTAGACAAAGTGCACGATGCCAGGGCCTTCGACGATGGGAAACGTCGACTGCTCGGCCATGTAGGCATCGATCCTGGCCGCCTTGTCCGGCGCTTGCGCCAGCTCTTGCAGAAAGCTGCCGAAGCGGGTCGATGAGAGCCAGCTTCCGCTGCCGGGGGTTTCCTGGTCGGCACCGCCCATGACCGGGTCGATACGGGCCAAATGCCCCATGCTGCGGGCGTACAAGCGACCCTCTGCAAAGGCCACGGACGACCACGAGTGTTCGTCGAAGAGGCTCAGGCTGGCCACTTCTTGGTAGCTTTCCGGCGAGGCCTCGGCGACGTGCAAGGTGCCGGGTTTGGTGATGATCACCAAGTGATTCCCAACTAAGGTCGGGAAACCGTCGCCGGGCTCACGGGATCGCCAAGCCCGCTCCCCGGTGGCGGCGTCGAGGCAGGTAAAGATACGGTTGTTCATGCCGTAGAGGTAGCCATTGTGGTAGACGGGAATGACGTAACTGTTGGCAATGCCGTTGTTGGACCACAGCTCCTCAACCTGCCAGCTATCGCCATCTCGAGATACCTGCAACATGACCGACGAGTCGATCTTATTGAGCAGGAAGATGCGTCCTTCGCCGGCCGGGACCGGAATGATGGTGCCGCCGCCCATGGCCCGTTCATCCCCGCCGTGCTCATGGCTCCACAACACTTCACCGCTGCGCGGCTCGACGCCCCAAAGGTGGGTGGCGGTGGAAGCCAGAACTTGCCGACGCCCTTCCAAGGTGGCGACGATGGGGGACTGAAAATTGATCTCGCCGTCCCCCAGGGTCCACTGCAGCTCACCCTTGTCCTGGTCGAAGGCGGCCAAGGACTTGCCCTCCCCGGCTCCGATCTGAACCACCAACATGCCGTCCACCGCCACCGGGGAGGTAGTGAAGCCATAGTAAGGCGCAATCGCGCCATGGTCGTCCACCAGGTGGGTTGTCCATAGGGCTTTGCCGGTGGCGGCGTCGAGGGCGAAGAGATGTCCCCAGGCGCCGAGCCCGAAGACCTTCGACCCCTCGAGCATCGGCGTCGAGATCGGCCCGTCGTGGGAACCGGAATGCCCGGCGTAGGCCTTGCCGATGGTGTGACGCCACAGCTCCTCGCCGCTTTGCGTATCGAAGGCGGCCATGACGTCGAGATCGTCGGCCGCAAACATGGTGATGACCCGGCCGTCGCCCACCACCACCGAGGAGTAACCCGAGCCCAGAGCTTTCTTCCAACCCACCTCCAAGGCGGGCTCACCGCTGTCGAAAAGCTGTGTCCCCCGAGCTGCCCCATCGTAATCGGGTCCACGCAACCCCGGCCATTGAACGTCGGCAAACAGTGGATTGGCCAACAGCAAGGTCAAGGCCGCAACGGCCCACACCTTGGTGGCGGGGCCTTGGACGGCCTGACGAAACACCGGGTGACGAAACACCGAGTGACAAAACACCATGCTTATCTCCTTCAAGAATCTATGGATCCAACAAAGCTCTTCCCATTCTAGGGCTCACGGCTAGGAATCACGATCGGGCATGGGTAGGCGGAGCCGGCCTTGCCGTCGAAGTTCTGGCGGATACTACCGTTCCTACGCAGCAAGTAGCGTTTCGTTTTCCCGCGGACGACATGCCAAGGAAGATGGCTCGATTCCTTACCGAGAATTGATCTCCACCTCGACCCTTCAGACCCCCAGGAAGTCGACCTTGGGTACCAACCATTCCTTGGGCCTGAGCTCAACTCCTGCTAATCTCTCAGAGGCTACCCCTCCGCCTCGACCTCTGCCAAAACGACCCTCGCAATGGCCTCAGAAGGGGCGGTTGCGGTCTCAGCCGAGCGACGGCTTCGGCTCGAGTCGTCTCCACCGCTCAGTTGCTCCGCGGGAGCAACGGCACCTTGCAGATCAACTGAAGAATGGAGCTACCCCATGAAACTCGCCGTACTCTCCCGCTCGCCAAAGTCTTACAGTACCCGCCGCCTGAAGGCGGCGGCCATGGAGCGTGGACACGAGGTCCGAGTGCTCAATACCCTGAGATTTGCCATCGATCTCTCCGCCAATGTGCCCGACCTCCAGTACCGCGGCAAGAAACTGTCCCACTATGACGCCATCCTGCCGCGCATCGGCGCCTCGATCACCTTCTTCGGCATGGCGGTGGTACGGCAGTTCGAGCAGATGGATGTCTACACCCCCACCACCTCGGCGGGCATTGCCAGCTCCCGCGACAAGCTGCGTTCGATCCAGATTCTGTCCCGCCACGGCATCAACATTCCCGGAACCATGTTCGTGCGGGATCGCGCCGACGTCATCCCCGCTGTCCGAGAGGTGGGCGGCGCACCGGTGGTCATCAAGCTGCTGGAAGGAACGCAGGGCATCGGCGTCATCCTGGCCCCGGACACCAAAGTCGCTGAAGCGGTGATCGAAACCCTGCAAAGCACCCGACAGAACGTCCTCATCCAGCGCTTCATCTCCGAAAGCAAGGGCAAGGACATCCGGGCTTTTGTCATCGGCGATCGAGTCGTCGCCGCCATGCGCCGCAGCGCCGTCGGTGACGAGTTCCGCTCCAATGTGCATCGCGGCGGCACCACCGAGGTCGTCGAGCTGGACCCGGAATACGAGCGCATCGCGGTGCGCGCAGCCCAGATCATGGGATTGCGAGTCGCCGGTGTCGACTTGCTCGAAGGCAAGGACGGTCCCCTGGTGATGGAGGTCAATAGCTCGCCGGGGTTGGAGGGCATCGAGGGAGCCACCGGCCTCGATGTGGCGGGGGCGATCATCGATTTCGTGGCCAGCCAAGTCGACTTCCCCGAGCTCGACATCCGCCAACGCTTGACGGTGAGCACGGGTTACGGCGTCGCCGAGCTGTTGATCCGCGAAAGCGCCGACATCCTCGGCAAGAGCATCGAGGCGTCCGGGCTGCGGGAACGGGATATCGCGGTGCTCACCCTGACCAAGGGAACGACCATCATCCCCAACCCGAAACCCAGCCGGGTTCTCGAAGTCGGGGATCGGCTGCTGTGCTTCGGCAAGCTCGAAGCCATGCGCAGCCTGGTGCCGGAGCGGGGACGGCGACGGGCCCGGCCCGAAGTTCACCAGCTGCCGGACGATCCCATGGCTGGCGCCGATAGCTAGTTCCCATCCAGCTTCTGCACCCCCTGGCGCTCCTTGGCGCCAGGGAACCAATGCAAGATCTTGAAAAGAAGAATTGGCTTGTGGCCCATTAGCGGGTCCGTGTGGTGAGCCGGGCGGGTGTGGCTGGGCGCCCCCGGCTAGGCGCCCCCGGCTAGGCGCCCCCGGCTAGGCGCCCCCGGCTGGGTCACTCAGGTGCTTCTTCCTCTGCTTGCAAAAGCTCGAAGCTCACCCTCGAAACCCGACGTTTGACCATCGCAAGAATACGCACTCGGTAGGGAAAGATCTCGATTTGATCCCCTACTTTTGGGATGCGGCCAAACCGCGAAACGACAAAACCGGCCACCGTATCTTCCTCGGTGCCGAGCTCCAAGTCGAGGTGTTTGGCCGCTTCCGGTAGCGGCAAGCTACCGTCCATCTCCACCGAGTGGCCTTCGGCATTGTGGACCAGCGGTGCCTCTTCGTCGAATTCGTCCGGTAGGGGCCCGACGATCTCCTCCAGAGCGTCCTCGAGAAATACCATACCGACGGTGGTCCCATGCTCATCGACCACCATGGCGCAGTGGGTGCGTTCGCCTTGCAGACTGCGGATCAACGAAGAGATGAGTAGGGTGTCCGGAACCGAGGGGATGGGCCGAGCCATCGCCGCCAGATCCTGCTCGGCTTGCTCTTCCAACATGGAAACCAGGATGTCCTTGGCATGGACGATGCCCAGGCAATTGTCCAAATCCGGATCGGCCAGCGGAAAACGTGAATGACGACTGCGGCGAATGATCTCCAGGTTCTCCTGGGTGCTCAGCCGAGTCGATACATACGCCACGTCGACCCGGGGCAACATAATGTGTCGCACTCGCAAGTGGACCAAACCCAGAATGTTGTCGCCGAAGGCCTGCTGACGCGGAGAAATGCGACCCGCCAGGGAAGCGGCCCGCAGGATGGCCCTTAGCTCACTGATGTCGTGCACATCGCCGTGCTCGCCGTCATCCTTCAGCCCGACGGCCCGCAACATCGCATTCGAGATGGAGTTGATGATGGCGATGAAGGGCTTCAGCACCAGGGTGAAGAACCACAGGGGATAACTGACCGCCAAGGATGTGCTCTCAGGCTTGCGAATGGCCCAGATCTTCGGCACTTGCTCGCCGACGGTGACATGCAGCACGGTGATGATGGTCAGGGCCACCGCCAAAGCGAAGTAGTGGAAAGCGGCGCTGTCGTGCACTTCATAACCCAAGGCCTCGGCACCCATGAAGATGAGCGAGGCCACCGCCGGCTCCGCCAACCAACCGAGGATCAGGCTGGCAATGGTGATCCCCAACTGACAAGCGGACAGGTAGAGATTGATGTTGCCGAGAATGCGTTTGACGGTCTGCGCCGAGGCCGACCCACTCTCCGCCAACGCTTCGATGCGAGTGCTCCGAGCTTTCACCAGGGCAAATTCGGCGGCGACGAAGAAGCCGTTCAGGCCGATGAAGACGCCTGTCGCCGCAAGTTTCAGTAGGGGTCCGGTCAACGAAGTTGGATCATTCATTGCTTGGCAATCTAACACGGCCGGCTGTCGGGATGACAGAAGACGACTTTCCAGAGTAAAAAATGGGCCAGATTAACGAGAAAGTCGCCACGGCGAGCCCCAACAACCCCCGCCAGCCGATACACTCAGTGCCTCATTAGCTGACATCCCCACATGAATACCGACTATTCCCCCGAGCTCCGCGACAACGAGCCGACCCATCTACTGAGTGGCATGGACCCTGCGGCGGACGACGAAGCGTTTGAGCGCCTGGTATGTCTCTACGGGGCCGCCGTGCTGCACCTCTTTCGCCGACGGGTAGGTCACGAGCAGGCGAGAGACTTAGCCCAAGAGACATTCCTTCGTGTCTATAAGAATAGGGCCAGCTTTCGCGGTGAGGCTTCTGCCAAGACCTGGTTGCTGCGGATCGCCACAAATGTGGCCAGAAACCACCTCCGGGACCAGCAGGCCGCCAAACGCAAAGCCTTGACGGTATCCCTGGACGAAGCCTTCGGCGACGACGAGCAGAGTCCTTTGGCTCAGGAGCCCCGGGACGACGGCGACGACCCATCGGCGGTGGCCCTCAAAAAGGAGAACGCCCATCGCCTGCGGCAGGCCATTGGGCATTTGCCTCCACAGGTGCGTCTTTGCATGCAGCTGTGTTACCTCGAGGGTCTGAGTATCCGTCAGGTCGCCGCGCGGCGAGGCGTTTCGGAGTCGACGGTGAAATCACAGCTGCAAGAAGGTAAAAAGCGGTTGAGATCTTTGCTCCGCTAGCTCGGAGCCAGCAAGAGAAAGTGGTGATCGCGATGGGTGAACAAGACTTCCGGGAGGGCCCTCCGCTCCGGGAGGACGGGGTGTTGGACGACGACGTGCTCAAGGAAGCCCTGCGGGCCGTAGCCCAGGAGGTGGATACCGACCACCACCCGGAGCTCGACATTCTGCTGAGCTACCACCTCGGCGAGCTCGATGCGGCCCAGGCGGCCACCGTACGCGGCCATATCGCCGGCTGTCTCGAATGCACCGAGGCTTTGGTGGACTTCGACGAATTCTCGGCGGACCCGACCGTCATGGCGGACCAGGTCCCAACAGATCAGGTCACGGCGGATCAGGTCTCGGCGGATCAGGTCTCGGCGGATCAGGGAGCTACGGACCCGGTCTCGGACGATGACCTCGCCGAGCTCTGGCGATCGATCGAGAGCGGCTTGGCAGTGGAACGTGGCGACCCCGACAATCTGCGGACCTTTCGGCCCTCGGTGGAAGTCTCTGCGGTCCCGGCCGCCGAGGCACAGGCGACGGCAAACAAGCCTTGGGCTTCCCTGGCCTGGCAGGCGGCGGCGGTGGTGCTGTTGGCGTGTGGTTTGAGTGTCGGCATCCTGCGTTGGTACGAGCCGAGCACCGGGCCCCAGGCCTGGAGCACCTGGCCCCTGCTGCGGGTGAGCGCCATCGAGGGCAGCTCGGTGCGCGGCGGCAGCGAAGTGCGGCGCCTACCCCCGGGTGACGATGACGAGTGGATCCACCTCCTCTTCGAGCTACCTTCGACGGTGTCTTACGATCGCTACATCGCGGAGCTGCAAGGGCCCGACGGCGAAGCGCTCACCAGCTCCCCCGAAATCTTGCGTCGAGGTCCATTCTTGATACCCTCGGTGCAGCACAGGACCTTTCCCATCGGCCGCACCACGATCCGACTCTATGGTCTCGGCGAGGAGGGTCGTACCTTGGTCGGCACCTTCCTGGTGGAACGGGCCGGCGAATCGGCAATTGAGTAGCCGCCAGAACAGCGTCGAGCATCCGTCGAGGGGCCGTCGCCGAGTGGCATGGTGGCTATGTGCCTGCGTGGCCATCGCCTGCCAGCCGCGGCCGGTAGAGAAGGAGCATTTGAACGGGAACCAGGCCCACCGATCACAGCCGGAAACTGTGCCGCCATGGGAGTCGGCACCCGAGACACTCCCCGACACCTCCCCTAGCGGACCCAGCGATGCCCCAGCTGTCGATCTCCTGACCGCCGGGGCCGAGCATGCCCTACCGCCGGACACGGTGCACGCCTACACCTTCCATCTAAGGGCAGGCGAAGCTCTGGACCTGGTCGTCGAGCAGGACGGAATCGACCTGGCGCTCGACCTCTGGGACGCCGATGGCCGCAAGCTCACCCTGGTCGATGGTCCCGGCGGCCCCTTCGGACCCGAGCTGCTGGCCCGAGTCGCCGACAATGACGAAAGCCTGCGCCTCGAGGTACGACCTCTAAAGCATCACATCCCCACCGGTCACTACCGATTGAGTCGTGTCGCCGTGCAACCCGCCACCGACAGCGACCGGGCCCGCGCCGCCGCCTTCGAAGCACACCTGATCGGCGACAAACACCGGGACAACAGGGCCGTGCCAGCGGCCAGCGCGGCCTACCGACGGGCGGCGGACCTCTGGCAGCGGGCCGCAGAACCTCGCCTTGCCGCCCGGGCCCTGCGACGACTCGGCCAGCTCCAGGCAACGCAGGACTTTGTCGTCGCCCAGGAGCTCTTCGACCGTTCCCGTGATCTCCTGGAACCGCTGGCCAAGGACTGGGAATGGGTCGGCCTGCACAACGACCTAGGGGCGGCGCAACGGGGCGTCGGCGACATCTCCGCCGCCGAGGCGTCGTACCGCGAAGCCGAGCGTGTCGCCCAACAGCGGGGCGACAGCGTAGGTTTGGCCACCGCCATCAACAATCTCGGGCTGGTGGCCCAGGCCGCCGGTCGGGAGGAGGACGCCCTGAGGCGCTACGCCCAGGCCGAAGAGATCTTCATCGCCGCCGACGACAGAGACCGGGCCATGGTGACACAAGCCAACCGCAGCATGGTGCTCGCCTCCTTGGGGCGCTATGACGACGCCGCAAGCAATCTGCGCCAATGCCTCAGCTACTGGCAACAGGAGCAGGAGCACCACCGAGAACAAGAACAGGAACAGCGCTTGGAGCGCCAAGCCAAGCTGCTGTCGTCCTTGGGCTGGCTGGCCAGCCTAAGGGGCAACGACACCGCCGCCATCGACCACTATGACACCTCCCTGGGGCTTCGGGAGGCGGCAGCCTCTCCCCACCGGGAAGCGGTGACCTACATGCTGCGGGGCCGGAGCCAGGCCAGCCTCGGCAACCCCAGACAAGCCCAGCTAGACATGCAGCAAGCCCTCGTTCTGCAGCAGCGCACCGGCGATCGGCTCGGCGAGGCATACGGCCGGGCCTTCCTGGGCAACCTCTTGTTGACCGAAGACGCCGACCTGGAAGAGGCCGAGACGCATCTGAGCCGCGCCACCCAGCTCTTCGAGCAAATGGGGGATGAGCGCGGCCTGGCCGAAATCGACTTCAGCCGCTCCAGGTGGCACCGCCGACAGGGTCGCTTGCAGACGGCTCGCCGACACCTGGAGGCGGGCATCGAACGTCTGCAAAGCCTGCGCGGCCGCTTGCTCAGCCCAGCCTTTCGCCGTTCCGTCAACGCCTCCGAGCACCTCGACTTGACCTCCTACGTGGACCTGTTGCTCGACCTGCACCGAGCGCACCCCGGCGCCGGTCATGATCGCCAGGCCTTCGAAGCGGCGGAACGCTTCCGCGGCCGGGGCCTGAGCGAAGAGTTGGGCCTCGACCCCGGTTGGCGTCTGCGGGCCGATGCCGAGCTCCTGCAACAGCAAGCGAGGTCCATCGAAGCGCTACAGGCGGCCGAGATGGGGCGTATCGAAATGGCGCGCCTGCGGCCGGAGGACCCCCGCCTGGTGAAGTTGCAAGCCAACATCGCGGCCCAGATGGTGGACCAAGCCCGCCTGGCCGGTGAGATCCGTCGCAGCGCCGGGCTGTCCGGCAATCCCTCCCCCGTCGGCCCGCAGCTCGAGGAGCTGCAACGGCAGCTCGGCGACTCAAAAACCACCCTGCTGGCCTTTCACATCGCCTCGAAGGGTGAGCAGAGCGTCGCTTGGGTGGTGCGTCGCGACCACTTCGCAAGCCACCCCATCGGACTCGATGACGAAGCCCTGACGCAGTTGGCCAACGGTGCCATAAATGCCTTGGAGCAGGGCGATCTCACCCTCTTTGCACAACAAGCCCGCATCGACATTGCCGAGCTCAGCCGTCGACTCCTACCTCCGTCCTTGGTGGACGATTTGCAAGGTGAGCGCCTGCTGGTGGTACCCGGGGGCGCCCTGGCCCTGCTGCCCTTGGCGCTGCTGGATCTACCGAACGGCGACAAGCTCGGCGACCACTTCGACCTGGCCCATTTGCCTTCCACCTCCGTCTGGGCTGCCCTTCGGCGACGCCGGGCCGGCCGCACACAGAGGGTTGAGGCGACGACGTCGCAACCGCCGTCCCAAGACCTGGCGCTGATCGGCGCCGCACGCTACCCGAACCGGCCCAGCCAGCCGGCCAGCGGCCGGGCCCGCCGCGACGCCGCCCGTCAACACTTCGGTCCTATCCCCGGCTCAGGTCGCGAGGTAGAGGCCATCCTGCACTTACCCTTCGACTCACCTCCCTTGGCCCTCTTGGGCACCCATGCGAGCCGGACGACTGTGCTCGAGACACGCCTCGACACCTTCCGCATCCTGCACTTCGCCACCCACGGCCTGCTGGAGATCGGGCGCCCCGAGCTATCCGCCATCGTTCTCTCCCTGGAGGACGAGCAGGGCCGTCCCATCGATGGCTACCTGCGGGTCACGGACCTGGAACGACTCCGCCTCGACGCCGATCTCGTCGTCGTCAGCGCCTGCCGCACCGGCCGCGGCGAGTGGGTGCGAGGGGAAGGTGTCTTCGGCATCGGCCAGGCGCTGTTCAAAGCCGGAGCCCAAGCCTTGGTGGTCAGTCATTGGGCCGTCGATGACGAGGCCACCGCCGAGCTCATGCCCCGCTTCTATCGGGAGCTGCTGAACGGTCACTCCCCCGCCGCCGCCCTGCGCCGCGCTCAACGGGAGCTACGCGAAGAAACCCCATGGCACGATGCCGTTCATTGGGCCGCCTTCAGCGTTCAGGGGGATGGTTTGGAACCGCTATTCTGAGCCTTCGTTAGTCTTGCGCGACCACCATCGTCGACCACAGGGCAGAAACTCTTCCTCACTCTCCCCGCCTTCCGTGTCTATGACTTGAAGAAGCCATCGAACATCCGGTTCGGTTCTATTCATTTGTTGTCAGGAGACGACCATGGCAGACAAGCAAGACGACACATCAAAGCCCGCCGGCAAGTCCGTGCAGGCGCAGCACATCACGATCCCCTGCGGGTCCAACGAAGCCTTCAAGCTCAAGATCACCATTGAATTCGAGAATGTGCCGGCGGCGTCAGGTGCCGTGGTGATGCGGGGGACCGACCCGGGGACTCAGGTCGACAAAACAACCCATCCCATGTTGGGCACGGACCCGGGAGATCAAGGCAGCAAACATGGCTCAGGAACCTTGGGTAGTGACTCCGGAGCCCTCGGCGAGAAGCACATGACGGGGACGCTGGAGACCAAGATCCAGCCCTGAGCCCTCATTTCCCCAGCCCCTTCTCCGGTTGCCAGGCGAAGGGGACCGGAGAACACGCCTATGTTGGGAGGGGGGGAGGGATTTTTGGCTGGCCGGTACCATCAGATCCAGGTGCCTAGTCGCCGTCTTTTTGGGAATCGCCGTCGTCCGCCTGACCGTGGCGCAACTCCAACCCGAGCTCGCGCAGCTGCGCCGCATCGACCCCCGATGGCGCCGAGGTGAGCAAGCAGGTGGCGGAGGTGGTTTTGGGAAAGAGGATGACATCGCGGATCGAGGGGGCGCCGGCCATCAACATCACCAGGCGATCGAGCCCCAGGGCGATGCCGCCATGGGGTGGCGCACCGTACTTGAGGGCCTCGAGCAGAAAGCCGAAGCGGGACTCCGCCTCCTGCGGCTCGATACCCAGCAGCGAGAATACCTGCTGTTGCATGTCGTTGCGGTGGATACGGATCGAGCCGCCTCCGAGCTCGATGCCGTCCATCACCACGTCGTAGGCCCGCGAGCGCACCTTCGACGGATCGCTGGCCAGCAGCTCCAGATCCCGCGGGTCGGGGCTGGTGAAGGGATGGTGCAAGGCGGTGTAGCGCTGCGCATCTTCGTCCCATTCGACGAGCGGAAACTCGTTGACCCAGAGAAAGGCGTGGCGGCCTTCGGGGATCAGATCGTACTGCGCCGCCAACTGCAGACGGAGGGCCCCCAGGGAGCGGGCGGTGATGGCCTCGGGCCCCGCGGCGATGAGCGCCAAATCGCCCTCTTCCAGGCCCAACGCCTCGGCGGCGGCTTGACGTTCGGCGTCGTTCAGCGCCGTCTTGACTTGGAACTGAATCTCACCGTCGCGGCGACGCAGGGTCAAGACACCGGCCGCGCCGTGCTGACGGGCCACCTCGGCCCACCCGTCCACCTGCTTGCGACTGGCGGCGGCGGCCCCCGGGACGCGGAATCCACGGATCACGCCGCCCCCCTCCTTGGCCGCCTGGAAACCGCGGAAGCCGGTGGCACCGAGCAGATCGGTGAGCTCGACGATCTCCAGATCGAAACGCAGGTCGGGACGGTCCGAGCCGTAGCGGGCCATGGCCTCGGCATAGGTGAGACGGGGAAACGGAGTCTCGATCTCGATCCCGGCCAAGGGGAAGAGTCGCTCGAAGAGCCCTTCGATCAAATGATAGATCTCCTCTTCCTCGACAA
This sequence comes from Acidobacteriota bacterium, assembly GCA_029263315.1. Classification (GTDB taxonomy): domain Bacteria; phylum Acidobacteriota; class Thermoanaerobaculia; order Multivoradales; family J023; genus JAJCXR01. Next base: position 208,394 of record JAJCXR010000004.1, on the reverse strand, counting down.
AGGACAGCTCGATGTCCACCTGGGTGAACTCCGGCTGACGGTCGGCCCGCAAGTCCTCATCGCGGAAACAGCGGGTGATCTGGTAGTAGCGCTCAAAACCACTGACCATCAGCAACTGCTTGAAGATCTGCGGCGACTGAGGCAAAGCATAGAAACGCCCCCGGTGGACACGGCTGGGCACCAGGTAGTCGCGCGCTCCCTCCGGCGTCGAACGGGTGAGGATCGGCGTCTCGAGGTCGAGAAAACCCTCGGCATGGAGGTACTGTCGAGCCGCCAGGGATACCTGATCCCGCAGCAGAAAGTTCTGCTGCAGCTCCGGACGACGCAAATCGAGGTAGCGATACCGTAGCCGCAACTCCTCGCTGGCCCCGGTGGCATCGCCGACGCCGATCGGCGGCGTATCGCTCTGGGCCAGGATGAGGGCCCGGTGCACCTTGACCTCGACGGCGCCGGTGTCCATTTGGGCGTTGGGTTTCTCCCGCGCCACCACCTCGCCTTCCAACTCCACCACCCATTCCGAGCGCACCGCTTCGAGGGTTTGATGGGCTTCGGGTTGCTCGTCGGGATAGACCACCGCCTGCGCCAAGCCGCTGCGGTCTCGCAAATCCAGAAATAGCAGGCCTCCGAGATCGCGGCGACGGTGCACCCAGGCGCGTAGCAGGACGTTCTGACCGATATGCTCGGTGCGCAGGGTTCCAGCCCCCTGCCGCGGCATTGCCGACGCAGGGATGGAATTCGAAGGGTCGGAAGTTGCCTGGTTTGCCATCGTCGTATCTCCATCGGCCCATCTTGTTTGTGGGGACCGGCACCGGTTCTGCGTTGGGGGTCGGAGCAGCGCGGCCCACGGCTACGCCAGAGGCGGGATGGTAGCAGAAAGCAAGGCTTTTCGGAGCCGTCGGTGCCGGCCCTGTCACGCCACCGCGAGGCAACGCAGCGACGCAACACAGCTAAGGAACACAGCTAAGGAACACAGCCAAGGAACACAACCAAGGAACGCAGCGAGAAACGGGGCGTGGGCTCAGAAACCGTCCCCAAGCACCTGTCGATAGGATTCCTTGAGCTGCATATAGCGGTCTCGAATCTCCAGGATGCCGTCCTTCTCCGCCTCGCTCAACGGACGTTTGACCCGCGCCGGGATGCCCATGGCCATGTGCCCCGGCGGGATCACCGTACCGGGCGAGACGACGGCCCCCGCCGCCACCTGGGCCCCTTCGCCGATCACCGCACCATCCAGCACCCGGGCTCCAATGCCGATCAGGGCGTTGTCCTCCACCGTGCAACCATGCAATACCGCACTGTGGCCCACCACCACCCCACGGCCGAGGACCAACGGGTGGGTGCGGTAGGAGACGTGCAGCACGCTACCGTCTTGAATGTTGCAGCCGTCTCCGATACGAATCCAGTGCACATCGCCACGGGCCACGGTGTGGAACCAGAACGACACATCGTCACCGACCTCGATGTCACCGGTGAGCACGGCACTGGGGGCCAAGAAAGCGTTGCGCCCCAAACGCGGGACAACACCGTCAAAAGCATGAATGGGCACGTTGCAAGCTCTCCCTGGCGGTAGGACGCCATCTAGAACGTCGAGACCAAGGCACCAAGAAAAACATCGAGGTGACATGAAGTCAAACCATGAAGTCGACACCTCGACAGCCAATCCTAGGTATCTTGGACACCTCCCGGTTTTCTAAAGGCAATATACCATCGGCCAATAGTCTGCAGACCGCCGCCAAGCCTAGAACGATCCTCGGCAGACAAACCTCCTGCGCGGCAGGGCCGTAGAAGAGGCGCGGGTATGCTACAACTGGCGACCACGCTTTCACGTAACCCTGTAATTCCGCATAATCCGCATCATTCCGCTAGGACCCTCCGCCCAACGCGATGCCCAAGTCTCAAACCCACTCCACAACGCCGGCCTACCCGGTCATCGATGTCGTCATGCCCGCTTTCAATGAGGAGGCGTCGCTGCCCTTGGTGCTGGCAGATATTCCACGGCCCCCGGTGCGTCGCATCGTGGTGGCGGACAACAACTCCACCGACGCCACCGCTGAGGTGGGACGGGCCGCGGGAGCCACCGTCGTGCCGGCCCCGATGCCCGGGTACGGCGCCGCCTGCCTGGCCGGGCTGGAATATATTCGCCAAAGCGGGCCGCCGGACATCATCGTCTTTCTCGATGCCGACTATTCGGACCACCCCGAAGAGCTGCCGCGGTTGGTCGCCCCCATCATCGCCGGGCAGGCCGACCTGGTGATCGGCTCACGCATCCTCGGTCAACGCCAACCGGGCGCCCTCCTACCCCAGGCCCGCATGGGTAATCTGGTGGCCTGCGGCCTGATCCGCCTACTCTACGGCCACCGATACACTGACCTGGGCCCCTTTCGAGCCGTCCGCTGGACGTCCTACGAAAGGCTGGGCATGAAAGACACCAACTTCGGCTGGACCGCCGAGATGCAAGTCAAGGCACTGCGCCTTGGCCTTCAGGTCACCGAGGTTCCGGCCAGCTACCGCAAGCGGGTCGGTGTGTCGAAGATCACCGGCACGGTCAAGGGGACGATTCTGGCCGGTTACAAGATCCTTTTGACGGTCTTTCGCTACAGCTTTGGTAAATTACCCCCAGCGACCAAACCAGGGTCGCCGTCCACCGACGAATAGGCTGACCCTTCTCGGCACGTCGACGCTAGGAGCGCAGCGCACCTCGGGGTACCAAGACATCAGGAGCACGGTATGGGATACACACGATGGAATATGTAGAAATCGGCCGTTACAACTCCCGTCTCGAGGCAGAGACCATTGGCCACGCCCTGGACCAATTCGACATCCCTTTCATGATCCAGGCCCCCGACGTGGGCATGTACGGCCCCGGCATGACCGGCTTCAGCCCCCAAGGGGCGGGTTTATGTGTACCGCAAGTGCACGAGGCACGGGCTCGGGAGCTGCTGCGCTGCGCCGTCAACAGTCGGGAGCTGGAAATTCCTGAAGGCATGCTGATGGAGAGCGTCGACGGGGAGGCTCCGGAGGACGACGGCGAGGCCTGAAGCATGGGTCGAAGCAACGTTCCCAGGGCCCTCCCCCCCTTGTGACCTGTCCGGGGCGCAGGACGAACGTACGCTTCCACCATTGACGCACGTACGCCCTATGCTTATAGTAGATCTCGTCTCCATCGGACAACCAGAGAGGAGATCCCCATGTCGATGACCGCTTCCGAGCTTCGCCGCAACATCTACCAGGCCCTCGATCGAGTTTTGGAAACCGGTACGCCTTTGCAAGTACGACGCAAGGGCAGGACATTGAAGATCATTGCCGAGGAGCCCATCAAGAAGCTGGAAAACATGAAGCCACGGGACTGCTTGGTCGGAGACCCTCAAGATATAGTCGACATCGATTGGCTCCAGGAATGGCGCCCCTGATCTACCTCGACACCCACGTCGTCGTCTGGCTCTATGCAGGCCAGCTACAACGTATCCCTGCCTCGGTTCAAGACGTGCTCAATGATCAGCCCTTGTTGATCTCGCCTATGGTCCTACTTGAGATCCAGTATCTGTCAGAGATCGGGCGTTTCACCGACTCCGTCGATCAGGTGGTCGATGTCTTGACTCGCGACCTCGGATTGGCGATCTGCGACCTGCCGTTCCCAGCCTCTGCTCGCAAAGCTCTCGAGCTGAGTTGGACCCGTGATCCCTTTGATCGCCTGATCGTCGGCCAAGCGGCTCTCCGAGACCTCCCGCTGGTCACTTCGGATCGACAGATCCGAACCCACTACTCCAGGGCTTTATGGCACGGAGCGCCGGACGCCGTGAATAACAGCCTGGGGTGACTTTGGCCACAGGCTGTTATTCACCCACTCGGCGAGGCCGAGGGATGCCATCCTCCGACCGTGGATCGAAGGGTAACGGCCCCCAGCGGACCACCTGCTTGGTATGAGTATCGACAATCGCCTCGGCGGCCCGTCCACTTCGGCCATAGGAGGAGCTGAGGCGCACTCCGACGCGGGAATTCCCCAACCACGCCGCTTCGACGGCGTAGGTTCCGTCTCCCAAAGGCACCTCACCGCCGGTACCTTGCCAACCGGGATGCTGCGCCAGCTCTGCCAGGGACCGAGCCATGGCTCCGTCCAACAGGGCGCTGAGCTGTAGATTGGCTTGCTGCCGCTCCAAACGCTCCATGCGCAGCGTCAGGGACGCGGCAATGGCGCTACCCATGGCCATGGTGATCACCAGCACAAAGAGGGCGATGAGCAACAGATAGCCTTCGTCGCTCCCTCGATGTCGGCGGCAATGACGTCGGCCGCAATGACGTCGGCAGTGATGACGTCGGCAGTGATGACGCCGGCCGTTATACCTACCGGGTGCTGGACGAAACCCAGTCACCAGCGGGCTCCGCCGCCACCCCGCGGCACCACCCGCAGTCGCCGCAGCTCGCCCTCCACCACCTCATCGGCCCAAAGACCGCTGGCGGTCAAGCGCCGCAACCTTCCGGTGCGACGGAAGCCGAGCTCCAGGTCGATGCTGCCGTCGCTCAGTTGACGCCAACGAAAGACGGTGAGCTGGTCGAGGATCAGGCGCTCCCCCACCTTGTAGGTGCCATCCTTCTTCTGGCGCCGCAGCCGGCGCCAAAGCTGCCGATCCTGCCGCACGAAGCTCACCTCGCCGGCCGCGTGCCCTCGCAGCACCAGATCCAAGGACGACCAACCCGCCAACAGCGAAGCCTCGACACCGCTGGCCATGCGCAGGTCTGCCTGCAATTGCTCCACCGCCAGTTGACCCACCGGATCGGTCTGTCGCTTGCCCTCGTGCACCAGGCGTCCCTGGGCCTCCAACAAGAGGCGACTGGCCAACATCAAGGCGACGGCTGAGATGACCATGACGATCAACAACTCCAGTAAGGAGAAGCCACTTTGGCACGACCGACGTCGGCACGGCCTACCACGGAACGCGCAGGCCTGGCGTCGACAACCGCTCATCGACGCCAAACCAGGGTATGGACCGTGCGCTCGAAGGCCAAACCGTCGACCGTCCAACGGGCCCGCAAGGTCACACGGTCCAGGCCGACGACGGTGTGTGGCACGACCTCCGTCCACAGCTCCAAGCCGTCCACCGCCGGTGCAGCGGATGTGTCGTATAGCTGGTGCCAAGGAAAGGGGGCCGAGTCCGCGGGTAGGACATGGCCGGCGCGGATGGCTTCATGGGCCGTGTCGAGGATGCCCAAAACCTCTTCTTGCGCCGCCAAGCGGCGCCCCAGGCCAGGCTCCTGGGCCAGGAGGCCCATGGCCAACAGCAGAATGACGCCGATCAAAGCCAGGGCGACGAGGGTCTCGATGAGGCTGAAGCCACGCATCGGCCCATCTTCCCCCCATCGGTAGGGGCAAAGCAATCGTCGCCACCGGCCGCCCGGACGGCCTCACTCCAGCAGCGCAGAAAATCCGGTTTCGAATCTGAGTCCTAGCCCTGACGCTGTCCGGTACCGTGCCTCCAATCCAATGGGCTGGCCACTCCAACGTTGAGATGTATCTGGCCAAAAACAAATCGTTGTTGCCGAGCTCACCGTTTGAGCCGCGAAGCTGATGGAGCCCGGAAAGTGTCCGATGCACTAGACATTCCTGGAGCCATCGACGGCAAGGGATTCGTTGCGGCGGGCGGTGCGGCCATTGCCGCCGGTGAGGATTCCCGACCATAGGCTGGTTCCCGAGCTGCCTTGGGAAGCTCGGCCGCCAACCTCTCTTGGAGCTCCTTGGCGCTTAAATCCCGGGCCATGATCTTGCCCGAGGGGTCGACCAGAAAGCTGGCCGGGAGCTGCCTGCCTACCCGATAGCTCTTTGCCACTCGGTGGTCCCCATCCCACAAATGGGTGCCAGGGGCCTGGGATTGATCGAGCGTTTGTTCCCAAGCATCGCGTTCGTCGTAGGGAGTGATGCCCACCCAGGCAAAACCTGCCGCCGCAAATTCCCTGTGGATCTTGGCCAAGCGCGGCATCTCGAGCCGGCAGCTGAGACACCAGGAAGCCCAGAAATCCAAGTACAACCATTGGCCTCGAAAATCCTCGAGCCGGAAGGTCTGGCCATGGCGGTCCTGCAGGACAAAGGCGGGGGCGGGTGCACCGACGTCTGCGGTCTCTGCGTCGGCCAACATGCGACGTAGGGCTCGGCTGACCTGGCCGTCTGGGGAATAGCGGGCGAATCGGTCTCTCGCCGCCACGAAGAGGGGCCGTTGCTTGTAGATGTCGAGGTAACGCAGGCCTCCGAGCACGGCGGCGGAATGCCCCATCGCCTCGAGGGCCTCTCCGAGATCCGTGTAGAAGAGGGTCAATTTATGATCCCGTTCCTCTTCCATGGCCTCGAAGGCTGCAGCGTCGCCGGCCGCCAGCGCCGCCTCGCCCCGACGCTTGAGGTCGTCGAAGTAGAAGTGATTCCGCTCCTCCAGGAGATCGCCAAAGGCCTCCAACCGCCCATTGCCGGAGGACCCTTTGATCTGGACACCACCCAGGGACTTGGGACGCAGCAGCACTTCGATGCGCTCCGCTCCGTCGATCACCAGGAAAGCCTTCGCCTTCTCTCCGACCAAGCGCCAGAGGCTGGGCTCTAGTGCCTCCAAGGAAATCTTGAAACGACCCGCAGCGTCGATCGGCACGGGTCGGTCGTCCACATAGGCCAAGCTGGCGGCATCGTAGGCTTCGAGGCGTAGGGTGCCGGAGGCGGGCTCGACCCGGCCGCTGAGGACGGCGGCTCCTGTAGAGATCACGGAGGGGGCCTCCGCAGAGGCATCGGCCGAACCCATGAGGATAAGGGTCAGACACAGCGTGATCAGGCGGGCCGTCACTTGGTCAAAGGGGATCTGGGGGCGCAAGGTCGAGATGGGCATCATTGGATCCTCTGGGTCGGTGGGTGGAAGGCGGGCGGATCTTCCATCCGCCAACGAACCCACAGCCTAGGGATCCAACGTCGCGACGTCGTCCGATGTGCGGCTTCCCGAGGTGCGATCTTCGTCCCTCCGAATCTCGGACACCCGATGTCCGAGATTCGCACTCGCCGCGGCCCCCTGCTCCCCAGGCGATGTCGCTACCTGAGAGCGAAACTCCGTCGGCGTCATGCCCGTGTGCCGCTTGAAGGCACTGTTGAAGGTCGACTTGGAGTTGAAACCCGCTGCAAAGGCGATATCGAGGATGCTCCGCCCATCGCCTGGGGCGCGCAACGCGGTCCCCGCGGCGGCCACGCGATAGCCATTGATGAAATCCGAGAAATGGCTACCCGACTGCCGACGGATGAGACGCGAAAGCTGCCGCGGCGAGCGGCCAAAGCGGGCCGCCAAGCCGTCGAGGGTGAGGCCCGGATCCAGATGGGGTCGTTCATCGTCCATCAAGGCCGACAAACGGAGCATCTCGTCCACCTCGGCGGTCGGATCAACCCGAGAATCCGCTGTCTCTCCTTGCCGGACGATGGCTTCATCTTCCTCGCTGATGCCGGCGAAGATCTCCGGAGACTGCAGACCACGACGCACCATATGGGTGACCAAAAACAGGAGACTGCCGAAGAGCAAGAGGGTCACCCCATTCTCCACCGCCGCCGGGGCAGCGAGATTGCTGCCATACGAAAGCATGTCGAGACACCAAACAGCGGTCAGAATCCACAGGGTCGTCGACAACCATCCCAGGGTGATCGAACCGAGGGCAGAATGTGTCGCTTCGAGAACTCGGCGGTAGTGACGCAGGACCTGAAAACTGAGCGCCAGATAGGTGCCGATGCTGGCGAAGATGGCAAAGGCCAGGGTGGCCACGGAAAGCTCGTCGCTTAAGCGTAGCGCCACGGCGGTGACAAAAGGTACGCCGTGCAAACCATGCTCCAAACCCCACCGGGGCTGCCTGTGGGCTAAGGCTCTTACATGGAAATAAAGCAACGGCCCATAGAGTAAAGCGAGGAGCTGGGGCCAGTGAAGCCGCCTAGTGATCCAGCCCAAATCCGCGGCAACATTAGCTGCCATCTGAGCCGCCAAGGACAGCAAGAGGACCGCCAATAGACGATTGGCCACCCTCTTGCCCCGCCGCCCCAACAACAGGTGCAAACCAAAAACAAGGCCTTGAAAGGCGATGAGAAACTGCAGGATGTTCAGCGGCGTGAAGGTCATGCTGCGATCAAAAAATTGGCTCAGCACCCGATCTGGAGCTTCAGGAACCTGCGCTGGGCGGAGTCCGTGGACCACGCCCAGCACAGATCCACTATTCAGTGCTGGACCTCACCTCAGGGCTGGCTCGACGACCAGGCCGAAACCGAGCCCGACTCGAAACCATCGTTGAACAAATCGCTGGTCGCACAGTTGTGGCAAACCAGGGCAAAATCCTGGTCGGTCAGATCACCGGTCGACGGGATGCCGTCGCCGGCCACGACGGTGGCCCGCACGGTGACTTCGACGCTACCGCTGGCACCGGCCGGCAAGAACACGTTCTCCAGGTTGTTCAGCGTATCGGCGCTGCCACCGGTGGTCGAGGATCCGGCGCTGAAGTCGTTGCCCCAATAGGTGACCCCATTGACCGTCACCTCGAGATCGAGGTCGTTGACCAGGGCGGGGTTGGCACCCAAGGCACCCGGCGCGTCGCTCCAGGCCAGGGAAACCTTCAAGGGCTCGCCGGTGTTCAGCACCGAGGTATTCAACGTCCAAGCCTCGCCACTGTTGTCGAAGATGTGGGTCTGATCGACATAGACGCGGTCGACCGCCGGAGCGATCAGATCGGTGACTTGAATGCGCCCCCAGCCCTCGTCGAAATTGGGCACCGGCCCGGCCCCTGAAATGTCGACGGAGCTGGTGACCAACAGAGCCTTGGCCATGGCAGGGCTCGGATCGACACCGAAGAGGTCATTCCACCATTGCACCGCCAGGGCGAGGGCACCGGAGGTCTGCGGCGAGGCCATGCTGGTGCCGGTGCAGAAGGCGTAGAGCCCGTTTGTCCCGGCGATGCCGTTGGAACAGGAGCCGCCGCCATCGTTGGCGGTGGAGGCGATGGTCTGCCCCGGAGCAGCGATGGTCGGCACATAACGCCCATCCACCGACGGGCCACGGCTGCTGGAGTTGTACATGGCGTCGATATTGCTGGTGGTACGGTAGTTCTGAGTGCCACCGGTGACGATGACGTTCTTGGCCTCCTTGGGGGCCGTCAAGGTCATCGAACCCGGACCGGAATTGCCGGCCGAGAAAACCACGATATGGGGCTCTTCCGCGGCCGTGTTGAAATCACCGTCTCGCACCATGAAATCGTAGGTGCGCTCCGAGTCCTGATAGCCGTGGGCCGTGCCTTCACCGGTGGTCCATGAGTTGTTGCTACCGCTCGCCCCTCCGAGCACCGACTCCCGGCTAAAGGTATCCAACGGAACGGTGTTACCGAAGATGTTGATGGCGAAAAAGCTCACCTCGGGGGCCACACCCAAGCCATAGAGGAAACCATCGCCATCGGTGAAACCGGCCGAGGCGTCGGCGCCGACGATGCCGGCCACATGGGTGCCGTGGCCGCGGGAGCCCGAGGTGCAATCGGTGCCCGGCGGGGTATTGCAGGGCGTGCCGGGGACGCTGAAACCACCGACGATGCGCGACCCGAGATCCGGATGGTCGTAATCGACGCCGGTGTCGACGATGGCCCAAGTGACCCCCGTGCCGTCATAACCCAAGGCCGCCAAGTGGGCAAAATAACCGAGGGCTGGGACACCGCCGGGATGATTGCCGGCCACGATCTGGCTCGACATCTCATCCTCCAACTCGACACCCGGAGGCGCCGGGTTGATCCACAGGACCTCGGGCAGGTTGGCCACCGCTTGCAAGGCGGAGCCCGCCAGGCTCATGGTGGCCCGGCGCAGGGCACCGTTGGGCTGCGCCTTGTGATCGCCCATCACGTCGCCAAAGGAGGCCAGGGCGCCCAAGGTGGAGGCGGCGTCACCGGCATCGACATAGATCACCGTCATCGGAGCCAACGCCGGAGCGGTGCTCTGGATGTGATCACCGAGCTTGTAGGCGGGATGGAAGTCCCCTTGCCAGCGCACTTGGGCCATGGACGACAGCTGAGCCACTTGCGGACCGTCGGCCCAAACCAGGTAGGTGTGGAACGGGTAGTACTGCAAGATCTTGGCGCCGGTGGCTTCGATCGAGGTCACCCAGGCATCCTTGGCGGGGCCATGCATTTGTACTAGACGCAGGCCGGCCCCTTGACCCACCGCGGACGTCCATGGGGCGGCAAGGGACGGCTCACCGTCCGTCAAGGGGTCGAAACGATGCCCCGGCACCCGCACCGTATGGGCGTCCGGCTGGACGGTGAACGACACTCCGCTGAGCCGCAAGCGGTCCAGGTCCGTGGCGTCCAAGGTCAGCCAACGGTAGGTGCCGTAGTCGATGTCCATGCTGGGCGAAAGGGCCAACGACGTGAGGCTCTGGTCGTCATCGACCCGCACCGTCACCGGCGCCACGCCGTCATCGGCCGCGACGGTGGCCGGGACGAGCAGAAGGGGGAAGCTGAGGAGGCCCAAGGTGATGGCCAAGGTGTAAGATCTCATGATGTCTCCTAGGGTTTGAATCCCCGTGTATTCTATGGCCGGGACCGATCCCTCGAGATCTGCCCGCCGAGACGTGACCTACACGGGTGGATGCGGAAGGAAGATCGCCAACCCGGCCTTCAACTTCCGCTGCGCGCTGCAAGAACGCAGAGTATAACCGTTTCGGCGACGCCTACGGAGCTCGAGCGGCGTGATGACGCGGCTGGTGTTGGGCCGGTACCCTCCAGGCCTCATCCTCCCGCGAGCCTGGCCACTCGGCTATGATCTCTCTCAAACCAAGGAGCGCCGAACATGTCCGTCAGCCGACTCCGCAAGATGGCCGGCATCGGCGTCGACCGCATGGGCCATTTGGCCGATCAGGCCGGCGATGCCGACATCCTGCGCCTTGAAAACCTGGATACCGACCTGCGCCCGGCACCGGGTGTGGTGGAGGCGACCCAGCAAGCCGCCGGCCTGGATGTCGCCAACTCCTATCTGCCCTTCTTCGGTTTCGACGACCTACGCCGCTTGGCGGCCCAGCGGGTCGGACGAAGCAGCGGTGTCGACTACCCCTGGCAGAGCTCGACGGTGGTCTGCGCCGGTGGCCTCAACGGCATCCTCAACGTGCTGCTCGCCACCTTGGAGCCGGGGGACGAGGTCATCCTGCCGGACCCGATCTACATCGGCTTGATCAATCGCATCCGCCTGGCCGGCGGGGTGCCTGTTTTCCTGCCCTGCGACATCGAGGCCGGTCATTGGCGTCTCGACAGAAGCCGCCTTGCTCAGTTGTTGAGCCCGAGGACCCGAGCCTTCTTGATGATGAGCCCCAGCATGCCGGCGGGGGCGGTCTTCGATCGCCAGGATTGGGAGCTTCTGGCCGACGCCTGTTGCCGGACCGACGCTTGGATGATCTACAACAGCGCCATGCAGGGCATCCTGTTCGACGGCTTGGAAGTCTTGCATCCGGCCTCCCTGCCAGGCATGGCGGAGCGCACCATCACCGTCGGCTCGGTGGCCAAGGAGTGCCGCATGATCGGCTGGCGGGTGGGTTGGGTCGTCGCTCCCGCCGGCATCATCGACGATATCGGCTTGGTCAATATTTCCAACGTGGTGTGCAATGTCGGTATCGCCCAGCAGGCCGCCATCGTCGCCCTCAGGGCTCCGGCTTCGGATCTTGCCGCTGCCACCGCCATCTGGCAAGGCCGTCGAGATGTCCTGCTCGAGCAGTTGGAAGGTTATCCGGTGGTCCGTCCGCAAGGGGGGTGGTCACTGCTCTTGGATGTCGCCGCTTTGGGTTGGAGCGCCGCCGAAGCGTCCGAGAGATTGCTCGAGCACGGCAAAATCGCCGCCACGGCGATGACCGGTTGGGGCAGCGAGCGCAGCGCCAACTACGTACGGTTCGTCTTCTCCAACGAAACCCGACAGCGCCTGTCGGATGTGCGGCGGCGGGTCGAGGCGGCCTTGGGAAGGGCTCCGGGGGTCGGCTGAGGGTCGCCTAAACTTCCGTGCCACTTGGCTGGCCACACCGCACCGGCTCCGGTACTCTCTTCCACATTGCACCGCTCCTCCCACCCTGTCATTCCCCCGGGCCGGTCATCCTCAAGCCGGACCCGAACGAAAGGAGTCGCCATGTACCCTCGCTGGAGCCCTTCCTTGGTGGGCCATCTTTTGGCTGCCTGCCTGCTGACCTCCCCCCTGCTGGCCGGTGACCTGACCCCCGTGGACGTGCAACCGACGCCCCGCGGCTTGACGGCGGCGGTGGACAGCACCATCAGCGTCCGTTTCGACCGTCCGATCGACCGTTCGTCCATCGTGCCGCGGCGTAGCTTCTGGGCCTTCGGACGCTGGAGCGGGGCGGCCGACGGCGCCATCAACTATGCCGACGGCGACCGCACGGTGATCCTCCAGCCGGCCCGCCCCTTCTCCGCCGGAGAGCAGGTGATGGTCATCCTGTCGCACCAGATCCAAGCCGTCGACGGGTCGTTCCTGCGTCCGCAAGGGTACTCGTTCCAGTTCTGGACCGCCGCTCAACCCTCCGGCCTCGACTTCGTCGAAGCGGATCGTTTCAGCACCCGCACCACCCCCGGTCAATCGAGCCGTGCCTATGGCGGCTTCGCCTCCGACCTCGACGAGGACGGCTTCCTCGACATCACCATCGTCAACGAAGACACCGACGATCTGCGGGTCTTCCTCAACCGAGCCGACGGCAGCGCCAGCTTCGCCGACATGCTGCCCCCCTCCACCACCGGCCAGGTGCCCAGCCCGTCGGAGCCCAGCGACTTCAACGCCGACGGCCATGTCGATGTGGCCGTCGCCAATACGGCCGGATCCTCCGTCTCCATCCTCTTGGGGCTTGGTGACGGCAGCTTTGCTGCCCAGCAGCAGGTGACCGTCGGCGGCACACCGCGGGGCATCGCCGTGCTCGACGCCGACGGTGACGGCGACGTCGATGTGGTCAATACCAACCACGCCGACAACAGCCTGTCGTTGCTGCTCAACGACGGCAACGGCGTGCTCAGTGTGGCCGACACCTTCGGCAGCACCCGCGACGGCGAGTGGGCCCTGGCGGCGGCGGACATGGACGAGGACGGTATCCTCGATCTGGTGGTCGGAGGTCAGGACAACCAAACCCTGCGGGTCTACAGCGGCAACGGCGACAGCACCTTCACCGCCGGCTCGCCCTTTGCCTGTGGCGGCCGTGTCTGGATGGTGGTGCTCGGTGACGTCAATGCCGACGGCCACGAGGACGCCGTCGTCGCCAACAGCTCGAGCAACAACGGCGCCATGCTTTTGGGCGATGGTCAAGGGGGCTTCGCAGCCCCGGTCACCCAAACCACCGACCCGTTTCCCTTGGCCACCGACCTGGGGGATCTGGACGGCGACGGCGATCTCGATTGGCTCACCGCCAGCTTCAGCGGCGATTGGGCCCTCTTCACCAACGACGGCCATGGGGGCTTCACCTTCGACCAAGCATTTGTGGCGCCGCAGGCGGCGTCTTGCTCCTTGGCCTTCGACGCCGACAACGACGGCGACCTCGACCTCGCCTTGATCGACGAAATCGCCGACGAGGTGATCGTCATGATCCATCCGGGGGCGCCGCCCCTGTTCGCCGACGGCTTCGAATCCGGTGACATCGGGGAATGGAACCAGCCTTGAGGGTGTTGCTGGTTTTATGAGAAATGCCACCCTATGGAGTCTTGCCAGTCGATGAGCGCTTCAAACCCCGGACCCATCGACCACCTCGACCGCGAGGCGTTGTACTTGCTGGTCTGCACCTTCTACGAGCAGGTGCGGGCCGATGCCATGTTACAGCCGGTCTTCGACCTCAAGATCGCCGCCGACGCTTGGCCCGTCCACCTGCAACGGATGACGGATTTTTGGTCGTCCGTCCTCTTGGGCAGCCAGACCTACGTCGGCCAGCCGATGGTCAAACACGCTGCCTTGGCGGAGGTGGTACCGGGGTTCGGCGCCGCCCATTTCGAGCACTGGCTCGAGCTCTTCGACGGCACCGTCAGGGGGCTCTTTGTGGCGGAGCTGGCCGACGAGATCATGCTGCGAGCCCGCAACATGGGGGCGGGTCTATTGCGGGCCGTCAAGCGTGAAAGCAACTACAGCGCTCTGCATACCAGCGTCCGAGAGACCACGACGGCGTGACCCCGCCGGCGACGGAAAGAACCGCCTAGACAGCGATCTCGCCCACCAAGTAGGTGACCGCCTTGCCCCCCATGACGACGCGATCTCCGACCAGTCGGCAATGCACATCACCACCCCGCGACGAGATCTGACGCGCCCGCAGAGGATTCTTGCCCAGCTTGTTGGCCCAGTAGGGGGTCAGCGTCGTATGGGCCGAGCCGGTGACCGGATCCTCGGGCACACCCGCCCTTGGGCCGAAGAACCGCGAGACAAAATCGTAGCTCCGTCCCGCTGCCGAGGCGATGACGCCGCGGGACGGAACCCTGGCTAGGGCGCTCATCCGCGGTTGTAGTTGAGCAACCGTGTCCTCGCTGTCGAAGATCGCCAGGTGGTCGTCCCGCCCGCGCCAGATCTCGACGGGTTGTGCGCCCAAGCCTTCGAGCAGATCCGAGGACGCCGCCACCGGTTTCAGATGATCGACGGGAAAGTCCAAGTACAGCAACTCGTCCTCTAGCCGTACGTGCAGGGGCCCACTCCTGGAGCAGAAGGTGAGCTGCGAGGCTTCCTCGCCCAGATGTCGGAAGAGGACATGGGATGCCGCCAAGGTGGCATGACCGCAGAGATCCACCTCGAGGGTGGGAGTGAACCAGCGGATCGCCATGCCCTTGTCCCCTCGGACGGCAAACGCCGTTTCCGCCAAATTGTTCTCCGCTGCGATGGCCTGCATCAAATCCGCCGGCAGCTCTTGCCGGGTGACGATCACCGCGGCGGGGTTGCCGGCGAAGAGACGATCAGCAAAGGCATCGACCTGGTACATGGTGAGCTTCATCGGACGCTCCAACTAGGTGTCCAGCTAGATGTCCAGCTAGACATCTAGCTAGATCCCGGCTCCGGCACCTTCCTCAAGGTGAGCTTCAATACGAAATAGCCGAGGAAGCCGGAAATCAGCGAGCCCACCAGAATGCCCAATCTCTCCAACCCGAAATAGGCCTCGCCACCCTGCTCGAAGGCCAGGGAGGCGATGAACAGACTCATGGTGAAGCCGATGCCACAGAGCAACGTCGTGCCGTGCAAAAGACGCCAGCCGATGCCCTCGGGAGTGGTGGCGAGCCCCAGACGGACCGCCAGCCAGCTCAGGCTCAGGATACCCACCTGCTTGCCCAAGAAGAGACCCAGGATGATGCCGAGGGGGACCGGATGCATCACATCGGCCACGGAGAGCCCCAAAACCGGTACTCCGGCATTGGCGAAGGCAAACACCGGCAAAACGAAGAAGGCCACCCAGGGATGCAGCGCATGCTCCAGATGATGCAGCATCGAGTGGGGCTTGCTGTCACCGTCCGCCGTGCTACGCAAGACCGGCTTCAGGGGAATGAACATGGCCAGGACGACCCCCGCCAGGGTTGCGTGGACGCCTGATTTGAGGACAGCGATCCACAGGGGTATGCCGATCAGGAAGTAGGCGGCCGGCCGCTGCACTCGCCAATAACTGAGGCCGGCCAAAGCGATGATCATCACCCCCGCCACGCCGAGGGAAAGCAGAGATAGCTTCGCCGTGTAAAAGAGGGCGATGACGATGATGGCGCCGAGATCGTCGAAGATGGCCACACTCAAGAGAAACGCCTTGAGGGCCGACGGCACGCGGTTGCCGAGCAACGACAGCACCCCCAGGGCGAAGGCGATGTCCGTCGCCGTCGGGATGGCCCAACCCTTCATCGCCACCCCGTCGCCCCAGTTCATGAAGGCATAGAAGAGGGCCGGCCCCACCATGCCACCGATGGCGGCAAAGGCGGGCAAGCTCGCCTTGCGCAGGCTCGAGAGATGGCCCTCGAGCACCTCCCGTTTGAGCTCCATTCCGACGAGGAAGAAAAAAACCGCCATCAACCCGTCGTTGATCCACAACAACAGCGGTTTGGCGATGCCGAAGGTACCGACCCGCACTTCGAGGGGGAGCTCTAGAAAGGCGATGTAAAAACGACTGAGGGGAGAATTAGCGACGATCAAAGCGACCACCGCCGCCGCCATCAACGTCAAACCACCGGCTGCTTCCAACCTCAGGAAGTCATGAAGGGGCTTGAGCAGCTTGTCGATGGGCGACGGGCTGGACGAACCTGCGAGACCCGGGTCAATCATTGCATGCCTTTCTTGGCACAAACGGTTGGCGAGACCTGGGGCTCAGCACCTTTGGGGGAGACCGTCGAAGACCTCGACGACCCCAGTCTCCAGGGAGTATTCAGCCCCGACGACGCACAGGCCTTGCTCAGCGATCAACTGTTCTAGGATCCTCGAGCCACTGCGCAGCTGATTGGCGGAGGCCCGGATGTTGGCCCTGACCGCCTGCCGCATGAGCATGTCACGATCTAGCCGCAGCTCGGTTTCCAACAACGGCTCCACCGCCGGACGAATGCGATCGACGATCGACCCCAAGTTGGGGGAACGTCTTTCGCAGGGCCGCTCCAGCTCATCCAGGGTGGCGCTGACGGCCCCGCATTGGGAGTGCCCCAGGACCACCACCAAACGGGTCGAAAAGAGATCCGCCGCAAACTCGACGCTGCCGATCAGCGATGGGGCGACGATATTGCCGGCGACGCGGATGACAAAGAGCTCGCCGAGACCTTGGTCGAAAACGATTTCCGCCGGCACCCGGGAATCCGAGCAACCGAGGATGATGGCAAATGGGGTCTGCCCAGCCACCAGCTCGTCGCGGCGGGAAGGATCGGTGGCCGGACGTTGGTTGCTGGTGCCGGCGACGAACCGTCGATTGCCTTGGACGAGACGTTCGAGCGCTTCTGGGGCGGAAATCATCGCGGGTCTCCCATGGAAAAGTCGTGTCGGACCGGAGATCTTCACGCCCTCCGGTGCGGCCTCACTTCGGCCGCAAAACGTATCATATCGACCCTCGCCTCACCGCCCGGAGCAATCCGTAGAGCGCTCTCCACCGAGCGACCCTACGACCCGACGACCGCTTCGGAGCCTCACAAATAGGGCGAGGCCAGCCTGGCCAGGCCGTCGCGCAAACGTATCCAGCGAGGACGGGTCACCAAGTCAACGAGACTGACCGCACGGGCCGCCGCCTGCTTGCGATCCAGCACGGCGTCGATGCGCTGCGCAAAGGCCCCGGAATAGACCTCCACATTGAGCTCGAAATTCAACCGCAGGCTACGCGGATCCCAGTTGGCGGAACCGATGAGCGACCACAGCCCATCCACCACCATCAGCTTGCTGTGATCGAAGGGAGGGGGTGTCAAAAAGATCCGGCTCCCGCCTTCCAACACTTGCCACCACAGGGCGGTGGAGGCCCATTGCACAAGCTTGAGGTTGCCTTGCTCGGGCAGCAGGATGTCCACTTCGACGCCCCGGCGTGCGGCCATGGCGAGGGCAGTGAGCAACCCTTCATCGGGAAGAAAATAGGGGGTTGCAATACGCACCCGCTGCTGAGCACAGGCCAGGGCACCCAGCAGGGTCCAGCGCAGATGACCCAAGGTCTCCGCCGGTCCATCGTCGATCGCCCGGGCGGCGCAGCCGTCGGCGACATCGGGCGCGACATCGGGCGCGACATTGCCGAATTCATGGAAGAACGTCGCTTCGTCGAGCCACTCGCCGGTGGTGAAGGCCCAATCGTTGGCGAAGACCCGCTGCAGGGAGCCCACAACCGGACCTCGCACGGAGAAATGCACATCTTGCACCGGATAGCGCGGCGACTCCTCGATGGCGTGCCCATGGCGCAAATTCATGCCGCCGGTGAAGGCCCGTTCTCCATCCAAGACCATCAACTTGCGGTGGTTACGAAGGTTGGCGTAGGTGACCGAGCGCGGGATGGTGGTCGGATTGAAAACCGCCGTCCGCACGCCGGCGGCCCGCAGGCGCCGGAACATCGAAGGCTGGGAGTAACGGTCACCGACCGCATCGATCAACACCCGCACCTGCAACCCCCGCCCTTGGGCCGCCACCAGGGCCTCCTGAAAGCGCCGGCCAAGGGCGTCATTGCCAAAAATATAGGTCAGCAAGGTCACCGACCGTCGAGCCTCCGCCATGGCCCCGAGCATCGCCTTGAAGGCGGCGCCCCTTTCGTAGACTTCAAACCTATTGCCGAACAGCAAAGGTGCCTTCACTACCCGGCTGACGAACTGCTCCAGCTCCGGCAGCGGTACGGCTGGCAAGCCCCTCCCAAGATTTTGCTCCCGGGCTAGACCTTCCGGCTCTGGCGGGTGTCGACGGCCCTTGGTCTCGGCACGGCCATGGATACGATTGATGCCAAAAACAATGTAGGTCAGCGCCCCGATCAAGGGCAGGAAAACGATAAACCCGAGCCAGGCCACCGCCGCTTTTTCATCCCGCTTCCGGGTCACCACGTGCAATCCCGCACCGACCGCTGCCACCAGGCTCGCCGCAACGACTAGCCAATGCCATATTTCACTGACCGTCTGCCACACAAAAGGCTCCCATCGATGATCTTTCAGCCGGCCAAAGGACGCCGACCTTGCTGCGTTTCGCTTTCGAAGCCTACCAGCGAAGCGGACAGCCGGAACGATGGGTTGGAGTTTTTGTCACTGGCAGCTTGCTGCGGGCTCCTCCCCCGCACGCCGATGTGCCTGCTCTGGGGCGGCCCGATTTTGGGCGGCCGCTTTTGGGGGGCGGCAAGATTTCGCGGCGGCGCAACGCAGACCCGGCGCCCGGGGGGCCGAAAGTGGGACGACGCACCTGTGGTGCACTAGGTCGCCCACTAGTCGCCCACTCCACTGGGCAGCCGCTCAGGGACGCACGAAGGGAGTCGCGGGATCGCCGAGCAATAGGTAGATCTGGCCGATGAAGAAGGTATTGCCCTCCTCGGCATAGGCTTCCAACAGTTGACGGTGGATCTGACCCATGGTTTTGGGCGCCCCGCCGTAGGCCGCCTCGACCAGGGCTTGGTTGATGCGATGGGCTTCGAAGTCGAGGGACAGGCCGCTGGGGGCGATGACGGCGACGGCGCCGCCCTCGTCGTGCAGCACCAGCTCCTCACCCAAGGCGGTGAACCCAGGCACCTCGAAGCGCCCGACGTTGCAGGTCAGGCTGACCACCAGGGGCAGGCGACCGCCATTGCGCAGCCCTGCCACGTCGTCGACGGTCAACAAACCTTCAGCGGCAAAGCCGTCGAGACCACCGTGGCCGACGTAGTTGACCAAGGCCAAACCATCGCCGAGGGCGTCCAGCAGTTGCTGACGGGCCACCGGTACGGCCGTCTCGCCGAGGTAGATCGTCTGCCGATCGAGGGCCGAAGGCAGGAGCCCGGCGATGACATCGCTCTCGTCGTGGAAACGACCGCCACTGTCTTCGTCGTCCGCCGCCAGCAGAACCTTCGAAACCCACCCGGCAGCAGAGGAGCTGCGCTCGTAGGCCTCGAGCTTCTGCACGTAGGCGCTGACCTCTTCGTTGCTCAGCACCGGCAGACGACCGATCGACATCTCCGGCCGGCCATCGCCGTCGATGTCCGCCAAGCGCACATCGGAGGCGTAGAGGCCATAGGGAGTGGCGACCATCAGGGGCGGCATGGCGTTGCCGCCAAGCCCACCGAGGTCGCGGTAGTCGAAATGGCCGGCCCCCAGGAGCACCACGTACTCCGGAGCGCGACGCCAGTTGCGTTGCACGTTGGCCAGGAATTGACGCAGGGCCCGCGGATCGAAGACGCCATGGTTGACTTCGTCCATGACATCGCTCAGCGAGACAACCACCGTCTCCATCTCCGCTTGGTGATAGGCCGCCAGCTCGGCGGCACCGGCCAACAGCTCGTCCGGTGCGATGACCATGTAGTCGGCACCATTGAACGGATTGAGCCAATCGGAAGGCACATCGCGCCGGGTCGCGGCCTGGGGTAGCTGGCTCACCAAGCCGGCCCACAGGCGACTGACTTCACTGAGCTCTAGGCTGGTGCGATAGCTGTCCCCCACCTGCTCCACCAGATGACCGGTGAGCAGGGTTGGACGTAGGGCATCGCTGATGTCGAGGACGATGATGTCGGGGCCGCTGAAGCCCTCGAGGGTGAGCACCCGTTGTCCGTCGCTGTCCGCCAGCAGACGATCATCGACGGCCCGGAACCGACGCTCGTAGTCGAGATCGAAGGCATCGACATAGAACAGGCTCTGGCTGGCCTGGCCGTCGAGCAGACCGGTGACCGTCAGCTCGTTGGTTCCCTCCTGCAACAGGAAGGGCGGCAGGTCGAGGGTCGCCTGGTGATGGCCGAGGCCCTGCCAGGAGGTCTCCCCCACCACCAAACCGTTGACGGCGATCTCCGCATGGTGCTCGTCGGCGACTCCGCTGTCGCTGGCGCTCACCAGGTACACCGTCACTTGGCCGCTGCTGTCATCGGGCACCACATGGGGCACCTCGACCTCGAAGTCAGCGCTACCGAGGGTCGGATGAGCGGCGAAGATGCCCTTCCAATGCCAGTAATCGAGCTCGGGATCGGTGGCGGCAAAGGTCGCCGCGAAGAGATCCTCCTCCAAATGCAGACGATGACGATAGCTCGCCCCGGAGTTCGTCGCCGGGGTCTCGACGGAACGCTCACCGAGACCTGCTGCGGCTCCGAGGACGACGCGATAGACGTTGTCCAAGGTGTAGAGGCTGTCGATCGCCTGGCCGTAGAAAACCAACCCACGGCCGGCTTCGTCAATCGCACGCCAGGCCACCGTCTGCCCTCCGAGGGTGATCTTCAGTTGGCCGTTGCGCACCGCGCCGCGCACCGCCTCGAGGCTGAGATTCAAGCCGTTGGCCAGGTCCACGTCGCTGACCCGATGCAGGCCATCGGCCCGTACCCGCAGTTGCATGGCGCGCCCTTCGGCGACCGCCTTGGCGGTCCCGGTGGGAGCTACCGACGTGCCGGTCGCGGTGTCGAGGGCCAAGCGGTGCTCCGCCAAGCGTTGCCGCATGGCAGCCGTCGGCTGGCGTGCCGCCACCCGATATCCGGCGCTGACCTCGTCGCCCGGCAAGGAGACATCGAGACCACCGCGCACGGTGACCTCGAAGGGGCCGTAGATTTGCTCGAAGCCGCCGGTCTCGACCTCCACCAGCAGGTAGCTGAGGCGTCCCTGGGACGGGGCGGTGGCATCGTCCACCTGGTAGATGGCCCCCTGGGGCGCCGTCGTCAAGGCGGGCAACATGGCACCACCGGAAACCAGGACCTGGCGACCGCTGGCCGTGTCGAGCCGGTAGAGGTGGAAACCCGCCGTATTGGCTTGCCCCGTGGTCTGCCATTCCACCACCAGGCGACCGTTTTCGACGAAGGCCCGCCAGTGGGAGGCGAAGACCGAGGTGGCCGGACGATTGAACCCGAAGTCGTTATCCACCGAGTCGGCGGCCACCAAGATCACCGGCTGGACACTCAAGGTCGCCAATTGGGTGGTTTGGGTGGCGCCATCGACGTAGGTGCCGGTGGCGTCGACGGCGACGATGTAGTCCCCCGGTGGCAGGTTGGCGAATAGGTAGTCGCCGTTGACGTCGCTGATCTTGGAATCGATCAGCGCATCGCCACCATCGAGCATGCCGTCGCCGTTGAGATCCCGGAAGAGCAATACCAAGGTGGTATCGACGCCGAAATCCTCATCGTTCGGTGACACGGACGGCTCGTAGGTGCCGTCGCCGTCGAGATCAAAGAACGTCGTGCCGCTGATGTTGAGGTCGGCGGCGGCGAAGTAGCCAAAATCGGCGGTCAGATTGTTGGGGGTGCCCGAGCTCAAGGTGACGGCGTAGGGGTCCGCCTGGCTGTTGTCATCAACCCCCGCCATGCCGCTGGTCTTGGTGAAACCGGTCAAGACTCCGAAGTCGTCGCTCACCGTCACCAGATAGTCGGAGGGCGGCAGGCTGTTGAATTCGTACTCACCATTTTCATCGGTGGTTTCGGTGCGCAGGAAGTTGTCGATGCCGGGAGTGATGATGCCGTCGCTGTTGACGTCGAGCCACAGATCCACCGTTACCCCTTGCATGCCCGGCTCACCGGCATCCACGTCACCGCTATTGTCGATGTCGTGCCATACCAGGTTGCCCAGGGTCCCCAGTCCGCTGGACGGGGTGTAGGGGAAGTCCGCGTCGTCGTAGTCCTGACCCGACGCCAAGGCGATGGCGGCGGTGGGATTGGAGCCGGCGCTCAGGTTGAGATCCGCCAGGACACCACCCGTATCCGTCACTTGGACCCGGTAATTGCCGGCCAGGAGACCTTGGAAGTCGTAGACCCCGTTTTCGTCGGTGACGGCGGTGCCGATGGTCTCGCCCAAGCTGTCCAAGAGGTTGAGGGTCACCCCTTCGATGCCGCCTTCGCCCGCATCTTGTACGCCATCGCCATCGGTATCCAGGAAGACGGTATCGCCGATCGAGCCGAGGGTACCGCCGTCAAAACCCCAGTCGGCGAACAGGAAGTCGGTGACCCCGTCCATCGGCACCGCCAGATCGGTGCCACCGATGTTGGTGGGCGTCGTATTGACCCCCGCCGGCAGGGTGCCGGTGAGCACCACCACCCGGTAGGTGGCCGCCGCCAGGCCAGTGAAGAGATAGAGACCGTTGCTGTCGGTCACCGCGCTGGTGATGAAGACATTGTTGACGTCGCGCAGCTCGACGGTGACGCCGGCCAAGCCGAGCTCCCCGCTGTCCTGCTCGCCGTCGCTGTCGGCGTCATACCAGATGAAGTCGCCCAGGGCGCTGCCACCGCTGCCGGAGTAGCCGAAGTCGGCGTCGCGGTAATCCTCCTCCTCACTGAGGCTGATCAAGTCGCTGGGATCCGTCGAGCCGGTGGACAGACCGAGACCGGCGGGCACGGTGGCGTCGACGACATCGACGTAGTAGGTGCCAGCGCTCAGGCCCTCGAAGAGATAGAGGCCGTTGTTGTCGGTGCTGGTGGAGGCGACGAGCACGTCGTCGCCGCCGCCGACGGCACCATCCGGCCCGGCATTGTAGAGGTCCACGTCGACGCTGCCGATGCCCGGCTCGGCACCGTCCTGGATACCGTCGTCGTCGCCGTCGAACCACACAAAGTCGCCGATCGAAGCGGTGCCCGAATCGCGGGCGTAACCGAAGTCGATGTCGGTGATGTCGGTGGCCACGACGGTGATATCGATGGCATCGAGGCCGCTGGTCAAGAAGTAGTCCTCCAAAACACCGCCGCTATCGGTCACCGTCACGGTGTAGTCACCGGCCGCCACATCCAAGAAGGCGTAGTCGCCATCGACGTCGGTGGTGGTGGTGGCCACCACCTCACCACTGCTGTTCACCAGGTCGATGCTGACCCCGGCGATACCCACATCGACGGCGCCGTCGTCGACCCCGTCCCGGTCGAGATCGTTGAACACATTGCCACTGACGTCGGGCAAAGCCGGCTGCTGATAACCGAAGTCGGCATCGAGAAAACTGGCCGCAGAGGTGGCCAGGGATGCTTCGATCTGGGTGCCCGGGGCGTTGGCGCCACCCTCTTGATCGGTGGTGGTCGGGGTGTAGCCGGAGAGGGCGGCTTGGCCGTCGTCGATGCTCGAGAAGTAGGTGCCTTGGCCCAACTGTTCGAAGAGATACAACCCGGTGCCGTCGGTGACTTGGGTATCCACCAGGGTATCGACGGTATTGTCGAAGATACCGTCGCCGTCGTCGAGCCACAGCTGCACGGTGACACCGGCGATGCCCGGCTCACCGGCATCCTGCACACCATCGCCGTCGGCGTCGCTCCAAACCCGATCGCCGATTTGGCCTGGGATGTTGTAGCCGAAGTTGATGCCGCTGACATCGGCCCCGGCGACGGTGACGTCGAGGGAGTCGGCAGTGGCCGGTGCCGTGGTGCCGACATATTCCAACAGCACGGCGTCGGTATCGGTGATCGACAGGGTGTAGCTGCCGTTGGGCAGGCCGTCGAATTGGAAGTCGCCGTTGCTGTCCGTCGTGGTGGTGGCGACGACGTCACCGCTGGCGTCCAACAGGCTCACCGTCACACCGCTGAAGGCCGGTTCGCCGATGTCCTGGGTACCGTCGCCGTCGATGTCGTGCCAGGTCCGGTCGCTGATGCTGAACAGAGCGCCATTGACGTAGCCGAAATCGGCATCCAAATAAACCTCACCCGCCAACACACTGAGAGGCTGGGTGGGATCGGTATTCGATTGCGGACCGCTGGTCAAGGTGTAGCCGGTGAGGGCGGTGTTGGTATCGGTGACGTCCACCCGGTATTCGCCCGGCGGCACGGAGATGAACAGGTAGCTGCCGTCGTCGGCCGTGGTCTGGGTAGCCTCGACGGTATCGTCGCCGGTGCCCAGGATGCCGTCGGCCCCGGGGCCCACCAGATCGACGGTGACATTGCCGATGCCCGGCTCGCCGGGATCTTGTAGACCGTCGTTGTCGGCGTCGCTCCATACGAAGTTGCCGATGATGGCGGTGGCCGGATCGGCGTTGCTGTAGCCGAAGTCGGCCAGCAGATAGACCTGATCCGCCACCAAGGTAATGGCCGCCGTCGGATCGCTGCCACCGGGCGACAGGCTGAGGCCGGTCGGCACCGTGGCGTCGACCACATCGACGTAGTAGGTACCCGTCGCCAGGCCGGGGAACAGGTACTCGCCGGCCATATCGGTGATCAGGGTGTCGAGCAGCACATCGTCGCCGCCGCCGACCGCACC
This sequence comes from Acidobacteriota bacterium, assembly GCA_029263315.1. Classification (GTDB taxonomy): domain Bacteria; phylum Acidobacteriota; class Thermoanaerobaculia; order Multivoradales; family J023; genus JAJCXR01. Next base: position 183,641 of record JAJCXR010000004.1, on the reverse strand, counting down.
GTCGAGGCCGACGTCGAAGAGACGCACTTGCACATTGGCGATGCCCGGCTCACCGATGTCCTGCACGCCGTCGGCATCGATGTCGAGCCACACACGGTCCCCGATGGCGCCTGGATTCAACGGCGCCGGGCTGGCGTCGATGAAACCGAAGTCGTTGTCCACCGAGTCGGCACCGGCGATGGTCGCCGGCTGCACACTGGCAGTGCCTGTCTGCGTGGTCTGGGAAAATCCTTCGATCGCCGTATCCGACGTCACCACGGTGACGATGTAGTCGCCGTTGGGCAAGTTGCTGAAGCTGTAGTCGCCGTTGCCGTCACTGGTGGCGGTGCCGATCTGCGGCTCCCCAGGATCGAGCACACCGTCGCCGTCGAGATCTCTGAAGAGGCGCACCGGCACGCCGCTAACCCCAGCTTCTGCGCCATTGAACAAGGCGTCTTGGTTGCCGTCGATGAAGACCGTGCCGCTGAGGTTGAACGGCACCGCCGCTTCATAACCAAAGTCCGCCGTGACATTGGACGGCGCACCGCCGTTGAGGGTGACCTGGTAGGGATCCGCTTGGCTGTTGTCGTCGACGCCGACGATGCCGGTCGTTTTGTTGAAGCCGCTGAGCACACCGGCGGTGTCGGTAACGTCCACCAGGTAGACGGCGGGGATCAAGCCCTTGAATTCATACTCGCCATTGCTGTCGGTGGTGACACTGCGCAGGTAATTGTCGACCCCGGCGGTGATGCTGCCGTTGCCGTCGACGTCGACCCACAAATCGATGGTGACCCCACCGAGCCCCGGCTCGCCGCTGTCGACGTTGCCGTCACCGTTGATGTCATGCCACACCAGGTTGCCCAAGGAGCCCACCATGGCGGCCGGTGAATAGCCAAAATCGGCGTTGTTGTAGTCCTGACCGGCGGCCAGGGAAATGCTGGCCGTCGGATCACTACCGGCGGACAGATTGAGGCCCACCAGCACGCCCGCCAGGTCCGTGACGTCGACGCGGTAATTGGCCGCCAGCAAACCGCTGAAATCGTAGCCGCCGTTCTCGTCGGTGGTCATGGTGGAGATGACATCACCGCTGGCATCCAGCAGGTTGAGGGTGACGCCCTCGATGCCTTGCTCGCCAGCGTCTTGTACGCCGTCGGCGTTGAGGTCGAGGAAGACGAAGTCACCGATCGTCCCCAGGACACCACCGGGGGCGTCGAAGCCGAAGTCGGCGGTCAGCACGTCGGAGGTGGCGGGCACCTCGAACTCCCGGCTGGCCGGGGAGTTGGTGGGTACCGTATTGAGACCGGCGGGCAACGTGGAGCTGTCCACCGTCACCGTATAGGTACCGGCGCTGAGACCGGTCACCAGGTAGAAACCGCCGGGGCCGGTCACTTCGGTGAACGAGCCGGAGGGCCCGACCACTGTCACCGTGACCCCCTCGATGCCCACCTCACCGGCATCCTGGATGCCGTCGGAGTCGGCGTCCACCCACACCCGGTCGCCGAGGGCGCTGGAGTTGGTGGTTCCGGCATAGCCGAAGTCGACGTCGAGATCCACTTCACCGGCGCTCAGGTTGACCAGACGGCTGGGATCGGTGGTGCCGGTGGTGGCGCTGAGGCCGGAAGGCACCGTCGCCCCGTCGACATCGACGTAGTAATTGCCCGCCGGCAAGTCGACGAAGATGTAGCCGCCGTTGGCATCGGTGGTGGTGCTGGCCACCAGAACATCGTCACCGCCGCCGAGGGCGCGGTCCGGCCCGGCGTCGTAGAGGTCGAGATCGACATTGGGCAAGCCGGGCTCGCCGAGATCCTGGACCCCGTCGCGGTCGGCGTCGAGCCACACGAAATCACCGATCCGGCCCAGGGTATTGCGCCGTGCGTAGCCGAAGTCGATGTCGGTGATGTCCGTAGCCACGACGGTGATGTCAATGGCATCGAGACCGCTGGTCAGGAAGTAGTCGTCGAGCACCTCTTCCTGGTCGGTGACGGTCACCGTGTAGTCGCCCGCCGGTACGTCCGGAAACAGATAGTCGCCCGCCGCGTCGGTGCGGGTGGTGGCGACGACATTGCCGCTGGCGTCCACCAAGGCGATGGTGACGCCGAGGATGCCCGGTTCGCCGACCCCGTCATCGACGCCATCGCGGTCGATGTCGTGGAAGACATTGCCGCTGACATCGGGAAGGGAGGCGTCGACGTAGCCGAAGTCGTTATCGAGGTCGCTGTCCACCGACGAGCTGAGGCCGGAATCCAGCTGGTCGCCGGCCGCCGCCTGGGAGTCGAGGGTGGTGTGGCTATAGCCGGTCAAGGCACCCTGGGTGTCGTCAATGCTGACCACGTAGGTGCCCGGGTAGAGGTCTTCGAAGAGGTAGTTGCCGAAGGCATCGGTGACCGCCGTCGCCACTTGCGTGTCGGTGCCGGTATTGAGCACGCCGTCGCTGTCGACATCGTAGTAGATCTCCACCGTCACTCCGGCGATGCCCACCTCGTTGTCGTCCTGGATACCGTCGCTGTTGGCGTCGCTCCACACCCGGTCGCCGATGACGCCGGGGCGCACATAGCCGAAGTTGGTTCCGCTGACGTCCGAACCGGCGATGGTGACCGCCTGCTCGCCGGCCGCCGCCGGAGAGGTGGTGGTGGACAGCTTCGCCAGCTTCGACATGGTGTCGGTGATCACCACCGTGTAGTCGCCGTTGGTCAAGCCGGTGAATACAAAGTCACCGTTGCTGTCGCTGATCGTCGAGGCCACCACTTCGCCCGCCGCGTCCAACAGGGCGACGGTCACTCCCGCGATGCCTTGCTCCCCAACATCGAAGATGCCGTCACGATCGAGGTCTAACCAAGCGGTGTCGTCGATCATGAACAGGGAGGGGTTGTCGTAGCCGAAATCCGCCTGCAGGTAGACGTCGCCCGCCGCCACCAAAATGGGATAGGTGGGGTCGGGGTTCGATTGTGGGCCTACCGTCAGGGTGTAGCCGGTCAGGGCACCGCCGGTGTCGGTGACATCCACCACATACTTGCCGGGGGCTACGCCGGTAAACAAGTAACGGCCGTCGGCATCGGTGGTGACCGTGTCTTCCACCACATCGTCACCGGTCCCCAGCACACCGTCGACGCCGGGGCTCAACAAGTCGAGGCTCACACCGGCGATGCCAGGCTCGCCGGCATCCAGCAGGCCGTCGCCGTCGGCATCTGCCCACACCGTGTCGCCGATGATGGCGGTGGCACCGGCGTTGCGATAGCCGAAGTCGGAGTCCAGGTCGATGGCGCCGGACGCCAAGGCGACCGTCGCCCCCGGGTCGGTGCTGCCGGGCGAGATGCTCAATCCGGCCGGCACGGTGGCGTCGGTGACCTCGACATAGAAGGTGCTGGCCGGAAGGTCGGTGAAGAGATAGAGACCCGCCGCGTCGGTGATCAGTGTCGCCACCGCCACATCGTCGCCGCCGCCCACCATGAGATCGGGGCCGGCGTCATAGAGGGTGACCTCGACATTGGGAAGCCCGGGCTCGCCGATGTCCTGCACGCCGTCACCGTCGATGTCGAGCCACACCCGATCCCCCAAGGCGCCGTCCGCTGTCGGGGCGGCGCAGAAGACGAAGGCATCGATGCTGCCGGCGCCGAAGAGCTCGACTTCCACCGAACGCACGCCGCTGCCGCCGATCGAGCCGACGGTGACGGTGCCGTTGTCGCCGACCCCGGGGATGACGATACCGCCACCGATCTGGGTCGCCGTGGCGTCGAAGAGACGGATCTCGCCGCCATCGACGCCGAGGGTGTCGCCGTTGTCGAGGAATCCGAGCTCATCGACCTGCAAATCGCGGTCGAAGCTGAAGGTGAAGGTTGCACCGCCGGCATGGTCGTCCGGGTCCGTGGAGTCGCCGTCCGTCGAGGCGATGAGCACATTGTCGAGGACAAAACGATTCTCGAAGGTCGCCCCGGCGGCACCCCCGGTGCCCACTCCAGGTCCACCGAAGTCGGTGTGGGGGGAGCCGAGATCCGTGTCACCACCCGTCGGATTGTTGGTGTCGAAGATCATCGCCTGATTGCTGCCGCCGGTGACCGAGACGGTGACCCCGAAGGGGGCGTACTCGTTGTCGACGATTTGCCCGGCCAGCATCGCATTGCCTTCGCCGTCGGTTTCGAAGTCGATGGCTGGCAAGCAAGCGGCGGCGTTGTAGCCAAAATCGATGGTCTGATCCGTGGCCCCGGCCCCCAAAGTCAAGGTCAAGGGATTCGACGCCGTGGTCAAGGCGTAGTCGTCCGGCAAGGTGCCCTCATAGACCTGGACACAGTAGTCCCCCGCCGCCAGATCGTCGAAGAAATAGAAACCGAAGTCGTTGGTGGTGGTGCTCTCGATCACCGGCGAATCACAGCTGTTGCTGGCATGCAGGTTGACCTGCACGTTGGCAATGCCCGGCTCGCCGGTATCCTGTAGACCGTCGCCGTCGAGGTCGTACCAGACGAAGTCGCCGATGATGCCCGGCAAACCCACCGGATTGTAGGTGCTGTCTGAGACCGGCAGGCCTTCGGCGCTGTCGGCGGTGGCCGGGCACGTGAAACCGGTGATGCCCGCCGCCAGGGGCGAGTCGACGACCACGTCGAAGGTGATGGTCATGCTATCGCCGGGGGCCAGCTCGAAGCCGTCGCCGGGCTCCACCAAGTTGGGGGACGTGCCGTCGAGGAGTTGTGGATTGCCGCCCAATGCATTGTCCGCGGTGTCGGGGAGGGTCACCCCAAGGGCGCTGAAGTCGATGCCTTGCACCCAGGCCGGGAAATCCGTACCGGTGCGCCGTCTTTCGAGGCGGACCGTCGTATCGCCGACATAGCGGGCCGAAAACATAGGCCGCGGGTACGCATTGTTGGTGGAGCTGGAGCCGTTGTAGGACAAGGCCATGCGATCGCTGGTGGCGCTGTCGACGGTGACGTCGACGGTGACGTCCGCGGTGTTGCCATCGGTCTTGAAACGGTAGTCCACCGCCAGGTCCGGATGAGAGAGGGCGTAGACCTCGAAGTCGACGGCGTTGCCAGCCGCTTCCAAACCCACCGCGACGGTGGATTCGGTGGCGTTCTGGTCGACTCCATTGCCCAGGGTAATGATGGCACCCTCGGCGGCGTCACCGACGCCGTTGTCGTCGGTGTGGCCGGTGCCCCAGACCCAGGTTTGATCCCGCAACACGTTGCCGATGGCGGCGGTGTTGTATTCCCCCACCGCGTTGAGACCGTTGCCGCCGTTCGTACCTTGAACGCGGGCTCGCTCAACCGTCCAGCTACTACCCCACTGCAACACCATGACGGTGCTGGTGGCGGCGCTCAGGGTGGCGCCACCGGCATCGCGGGTCCAGTTGATGGTGTCGCTACCGGACGGAAAGATGCGGGCGTGGCAAACTTTGGAATCGCCAGCCGTCGTTTCCGACGTCGAGCAACCGGCGCCGTTGAAACCGCCCATCAACATGACTTGCGACAGGGCGCTCCAGGCGGTCCCCGAAGTATCGCTGCCGGAAGTGGAGGTGCCGGTGTGGGCCACCGCTTGCACATCGAGGAGCTGGAAACCATTGCTAGAGCAATTGGCCAGACACTCCACTACCGTCACGACGCCATACCAGGTGTTGACGGCATTGCCCCGCTCGAGCCTGAGCACGTCCGTGCCACTGGAGGTGCCGAGGTCGCCGGTTCCGAAGGGATCTTGGGTCAGCCGGGCATAGTTTTCGTCAGGGCCACGACCGCCGATGCTCAAACCCGTGCCGTCGCTACCTTGAACGATGACGAAGTAGTTGGCCGCCAGATCTTGCGCCAGGGTCAAGTCATAGGTGGTGCCGGTGAAGTCATTGACGAGATCGGCGTCCAACAGGTATTCGGTGACCCGCATCGTATCCGCGACGGCCGATGCGGAGATGCGGAGATCCTCCACCTCGAAGATCTCGTTGGCACCGCCATAGGTATTGGTAACGCGAATGCGCACTCGGGTGTTGGCGGCGATGAAGGCTGAGATGTCAAAGCTGCGGGTGGCCGTCGAGGCCCCGGCGATGCCGGTGATCACCTCCAGGGTGGTGTAGGTGCCGCCGCCATTGTTGGACACATCGACGGTCACCGCGTCGCCTGCGTCGACTCCGGCGCTGGTGCTGAATTCGAAGTCCAAAGTGGCGGTGGTGAAACCGCTGAGATCCACTTCGCGGGCGACGCCGGGATTGGTGCCGGTGTCGGGGTTGTCATCGAGCATCAAGCTGCCACCGCTCACCGTCACATTGCCCGCTCCGGTGCCCGCTCCGGCGGCATCGGTCTCGATCCAGTCGGCGGCCCAGTCGTCGCGGCCATCTTGGTTGCCGAAGGACGCCGTCTCGAAACGATCCCGCACTTGGAAGATACGCGGTCCGGTCACCGAGGTGCTGTTGGCGACATAGGAGACACCGGGCGGCAAGGCGTCTTCGAGCTCGATTTGGGTATGGGTGATGCTCGAGGAGTTGCTGATGGTGATTTCGTATGAAAAGGCTTGCCCTGGGGTCAGAGGACCGGTGGGAATTGACGTCTTGACGATCTCCAGCTCACCACCATCGCTGCCCGCCGCCGGCTGGAATCCGAAGTCGTAGGAGTGGTCGCTCTGCCCCGCCAGGCCGGTGGTGAAGGCGACGCCGATGGTATCGCTGTATTCGTCGAAAGCACCGCTGGTGAGCACGGCGCCGTCGGAATCCCGCAGATCCGAACGACTGCCACTGTTGGTATCGACGGCGGTGGCGACGGCCACTGCACCGCAGGCTCCGTTGACCGCCACCCGCTCGACCCGCACTTCACAGGCGGTGACCAGGGGAATTCCGCCGGTCACGTTGCTGCCGTTGAACAGGTACTGACCGCTGGCGCTCGTCGTGGTGGTGGCGCTCAAGTCACCGCCGCTGTCTCCCACCACGCCGCTGCCGTCGGTGTCGCAAACCAGGCTGACGGTGACGCCGGAGATGCCGCTCTCGCCGGGATCTTGCACGCCGTCGCCGTCGTCACACCACAGACGATCACCGATCTCCAGCGGCGGCGCTTCGCAAATCGCCTCCACGTCCCCCAGACCATTGCCCTTGCCGAAGATGTCGACCGAGCCGCTGTCGGGATCGTAGACCTCGTACTGATCAATGGTGGCGCCGCTGGCGGTGCTCTTCCATCGCACACCGGCCGAAAAGTCATTCTCGCCAGCCGAGGTCCCGTCGATCGGATCCATGCGGCTGTAAACGATCTCGCCGTTGCCGAGACGCTGCGCCAAACCACCAAAACTGGTTTCGTTGTGGGCAAAGGAGGTGTCGGTCCAATCGTCGTCACTGAAAAACTCGGTACCGCTCGTCGCCTCGACGGTGCTCACCGTCCAACCGCCCAAACCGTCGGCGGTGGCACGCAAGAGATCGCCAAAACCGTCGCCGACGGCCAGATTGCCGTCGGGATCCTCGACATTGAAACCCTGTTGGTCGCCCCAGCGATCCCGCAAGCCCAGGTACATGGTGCCGTCGGCACCGATCTCGATATCCGACAAAATCGGCTGTGTATACGACAGCTCAGGATTGCCGCCGAAGGTACAAATTTGGTCGATGCCCGCCGCCGGATAGCTATCCTCCCAGAAGTGCCAGTCGGCGGCACCGCCGGTGCAACCGGTAATGGTCAAACCTCGGGAATAGGTCAAGGGACCGAAATCCACCACCTCGGTGAAGGTGTCGGTGGCGGGGTCGAAGCTCCAGACCAAGGCTCGCAGGTCCGCCGTGTCTTGGGTGCTCTCGCCGGAGCACACCGCTCCGACATAGACCAGGCCATCGTGGAACTTGAGGGCGAAGGGACGCAGATCGACATCCGCCCCGGTATCGGGGCTGCCGTCGTCGTCGCAATCGTAGAGATCGAAGAGGTCGTGTCGATCGACCTGCGATGACAGGGTCGGGGCCACCGGGTTGGCCGGATCAGTGCCCAGGGGGATCTCGTAGAGCCGACGGTCCTCCAAGTTGACCACCCACAGGGTCAGCTCATCGTCGGAGATATCGAGGTCGCCGAAGGAGGTCTTGCCCACTTCGGCGAAGGAGGCGGCGTCCAAATCGAAATCCGAGCCCGTGGGGTGGGGATTGGTGCCCGCCACCGCCGAACCGAACAGGGTATTGAGATTGAGGAAGGTCGAGGTGCCGGTGGCGGTACCGTCATCGGGATCGACGATGGCATAGATGGCGCCGGGGCCATCGGTGCCACCATCGCCGTAGCCGGCGTGCCGTTTCTGGAAGGAGGAGGCAAAAAGAGTGTCCGACGACCGTTGGTAGGCCAGCCCCCAGGTGGTGCCGATCTGATTCTCCAACGCTTCGTCGGCCGGCGTTGGCGTGTTGTTGGAAGCGGTGTTGGGGAATGAGATCAAAACATCGGCGGTGCCGCTCTGATCGCCGTCGATAAAGCAATTGACGACAAAGTCGGGATCGGCCTGGCAATGCTGCCCGGGATTGGCCACCGCCAGGTCGACATCGGCGTCGGTACCGTCCACCGGCATGGTGACGAAGCTCAGCAGGCTCGCCGAGTTGCTGCCGACGACGCTGGGCAGTAAGTAATCCATCGAGGCGGGAATGTTGAATTCTAAGCGGATCTCTTCACCTGGCACGCCGCCGGCAATGGTGAACGACCCATCGGCGGCGGTCGTCGCAGTATCTACAGAACCCACCAAGTCGAAGCTTTCCACTTCGATTCCAGCGACCCCCACCTCGCCGCCGTCGACAACTCCATCGCCATCGAAGTCGCGGTAGACGGTACCGGTGATATCGCCCGCAGCAGCCCAAGAGAGCCCGAGGACGCAACCGACGGACCATAGGAGCAAGACACGACCGAACAATCGACAGCTTCGCAACATATGCATCAGTATCGCCTCCTCAACTCTGGGGTGGGCCCGAAGGACAAAGGATAGGATCCGGTTTGCTGGTGGGCTGGGTACAGGTCGCGGCGAGAACCTCGAGGGTTTCGCACGACAGTATCCGAGGCTTCGCATAGCGACGCCGTTCCTTGACCGGAGAGGGACCGAGGGATGTATCGTTGGCCTTGCGTTCCATGGGCTAGTACAGATCCTGTAGGAGAATGACCGGGTGAAGGGCTGTCGAGATTCACCGGTGACCGCCAGCTCGTTGCTCGAACCCACCATCGGGGTGGTCAGCTGTCGGGGTGGTTAGCGGTCGGGTTCTTCAGCTGTCGCCGTCTTAGTTATTGCCGTCTTTAGTAATTGCAGTCGCTAGTGATTGCCGTCTTTAAATATCGACGTATTACTTTTCGGAGCTTCTTTTGTGGGAGACCCGTCCTATAGTGCTCACCGAAGGGAGCCAAAAAATCATAAAAAAAAATTAGATAGGCTCAAGTTGCCGTTTGTAAACGAGTCCAATGGGCGTCCGTTGCCCTTGTGGCTTTTGCAATTCCCACGCCAGACCAAGGCAGCCCTGGAATCTGAGTCGTTATCTATCCCATAAGTCCAATAATCTCAATATCTTAAGAAGACTCACGGAATTGACCATAGAAGCGACAGACAGCCAGATTCGCCCCTCGACACAGGGGAGTCTGGGGTCCCAATGGGGAATTACTACCTAGGCAATTCACCCTACACCCCAAGGAATCTGGCGCCGGTATCTGTCTTTTCCTCGGCCGCCAGCGACTCGACCGGATGCCACAACGCGGACCAACATTTTGATATTACAAATCACATTACGAAAAGGAGCGAACGGCATGCCAGGCACTGCAAACCCCTCTCCACCCCAAGCTCGCTTGCGGTACACTCGGCCCATGTGGAGACTCCCCCCTTCGATTTCAACGCCTGGCCGACGCCGATGACCTTCGGGGCCACTTGCATGGCTCGGCCGGAGTCTTTCCCCGATGCAGGCGAAGGCACGGCCTGGGGCGATCAGGCTTTGACCATCGACTTGCCGGGCGGCCCCTACGTATTTCTGGGGCTGGAGACAAACCAAGCCTCCTTGGTACGGCGCGTCTTGGCGCATCGAGCCAAGGAAGGGTCTGGGCTCGAGTCCGGGGATGGCGCGGTGGTCACCCAAATTCGCCGGGCGGCCCGCCCCGATTTCCTCGACTTCGAGCGCGTCGATTGGAAAATCCTCATCGATGTCGACTACCGGCCCCAGGGGCTCCGCCTGGCGGCCCACCAATGGTTGGGACGCCTCTCCTGGGGCGAAGGCTTCTCGGGCATCCTGTGGACCCCGGTGACCGAAGGGAGCGCTTTCACCGATCTGTTTGAAAATTACTTCCGTATCTTGGTGGCCTACCGTCTGTTGGCCACCGGCGGACTGTTGGTCCACAGTGCCGGCGTCGTCGATGGCGGCGACGGTTTTGTTTTTCCTGGGGCCTCCGGCAACGGTAAATCCACCCTGTCCAAGATCAGCCGCCGGGAGGGACGGTTAGTGCTCAGCGACGACGGCAATGCCTTGGGGCTAGAGCGCGACGCCACCGGCCGCAGCCGTGTTTGGATCGAAGCCCTGCCCTTCGGCGGCGAGATGCGAGAGCAAGCCAAACCCCGCGGCCGCTTTCCGCTGCGCCGCATCACGGCCCTGCGCAAAGGCCCCGACAATCATCTCGAAGCGATGAGCAAGGCGGCCGCCACCGGGCTCCTGCTCGGTTGCTCACCCTTCGTCAACGGCGACCCGCACCAAACGTCGAGACTTCTGGAAACCATCGATGCTCTTCTCGCCCACGTTCCCGCCTCGACTTTGACCTTCAACAAAGCGGGCGGCTTCTGGGATCTACTACGTCATGCCACAGGAGCCCCATCATGAGCTTCGCCGCGGTGGTCGACAAAGCCTGGCGCGAGAATATCCTCTTCTCGGTGCTGGTGGAGCTGACCTATAAATGCAATCTCAACTGTTTCTACTGCTATAACGACTTGGAGCTGGCCGGGAAACCCCTGGGCCTCGACCAGTATTTCAGTTTATTCGGGGATCTGGCCGACATGCAGGTCTTCAATCTGGTGCTCAGCGGCGGTGAGCCCCTGGCCCATCCGGAATTTTTCGCCATCGGCGCCAAGGCCCGGGAGCTCGGTTTTGTCGTCCGCTTGAAATCCAATGGTCATGCCTTGCACGGCGCCCTGGCTCAGCGGCTGCAAGAGGAAGTGGACCCCTTCCTGGTGGAGGTGAGCCTGCACGGAGCCCAAGCCGCCACCCACGACCGCCAAACCCGGGTCGTCGGCAGCCACCAGAAGCTGATCAACAATCTGCGACAAATGCGCCAGCTCGGCATGCGGGTGAAGATCAATTGCACCCTGACCCGCTGGAACGAGGACGAAATCGAGGCCATGCTGGACCTGGCGGTCGAGTTGGGTTACCCGGTCCACATCGATCCGGTGGTGACACCCCGTGACGATGGCGACACAACTCCTCTTTCCATCGCCCCCAGCCGCCAGGGGGTGGAGCGCCTACTAGCCATCCAGCAGCAGATCGGACAGCGGGCCGCCGCCGCCGAGGCGTCGAGCCGAGAAGCCGGTGCAGCCTCGTCAACGGCGCCGCAGATCACCATCGGACGGCAAGGGGATGAGATGATGCCCGCCAACGTGGCGGGCCAAAAGAAACACTGCGGAGCCGGCTCCGGGGGTGTCGCCATCGATCCTTACGGCAATGTCTTTCCCTGCGTCCAGTGGCGGCATGCCGTCGGCAACTTGCATCAGCAGTCGATCACCGAGATCTGGCGCAGCTCGGGCCAGCTCGATCACATCCGACGGCTCAACGAGCAGGTCAAGGAGACCCTCGCCGTGCACGGGGCATGGGGCCAAGGCCTCAACTTCTGCCCCGGCTCCGCCGTCCAGGAAACCGGCAGCCCCTTCGGCATTTACGATTCGGCCCGCCGCCGGGCCGATGTGGCTCACCAGCTGGCGGAGGGTACCCCAGCAGAAGATGCCGCGGCGCCGGGCAAGAAACCGCTGCTGCCCATCCTGCCCTGAGGCGCTTGCTGTTCGTGGAGAATGGCTCGCTTCATCCATCCAGCGTCCATTTCCAAAACTCCATACTCCGATCGTCACCATGGGCCGGCAGATGTCAGATCAACGTTTCGAGCCACCCCGTCTAGAACAGCTCCGCGATGGCGCCCTCCTGCTGTGCCTGGGCATCGCTGCGGTCGCCAACTTTCTGGCCCATCGCCATTTCTACTTCGAAGACGCTTTCATCACCTATCGCTATGCCGACCACTTGGCCCGCGGGATGGGCATGGTGTTCAACCCCGGCGAGCGCGTCTTGGGTGCATCCTCCGCCCTCTACACCCTGCTGTTGGCCGCCCTCACTCGGCTCGGTCTCAGCGTCGTCGACGCCGGGGGCTGGGTCTATGCCATCTGCCTATCGGGCAGCGGCTGGATCGTCGCCCGTCACCTGGCGGCCAAGGGTTTGGCCAACGCCGGCGTCATCTTCGCCCTGCTCGCCGCCTGGGGGGCCGGTGGAACCCTGCGCTTCTTCGGCATGGAGACCGCCCTCTACATCTTGCTCATCGTCGCTTCCGTATCTTGGGCCGCCAAGCACCCGGACGGTAAATCCCCTTGGCTCATGGGGATCTTACTCGGCCTCACTTGCCTGACCCGCTACGACGGCGTGGTCATCGCCTTTGTCATCGGCCTTTACCTGTGGTCGCGACGCCGACGTCCGCCCTGGTCTGAAGCCTTCATCACCTGCGGCATCTTCGGCCTATGGCTGCTCTTCGCCTGGCTCTACTTCGGGTCGCCCCTGCCCAATACGTTGGGCGCCAAGGCCGGGGACAGCAGCATCGGCTCCTATGTGCTCTCGGCCTGGCGCAATCTACAAGTGGCGTTGTTCAGCCCGCTGCACTACCGCTGGAGCCTGCCCCCTTGGCAATGGCGGTACCTCATCTGGCTACTCCTGGTGCTACCCAGCTTGCTATTGGGTCGACGCCTGACCCGACGTCATCCCAGTTTGTGGATGTGGCCAGCCATCACCACACTGTTGTTCAGCGGCTACGCCATCATCGGCCCGCCGAAGGATCATCACTGGTACCAGATGCCCAGCCTCTATTGTTTTCTCGTCTTCGCCGTCGCCGCTTGGGGGGAATTCCTACGCCCGGTACCCCGGCAGTGGAGGCAAACGGGGGCCCTGCTGCTCACCGTCGCCAGCGCCGTGGCCATTCCGTTGAGCGCCGCAAGGGAAGGACGGCTTCACGAGACCGGGGGGCCGCCGGGACGCATCACCTCCTACCGCCAATTCGCCGATTGGATCCTGGAGCGCGATCTGAGCGATACCAGCATCCTCACCCATGAGCCGGGATTCCTGACCTTCCACACCGGCCAGCGGGCCATCGACGCGGCGGGCCTGGTGACCAAGGGCATCTACTTCCACGGTCCTCGCAACCGGCGCTCCGGTCTCTTTGAGCTGATCGATCATTTCGAGCCCGATTTCTTGGTGCTCAAGCAGGAACGTCCGAGCCTGGCGCCCCAGCTCACCGCACGCTATCGGAAAGTCTCCGAAGGCATGCCCAATTTGGCCTTGTTCATCAGCCACAAGCTCTATGCGGAACGCAGCGCCGCCATGCGAGCCCCTTGGCTGGGGCAGACTTCTCCTCCCGACGCCACCTCGCCGAGCCCTGCCCCCGGCGGGGCGACGGAGTCGCCCAAGGGCGGCTGGCGGGTGATCGGCCAGCCCTTCGACAGCGCCGCCGGTACGGGCATCGCCTGGACCGCCGCCAAGACCATCGATTTTGATGAGATCAGCTTTGTTTTCGGGGCCAACTCCCGACAGACGCAGCTCGAAATGCTGGTGGACGATACCGTCCTCTGGCAGTTGAACGGTGACGGCCGCTCAGCTCAGGCGGGGAAGGAAATCCTCACCCTCTATCCGTGGCGTGGTCGCCGGGGGCGTCTGCGGCTACAGGATGCGGACTCCGAACAGGGAGCCCTCAGCTTCGCGGATCTGCGTTTGCATCGCTACGCTTCGCAGCAGCTGCTGCAGGACTTCGAGTCCCCCGACGGGAGGGCTTTCTGGCGGCCTTCCGAGACGGGCAAGGCCGATCGGGCGAGCGGCGACGGCGGCGCCCCCCTGGAAGGCGGCATCCCCTCAAATGACCTTGCAGCCCGCGACCGCGGCTCGCCGGTGCAGAGCAATCACGACCTGGGTTTGCGCTTCGGTTTTCAGCAGACCCAAGGCCTGCGGGTGGCCAGCAGCTTGGGCACCGCGGCACCACGACGGTATTTCAGCCGGCCGTTCACCTTGAGCGAGGATCGTCTGCAGATGATGGTCTACGACCTCGCAGGCCCGGAGACATCGCTCAGCTTGTGGGTCCACGGAGAGCGCGTGCGGGCCTTCAAAGGAACTGACAGCGGTCAACTGCGCATGCTGCGCTGGGGGGTCAAGGCGTGGCGGGGCCAACGGGCGGTCTTGCAGCTTCGCGATGAGGACGGCGAGGCCCACAAAGGCCTCGCCATCGATGCGCTCTTACTCTATTCGTACTGAATGCCTACTGCATTCCTACTGAGCTCACGCTCAGGGGCTCCAGCCCGTGGAACCCTCCGTAGAAGAAGCGCTGAAAACGAGAGGAATCAGCCCTTGGCCACCTGGAAACCCACTGCCAGGGTGTCCCAGTGCAACATCACCATGTCATCTTCGATGGCGAAGGTGAGCACCTCCGCCTTCTCGTGCTCCTGGGCGTTCACCTCGACCCGCAGGGCATCTTCCGCAGCGTCATACTTGTAGTGCCCCCACTGCTTGGCCACACGGTTGAAGATGAATGTCCATTGCCCTTCGCTGGGAATGGTGAAAAGGGAATAGGTACCGGCCGCCAGTTTCTGCCCTTCGATGGTGACATCGGCGGAAAAAGTGATGGTGGTGGCTTCGTCGGCTCCGGTGCGCCAAACCTGGTCGTAGGGCACGAGACCGCCCCAGACTTCCCGGTCACGGGTATGGGGCGCGCCGTAGTCGATGCGAACCTCGACACCGTCGATGGTACCTTCGGCGCTGGCATTCTTGCTCTTGCGCTCACTGTCGTCGGCCCGCTGGGCGTAGAGGGGCGACATCGCCAATGCCATGGCGAGCAAGACGAAGAGAGCGGACAGGAAGCGTCTGGAAGGCAACATTCTGGAAGGCAACACTCTGGAAGGCAACATATTGAAACTCCTAGGGTAATGTGGTCGTCACGACTTGGATCTCGGCCAATCACGCCGAGGAAGATGTGTCGTATCCTACGTCGGCCTCCTGCCGACAGCTCTCCCGTCCCTGTAAAGCCGTCGTAAAGAAATCTCTCACCCCGTGGCGTCCCCGTTAATCGGCTCTTGCTATACTCACTCTGCGGTGCTCCGACCTCGGCCCGGATCAGCTCCGCTCCCCCTGAGATTGACCTGATCTCGTCTTCTACGAAGAATGCCAAATATCCTGCGGGCCCCGAGGAGAGTCACCGTCAAACGATCGTTTTTCGCCATCGTAGGTTGCGCCTGCCTGCTGCTCTTCGGCTGGGCAGCCCAAGGCACGGAGGTAGCCCCTGGCCTCTCTGCGGATCTCCTGCGCCAAGGTCCGGTAGAACTGGATCGAGGATGGCATTTCCACCCGGCGACACCCCAACCCCCGGCCCCCGCCGCGGAGGCTTGGCGCCCGCTGCAGACGACCTTCGACCAAGCCGGGCAATTTCCCCCTGACTGGTCTGGGCTCGGCTGGTTCCGTCTAGCCATCGAAATCCCCCAGGAGCTGACCGGCTCCGTGCTGGCTTTGCGTCTCCAGCAGGCCGGTGCCTCGGAGGTCTTCATCGACGGTGAGTTGGTGGCCACCTACGGCCATCCAGCGGCCGACTCCGCCGAGGAAAAGATTTACGATCCCAAGGGGGCTCCCCTCAGCATCGTCTTCGCCCGTCCCGGTCGCCACGAAATCCTCTTGCGCTACTCGAGCACTGCCGTCGCCAATTCGCGGTTTGCCCCCTGGCTGACCAACGATCGGGGAGCTGGCTTCCGTCTCAGCATCGATTTGCCGCAGCGGGCCGTCGACGAGGTGACCAGCCTTCGGCTCCTTCACATGCTGCTCAACATCGGTGGCGGCTCCTTGGCCCTGGGTTTCGCCATCCTGCACGGCCTGATCTACCTCTTCCATCGTCGACACCGGGGCAATCTCTGGTTCAGTCTCTTCGCCTTCTGCTTCGCCGCCAACGGCCTTCTCGAGTCGGCGCTGCGGTGGACCCAACTCAGTCTCTGGCAAGTTTCGGTGGCGCGGTCGCTGAACTTACTGGCGGCCAGCGGCATGGTGACCTTCTTGGTCTTCTTTCTCGCCACCCTGCGACGGGAGAACCTGCCGCTCAGCGTCCGCTGGCTACCGGCCGGATTGCTACCCGCTCTGGTGTTCTATCAATCCCCGGCCCTATTGGCCTATTTCGGCCTCGTCTTCGGTCTTTGGATCCTCACCTCAGGCGCCATGGCCCTGTGGGCCGGCTTGGACGCCGTCCGACATCGGGTCGAGGGCGCCGCCGTGCTGTTGGTCTCGGCCTTGGGTTGGGTCTTGATGGTGCTCGCCCAAGTGAGCAAGGCGAGGTTGTCAGCAAGCACCGAAACGCTGCTTTTCGCTTGCGGTCTGCTGCTGATATTTGCTGGCGCTTCCCTGTTCTTGGCCAGGCGTATCGCCCACGAAGGTCGGGAGTTGGAGACCTTGACTCTAGAGTTGGAGGATCGGGTCCAGGAGCGCACCCGGGAGCTCCGCCGATCGGAGCAGGCGGCGCTGGCCGCCAGTCACGCCAAGAGCGCCTTTCTGGCCACCATGAGCCACGAGCTGCGGACTCCGATGAACGCCATCATCGGGTTCTCGGAGTTGCTCGATACCCCCGCCTTGCCCGACCGTGAGCGGCAGATGGTCGGCACCCTGAAAGGCAGCGCCTTGGCATTATTGCACTTGATCGACGAAGTGCTGGATTTGTCCCGTATCGAATCCGGCCGGCTGTACCTCGACGAAAAACCCATGGCGGTGCGACCGATGGTGCAGCAGGTCATCGAGCTATTCAGCCCCCAAGCACAACAAAAGGGCCTCGCCCTGCGCGCCGAGCTGGACGAGACCGTCCCCCAAAGCATCCTCGGTGATTCCCTGCGGCTGCGCCAAGTGCTGATCAACCTGGTGGGCAATGCCCTCAAGTTCACCGACGACGGTTCCATAGTGGTCGCCGTCTCGGCGCTGGATGGGGTGCTCCGCTTTGCGGTCCAGGACACCGGCATGGGCATTGCTGAATCGGCACGCAGGCAGCTATTCGACCCCTTTTTCCAGGTCGATAGCTCCTCCACCCGGCGCCACGGTGGGGCCGGCCTCGGCTTGGCCATCTGTCAGCGCTTGGTCGATTCCATGGGCGGCCGTTTGGAGGTAGCAAGCACGGTGGGACAAGGCTCTACTTTTAGCTTCGAAATACCGATGCGCAGCGCCACCCTGCCCACCTCAGCCCGTCCATCGGTGCCCCTCGCCCAGGGTGACGACGGCACGCCTGTGCCGCAAGCCACCACCTCCCCCGACCTGTCCGGTCTGCGGGTTTTACTGGCGGAAGACAACGAAGTCAATCGCATCGTCACCTTGAAGATGCTGGCCCGTCTGGGCTGTCAAGGTCGGGCCGTCGGAGGCGGCACGGGGGTTCTCGAAGCGCTGCGCAATGAACAGCTCGATGTCGTGCTCTTGGATCTCCACATGCCGGACTTGGACGGCTTTGAGGTGGCGCGCTGCATCCGAGCCTCGCAGCCGGATGACCGCGGCGTCCTGGAAGGCCGAGGCCAACCCTACCTCGTGGCCTATACCGCCAGCGCCCAGCACGAAGATCGGTTGAAGGCCATGGACGTGGGCATGGACGCCTTCCTCTCCAAGCCGGTGCGGATGGAAGCTCTACAAGGGGTGCTGTCGGAAGCCGCCAAAGTCCTAGGGCGATCTCAGGGCGTGGCCAAACCTACCTGACCAAACCCCAGGGCGATGATGGCTTCCAGCTCGGCGGCATGTCCATCGGCGCCGAGACGACGCCAGAGACTGGGAACCTCTTGGAAGATAGCCCCCCCCACGAGGATTTTCACTGATCGGTCTGGCACGGCCCGTAGGGCATCGATGCCGCGCATGGTATCCCTGAGCTGAGAAGGCAGGGAGGTCGAGAGAAGCACCAGGTCGGCGTTGAAAAAAGCGCTGGACGCGGCCAGGTCAGCGGCGGGCACGTCGACCCCCAAGCAGATGGAACGCCAACCGGCAACGGCGAAGAGATCACTTAGAATCCGTATGCCCAGACCGTGCCGATTGCCGACAACGGTGGCGGCCAACACCGTTTTGCCCACCGGCTCCTGCCGTGGTGACCGTTCCGCCAGAATCGCCAACGTTCGCTCAGTGGTCGAGGTCACCAGATGCTCTTCGGCGACGTTGAGCTCGCCGAGATGCCACAGTGTCCCCACTTCCCGCTGTGCCGCGATCAGCACCCCAGCGTAAGCATCTAACAAGCTCAAACCATTGTCCACCGCCCGCACCACGAGCTCGATGGCGGCGGCCGAGTCCCCTTCCAGGGCCGACTTTATATAAAGTAATGCCAGTCGGTCCAAGTCCACATCTGGATCGAGTCCCATCTTCGTATCGGCGACCACGGGTTCCCCGAGACTCTCCAAAGCCGCATCGAGATAGGGTTCCGCCGCGTCCCAGGCCCGGGTAGGTAGCTGATCTGCCAATACCTGGTGCATGCTTTCCAGGGCGTACTTCAGATCTTTGGCCAGCAAGTCGCGAGCCCGGAAAGCTTTCCGCTCCCAAAGAATACGCGCCGTGAACAAAACACTTTCCTCCGCCTCCAAGGAGGCCGAAAGATCGATCAGGCGCTGCGTCAGGTGAAATCGCCAGTGATCCAGAGCGGTGGCGCCATAGCGTTCGCCAATCTCAGGATGCTGCTCGATCAATTGGCTGGCAGCGGCTCCTGCCAAAGCGGAGGCCCCGGTTTCGATCAAGGTGGAGGCAAAAGTGCTGGGTGAGCTCATGCTATTGCTTTTTGTCGAGGATTTGGATCTGGTTGGGACGGCAGGCAGTCTGTCCATGAAGCGGCAATCTGCCCATGGAGCTGGGGTACGCCCAGAGACAAATTCCCTAGCTCGTAACTAATGCCGCTCGCACTTTATCAGAGTGGGCCCTATTATCCTGTGCCCTGCCTCCGCTATTTCCCTGTACCGGCCACCGACTCGCCGCGATAGACGAAGACTAGAAGCTCCCAGGCCCTACCCCGTCGCACAATCTCAGGGGCGGGCGCGAACCTGATATGCTTCTATGGTGATTTGCCAATTCTTCAGGAGAAACAAAATGCGACAGATATTACTCAGCTGCTTCGCCATCGCCGTCCTAAGCGCCACCGTTCTGCCCGCAGAGGTGGTCGTCCAACGCTTCGATATCCCCCGCTCCGAGAGAGCTCAGCTGTGGCCCGAGCAAGTCACCTCGAGCTCAGAGGCCGACCGACTGCTCACAGGGTCCGACGACAAAATCGAGATCCCGACCACTTTCTACATCCTCCCCTTCATCAAGATCGATCCCGCCGTCGCCGACGGCGACTTCACCTTGTTATCGGTCCGCAACGAGCACACAGCCATCAATTCCGTGACGGTTGATTTCTATGCCCCCGATTCTTCCGGGCCCCCCATCTTGACTCTCACCAATGCCCTGTTGTCCAAGGAAGTGTGGAGCCTGAACCTACGCGCCGAAGCGATGGTACTGCCGACCGACGTCGACGGCATACGCCGCGGCTGGGCGCGTATCACCACCGATGCCGGCCCCATCACCGCGGATTATTTCCAGCTGGATCCGGCAAACGATTTTGCAGCCGGTAGCCGACCGGTAGACATCGACAGTAACGAATTCTGTAGCCAGGCGACGGCTCGTTTTCTGGTGGGCGGTGGTTTCACCGGTGGGACCAAGCTCTTCTTCATGCTGGACCAACCCCTGGGGAGCAACTCCAACACGGATCCGCCGTCGATCACCGGTGATGTCTTTCTGGAGAACTCGAATTTCGTCAACAGCTTCGAGATCTACACTGACAACTTCACCCTTGAGGTCGACGCCGCTGATCTCATCGATCCCTCGGCCAACTTTGGCTCCTTCGACATCTTCTTCGAGAACAATTTCGGTGGTGGCTACGTGCACGTCGAGTACAAGGCCAACAACCGCTTTTCGGTCAGCGTCAAGGGCGTTTGCACCGACACACTCCAGATCTGACCTCGGTGCCGTCAGCGGACCGTCGGTCGGGACGACCTGATCGACGGTCCACTGTCGTGGCCGGTCAACGGCCGGCCCATCGCACCCCCGCCAAACGGACCGCTGGATCGCCGAGGATCACCGTCGACTTGGCGTCGTTGCGGGCCGTCCAGATTTGGCATAGGGTCAGATCCGGCGTCTGGCCGAAACGGCACCGTTCCTGCCACTCCACCAACTCGACACAGAGGTCCGCGAAGCGGCGGCCAAAACCCTTTTCAATCGCCGCCCCAACCCGCTTACCTTGCATCAAGTCCCTCGCCGTGCTCTCGAAGCTGGTGATTTGCGGCCCCCGGGTGGTCGGCCAGCGAAACGAATAGTTCCAGGTGCGGTCGACGTGCCCGATCACCGCCGAAGCGCCTTGGGGATGGGCCAGCAGGCGCTGCGCTAGATGAGAGGTGAAGGGTTCCTCAGCGCACAGCTCTTTTTCCTCGCCTCCCCGATGCAGATAGCTATTCTCCCTGGGCGTACCCGCCGAGAAGCAACCGTTCATGAAGAGGACCTGCCCTTGCGGACCGGTGGCCGAGGCGTCGATGTCTCGCCCCGCGATCCAGCGGTGTAAACCCGCCCCCGCCTCAGCTGGCTGACACGCCTGACTGCCTTGCAGTCGACGCTGCTCGCCATGCCCCAGTGGCAACGCACGACCGTGGCAAACGCTCAACAGGAACGCCGGAGGCGACTCGCCGGTCAGTAGATCGAGATGGCACTGACGATGGGCCCGTGGGCCAAGAAATTCCTCGACCCGCCAGTCCTCGAGCTTGGCCAGCACATGGGCCAAGGGCCGCAGAAGGTACTCGTTGCTCTGCCGGGTGATGTCGTCATAGCGGGGCCCGAAGACGCCGATCCGACGCTGCCTCGCCTCCCGCATACGTTCGCGGACCACCACATTTGCGGCATAGCTGCGGTAATCGTCGAGGCTCTCGAAATCCAGCCGCCCCACCGCATGCTGAACACCCAAACCCTGTTGCACGGAGAAAGGGATGCCGGTCGGAGGCCCGACGAGCAACAGGTAGTAGGGAACCTTGGCCGGATCCACCACTCCCGGCGACTGATTGTGGCGATCAAGGAACATGCGGCTGGACTCGCCTCTGCGGTAGACCAACCGCCGGGGCTCGATTCCCCCCATGCTGCGACCGCGCCAGTCGAGCAAGGGCCGCAGAGCATCCAGTACCCCGGGGGGTTCGTCCTCGGGCAGCACCAGGCCCCAGCCCGCCTGCCGGAGCTTCTCCGGATCGAGGCCCGACTTGAGGGCCAGGTGGACCCGGCTCCGTCGATAGCGTAGGGCTCGGTATTCCCTCAACCGTGCGTCCGGCGGCTCCGCCAAGGCCAGGCCGACGAGCTCATCGAAGGTGGGCGACGGGTGAAAAGAAGGGCCACCGCCGACCCCGTTGATCGGCGGTGATAGCCCTGGGGCATGGGTCACGGGCAGCTTCCGCCACCGGTTTCGGCAGGAGGATCCTGGCCATTCTGGCCGGCGCTGGTCGTATCCGGGTCTTCGATGTCCCCCTCACGGAAGGGCCTTTCCGAATCGAAGCCATGGTAGGCAGCAGCGGATCCGTCACTACGCGGCGGAACGGCTTCGCGGCCGCAAGTCAGCTCATCATGTCTCATCGTCGTCTCCTTATCGCATCGTATTTCGATCGACTCGCCACCGGGCATTCCGACGGCCTTCGGAGAGTAAGACCCGAGACCCGCAAGGCAGTTTAGGCAGGTTCCGAGCGAAGACGATGGCATACGGGACGGATGAGCTATTGCCAGTCACCGAAGAGTGCAAAACCGGCCCAGTAGTATGGGTCGCTCCAACGTCTATGACGCCGCAGCTCCAGTTGGGCACGGCGCAACGCCTCGGCAGCTGGCATCCCCTCCGCGTGTGCAGAATAAAATCGCCGCATCAGCTCCACCGAGGCCCGGTCGTCGACCGTCCACTGGCTGACCACAACCCGCTGGGCACCGGCCAACAGGAAGGAGCGGGCTAAACCGGTCAATCCTTCTCCGAGGATAGGGCGTCCTGGACCGCTGCGACAAGCACTGAGCACCACGAGATCTGCGTTGAGCTCCAGGGCCGTCACTTGGCGCGCCGTCAGCCGGCCATCCCGCCAGGCCCCGTCGTCGTCCAGTTGCGACAGCATCAGATACGAAAGCTCCGGGGCCTCCTCGACGGCGATGCCATGGGTGGCAAAATGGAGATAACGGAAGCCCGCCATTTGACCTTCCAGCAATGGATCGATACGAGCCTGCGTCCCCAAGAGAGTCAGGGGGGAGATATTTTTCAACGCTGCGACCACCGCCTCCGCCTCGTCGAGGGTGCCCCCTAGGCGGGGCAAGTCGACATGGTTTGCCGGAGCTTCCTCCGACGGAGCCGGGATGCGCAGATCCGATGCTCCAAATACCGGGTCGGCGAAGATGGCGAGACCCTCGCTCGGGTGTCTACGAAGGCCCGATCGCCATCGGTTGGCGATCAGCACTGAAGAAGACGGCAAATAAACCACTTCGAAGCTCGACAGCAAAGGCTCCTCAGAGTTTGCCGTCGGCCAAGGGAGGGTGGCAAAGGGAATACGAAAGAGCTCTCCCGAGGGCACGATCACCAGCCGACGCACCCCGACGAGCCCTTCGGCAGGCGGCAAGACCGCCTTGGAGAGATCTCTCAACGTGGTCTGTAGGAGCTCATGGGCACCGGGTCGAAGGCGGCCGGCCATCTGCAAGCTCAGGCGCTGAGCCAGCCGCTCGATGGGCGCCGCTTCCCCCAAGTCATAGGAACGCACCGAGTCCTGACCGACCACCCACAAAAACGCACCTTGTCGCCCCAGGTGATATGTCAACAAACGGCTGGACGAATCGAGGAGGCGCCCTTGAATCTGCCGCAGGACCAATTGCCGTGGCATGCGGACGGCGGCAATGGAGGGATTCGACACCGCCAATTCCTGTTGTAGCACCTGCAACTGACGGATATCGTCGTCGAGACCCTGGCGCAAGTCGACCATCGCCTGTGGGTCCTCGCCTCGACGTTCGAGGGCCCGCAGCTCGAGGCCCCTTGCGGTTGTGCCCTCCGCCAGGCGTCGGGTCTCGGCCCACGGATCCTCACCCGGCCCGAGGGCTGTCGTGGCGAGCTCGCTGCCCAAGGCATCGAGCAGGCTGCGAGCCTTGGCCTGCTCAGCGACCCCCAGAGCCAAGCGGTCATAACCTCCGTTGGGTTGCTGCACATGTTGCTGCATGAGAAGTGAGATGTGAAAATCGAAGATGTCGTGCCGGGAGGCCAAGACCGTAATGCGATCCTCGAACGGGCTGCCGGCCCGCAGCAGCTCGACGGCTTCGACGGCGGCCTCGATCTCCTTTTCAGCCAACTCCAAATCACCGAGCTGGCTCGCCGTACGGGCCAGACCGAAGTGAAGCACACCCTCGAGAAACACCGAGCCGCCGAGGGGCTCGATACCGCGGACGGCATCCTCGAAAAGACTGCGGGCGGCGTTGGGATTGCCCTCGGCCAAGTGGAGCCAAGCTAGATTGTTACGACTGATCGCCACGTCAAAGGGTAACTCCAGAGACTCGAAGATCTCTAAAGCCTTGGCATAGAGCTGCGTCGCCCCTGCTCTGTCGCCCCGCCCATCGGCAACTCGCCCTCGACCGGTCAAGAGAATCGCCTCGTGACGGCTCCCCTTCCCGCGCTCCCATCGCAAGGCTTCGGCATAGCTTGCCGCCGCCGCCTCCAAACGCCCTTCGCTCAAGTGCAAGTTGCCTAAGGCGAGGAGTGTTTCACCGCGCATCCCTTGGTCCGTCGGTGGAGTCTCCCGCAGTGCTTGCTGCAAGAGCTCCAGGGCCTTGGCCGAAGCCCCTTGCCTGAGCTGAAGGGCTCCGAGGCTATTCAGGGTCGCGATGCGCTTGCGAAGGGGTCCCAGCCGCTGAAACATCTCGTAGGCTTGGCGCAAGTGGAAGTCGGCAGCTTCAAAATGTCCACGATTCTTTTGCAGATCTCCCAACCCCTTCAGGGCGGTTGCTTCTGCCGAGCTCCCTTTGCCATCGTAGAGCTCCAAGGCCCGAAGGAACGAAGCTTCCGCCTCATCCCACTCCCCCAAGAGACTCAAGACATGGCCCAACTCCACATCGGCATCTGGACGCTGGAAGAGGGCGAGGGAGGCCCGAATGCTCGCCGCCGCGTCTTGATACCGCTGTGCCGTATAGCGTAACTTGCCTTGCAGATACAGGGCATCGGCGCGCCTCTCGGACAGATTCAGCTCGGCAAAAAGCGCCGCCGCCTCGCCGAACCGACGGTCGCTCTCGGCGTCCCACCGACCATCTCGGATCCCCTGGGAGGTCACCCGAGCCCGGTGGAAAAGCCCCTCGGCGGCGGCCCGCAAGACATCTTCGTGGGTCGCCCTGTCGAGGTGCTCGAGACGCAGCTGGAATTCTCCGTCCGCCGCCACTCGGTCGCTGAAGGCGCGCAGCGTCAGGACGAAGGTCCGGTCCTCCTCGGCGGCCAGGAAAATGTGCTCGTCGCCGTGACGGCCACTGGGCGAATCCACTTCGAAAGGCCCGCCGGCGTCTCCGGCAATCTCCACAAGCAAGTCGACCCCCCGCTGCTCCAGGACCAGGCGGGCCGTTTGACCGGCCGCCAGGCGCAGGAAATACCGTGGTTGCGCTCCGCTCTGCCAGGGCTCCGTCTGTGCGTGATGCAAGGTCAGGCCCGTCGGTTGGCGATAGCTCCAGCCAACCCCCAAGGCGAGGCCCAGGATGGCCATGCAACATAGAATCCAGAGTCGATCCCGAGGCAAAAAGCGATTCATATTATCCCCGCCGAGCCCCACCGCTGCCCCCAAGGCAGGGCGACACCCGACCGATACTCAGCCCTAAGACAACATTTCAACTCGTATTCTATAGGTTGCCACCACTTCACCGCTGTCGACCCGCCGCAGGACAAGCTCGTAGGGTCCCGCCGCCAAGCCGGCGGACGGTAACTTGAGCTGCGCCGCCCCCTCCTCGAGCCCTCGCAGGTCCGTCACTCGATGCACCACCCCTTCGCTGCGCACCATCTCCAGCACCAGGGCCTCGCCGCCGTACTCTTGCGGCAAGGCGAGCAATAGAACATCTCCGCCCTGCACCTCGGTCACCCCTGCCGCATCGCGGGTTGCTCCCTGGGGGCTCAGGGTAAGCAACGCGAAGTCGGAGGCCAGCTCCCCCGCCGCGGCGTTCCACGACTCCAGCTCCGCCAAGCGGGCCGCGTCACGACCGTGGGTCCACTGGAGGCCGAAGATGGCGCACAACAGAGAGACCGCCAGCCCATAGCCGAGAGCCGGAGAGCTCAGCCAACCCGGACGCCGTCGCCTTTCGGACCGACGTCTTTCCGACCGACGCCTTTCCGACCGACGCCTTTCCGACCGTCGCCTTTCCGACGGCTGCCTTTCCGACGGTCGCGATTCCGGCGGCGGTGTGCCGGAACCTGCCACCCGAGAGGAAGACGACCCGGGCGCCCGAGACGCAGGCGTCTCGGATCGGGCTTCGTCGGGTCCGCCCTGCATCGCCAGACGCCGGCTCAGGCTCCGCCAGTCGGCGGCCATTTCGTCCGCCTCCACCGGCGGTAGCGCGTCACCCTCGGCGGAGAAAGCTTGGGCTGCCAAGACAAACCGGCTGCATTCGGGGCAAGTCGCCAAATGCGACGCCACCTCCTCGGCGTCCTGGGGGGCCAAACGTCCGGCCTGGTACTCGATCAGCAACCCGTCGTCGGGGTGGGTCGAGGGCGGCTCGGCAAGGGCTAGTGCTTCCATGATGTGTTGATCCAGGGGGGGTCTTCGGCTCATGCTCGATTCCTCAGCCATCGGTTTGAAGCGCTTCTTGGTAAATCTTTTCTAGTTTCCTGCGGGCCTGAAACAAGGTCGCCTTGACGGTGCCAATCGCAATGCCGAGAACACCCGAAATCTCTCGCATCGACATCTCCTGCTCGACCTGAAGTCGCAAACACTGCTGCTGTTTGACCGTCAAACCATCGATCGCTTGTTGCAACGAACGGACGCGCTCGTCGGCGATCAGATGCTGCAACGGTTCCCCGGCGAGATCGCCTTCGAGGGCACCGAGGTGATCAATGGCCCCCGGAGTCTCCGATTCCATGGCATCCAGGGACACCTCGGGGGCATCCCGCTTGATGGCCCTGCGAGATCGGATCTCGTTGGACGCCACGTTTTTGGCCACACGAAGTAACCAAGAGCTCAATGGGGCATCTCCCTGAAACCCCCCTACCCCCTTAAAGACACGGAGGAAGGTCTCTTGGATTAGGTCTCGGCTCTCATCCCGCGAAAAACCCTGTTTTAGGAAAAAACCGAGGAAGCGTCGATAGAACCGGTCAAAAAGTAATCCAAAGGCCCGTTCATCGCCGGCACGGATCAGGGCCACCAACCAATCATTGATTTCATCGTCCACGAGTGATGTGTCCTCCGAGACGCCTTGGTCACCTCTAGTGTTGTCTCATCTGGCGGCACCATCCCTAAAGAAATATCTCACCGACTAAACCGACCCCTTCATCACCGCGTCTTGCTCGACAGCCTCGAAAATGCAGTGGCGAAGGAGATCAAAAGGCATGAGAAACAAAGCGTACATTGACTGTGAATACTATGTCATTTCCCTCGATCAGGCATCCTTTGCTGTCGGCGGCCGGCGCGTCCACAGTCCGATCGCCCTCGGTATGGAGCTGAGAAGACTCGGACAAGCTTGCCGGGAGGATGCGGTCTCGAGCGACGGCGCGGTGCTTTGGAAGGGTATCGAGAAGCTCAATCGAGATCCCAAAATCGGGCTGCAACTCTTTCGCTGGCTATTCCCGGCCGGGTCCGAGGTGGCACGGCTATTTGCCGCCAAGCAAACCCAAAGAATGCATTTCAAGTTGCGCCTCGCCCCTTCGCTGAGCTATCTCCACAAGATTCTCTGGGAATCACTCACCGCGCCTGCTACGGAGCTTTCGGCGCTCGGGGCCGATCGCCCCTTTGCCCGTCGGGAGCGGATTTTCTTCTCACGCCTGGCCTCCATCGACGGCAAGCTCAATCCCTTGCTCGAGCCCCGGCTGAAAGTCTTGATCGCCGTCGCAGCCGCTGAGCCGACGCAAGATCAGAGCGCGGAGGGTCTAGAAGCGGTCTGCGACCGACTCTCGGCCCCTGAGCTGCGGGCCGGTTTGGACAAGATTTTCAAGGACAAGGAAAAGCGGAAGGTCTACGACATCGAGTACCTGGATCTGCCCGTCACCCCCGCTGCCTTGCGCGACAAGCTGGCGACCGGTGGTTTCCATGCCCTCCACTTGATCGGCCACGGCACCCTCGGCGCGGGCGCGGCGCTCTTGCTGCAGACCGAAGACGAGGCCATAGCACCGATCGAGGGCGACCAGTTGGCGGAGCTCATTCCCCTCAACCAAACCCTGCGCCTGGTCATCCTGATGGCCTGCCACAGCGCCGAACCGATCGCGGTCGACAACCCGACAAGTCTGGCCAGCCCCTTGATCGATAAGGGTTTTCCGGCCACCGTGGCGATGCAAGGGGAAATCGACACCGAGTCCGCCTTGGCCTTTTCCGAAAGCTTTTATGGCGATCTGCGCTGCTTCGGCCAGGCGGACCGCGCCGCCAACAGCGGACGCCAAGCCCTCTACGCCGCCAGGTCGATGGAAGACCGTTGCGGCGCCCTGGTCAGGGAAGCGCAACACTGGGCCCGCCCCGTGCTCTACACGCAAAAAAGTGGAGCCGTTATCTGGAAACCGAAAGAGGAAACACGACGTCGGCGTCGACAATGGGTGAGCGGCGTCGTGGTCTTGCTCATTTTTTTGGCGCTCATTGTCGAAGCTTGGGTGACAGGTCCACTTCCCGTCATAGTTCATGGCAATACACCGTCCAACCCCGCCCTTTTCTCCCGCGAGGAGCAGCGGGCACTGGGAGAGGCATTCGCCCTGGCCCTCTCCCAGAATGATGATCTCGAGGTCATAGACTCCTTACCGGACGAGCGCCCGCATCTCGAAATCGCCATCAAGATGCAGGAGCCCCTATCGCCCACCGGCGCCCCCACCCTGAGCTATACCTGCCATGAATTGGGTTTTCCGCAACGGTCCGCCTGGTGGCCTAGGGAGCGAGCCCGCAAGCTCTGCGACGGCAATACCCGTGCCTTCACCTTGAGCCGCGAAAGTGCCTTGCTGGAGATTGAAGATAACGTCCGTCGCGCCTTCAGTGCCCGATGGCCGCGCCTCATGCCCCTTTTCTCCAAATCCCGAGCACGAGCCATAAAGAAGGCATCCATCGCCTTCCTCTTGCTGCAGAGCCCCCAGCGCTCTGGAGAGCAAGAACGACCTTGGAGGTGGCAACCCCGGGGAGCTTCTGTCGCCACACAAAATGTCTACTCACAGATCTTGAAATCCCGCCCCCTTGACGTCCAACCGGACCCCA
Organism: Acidobacteriota bacterium; assembly: GCA_029263315.1. Classification (GTDB taxonomy): domain Bacteria; phylum Acidobacteriota; class Thermoanaerobaculia; order Multivoradales; family J023; genus JAJCXR01. The sequence continues at coordinate 155,105 of JAJCXR010000004.1, read as the reverse complement.
GGGTCAGTCTGGCGGCTCAGCTTTTTGTACGAGCGCAGAAGCTGTCCTTCAGCTCGCAGGAGGACGATCTCAAGTTGGCCAAGGCGCATCTTTCCCTCTTGCTGGATAATCACAAGAGCGCCCGGATCCCCATCAGCCGGATCTTCTTGCAGTTGCAGTTGCAGGAAATCGAGGCCAGGACAGGCCACCTGGGCTCGGCCATTGAAAAGTTGCAACGCTTGGTCGGCAACTGCGACGATGGAGCTGCTCCCAAGGCGGCACTGCCCCGCGATGAGCGCCTGGCCGCGTGCTTTAAGCGCGCCCTGCTGCTGGCCGAGTATTCCGCCGACCACGAACAGATCGAAGAGGCTCGGATACAGGCCCTGAGGCTAGTGCCTGAGGGTAGAGAATACCGGAGGATACGCCATGAGTTAGAGATCATCGGCATTCAGAACGCTATCATCCGGGTGTCGCTGGGAACCCCCCTGGCCGACAGCTCGATCTCCCATACCTATAGCCGGCTCACCGACCGTCTTGCCGATGATGGCATCCGAATACAGCCCCGAGCCCTGCCGTTCACCGACACTGAACCCGCTATCTGCCCCAATATAGTCCTTGGCTCGACGACACCGTCCGAGCCGGTGGCGGCGGCCATCGATCTAGCCTTCCTGGCGACCCTCCTGGGGACCGAAGAGAATCGAGCCCTGAGCTCCGGTGACTCGATCCTGCTGACAAAGCGATGTGCCGTCGACACTTTCCACGATGTCATCGACCGCGTTTTACCGGCGCTGAGCCATGGGCTGGCGACATCACAAACCATCGCATCCGATGCACGACCGATGGAGGACAAGATCGCCATCTATGCCAACGTGGCACGCACCAATTTGGGTTTTCTGCTCTATCAATACGGCGCTTCCGACACTCACGACGAAAATGGCGACGACAATTCAGAGAGCTTCAGCGTCGACATCCCATCGCTTCGGGAAGCTCTCGGAAATCTGCAACAAAGCTATGGCTTCTTCGCGGGCCTGGATTTAGAGCAACAGAACCGCTGGACCTCGTCCTATCTGGATAAGAGCCGAGCGCTGCTGGCTCCCCTGTTGCTGGAGCTCGGCTACTATGGAACCAGCCACCAACTCGCTGCGCAGATTGAGTCGAGACATTTCAGCGCTTCGATGATCCAGGTCAAAACCGAAACCATGCGTGGCATCAGTCCCCAATATGTCGAGCTGAGGCAGCAACGACTGAGCATGGGCCACAAATATGGTGCCTACCGCAGTATGTTTCTGTTCCTGGAGGCACAGAATCGCTACCAGAAGGGAGATATCGAAGGCACCCTTCAGGACATCGAAACACTCAGGGCCGAGCTACCGGCCGAGGAATTCAGCAGACATCTGGAACGGCTCTATGTTCTTTTGCTCGTCGAGCAGCGACGGTTCGACGAAGCCCGGGCGGCCCTCCATCGACTACCCGAAACGATGCCCCACAGCCGCGTCCTCGAGGTCGAAGAGCTGCTCGATGATCTTGCTTGGGCCCGCTTCTGGTTGGCCAAGGGACGCCCCCTCGAGGCCGAGCGCAAACTCGAGGCCTATGCCACGGCCAGCGGCGTCGAGGAGGCAGGGCATCTCAGCCCCATCGGGGCGCTCCTACCCGAGGTCTTCACCACCGTCGGTACCATCGTCCTCCACAAGGGCGACTACGAGGCGGCCAAGACCTTTCGCCGGAAAGCCCGCGAAGCCTGGGCGGATGTCCAGAGAATCGACCTTCGGATGGCCCACTCCCTCGTCATGAACGGTCCAGCGCCCAAGGACTCACTGCCGGCCCCCTCGCCTCGGACCTCGCCCTCTGCCACCGCCCCGGAGCGGAGCTTCTGGTTTGTTTCCATGGAGCTCCCCTGGACTCTCCTAGATCTCGAGATCGAGCTCGAGAGCGCTCTGGAACCGTCGCCGCCAGCAGATGCACCGATCAAGATCGAAGCGCTGAACCAGCTGGCGAGGCGGATTCCAACCGAGGTTGAGGACTTTCCCTTGTGGACCCGAGAATTTGATTTTCTGAGAACACGCCTCGAGCTAGAGAAGGGGGATCGCTCCATGTTGGCCTCGAGATTGAGAAATATCTGCCATACCCATTCCAGCATTCCACCAACCAGTGGGCGTCTTCGCTATGCCGCTGCAAAGCTGGCCCGCCAAGCCAAGCTACCCGTTTCGCTCTGCAACGTGGTCTGAGCGTCCATAGGCCGGTCATTGTCCGACGCCGGCCGCCCCGCCTAGAGCCTCAAAGGTTTATTCATCGTCGACCTGCCCTTCAGGGTGTTGGGTCGACCCTACCGGGGAGACATCATGTCCAACCTACGATCGTTCTGTATTCATTCGGCGCAGGCGGGCGTACGCCCCTTCTTGGATTCCCTCCTGCGCACCGCGCTGATCATCTCTCTAGGGCTGGCGAACCCAGCCGAGATGCTCGGCCAATGTGCCGGCAACACCGCGGTGGCCACTAATCCCTCCTTTGGTGACCAGCTGTCCAGTAGCTTCGTCATCGGAGGCCTGCCAAGGCAACGCCATACGGCCACCAAACTTCTCGACGGACGTATCCTGGTGACCGGCGGCGTCAACAGCAGAAACGTTGGTGCGCAAGAGGTACTCCAGAAGAGCGCCCAGCTCTTCGACCCCACCTCCGGCGGCTGGACCAACGTCGGCCATTCCGCCCTGGTTGACCGGCACCACTACACCGCCACACTGTTGGCGGACGGCAGAGTCCTTATCGCAGGTGGCGTCATCGGCGATGATCTCAGTGGCCAAACCGAAGCGAGCTGCGCCGTCTTCGACCCCAAGGCTCCACTCGACGGGGCTTGGCAAGCGGTTGAGTTTTGCCTCGTCGACCCCCGAGGTTGGCACACCGCCACCCGCCTCGAGGACGGCCGAGTGTTGATCGTCGGCGGTGCCGTAGCGGGGATTCGGGGTAGCCTCCAGAGCCTCGAGCTGTGCAGTGTCGACGGTGTCGGCAGCGATATGACTTGCCGGAAGATGGTACCCATGTTGAGCGTCGGCAGATCGCGACACACGGCGACCCGTCTCCTCGACGGCCGTGTGTGGATCAGCGGCGGCATCGAGGCGGGGGTCGAGTTGCCCGTTGATGTCTTCGTGCCCGCCATCGCGGGGACAGCCGCGTCGGTGGACACCGTCACGGTCGGCCCAAGGGCCGGGCGAAGCCGTAGCGACCATGCAACGGTGGCTTTGAGAAGCGGTCAGCTGGCTAGCTTCGGCGGAACCGAGCACCCCAACGATCTCGAGTTGTGGCATCCATCCGAGCCGGCCCCGGTGATTGCCCAGCTTCCATGTCGGTTTGAGCAGCCTGCCGCCACCTTGCTGCCCGACGATTCCGTGCTGCTCTTCGGCAGTGACGCCGACTCCGAGGGAGCGCGTTGCATCGTGCGCTGTCCATTCGTCAGCGGCAGCTCACCCATGTGTGAGCGCATCGGCGACTTACGGGACCCACGGCCCGAGCTCACCGCTACCTTGCTACCCGGCGGCCGTGTCCTGTTGAGCGGAGCCGGTCAATGCACCGGCACCTCGGGCTCCATCTATTTTGTCAATCGTGAGGTGCCACCCGGTAGCATCACTACATCGATGATGGCCGAAGATCGAGCCGACCACACCGCGACCCTGTTGCCCCAGGGTGATCTCTTGGTGGCGGGGGGATCCAGCTCGGAGATTTTCCGCTTGCAAAATGGTGGCGGCTGGACGGACTCTAAGGCACTCGACGCCGGCTACCGGACCCAGCACCGCGCCACGCTGCTGCAAGGGGGAAAGGTATTGCTAACCGGTGGGCGCGATTCTGCTGAGCAAACAACCCGGACAACGGATATCTACACACCGGGGACCGGCTGGACGGCAGGGCCCGACATGGCTTGTCCGCGTAAATTTCACACGGCAACTAGGCTGTGGGATGGCCGAGCTCTGGTTGTCGGCGGCGAGGGCACATGCCCTGTCTCGCCAACCTGCAGCCATGCCGGGCAACCCGCCTCCCGCACCTATGAGATCTATGACCCAAAGATGGACGACTGGGGTTGTCCTCGTCTCTTGCCCAACAACATCGGCCCTCGAAAGAACCATAGCGCGACCTTGCTTGTCGATGGGCGCGTGATGCTGGCGGGTGGTAAGGATCGTCCTCAGGAGGTCGGATTCTTTGATCCCCTTCAAGAATTCACCACCGCAGGTCCCTGGACCACCTGGCCACAGACCCTGCTCAAGGATCGTAGCGGTCATCGGGCCATTCTGCTCGGCGATGGGCGGGTGCTGCTGCAGGGGGGCAGCTCCGATCCCAACCAAGACGAGGGAGAGATTCTCTGTTTCGAGGATACCTGCCCCGATCTCAGCCGCTCGACGCAAGCCCCGGGTACTATCCGTGGCCACCAGGAGCTCGTCTTGCTACCGGACGGTAGGGTCCTCAGTATCGGCGGCGAGACGACCGCATCTTCACCTAGCCGCGACAACTTCGTCTTCGAAGCGATCACCCGACAGAACCCGGCAACCGGCGGTCGTCTAGGGCAATGGTTCGGCGTGGTCCCTTCAGAACAACCCCACGTCTCCCATACGGCAACCCTGCTACCCAACCAAGAGGTGATGATCGCTGGCGGCCGAATCGGCGGTGTCTCCAGTCGGTCGAGCGAACGCTTCAACCTCGACTTGGAATTCGAGGAGTCCAGCCGTCCGGTCCTCGATGAGCTCTCCACCGCGACCGCGACCGAAACAGGACTCCTTTGGCTAGGGCAACAGTTGCGGATCAAAGGTCACGGTTTTCGCGGCCTGACTGAGGGTTCCGGCGGGCAGGGTACTAGAAACTCGGCCAATGACTCGCCCATCGTGCAACTGCGCAGCCTCAACAACGAGCAAATCGTCAATTTGCCGATTGCCAGCTTCAGGGACGAAGAAGCACTGACCGAGCCGGTTGTCGACTTTCCGCCGGGCCCGAGCTTGGTGACCCTTTTTGTCAATGGCGTTCCGAGTATCGCCCAGCCGCTGGACATCGACTACATCGCCGAGATACGGAAGGCGGCCGTCGCCTCGGCCCCGCTGGGCGTCGCTTCGAATCAAGTCCCACCGCTGCGTCACACCTATCGCTTTACCAACGAAGGGGTGGTCGACGCCACGGGGCTCGAGCTGGAGCTCGGGATCATCCTCGACTCTGCCGCCATCGATTGCGGGTTCCCGATCAGCACCGCAACCAACCTCCTACTACCACCCGGCAGCACCGGTGATCCCGTCTTGCGGCCGGTTTCCTTGTCGTGCATCCAAGACAACGGGACGATACCCGCCTCGCCGATGTGGACCCTGCGATGGCAGATCGACACCTTCCCCGTCGCCTCGGTTGCCAACTTGGAGCTGACCTTCGATCTCGGTGCGCTGTCCAACCTGAACGCCAGCGATTTGCCGTCGATCAGCAGCCGAGTCTCGGAGCTGCAGGCAGTACAGCCCCTGTCCATCGGCCCACCGGCCACTCTGACCACAGAGGTCATAGCGGAAAGTGAAGCGGTACAGCTGCGTGTCTCGGTGACGGACTTCCGAGGTGAAGTCGAGCCTGGGCAGGTCATCGCCACTTTGTTCACTCTGGAGAACACCGGCCTTGCGGTGGCCGAGGACGTTATCCTGACCACCAGCCTCGACGACATTTCCGTATTGAAACCCAATTCTTGCGTCCCTGCGGCCAACCTGTGTACAGCCGCCTCAAACTCCGGTAACTCCAGGTGTCTGCAATTGCAACCTGAAACCTCGTGCCAATGGACCCTTGACCTGAATGTGACACAGCCCCCCGGCTCCAACATCGTCCGTACCATCGCTGTATCGAGGAAAGCAGGGGGCCCGGACGGCTGGCCGGGGGATCGTCTGGAGGACAATATGGCCTCGGATTTTACTCTGGTGCAGGATAATCCAGACTATCCAGAGGAGACTGTAAGCTCAGGCGACATCCCTGCTGCTGCGGCGGCGGCGAACGAGTTCCTGATCGTCTTCCGCCACGATGGATCCATCAAAGCCCAGCGCCTGCAGGCCGACGGCAGCGGAGTTGGCCAAGTCTTCGCTATCGATCCCGGCAGCGATCCGGATATCACTTACGAAACGGGGCACGACAAGTACTGGGTCGTCTGGAAGGGCGACGATGGTTGTCTCAAGCTGGCCAAGGTATACGATCTCGCGCATCAGGGAGAAGTCGTCGAGGAAGTCGAAGTAGGCTGCGTCAGAGGAGAAGAACCGGCCATTGCCAGCGGCGAGCTGCTGCCTGACCAACCGGCCGATTCCACCGCGACTTGGGTGGTCTATCAAGAATCCGTTGGGGGATCTGGTGGCCACACGAAGATCATGCTGGCCCGTCCACTAGGGTATCAGCCCCCCAATCCCACGTTTCCGCGCGGCACCCACGACGACATCGCCACTGACTTGGCACCGCGCATCGCCGTACGGGACAATAGGCTCGTCGCGCTGGTCTGGCACCGCAAGGACGAGGGGATATACGCCCAAGTATTCAACCCTGACGCGATTGATACAAGGCCACCACGTGCGCCTTTCCGCCTGGACAAAGGCATGGCTGAAGGCTCTGAGCCGGATATCGCCTACGACAGGGAAACCGACCAGTTCTATGCCGTATGGCGCAAGCCTTCGGGCAAGATTGAAGCCCGCGTCCTGACCGCCAGCCCTTCGCCGAGCCTAGGAAACATTTTCGCCGTTAACAAAGAATCGCCATGCCACGGCTGTCAGCGTCAGCCCCGTATCGACTGTCACAACGCACGTTGCAGTGTCGCCTGGCAACGCAAGAAGTCGACGGGGGGCCCAGGAGAATCGATTATCTCCCAGTTGTTCTCAACCCGAGGCACCCTGCTCGGCAGTGAGCTACAGATCGACACCGACCCAAACGCCGATGACCAACGCCAGCCGGCCATCGTCTTCGCGCCGGACACCGATCCGGCTCTGGATCGATTCTTGGTAGCTTGGGCGGTGGGAAACAACAGCGACCCAGAGGTCCGCTCCCGCGTCGTTCCACTCAACGCTCTTCGTCTGAAGGCCCCCGTCGACGGAGTGGCGGCACCCCAGAGGAGGACCTACGAGGTGACGATCGACTGGACCGAGGCAACAGGCCAGGAAATCCCGGAAGCACGCCGTGTTGCCGTGCAGGCGGTCGACAATGCGGGCTATTTCTGGTTCTACGACCCGGAAAATATCGAAGTTGTTGTAAGCCTTCGAGAGACTGAGGGCAAACACTGGATCTCCTACACATCTCTGACCGAGCGTGCATACGAAATGGTGGTCCGAGATTGCGGATTCGACGGCGATTGCACGTCGTCGGAACCCATGCGCATCCCTAGTCTTCCGCTGCCACAGTGCGGAGGATCCGGTGAATTCCCGATGCCCACAGAGCAGGGCAGGGGACCGAAGACCGACATCTTGCCCCCCTGTGACCCTTCGGTCAGACCGGCGCGGTCCCTCTTCGACCGCTTCGACGTACGCGTTTGCGGACAGGATCCACGATTGATCGGTAGCTCGCTCTCCCCCGCCATGCCCTTGGGGAGCGTTCTCGACTCCTCGTGGTCAGACGACGGGCCGGGCGGAGCCGATGTTGGCTCCGCCGCCTTCACCTTCAGACCCATTTCGGAAGCCCAGCCCGAGGTGGCGATCAAGATGGTGCAAACCAACGACAGTGGACGCTACGCCGTCTACTACGGCGGCGCCACGGACATGGCGTATCGGATCGAGATCATCGATCGCCAGGCATGCGATGTCGGGTCGGTCTGTGAACCGGTCTTGGCATTCGAACACCCGGCGGGGGATTTCTGCGGCGGCAACGAGCTGCAATTCTTTCCCTGAGCCGCTAAACCAAATACCCGCCCACCCAATCACCCAGCTCCCCGGCATCGATCAAGGCCGCCACCGCCTCGATGTCGGGGGCAAAGTACCGATCCTGCTGCCAAGTGGCCGCCACCTGGCGGATCTTGCGGTGGGCCTCTTCGAGCCTCGGGCTGGTGGTCAGTGGACGCCGGAAGTCGATGCCTTGGGCGGCGGCCAAGAGCTCGATGGCGACGATGTGTTGGACGTTGTCGTTCATCTCGCCGAGCCTGCGGGCGGCGTAGGTGGCCATGCTGACGTGGTCTTCTTGATTGGCGCTGGTGGGCAGGCTGTCGACGCTGCCGGGGTGGGCCAAGCTCTTGTTTTCGCTGGCCAGAGCGGCGGCGGTGACATGGGCGATCATGAAACCGGAATTGAGGCCGGGCTCGGCCACCAAAAAGGCGGGTAGCTGACTCAAGGAGGCGTCCACCAAGAGGGCGGTGCGACGCTCGGAGAGGGCACCCACCTCGGCGATGGCCAGGGCCAGGGAGTCGGCGGCCAGGGCGACGGGCTCGGCATGGAAGTTGCCACCGGAGAGGATATCCCCTTGCTCGGCGAAGACCAGCGGATTGTCGGAGACGGCATTGCTTTCACGCACCAGGATTTGCGCCACAAAACGCATGTGATCGAGACAAGCCCCCATCACCTGCGGCTGGCAGCGCAGGGAGTACGGGTCCTGCACGCGGTCGCAATTGACATGCGAAGAGCCGATGTCGCTGCTACCCAACAGACGACGGTAGATCTCGGCGACGGCGATCTGCCCCTGCTGGCCGCGCACGGCGTGGATGCGGGCATCGAAGGGGGTGCGGCTGCCCAAGGCCGCCTCGACGCTCAGCGCCCCGGCGATCAGCGCGGCGTTGAAGTTGCGTTCGGCTCGCAACAACCCCCGCAGGGCCAGGGCGGTGGAAACCTGGGTGCCGTTGAGCAACGCCAGGCCCTCCTTGGCGTGCAGCTCCAGGGGTTGCAAACCGATCTTTTGCAGAGCTTCGGCGGACGGCATCTCGTGCCCCGCCAGCCGCACCCGCCCCTCACCGATGAGCGGCAGGCTGAGGTGGGCCAGGGGCGCCAGATCGCCGGACGCACCGACGGAACCCTTGGCCGGTACCCGCGGCAATAGATCGTGGTCGAGGAAGGCGAGCAGGTTGCGGATGATCTCGGGACGCACCCCCGAGTAGCCGCGGGCCAGGCCATTGACCTTGAGGGCCAAGACGAGGCGAACCGTGGCATCGTCCAGGGGCTCGCCGACGCCGGTGGCATGGGAAAGGATCAGGTTGCGCTGCAGCTGGCCGAGTTTGTCGCCATCGATGCGGGTTTGAGCCAGACGCCCGAAGCCGGTATTGATGCCGTAGGTTACCTGCCCGGCCGCCAAGGTCTCGGCAATGGTGCGGCGGGAGGCTTCTAAATCCTGCCAGTCGGAGTCCCGCAGGGTGATGCTGCACGGGCGCTGCTCGATCTGACGCAGGTGCTCCAACGTCCAGCGGCCAGCCCGCACCGACAGCTGATGTCGCTCTTGCTCATGGCTCGACATGTGCTTAGCTCCGCAAACCTTCGAGGGTCTTGCGGAAAGTCGCAGCGACTTCGTCCCGCAGGCGATGTCGGCCCTCTCTGACTTGGATGTCGCCCCCCACCACCACATGGCGGACGACGGATTGGTTGCCGGAGAACAGCCAACTGTCGAGCCATTCATCCTCGAAGCGGCCGCAGAGCAAAGGGTGGTCAGTATCGAGCACCACCACGTCGGCTCGCTTGCCGACGGCGATCTCACCGATGTCGCGGCCACAGGCCTGGGCGCCGCCAGCCAAGACCGACTTCAAGAGTTGCCGCCCGGTGCTGCGCCCCGCGCCGCCCGCCGACAGGTTGCGGGCGTTGAGCCGTAGACGCTGCCCATACTCCAACCAACGCAGCTCCTCCACCGGACTGACGGAAATGTGGCTGTCGGAACCGATGCCAAAACGGCCTTCGGCCTGTCGGAAGATCTCGGCGTTGAACATGCCGTCGCCGAGGTTCGCCTCGGTGGTGGGACACAGGCCGACCACGGCGCCGGTGGCCGCCAAGGCCCGGGTCTCGGCATCGGTCATGTGGGTGGCGTGGATCAAGCACCAGGAAGCGTCGATGTCTTGGTGGTCGAGCAGCCACTCCACCGGCCGTTGATTCGACCACGCCAGGCAGTCCTCCACTTCCTTGCCCTGCTCGGCGATGTGCAGGTGGATAGGCCCCCGCCCGGCAAAGGCCTGGTTGATGTCCTGGAGATCCTGGGGGGAGACCGCCCGCAGGGAATGGGGCGCCACACCCACCGCCGAGCTTCCGTCCCGCTCCTTCTCCAGGCGCTCGACCAAGCGCAGGAAGCGCGGCACATCGTTGAGGAAGCGCCGTTGCCCCAGGGTTGGGGGTAGCCCGGCGAAACCACCCTCCGAGTAGAGCACCGGCAGGTGGGTGATGCCGATGCCCACCTGACGGGCCGCCTGGTGACAGCGCAAGGACATCTCCGCCAGCTCGTCGTAGGGTTCGCCGGCCGGATCGTGATGCAAATACTGGAATTCCCCCACCGCCGTGTACCCCGCCTCCAGCATCTCGACATAGAGCTGGGCGGCCACCGCCTGCATATCGTCCGGCGTGAAGCGTCCGACGTGTAGGTACATCACCTCCCGCCAGGTCCAGAAGGAGTCGTCGACGGCGCCGGAGCTCTCGGCCAAACCCGCCATCGCCCGCTGATGGGCGTGGGAGTGGAGATTGGGGATACCCGGCAAGGCACAGCCGCGAAAATGCTCGACAGCCTCGTCGGAGCGAGCTTCGAGATCCGCCGCGGTCTGCACCGCGGTGAGGATTCCTCCGTCGTCGACGGTCAGCACCGCGTCGTGCAGCCATGCGCTGCCGGTGAAAAGGTGGTCGAATCGTAGCTTGGCCATGGGGTCGCCTTTCTGACATTCGAAACGATGGGCTTGCGCTCGCGCCGTCGGAAGCATAACCTGTATATACAGGCCTAGGGAACCCCCCGGCGGTATCTTCCTCGGCCACAATGTTCAGCGACCCATCACCTTCTACAAGCGTTGAGGCACCCGACCCACCATGAGCTCAAACCCCCAGCCCAGCCAACCCGTCGATCACCTTTTCCGTCATGCCCGATTGGCGACCCTGGTGGCAGATGACACAAGGCCGAGCAACGGGCCGAGCAACGGGCCGAGCTACAGGCCGGGCTACGGCTTGATCGACGACGGGGCGCTGGCGGTGCGGGACGGACGCATCGTCTGGTTGGGGTCCGACGCCACGCTGCCCCGGTTCACGGCGCGGCAAGAAACCGACTGCCAAGGCCAGCTCCTGACCCCCGGTTTGATCGACTGTCATACCCATCTGGTGTGGGGAGGTGACCGTTTCCAGGAGTTCGAGATGCGACTCGAAGGGGTCGCCTACGAGGAGATCGCCCGCCGAGGGGGAGGCATCGTCTCGACGGTGCGGGCGACCCGTCAAGCATCGGAGCAAGCCCTCTACGAAGCTGCCCTCGAGCGCCTTCGGTGCTTGTCCGCCGAAGGCGTGACGACGGTGGAGATCAAGTCCGGCTACGGCCTCGACGTGGCCAGCGAGTGTCGCCTCCTGCGGGTGGCTCGACGCCTCGGCGAGCAGCAGCCGGTGCGGGTGCGCACCACCTTCCTGGGGGCCCATGCGGTACCGCCGGAATTCGCGGGCCGGGCCGATGACTACATGGACTTGGTGGTGGGCGACATGCTCGAGGCGGTGGTCGATGAAGGACTGGCCGACGCCGTCGACGCCTTTTGCGAAGGCATCGCGTTTTCGCCCTCGCAGGTGGAGCGCCTGTTCCTCGCCGCCAAACCCCACGGCTTGCAGCTCAAGCTGCACGCCGAGCAGCTCAGCAACTTGGGGGGCAGCGCCCTGGCGGCCCGCCACGGCGCCCTCTCGGCGGACCACCTGGAATACTTGGACGAAGCGGGGGTGGAGGCCATGGCGGCGGCCGGCAGCGTCGCCGTGCTGTTGCCCGGCGCCTTCCATTTCCTGCGCGAGACGCAACGGCCGCCGGTCGAGCTCTTGCGGCGCCACGGCGTGCCCATCGCCCTGGCCACCGATCTCAACCCCGGCAGCTCACCCCTCTACTCCCTCCTCACCGCCCTCAACCTGGGTTGCTTGCTCTTCAACTTGACGCCGACGGAAGCCCTGCTCGGGGTCACCCGGCACGCCGCCCAGGCCCTCGGATTGGACGACGAAATCGGCTCCTTGGAAGTGGGCAAACGGGCCGACCTGGCCCTCTGGGGTGTCACCGAGCCGGCCGCCTTGATGGGCCAGCTGGGCTTTAATCCCTGCCGAGGACGCTACCTCGACGGACGGCTGTGCTGGGTAGGCGAGGCGGACGCACCAGGGGAGAGGCCGTGACCGCCGCCCGGGCCGATGCCCTGGTGCCAGCTTGCAGCGACTCGCCGCACCCCCTCTATCAGCAGGTCAAGGACCGTATCCTCGAAGGCATCGCCGACGGTCGCTGGCCCTCGGGAAACAAAATTCCGTCGGAAAATCAGCTGGTCAAGGAGCTCGGGGTGAGCCGCATGACGGTGCACCGGGCCCTGCGGGAGCTCTCCCAAGAGGGGCATCTGCAACGGGTGGCTGGGGTCGGTAGCTTCGTCTCCGAGCCACCCCGCCAGGCCAGCCTCATCGAGCTGCGCAACATCGCCGACGAGGTGCGGGCCCAGGGCAGCGTGCATCGGGCTCGTCTCATCTTGCAACGACGCCAAGCCCTCGATGGGCGGTTGGCGGAACGGCTGGAGCAACCGGTCGGCACCTCGGCCTTCCATGTCGTCCTGGTTCACTACAGCGATGAGCTGCCCATCCAACTGGAGGATCGCTGGATCGACCCGCGCCAGGCGCCGGGCCTGACGCAGATCGACTTCCAGGAAGTGACGCCTTCGGAGTATCTGCTGCGCAGCATTCGGCCGCAGGAAATGGAGCATGTGGTGCGGGCGGTGCTGCCGGACGCCTCCACCTGCGAGCATTTGGCCATCGAGGCCAACGAGCCTTGCTTGCGCCTGGAGCGTCGCACCTGGAATCAAAGCCAGGTGGTGACCTACGCCGTCCTCACCTACCCCAGCAGCCGGTACGACTTGGGGGCCCGCTACACCCTCGGCCCCAATGCTCAACCCCTGCGACAAGATCAGCCGCAGCGACAAGATCAGCCACAGCATTCCGAAGGGCTTCAGCAGCCAGACCCTCCACACATCCTTGCAACGTCGACTTCGAGGACCTACCCATGAGCCGCCGTCACGATACCTCCGGTCAAGATATCTGCCGCCACGATCCGTCCCGTCGCATCACCTCCCCCACTGGCCCTGAGCTGAGCTGCAAGAGCTGGCTCACCGAGGCCGCCCTGCGCATGCTGCACAACAACCTGGACCCCGACGTCGCCGAACGGCCGGAGGATCTGGTGGTCTATGGTGGCATCGGTCGGGCGGTCCGGGACTGGCCGAGCTTCGACGCCATCGTCGCCACCCTGCGGCGGCTGGAGGACGACGAAACCCTCCTCGTGCAATCGGGCAAGCCGGTGGGGGTCTTCAAGACCCACGTCGACGCGCCGCGGGTGATGATCGCCAACTCGAATCTGGTACCCGCCTGGGCCAACTGGGAGCACTTCAACGAGCTCGATCGCAAAGGCCTCATGATGTACGGCCAGATGACCGCCGGCTCGTGGATCTACATCGGCAGCCAAGGCATTGTGCAAGGCACCTACGAGACTTTTGTCGAAATGGGACGCCAGCACTTCGACGGCGAGTTGGCCGGACGCTGGATTCTCACCGCCGGTCTCGGTGGCATGGGGGGTGCCCAGCCCTTGGCCGCCACCATGGCCGGCGCTTCGATGCTGGCGGTGGAATGCGACGAGAGCCGCATCGACTTCCGGCTGCGCACCGGCTACGTCGACCGCAAAACCGCCGACCTGGACGAAGCCTTGAGCTGGATCGAAGCCGCTTGCGCCGCCAAGCAAGCCCTTTCCGTCGCCCTGTTGGGCAACGCCGCCGAGATCTTGCCGGCCATGGTCGAGCGTCGGGTACGGCCCGACGCCGTCACCGACCAGACCTCGGCCCACGACCCGATCAACGGCTACTTGCCCATCGCTTGGACGGTGGAGCAATGGCAAGAGCAACGGCAAAGCGACCCGGCGGCGGTGGCCAAGGCCGCCAAGGCGTCGATGGCCAAGCACGTCGAGGCCATGCTGGCCTTCCATCGTCGAGGCATCCCCACCTTCGACTACGGCAACAACATTCGCCAAGTGGCCAAGGACGAGGGTGTCGAGGACGCCTTTGCTTTTCCCGGCTTCGTGCCCGCCTACATCCGTCCCCTCTTCTGCCGCGGCGTCGGCCCCTTCCGCTGGGCCGCCCTGTCCGGTGATCCGGAAGACATCCACAAGACCGACGCCAAGGTCAAGGAGCTCATCCCCGACGATCCCCACCTGCACCGCTGGCTCGACATGGCCCGCGAGCGCATCCACTTCCAGGGCCTGCCGTCGCGCATTTGCTGGGTCGGCCTCGGCCAACGGCATCGCCTGGGGTTGGCGTTCAATGAAATGGTGCGCAACGGCGAGCTCAAGGCGCCCGTCGTCATCGGCCGCGATCACTTGGACTCCGGCTCCGTGGCCAGCCCCAACCGCGAAACCGAAGCCATGCTCGACGGCTCCGACGCCGTCTCCGATTGGCCTCTGCTGAACGTGCTGCTCAGCACCGCCAGCGGCGCCACCTGGGTCTCCTTCCACCATGGCGGCGGCGTCGGCATGGGCTACTCCCAACACGCCGGCCTGGTGATCTGCTGCGACGGCAGCGAAGCGGCGGACCGTCGCATCGCCCGAGTGCTGTGGAACGACCCGGCGAGCGGCGTCATGCGTCATGCCGACGCGGGTTACGACATCGCCAAGCAGTGTGCGAAGGAGCATGGGTTGGATTTGCCTGGGATCGAGTTGGCTTGAGTCGGAGATGCCCATCAACCCTGACTTGTTCAAGCTGACGACTTGTATGCGCAGAGGCCATGGAACCCATAGCGTAAAGACATAATCCTGCAAAGTCGATAGGCGCCTATCCATTTTGCATTGCAAAGTCGATAGGGCCCTATCGACTTTGCAAGATCTTGCCACTTCGTACGCGAGAAGCTCGTCGAGCCTAGGCTGGAGTATCACTGAGATCGAGCTGCGCCGTGATACCTTCGTTTCAGAAAGACTCTCGCTGGATCTCGGGGGCGGCCCTCCCCCATCGAGCGAGCCACTTGGAGGTGGCGTCCCGTGACAAAAGAACCCAATCGGAAGATCTTCAACGCCCTTCTCGAGATCAGCGACAGCATTGCAGAGAGCTGGCTCGAGGCGGTCAAGGCAGATCGGGAGGTACCGTCGAGTGAAGAGGTCTCCGAGCTCAAGCTGATGGACTCGATCCCAGAGGTTCTCGAGCAAGTGATCGCCGTCGCCTGCGGTGATTCGGATGCTTTCGAGACGGGTGATCTGAAGTTTGCGCAAGAACATGGCCGCGAACGCTCGACTTCCGATTTCGATCCACGGGAGCTCGTACGGGAGTACCAAGTCCTCAGGCAAGAGGTCTTCAAAGCGCTCAGGACGATCGTCGCTGACAACGAGATCAGCGCCGGCAGGGCCGTCGATGTCGGACGCAGGCTCGGCACGTCCCTCGATACGGCGTTGCGGGAAACGATCGGAGCGTTTGTCGAGCAGGAGACCGAAGACCTGGTGGAGGCCTCACGGCGGGACGGTCTCACCGGCTTGCTCAATCACCGCAGCTTTCACGATGAGCTCAATCGCGAGCTACGGGCGGCCAGTCGATCCGGCAGGCCGCTCTCGGTGGCCATTTTCGATCTTGATCGATTCAAGGATGTCAATGATCAGCTCGGCCACCGGGCGGGGGACAAGGTCCTGGTGGCATGGGCCGATAAGCTAAGCGCTCGATTTCGCGAGTCGGACTTCGTCAGCCGCTACGGCGGCGACGAGTTCGCCGCCATCCTGCCCGGTGCCGATCGGGTGTCGGCCGAGACGTTGCTCGAGGGACTGGCCATGGAGCCGGTGAGCATCGAAGACGCCCTGGAAGGTGACGATACGGCGGGGTTCCAGCGCTCGGTGATCAGGGCTTCATGGGGCGTCGCCGAGTATCCCCCGGACGGCACCACCGTCGCCGAATTGATCGAGACCGCCGATCGGCGGCTTTTCAAGCTGAAGCGCCGCCGCCATTCCTAGCTCAAACACGCCGCGAGGGTGCCCCCAGCTTGACAACAGACCCCGCCAATCCTAGACTCAGATTGAGGGCTGAACCCAGCTCTTCCGGGAGCCTACGACGGCCGCCCGGAAGGGTGCCGGAGCGACGAAAAAGTATCTCTTTTTAGTCGGACGAAGCCGGCGACGCTCCGGCTCCCCGCTCTGCGCTGAGGATCGCCGTCGGCGCAGCCCTTTGACTCCGTTCTGCCTCGTTCGTAATCCGGTCGAGCTCTCTCAGCAACCACTCCACATGGAGATCGGAGGATGCAAGCGATGCATGCAACCCGCAAAGACCTATCCCGCAAGACACGTGGTGTGGTCATCAAAGTCCTGCCGGCCCGCCTCGCCGCTGTCGTCGATCTTGCTGGCTAGGCCGAGCAAGTGAGACCCTTGGCGAGGCCGTGCGGCGCAGCATGAGCGAAGCGGCCGAGGTGGGCGGCGAAGGCTCAGCTGGCCTCTTCGCGGAGATCTCCCGCTCCATCGACAGGTACCTCTGGTTTTAAGAGCGCACCCGCACTAGAGCCGCACCCGCAGTCGAAGCGCACCTGCAGTCGAAGCGCTGACCGATCCAAGCTCAACACGATCGTTGATCACAGGCGTCCCCGGTGCTGACGCCCGCGTAGGGGCTCGCCTTCGTGCCACCTTCAGAAATCCACAACGTTAGTAATTCTAGAAAG
Source organism: Acidobacteriota bacterium (assembly GCA_029263315.1). Taxonomy (GTDB): domain Bacteria; phylum Acidobacteriota; class Thermoanaerobaculia; order Multivoradales; family J023; genus JAJCXR01. The sequence goes on along the minus strand of JAJCXR010000004.1, from coordinate 138,348 downwards.
GTTAATAACTTGACTAAACGCACCTTATACGTGACGTCGCAAGACCGGAAGCGTCTCGAGCTCGTCGCCGAGGGAACAATGGACAAGGACCGCGGTGATCTCGCTGACCTCATGTACGAGCTCTCTCGCTGCGTGGTCGTCCCGGCGGACGAGATCCCGCCCAACGTCATCACGATGAGGTCACGCGTACGCTTGCGAGACCTCGACACGGATTCGACGTTCGAGTACACGTTGGTCTACCCAGGAGAAGCTGACTTCGCGAAGGGGAAAATCTCGATCGTGGCTCCCATTGGGACCGCAATGATCGGCTATAGCGAAGGCGATGAGATCGAGTGGGAAGTCCCCGGAGGGCATCGGCGTCTCATGGTGGAAGCCATTCTCTACCAGCCTGAGGCGGCTGGTGATTCTCATCTCTAGCCCGCCCTGCTCGCCCCGATACTGAGTACACCTTTCCGGAAATACGGTGACGTATCGAGAGCACCGAGGCGCCGCGTCCGCAAGGCTTGCGAGCGAGGCATAGTGGGGCTCTGTTGCAGCGAGCGAAACGCCGCGGACGTGGATGCATCGGCGCTCGAATACCAGCGTATTTTTGAAAAGGTGTACTTAGTACACCTTTCCGGAAATACGGTGACGTATCGAGAGCACCGAGGCGCCGCGTCCGCAAGGCTCGCGAGCGAGGCATAGTGGGGCTCTGTTGCAGCGAGCGTAACGCCGCGGACGTGGATGCATCGGCGCTCGAATACCAGCGTATTTTTGAAAAGGTGTACTTAGTTGGCCATAACTGAGTGGACAAGTGAAGATCCTCGTTGGTGGGCCGGACCCAGCTCCCTACGCCGTCGCGATCAGCCGAGCAAGGGTGGTTGTCATGACACCGGCAGGAGAGATAGACGACACGGGAAGCGCCCCCCGATATGCAGTATCATCGGCCTACTTCGTGCCCGCCTCGCAGTCAGCTTGCCCCCCGGGGTCCAGTTTCCAGGAGTCGAAACCGCCATGGATATCAAAGCGATGGATATCAAAGCGATGGACATCAAAGCGATAGACGGCCGACGTATTTGCTTGTGGTCCGGCCCGCGCAACGTATCGACGGCGCTGATGTATTCCTTCGCTCAGCGCTCCGATACCCGGGTGATCGACGAGCCCCTCTACGCCCATTACTTGGCCCATACGGGCGTCGACCATCCGGGGCGTCAAGAGGTCCTGGAAGCCCAAGACCAAAACGGCGAGCGGGTCGTGCGCCAAGTCATCTTGGGTTCCACCGAGCGTCCGGTGCTGTTCATGAAACAGATGGCGCACCATCTCGAAGGGCTCGATTGGAAATTCTTGCGCCAAACCACCAATGTGCTGTTGATCCGCGATCCGGCCGAGATGCTGCCCTCGCTGGTGCACCAGATCCCCAACCCGACCTTGCGCGACACCGGCCTCGACATGCAGCGGCGGCTGTTGCAACAACTGCACGCCTGGGGCCAGCGGCCACCCGTGCTGGAAGCTCGTCAGTTGCTGCTCGACCCGCCCGGAGTGCTGGCGCAGCTCTGTGAGCAGGTGGACATCCCCTTCGACGACGCCATGCTCTCCTGGCCGGCGCAGCCCTTGCCGGAAGACGGCGTCTGGGCGCCCCACTGGTACCACAACGTACACCGCTCCACCGGCTTTCAACCCTACCGCGCTAAAAACGTGCCGGTGCCGCCCCATGTCGAGCCGCTGCTGGCCAGTTGTGCCGCATGCTATCGAGAGCTCTACGCCCATGCGCTGCTGGCCACACCGCCAGCCCCCTGACCGTCACCGCCCTGACCACGAGATCACCACCGCGAGCCCACAAACCGACTTCGAGGAGCACCCCTGACCATGGTTCGAGACTACCGACCCGAAGAGCTTCCGGATCCCCGCAACGCCGACCTCCAAATCTGGGTGGGCGACGATCTTTATTCCCGCCGCGACGCCAAAGTCTCCGTCTTCGATAGCTCGGTACAAGGTGGCGACGCCGTTTGGGAAGGCCTGCGGGTTTACGACGGACGCATCTTCCAGTTGGAGGCCCACCTCGATCGCCTGATGGCCTCGGCCCACATCCTCGCCTTTACCGATGTCCCCAGTCGCGACACCGTGCGCCAGGCCATCTTTGCCACCCTGGAGGCCAACGGCATGCGCGACGGGGCTCATATCCGCCTCACCTTGACCCGCGGCGTCAAGGTCACCTCGGGCATGAGCCCCGCCTTCAATCGCCAGGGCCCCTGCCTCATCGTCTTGGCGGAATGGAAAGCCCCGGTCTATGAGCGGTCCGGCATTCGCCTGATCACCTCGTCGATTCGCCGCAACTCTCCCCAGACCTTGGACTCAAAAATCCACCACAACAACCTGCTCAACAACATTCTGGCCAAGATCGAGGCCAATGTCGCAGGGGTCGACGACGCCATCATGCTCGACCTCCAGGGATATGTCTCCGAAACCAACGCCACCAACATCTTTGTCATCCGTCACGGCGAGCTCCTGACCCCCCACGCCGACAGCTGTCTGCCGGGCATCACCCGACGTGTCGTCATGGGCCTGGCCGAGCTGGAAGAGATTCCGGCCAGCGAACGCAACATCTCCGTGGCCGAGGTCTACAGCGCCGACGAGGTCTTCACCACCGGTACCATGGGTGAGCTGTCGCCGGTCTTGGAAGTCGACGGCCGCCGCATCGGCAAGGGCGAGACGGGCAAGCTCACCCGCTGTCTGCAGGACCTCTACGCACGCCAGGTGGCGCGTCAAGGGGAGCCCTTGCCCTTCTAGAACCGTGCAATATGGCCGATCGGTGCAAAAATGCTTTGTGTTAGGATTCGCCGCAGTGTCGAACATTTGCAAGGTGCTTCCGGCTGGTGACATCAGCGGGAAACCTGAATTCACGGGCTCCGGGCTGCACAAGCCTGGAAATCAATCCCTGGGCTCTTCGAGCTCGAGGATCAATTATGGAACCACCCAGAAGGAACCGGGGGATCATGACTAGAGAGTTGAGAATCATTCTCGCAGCCTTGCTGCTGGCTTGGTGCAGTCTACCCATTGTGGCGCAAGAGGAGACGGTGGAAGAACCCGCCGATACGATCGAGGAAGTCTTGGTCGTCACCGCATCACGCACTGAGCAGAAGCTGCATGACGTGCCTGCCTCGATCACCGTCATCACGGCGAAGCAACTCGAGACCCTACCGGCCGACGATTACGGCGACATCCTCCGCAGCGTACCCGGCGTCAACGTCACACAAATCGGCACCCGCGACGTCCAAGTGACCTCTCGCCAAGCCACCGGCAGCCTGTCCACCGGGCAACTGGTCCTGGTGGATGGCCGCACCCTCTATCTCGACTTCTTCGGGTTTGTGATCTGGGAGTTTCTACCCCTGGACACCGCCGAGATCAAACAGATCGAGGTGGTGCAGGGCCCAGGCAGCTCGGTGTGGGGTGCCAACGCCATGCAAGGGGTCGTCAACGTCATCACCAAATCCCCCAGAGAGCTGGAAGGCACGCACTTCAAGATCGGCGGCGGCGAGCTCGACACGGCCTTCGCCAGTGTCGCTTGGGCCGCTGCCGGAGAAAAGTCCGGCTTCAAGGTTTCGGCCAGCTATTTTCAGCAGGACGAAGCCTACGAGCGCCCGTCAGGTCTGATTCCCGGCACCCAGACGCCCTATCCACCCTTCGAGAACAGTGGTACCTCACAGCCTCGCATCGACCTGCGCTATGACTACGACTCCTCGGATACCTCGACTTGGTCGTTCTCCACCGGCTACGCTGCCACCGACGGTCTGGTGCACTCCGGCCTCGGCCCCTTCGACATCGACGACAGCTCCAACTTGTCGTACGTCAAGGGATCCTGGAATCGTCTGGGCCTCAACGTCACCGCCTTCGCCAACATTCTCGACGGCGAAGCCCCCAACCTGCTCAGCGTGGGCCCCGACGGTCGACCGCTGCTGCTCGGTTTCCAATCCGAGACCTACAACATCGACGCCACCAATACCTCGGTGATCGGCCAGAGTCACATCTTGACCTATGGCCTCAACGCTCGCAAAAACGAGTATGACTTGACCATCGCCCCCAGCGGCACGGACCGTGAAGAGTACGGCGCCTTCATCCAGGACGAGATCCTGATCGGCGATCACGTGCGTTGGGTGCTCGGTGCCCGCATCGACGACATCGACCCGGTGGGCACCGTGGTTTCGCCACGTACGACCTTCATGGTCTCGCCCAACCCCAATCACACCTTGCGCTTCTCTTACAACGAAGCCTATCGGGCGCCGTCGCTGATCGAGAACCACCTCGACATCTTCATCCTCAATCAGGTGTTGCTGCCGGCCTTCCCGCCGCTCTTGAACCAGCCGACGCCTTACATTTTCCCCTCCGCTGCACGGGGCAACCCGGAGCTCGGCGAGGAGCAATTGGAGGCCCTCGAGGTCGGCTATGTCGGCACCTTCGACAAGGCGACGGTCAGCCTGTCGATCTACGAGAACGAGCTCACCGACGCCACCGACTTCTTCACCAGCGAGTACTACGACTCCTTCAACCCGCCGCCGGGTTGGCCGTTGCCGCCGTTCATTCCGGTGGCACCGGGTGTGTTCGTGGGCACGGTGCCGCAGAACACCTTCCCCGCAGTCTTCAGCTACCGCAATGTGGGCTCGATCACCAACACCGGCTTAGAGTTTGCGCTCGATGTGCGGCCGAAGCGCAACTGGCGTTACAACTTCAACTTCACCTGGCAAGACGAGCCGGAAGTCGAGGGTATCCTGCTCAGTGAGGTCAACATGGCGCCTGCCACTCGGGTCAACTTGGGTTTGTCCTATGACGGCGGCAAGTTCTACGCCAACGGCAACCTCAACTACCAGGACGAAGCCTTCTGGACGGATGTGCTCGATGCCCGGTTCCATGGTCCGACCGAAGATTTCGCCATGATCAATCTTGGCCTCGGCTGGCGATTCCACGACGAGAGGATCACCCTCGGCATCATCGGTGCCAACATCACCGATGAGCGGGTGCAGCAGCACGTCTTCGGCGACATCATCAGCCGCAAGGTCACCGCCGAGCTGCGTTTCGTCTTCTGATCCCCTTCGCAGCCTGCCGTAGCACTCGCCAGAGCGCTCACAGCAACGCTTGAAGAACGCCGAATCCCTTCTGGGGTTCGGCGTTTTTTTTGCATCCCAAGATACGGATCCCACGATGGAACATTCCGCAGAACGCTTCCGTAGGTGGAGACAAGGCCTGCTGTGACTAAGGGCCATGACCTCACTCAACACCGGAGGCCCGATGGTGGATCGACAGCTAACGCAAGAATGGCAGACGCGGCGACAGGAGACACCAGGAAAAGAGATGGCAAGGCGAACCTTCTTTTGGCGCTTGCTGCTCACCGCCTCGTCCATCGCGGCGTTGGTCTCCCTCCTGACCACCGCCATCGGCCTCGATCGTTACGTCTCTCGCCCCTTGGCTTGGTCGTTGGCGGCCGCCGTCCAGATTGGCCTCTTCGGGCTCGCCTGGTTAATCGGCAGCGGACGAGATGTCCGCCGGTGGTGGATCGGTAGCCTCTACTCGGTAACCATGCTGTTCTCGGTCACCTTCAGCTACGTCACCCTGCAAAGCGAATTCACCGAGCAGATCCGTCCCGCCGAGGCCCAGCGTCGACTCTTCGATCTCAGCCGTCAGCAGCTCACCACGGCGCAACAACAAATCAATGCGGGCCTGCGGCAGAGCCGCGACCTCGAGGTACGTCTTGCGGCCTGGCTCGACCTGGAGCAGAAGAATGGCTGGACCACCCGCACGTGCGCAGCGGAGGACCATTGCTATCTTCAGGGAGTCTGCGACCGCATCGGGCGTCGCATGGATCGCTGGCAGAAGGAGTCTGGACGCGTCTATCGCGAGGGGCCGGGAGAAAAGCTCATCTTCGGAGCGCTGCAAACCGAGCTTCAGACGTTGCAGCAAATCAGCCGAAGCCTGGAGGCATACGATGCCCAACTGACCTCGGGCGAGGTGTTGGCCAGCGGCGTCGACAATAAAGAGCGCCTCCGGCGCCTCGACACCGTCTTGAATCAAGCGCCCTTGGCGGATCTGGAGTCCCTGACTTGCCAGGCGGTGCAACCGATCACCCCACCCTCCTATGCCGATCATGCCCGCGATGCCGCCGACGACGAGGAGCAGCCGGTCTACGCCTTTGCCGATCTGATGGCCACTTTGCAGTCGGAAGCACCTTGGGACAACGAGGACTATCCGACCTTGTTCGCTTTCGCCCTGGCCCTCTTCATCGACCTGTTCGTCCTGGTGGTGGCCCTCGGCGCGGCGACCCTCCTCGACACCGCGCCGGGCCATCGGCTGCCGGGGCTTGACATGCCCTCCCCCGCCTTCGACGCGGCCCTGCGCCGCGACATCGACGGTTGGATCGACGGGGCCCTACTCGACCCTCAGGCGGATTCAGAAGAGCGCCAACGGTTCCTTTCGGCGCTGGTGAGCAACATCGCCTACTCTGCGGAAAGTACTGCGCAGTTGCTACCGGAAGACGCAGCCCAACGGCGATTCGGTCATCTTTTAGTGGCCAGCCGAGCGGCGACCCAGGAGGGATTTGTCAAGTACAACCGCGTCGGCCGTCTGTTCGTCCTCGCCGACTGGGTCTACCCCGCCCTCTGCCGGCATCTGATGCGGTCGTCATCGAGCATCCACGAGGCTCCCGACGGCCCGACCCTGGCGAGCGCCGCGATGGCCGAGCCGGCCGCCGTCGTGTAGCGTCGCCCCACCCAGCACTGGCTCGAAGTGGCGAAGGCCCCTTGGATTGGCCGCCGCTTGCCACCGGCGAAAGATCGGCCACTCACCACCGGCGACAGATTGGCCGCTTGCCACCGACGACGGCGACGGATAACATCCAGCCCATTGATCTGAAAGGTTCCCTCAGTCTTGGCTCTCGGCTACCGAGGCATCCTTGGAGGTTGCGAGTCCTCCCCCAGGTGCCCACGCCTTCGACCTCGACCGAGATTTCCTTGCGACGAGCCCAGCGTGGTGTGTCGCCGCAATGTCCCCGAGCGGAGCAGGGGCGTCCCACCCGACATCTTCGGGCGTTGCGCTTTCATCTGGGTTCAACCCTCCTTGCGTCTACGATCAGCGTCACCCACAAACGAGGTACCGTCCGAGGCTCGGCCAGCCATCTCCGGCTCGACCGACCCAACGCCTTGACAAGCAACAAGAAGGAGATGCGTGGTGAAAAGAGAGTGCATCGCAATCATTGGAATCAGCGCCTTGGTGGCGTCCTTGGGCTTGGCGATTCCCGCCCTGGGGCAGGAACGCTATATCCACCAGGGCCCATCGCTGGCCGAGGCCGGCGTCATCGAACCGTTGAGCGCCCCGCGGAGTGGCGCTCCGGTGGACATCGCCAGCAGCTTCGTAGAGCAACATGTCAATCAATTGGGCCTGACGCCCGCCGACCTCGCCGAGGCGGTGGTCAGCGATTCCTATCGCACCGAGGTCAGCGGCTTATCCCATGTCTATCTGCAGCAGGTATGGCAAGACATCGTCGTCGAGCGGGCCATCCTCAATGTCAACGTGGCGAGGGATGGTCGGATCCTCAGCCTCGGCAACCGGTTCCTCTCCAACCTCAGCGGCAGCACCAACGGCCCGACGCCGTCCTTCGGCGCGGTGGAGGCGGCCCGCCTGGCCATCACCGCCATCGACCTCGACGCGCCCCCGAGCCTCCAAGTGTTGCAGGCCAAGCCGGAAGGCAGCCGCCACACCTTGCTCGGTGACGGCGACGTCTCGGCCTCCGACATCCCGGCACAGCTCGTTTGGCTGCCGGTTTCGGCCACCGACGTCCGCTTGGCCTGGAAGGTGGAGCTGGATATCATCGCCACCTCCAATCTCTGGCAGATCTATGTCGACGCCCATTCCGGTGACATCCTCGACAAGGTCGACTTGGTCATCCACGATGCTTGGGGCGATCCAGCACCGCAAGGCAAAGCCGCCGAGGGCACCGCGCCGCGGCGTTCGTCGCAAGTCTTCGCCTCTCCCAACCGTGACAAGGGCGCCGGCGGCGCTTCCTACGCGGCCTTTGAGATTCCCGCCGAGTATCCCTACGAAAACAACGATCCGAGCGACCCGGGCGACGACGTTCCCCCCGGTGATGCGGAGGGCGGTCGAGTCACCGTCGTCGATCCTGCCGACGCCACCGCCTCACCCTTCGGCTGGCATGACACGGACGGTACGGCCGGCGCCGAATTCACCATCCCGCAAGGCAACAATGTGCATGCCTACTTGGATCGCGACGCCAACAACGTTCCCGATGCCGGGGAACCCGATGGCGGGGCGAGTCTCGATTTCACTGGCGCCCTGGTGCCCTTGGACTTGATCAACGACGGACCCACCGCCTATGGCGCCGCTTCAGCCGTCAACCTCTTTTACTGGAACAACATCATCCACGATGTGCTCTACCAGTACGGCTTCGACGAGGCCGGCGGCAACTTCCAGGAGAACAATTACGGCAATGGCGGGGCCGGCAGCGACAGCGTCAACGCCGAAGCCCAAGACGGAGCGGGCACCAACAACGCCAACTTCTCGACCCCGTCCGATGGCAGCAACCCGCGTATGCAGATGTTCACCTGGACCAGCACCACCCCCAACCGGGACGGCGATTTCTCCAGCGGCATCATCACCCACGAATACGGCCACGGCGTTTCCAACCGGCTGACCGGTGGTCCCGGCAACGTCGGCTGTCTCAACAACAGCGAGCAGATGGGCGAAGGTTGGAGCGACTGGCTCGGCCTGGTGTTGACCGCCAATGCCGGCGATGCGGCCACCACCCTGCGCGGCTTGGGCACCTATGCCCTCGGCCAACCGCCTGAATCCGGGCCTGGCATCCGCCCGGCCCCTTACACCACCGACTTCGCCACCAACAATTTCACCTACGGCAGTACCAGTGGTGGTCTGTCAGTGCCCCACGGCATCGGTTTCGTGTGGTCGACGATCATCTGGGAGGCCTATTGGGATTTGGTCACCGAGCACGGCTTCAATCCCGATGTCTATGGTGACTGGACCACCGGTGGCAATAACCTGGCCATCCAACTGGTGATGGACGGCATGAAGCTGCAAGCCTGCTCGCCGGGTTTCGTCGACGGCCGTGACGCCATCTTGATGGCCGATGTCAACCTCACCGGGGGTGCCAACGAGTGCATCCTGTGGAAAGCTTTCGCCCGTCGCGGCTTAGGTGTCAGCGCTGCCCAAGGCAGCAGCGGAACCAATGGCGACAATGTCGAAGCCTTCGACTTCCCGGTGGCCTGTGACTTCTTGGGCACCGCTCCGTCGTCGATCGAGATCTGTGCCGGTGACGACGCAGTCTACGACGTCACCATCGGCGGAGCCTTCACGCCGCCGGTCACCATGAGCACCGTGGGGGCCCCGGCAGGGACCTCCAGCTCCTTCGATCCCAACCCGGTCGCCACCGCCCCGGGCATGACGACGCTAACCCTCAGCAGCACCGGCGGTCTGGCCACCGGCACCTACCCCTTCGATATCCGTGGCGACGACACCGTCACCACCTTCGACTCCGGGGTCGAGTTGGTGGTTTTTGATGCCGCCCCCGGCACCATCAATCTGACCGCCCCCAGCAATGGCCAAGGCAACGTGTCGATCAACCCCACCTTGGAGTGGAGCGCCGCCCCCAACGGCGGCACCTACTCCGTGGAGATCGCCACCGACATGGCCTTCATGGACATTGTCGAAACCGCCAGTGGCCTCGAGGTCAACAGCTATTCGGTGATGCTCGGTCTCGATACGGCCACCACCTACTACTGGCGGGTGTCGGTCGACAACGCCTGCGGCAGCGAAGCGGCGACGGCGCCCTTCAGCTTCGTCACCACCACCGGACCCGGCGACTGCGCCATCGGTGTGACCCCGACCATGGACTTCGAGGACGACTTCGAATCCGGAGCCACCGGCTGGACCAGCAGCGCTGGAACCGGCACCGATACCTGGGCCTTGGCCAGTGATCGTGTGCACAGCGGCACCAGCGCCTTCCATGCCGACAATGTTAGTAGCGTCGCCGACCAGTACTTGGTGTCGCCGAGCATCGTCCTGCCCTTGGCCGGCTCTCCCTTGACCTTGCGCTTTTGGAATTACCAAGAGATCGAGGATTCTGGGACCGCCTGCTTCGACGGTGCGGTGGTGGAAATCTCCACCGACGGCACCACCTGGACCCGTCTCGAGGCGGAGTTGCTGACCGATCCGTACGACGGTCTGGTGAGCACCAGCTTCAGCAACCCCATCGGCGGTGAAAACGCCTGGTGTGGCGATCCGCAGGATTGGCTGGAATCGGTCGTCGACATCGACGCCTGGGCCGGCGATACCGTCCAGTTCCGCTTCCGCTTGGCCACCGACTCCAGCGTCGACCATCCCGGTTGGTGGGTGGACGATGTCGCCGTCCAGTCCTGCGAAAGCGGCGGGCTGTTCAACGACGGTTTCGAGGCCGGCAATGTCTCGGCGTGGAGCAGCTCCATGCCCTGAGGCGATGCCCATCGCTAGAGGAACCAGGGGAGGCTTCGGCCTCCCCTTTTTCATCTCCCCCTGGTTCCCAGCGTCCCTTGGGCCCTGTCCCTCTTTGGACAGCCCCACAACGGCGCAGTATTATGCAGCCATGCGCTCAGCTCTCGACTCTTCAAAGCTCCAACTGCTCCTTCGCGAGCTCGGGCTACGAGCTCGCAGCCCCGGCAAAATCTATTTGACGGGAGGCGCATCAGCCCTGCTGGAAGGGTGGAGAGACAGCACCGTCGATGTCGATCTCAAGCTAGAGCCCGAACCAGGGGGCATCTTTCAAGCCATTGCCGAGCTCAAAAACCGGCTGGATGTCAATATCGAATTGGCCTCGCCGGATCAATTCTTGCCTTCACTTGCGGACTGGGATGCTCACTCTCGTTTTGTCACCCGCCACGGGAAGGTCGAGTTCTATCACTATGATTTCCGAGCCCAGGCGCTGGCCAAGTTGGCGCGAGCCCACGAGCGTGACCTCCTCGATGTCTCTGCGATGATCGACCGACAACTGGTCTCCGCCGAAGAGATCAAGTCAGCATTCGAGGAGATACGGCCTCAGCTGATTCGTTTCCCCGGGCTCGACGCAGAAGTCTTCGAGAAGCGAGTCTTCGACTTCCTCAGGAAGCAAGGATGACTATCACCGACGACCTGCCCGGCGCAGAATGGATTCGACAAGGCCTGCTCGATCTTTCCGCAGAACGGGAAACGCCGGCATCCCTCGCCCTATTCGCTGCTGCTGGCCGCCTCCGCTCCCTGGGGTTTCCGATCCCCGACTACCCCAAGAATCAAGCGGAACCGGAGTTGGTGCTCTACGAAGCCTTGCGGGGTCAAGGCGGTGACGCCTACACGCGCTACAACGCCATGCGGCGCCAGCTCGACAGCTGCATCGAAGCGCTGGAGGGGCGGCGACGCCGTCAGCAAGCGCTTCACACCGCGCACATCCACGGATGACGCGCCCAACGAATCCAGATATAGTTTCAGCTTCTATCTTCTGGCAACCTCGTTGTTGGGATCCACATCTTCGGAGATCTAGCGCCACCCAGGCCTAGCGACAATCAGCGGCACCGTCCTGCGGACGGTGCCCAGCAAGGAGAACACTTGATGACGCAGCAGAGATTTCTCACCGGGATTTTAGTCACCCTTCTTCTCGTCTCTCTGGGCGCACCACTGGCGGCTGCCACCCCAGACGCCAAGGCCAATCCGATCCACTTCCTCACCGGTCCCCAAGAAGGAGCGCCCCTCGACCTAGCCAAGGCGTATCTCAACAGCCAACATGCGGCCTTGGGACTGACCGCCGAGGACCTCCAAGACATGGTGGTCAGCGACCACTACCAGACACGGCACAACGGCGTCACCCACATCTACTTCAACCAGCGGCACGCCGGTATTCCGGTGTGGAACGGCTTGATCAATATCAATGTCGCCGGTGACGGCTCGATCATCAGTCTTGGCAACCGCTTCGCCGCCGACCTCGCCGGGCAGATCAATACCACCACGCCGTCCTTGGCCCCTGAGGCGGCCATCACCAGCGCCGCCGCCCACCTGGGCATGGAGGTGGGCGAGCTCACCCTGTTGAGCAACAAGGGTGGTAGCGTCGCCGAGTCCACCTTCTCGAAGGCCGACATCTCCCGCGACCCCATTCCGGTGCAACTCAAGTACCTGATCACCGAGGACGGTGTGCGCCTGGTTTGGGACACGGTGATCAACCGAGTCGACAGCCCCGATTGGTGGAATCTGCATGTCGACGCCCTGACCGGTGAGGTCCTGTCGCAGGACAACTGGACCGACTACGAAGGCGAAGGCAATAGCCCGAGCTACGATGTGTTCCCGCTTCCGGCGGAGAACCCCGATGACAACGGCGGCGTGCAATCGACCGTCGTCGATCCGGCGGACCCGACGGCTTCGCCCTTCGGTTGGCATGATACCGATGGCGCCGCGGGTGCCGAGTTCACCGATACCCAAGGCAACAACGTGGTCGCCCAGGACGATCTCGACGCCAACAACTCCGGCGGTAGCCGACCCGATGGCGGCGCCACCTTGGATTTCAACTTCCCTTGGGATCCCGCCATGCAACCCGGTGACGGTGACAACCTCAACGCCGCCATCGTCAACCTGTTCTACATGAACAACATCATTCACGACGTCACTTACCTGTACGGTTTCGACGAGGCGGCGGGTAACTTCCAGACCCTCAATTACACCGGCATGGGTTCCGGTAACGATCCGGTCCAGGCCGATGCCCAAGACGGTTCCGGCACCAACAATGCCAATTTCAGCACCCCTCCCGACGGCTTCAGCGGTCGCATGCAGATGTTCGTCTGGACGCCCCCCGGCAAGCTGACGGTCAATACTCCGGTCAATATCGCTGGCGAGTACGATGCCGGCGGCGCCTCCTTTGGAGCCCCCTTGACCGGGGGTGGTTTGACCGGCGATTTCATCCAAGTGGACGACGGTGCCGGCGCCAGCAACACCGATGGCTGTGAAGCCTCCCCCGCCGGCGCCTACGACGGCCTGATCGCCGTGGTCGACCGCGGCAACTGCGAATTTGGTGTCAAGGTGCTCAATGCCGAAATGGCCGGCGCCATCGGCGCCGTCGTCATCAACCTGCAAGGCGACGGCGTCTTCAACATGGGTCCCGGCGCCGTCGGTAACATGGTGACCATCCCGTCGATCATGATCGGCAATTCCGACGGCAACCTGGTCAAGGCCGAGCTGCCGACCCCCGGCGTCAACGGCACCTTGTCACTGCTGACACCGATCAATCGCGACAGCGACAACGACAACGGCATCGTCAACCACGAGTATGGTCATGGCATCAGCAACCGGCTGACCGGCGGTCCCGCCAACTCCGGCTGCCTCGGCGGTGCCGAGCAGGCGGGCGAAGGCTGGAGTGACTTCTGGGCCCTGGTACTGTCCGCCGTGCCTTCCGACACGGCCACCCAGGCCCGCGGCGTCGGTAACTACGTGCAATTCCGCGACGACACTGGCGTTGGCATCCGCAACTTCCCGTACTCCACCGACCTGGCGGTCAATCCGCAAACCTACCTCGCCATCGGCACCACCAACGTGCCCCATGGTGTCGGCGAGATCTGGATGGCCATGGTTTGGGAAGTGTACTGGGAGCTGGTTCACAAGCACGGTTTCGATGCCGACTTCTACAGCGGCACCGGCGGCAACAACCTGACCATCCAATTGGTGCTCGACGGCATGAAGCTGCAACCTTGCTTGCCCACCTTCGCCGACGCCCGCGACGCCATCCTGATGGCTGACATGGTCAACAACGGTGGCGACAACCAATGTGAGATCTGGCGTGGTTTCGCCAAGCGCGGCCTCGGGGTCAGTGCCAGCAGCGGCACCATCAACGTCGGCGATGAGGTCGAAGCCTTCGATGTGCCCCTGGGCTGCGAGGCGGGGCTCTTCAACGACGGCTTTGAATCCGGCGATGTCACCCTATGGTCCAACTCAGCGGGCGGTGTCTAGTTTCGGCTAATCCGGTCGCGGCGCTCTCCGCGGCATGGGTAGGCTAAAAAGAGCAAGTCAGAAATGCCAAGTCAGAAGTGCCTGGCACCTCATTTTGGGGTGCCAGGCACTTTTTTGTTGGCACTTTTTGTTAGGTGCCACTTTGGGATCCTGGGCCATGGCCACCCTCTACTGGATGACCGGTTCAGTGCCGACCTCCGAGCTCAAGGAGCCGGCAGTGAAGCGCAGATGGGGTCCAGATTGCAATCCACCAACTGCGCCGTCTCGCCGGTGGTCAGATCCACCTCCAGGAAGAGGCCAATACCGGGCGCATAAAACTTGTGCTCGGCGACCTCAGGATCGATCGGGGTGAATTCTAGGGTGACGACGCAGTCATTGTCACAGAGCAAGTCGGCCAAGGCCTGGGGCACAAATTGGTCGAGCTCGGGGTCCTCTCCGAAGCTGTAGTCGCTGGACAGGACCTCGGCCGCATCCTCTGCATCACCGAGCGCAACTTCCTGACGGTAGACAGCGCCCACCTGCGGTGCGGCGAGCATCAAAATACCGGGTTTGGCGTCGTCCCGACCGGTCTTCCAGGAACCGTCGATGTCGACCAACTCAGGTACCGCGGGATCGTCGCCAGGGAAAAGCTCATAGTTCTCCGAGATCTCACCGCAATAGTACACATCACCGTTGGCGGCTTGGCCATACCAGTCATCGGTAAACTCTATGGCGTCACCGTCTTCGGTGACCAAGTCGCGAACCACGATGCAAGTCACACCTTCGATCGATTTGGTGGCGTCCACAACTTCGACGTCAATGGTTTCGTCACCACCGACGTAAGTCCAGGCATTGCCGACGGCCAATGGCCAGTAGGGATTTAGATTGGTGAAGTCAGTCGTGAAGTCGGCTGGCTCGAAATCGGGGTCATAGGGATCTTGGCCCACTCGTTCACAAAGGTCTAGCCGGGCGCTCCGTTGCTCGTTGCAGAGATCACGTTCTTCGAGCAGGCTCTGCCTAGCATCGATGCGACAGTCACGGGCGTCTTGGCGATCGGACTCGTTGAGGCAGCTCCCGATGGTGATCCAGTAGTCGTCCGCAGCACTGAAATAGCATGCCTTCAGCACAGCGTGGGCCGTTGCCGAACAGCTCTGGGATGCTTGCACCGATGGTACCGAAAGGGCGGTCCACAACAGAGTCATCATGCACAACAAGGTGATTCCATGGCGTCGGTGGTGGGTCGCATGAGAGGTCCGGTAGACAAGATTTCTTTGGGCATGGGGGGACATCGTAGTGCTCCTAAGTAGGTCGGCCGCCGTCCGCGGATGCGCGAGCTGCCGCCGCAAGTTGAAGGGAGAGGGGTGAGCACCGGCCGGTCTTCACCTCTAACACCAGCACTAGATCAAAGCTGGCTGAAGATCACCTGAGCAGGTCAGATCTTTCTGTGACCGTTCTTGGGGTGCCAGGCCCTTTCTTCGTGGACCATCTGCCGCGTCAGTGGAAGGCATATAGATAGTTGAGCAGCGAGGAGGGCAGGACGAGGAAAGCGGCAATCGCTGCACCGCCCAAGACGGCCCAGCCCTTTTCACGGAGGCTGCCGGGGTCTCTTAGAAAAACTAGGCCGGATCGTAGATTAAGAGCCCCATGAATTAAGGGAAGGCCCACCGCCACCACTTTCCAAAGATTCGACAACCACAGAATCCCCGGATCTTTCTGGTACAGCATCATGCCGAAGAAGCCCAGGATAATAAGGCTCCCGTCGAGAGCTCGCTCCCAGCCAGGATCCTTGTCTTCCTCCGGGACCGCGACGGATTCGACCCACACCATGAAGGTCCACAACGCAACATAGAGGCCAATATAGATCCAGATCAGTATCGTCATAGATTCCCTCCACTGCTCAGCTTGAGCCTCTCCGTCCCCTGTTCAATGCTCCCGGCACCTAGTTTGGGGTGCAAGGCACTTCTTTGTACCAAAAAATCCGCCAAGGTAGATTCCAGATCGGGGTGCAAACCGCTCACGACACCTCCTCTGACAAGTCCACCGGCTCCGCTTGCACGGTCTTGGAACGCCTGAGGGTGACTTTGCCCGCCGCATAACCACGTGGTTTGCCGATGTCAGCGCAGGTGGCGAGGTGGACGGCGACTTTACCGCCCGCCTTGGCCTTAGAATAACGTGCCGCCAGCCCGGCGGCCATCTGCTGGGTCGGCCGGGGCAAACGATCGAGCTTGTCGGGATTGCGGACGATCACATGGGAGCCTGGCCCCGAGGCGATGTGCAACCAGAAATCGCCGGGCTGACCGAGCTTGAGGGACAAGATGTCATTGTCGGCAGCGCTCTTACCCACCAAGATCGTCATGCCGTCGGGGGAAGTGAAGCGGCGGGCTATAGGACGCCCCCGCCAAATGCCGGTCTCGGGATCGGATGGAGGGGGCGGTCCCTTGCGCTGACTTCCAGGCATCGTCTAGACTCCTTTCTTACGGTTGAAATCTCTTGCTCGGTTCGTCCTCTCTCCAGGCGCCCCTTCTCACCCGCTTGATGCCGCCGTCAGGCATCTCGGATTTCTGCGCTCGCTGGACAAGCTTGCTCACCGAGGCTGAGCAGTAGCCCGACGAGCGCGACGGCGACCGAGCCCAAAACGATAGGCATCCGATCATGGCCCCCACCACCCGCTTGCGATGGCCGGGCGAGACCGCGGCGACCGATGATACTGCATTGACCGACTCCGGCTGCCGACGCCTGGGTCTTGGAACGACACACACCATGCAAACTGACGCCCTCCTCATGGCCATTCACCGCGAGCTCCAGCGGCGCTTTCGGGCTGCCGGCCCAGGGACCATCGGCCGGATCGAAGCATCCCTCGGGTTGAGCCAAGGATACTTCCGAGATCAACGTCGAAAGGACCGTCTGCGCATCGACTTACGAGTCCTGCTACGAACCCTGGAGCTTCTCGGGGTCGATAGGGCTGAATTCTTCAGCGCCGTGCTCGGCTCCAGCGATCCTATGATGCGTTTCCGCAATGAGGGCCTGCTGCTGCGCGTCCGACGGCAACGGGGGGTCCCTATCCTCGAGGCCGTGGAGAGACGCCAAGGGGCCACCAAGCCAATGACCGCCTGTCTCGACTTGGCGGCCCTCGACAGCGACCGTTTCGATCGTCCCAAGGAAGTGGAGCGCAAGATCAGGCTTCGGATTCCGAAAGTGGAGGAGACGCAAATCATTCCCCTGCTGGGAATCTACGGCTCCACCTGCCGCAGCCTGGGAAAAGTCTCGCGAGCCCACAGCGTGCTCGCCAAGGCGTTGGAGTTGGCAGAGTCTGGACCACCCCAGGTCGTCGCCGAGCTTCTCCTGCGCAGCGCCTCGGTGCTCGGCGACCAAGGGCGATTCCGCTATGCGGCGGAGCTGGCGGAAAAAGCGGTAACCCGCTTCGCCCTGGCCGGCGATCGCCTCGGCATCGCCAAGGCGCTGCTCAAGCTGGGCATGGCGCAAGGCTGTGCCGGCTTGCAGGAGGAAGAGATACGTTCCTTCGAAGCGGCGCGGAGCTACCTCGAAAACCTGGCGAACGAGATGCCGGCCCGAGCCGGTGCCGCGCCCGAAGACGAGCCGGAGGCGGCAAACCCTAAGATCCATGCCGACACAGCCATGGGCCTCGAGCTGCAACGCAACCTATTTTCCGTGCTCACCAACTTGGCCTTGGCCCATCATCAACAACAGGAATTCCAGATGGCCGACTCCCTGGCCCACCGTGCCGAAAAGGTGGCCGAGGGTCTGGGTCCTATCCTCACCGGCAAGCTCATCTGGCTGCGCGGCACCCTCGCTTGGCAGCAGCATCTCCTGCCCCAGGCCGAAACCCACCTGCGCAGGGCGCTCGAGCTCCACCGGTCGAGGGCCCCATTGAGCAGCGCCTTGATCGCCGTCGACCTGGTCAGAGTCCAGCTACAGCAGGGGCATGTCAGCGAGGCAACCGCCACAGCCCGTGCCATGACCACTTTGGTGAGCTCTTTGGAACGGCATCCGGTGGCCCTGGCCGCCATCGCCCAACTGATTCGCAGCACCCTGGAGGGTAGCGAGCTGAGCCACGCCGTCAAAGCGGCCGCCGAAGGTCTGAAGCGCTGCGGCGAGGTGAATCCGGCCTTCCTGAAGGGCTGGAGCCGCCGCAACTCTCCCTGACGTCGTGTGGGCGCGGCCGCGAAACCTAGCCGCTGGGGTCGGCATAGGGGCCGAAGCGCAGTGTCGACATTCGCCCAGAATGTAGTATTCGTTCGCGGATCACCATCTGTCCGAGACGCTGAGAGCGGTGCATTGGAGCCTCCTTGTCCGCCCACCGCCAATCCCCTTCCGGGGTGATCGGCATCGGCCGGATGCTGGGAAAAAACATTCACATACAACATAACGATCCGCCATCTGAGGGGATGGCGAGATTTCTGGAATCTGCATTCTCTAGGATCGCGGTCGCCAACGCAACCAGAGCACACCTCGCTCCAATCCACCGCCAGGGGGATAGGCTGGTGGGGGGCTGAGATCCTCCGCCGGATGAAACTTGGTGCCGATGCTCGGAATGGCGTTGAGGAAGGATAAACCCGAGGTGGGAACCTCGGCCCGAGCCTCCTCGGCATCTTCAGGGAAGGCCGGTGTCCCGATCCCAAGATCTAAACCGGGTTCCTCGAAGGCCACTTGCAGCTCCCCCACCTCGCCGCTTTCCAGCTCTAGCTCGAGGGCCGCCCAACGGACGCCGCCGTAGTAGCCGTGGAGCTTCGGCTCATGCCCCCAATGGGGCTCCGTCTGCCCTTGTCCAGCCTTCGACCAC
Organism: Acidobacteriota bacterium; assembly: GCA_029263315.1. Lineage (GTDB taxonomy): Bacteria > Acidobacteriota > Thermoanaerobaculia > Multivoradales > J023 > JAJCXR01. The sequence continues at coordinate 119,582 of JAJCXR010000004.1, read as the reverse complement.
AGCCCCAAGGTCGGCCCTTGGCGTCGATTGCCCCAAATGCGCGACGGCCCGTGCCCCAGCCATCGCAGACCGTAAAAAGACTGAGCCTTCAATGGAAAATCGATGCCACGGTAGGGCGCCTCGCCCGAGTGCTCGTAGAGGTAGGAAAGACGCAGCCAGCCGTCGGCATGCATCGTCCAGCGCAGGCGCCGAATCTTTCCACGGCCCACCGCTTCCACCACATGGGACGCTCGGGTGGCGAAGTGGCGGACCGCCCCCCGGTCGCCGACGGCGAGACCAGCGGAGTCCGCCGAGCCGGCTCCCGAGGAGGACGCCGACAACGGCCATGGCCCCACCAGGGGCAAGCGGTGATCGCCCTGTCGAAGGGCTTCCAGGGCGCCGTTGCGCAGGTCGATCTCGGCGCCGAATGGGCCGCTGGACAGGCGCAGGATGTCGCCGTCGCGGGTCGCCTCGACAGCCTTGACCGGAAGCTCGACGGATGATTCCAGGGCCTCGACCGGCGGACCAAAGTACAGATCTCGCAGCGGCCACATCCAGGTCATCACATCCCGTCCCGAAGGGTCGAAGGCGGTGAGCCGCAGGGCGTCGGCCTCCGGCACGGCGGCCAGGGTCGCCGCGGACGGCAGGCTCAGTCTGCCCTGCTTTCCCGGATCGACGCTCGGCCCGGGGACGCTCCCCCAGGCCAGCAACCGCGGCAGCTCTGCGGCGGCGGCGTGGGCCGTCGGCAGGGACACCAACTGCCAGCCAAAGCGGCTCTCGGCCAGCGACAGATGATCGAAGCGGTTGTGTACCACCAGGGTGCCGTCAAAACCGACCATCGGCGGCGCCTCGACGACGATGGGCGAGAACACATGGCGGACAGCGTCGGCGGTGCCGCTCCATTCACGGTAGGGGCCCAAAACGCCGTCCGGCGCATGGTTGCCGTCACTGTCCAAGGTCTCATAGCGGTCCAGGGTCTCGTTGCTGTCCAAGGTCTCATGGCGGTCCAAGGTCTCATGACGGTCCAAGGTTTCCTTGCGACCTAGGGCACCGTCACGATCCGCACGCTCAATGGACTCGTCGGTGAACGACCAAAGGAAGGCGCCGACACCCCGTGGGCTGTCCCGCAGCATTTGCCAGTAGGTGTCGAGCTCGGCGCCCGAGCCGCCGTCGTAGAGCCCGTGCAGCATCTCCGTCGGCATGATCAGCGGCGGCTCGACGGCCCGCCATCCCCATCCCCGCTCGAGCCAGGTGGCATCGTCGAGCATCTCCACCAATTCCTGGCGGTGGGGATAGTGCCGCGTCTCCAGATCGCCGAGACGCTCGTCGGGATGCAAAACCGGACGCCCCTGTGGGTCCCAACGGCCAAATTCCCCGTCGAGGGCGACGTTCCAACCCCCTTCATTGCCGTTGTTCCAGAAAAGAATCGACGGGTGATTGACGTCCCTGGTCACCATTTCTTCGACCAGCTGCCGGCCGAGCACCGTGCCATAGGCGTCGTGCCAGCCCCCCAGCTCATCGAGCACATAAAGCCCTTGGGCATCGCAGGCGTCGAGGAACGCCGGGTCCGGCGGGTAGTGGGCGGTGCGCACGGCGTTCAGATTGAGCGCCTTCAGCGCCTCCACATCGAGGCGATCGCGGCGGGGCCAGGTGGCACGCCCGCTGGCCGGCCAGAAGACATGGCGATTGACGCCCCGCAGCCGCACCCGCTGCCCATTGACGAACAGCCCTTGCCGGGGTCGTACCTCGAAGGTGCGAAACCCGAAACGCCCCTCGACCTTATGCAAGACGCCGTCGTCGCGCAGCAGGCGCAACCGTAGAAGGTGTAAATGCGGCGTCTCGGCGCTCCAAGGCTTCACCTCGGGGAAGGCCGCCGTCAGCCGTATGTGCTCGTCGCCCGCCGACAGGGAAACACGCCGCGGCTCGGCCAGGGGACGTCCCTGGAGATCGGTGACCTCCCATTCCAGCTCGCCGGGGGCCTGGGGCGAGTGGAGGTAAACATCCACCGCCATCGCCCCATCGTGCCGTGCATCGACGGCCCAGCGGGCGATGGATTCTCGCGGTTTGGACTCCAGGTATACGGGCCGGAAGATACCGCCGAAGATCCAGTAGTCGGCGTCCCGTTCGGCCCGATTGACCTTCTTGTCCGCCGAATGCTTGCGCACCGTCACCTGCAGCAAATTCTCCTCGCCGAAGCGCAGCAACGGGCCGATCTCGTAGCGAAACCGATAGAACGCTCCGCGGTGCACCGGGCCCGCCGAGCTGCCGTTGACCTCCACCTCGGCGTCGGTCATCACGCCTTCGAAGACCAACTCGATACGGCGACCCTGCCAGGATTTCGGCACCATGAAGCGATGCCGGTAGATCCCCTGCTCGCGGCTCGGATCGTCATCGTGGCCGTAGTTGTAGTTACCGAAGCCGTGCTGCTCCCAGTGGGAGGGGACCGGAATCTGAGTCCACTCGCCGCATTGTCGTCCGTCGGTGCAGAAGAAGTCCCAAGGCACGGCGTCCTCAATGCCCTGCCCCGACAACATCATGCGTTCCGTCGACTGGGCATGCAGGGCGCCCGGCGAGACGAGGACGAGGGCCAGCAGCACGACGGGCCACCCCAGCCCCGGGAGCAAGCGAGCGGTGGCACTCTTGGCGTCGGAATCGAACTTGGACATCGTGGTGGCATCTCCCTTGGGGGTTGGGTCCTGGCTGCATCGCCGCGATCAGATTCGGCGCATCGAATCGCTGAGACAACAACGCAGAAGGTAGCAGATCGGCGGGCCGCGAAGCACCCACGGCCTACAAATCGACACCGGCGGTGGATCGTCATGCCGAGTGTAAGGTGGCCCCTGATATCATTCGACCGACCGGTCGGACTCCATCATCGAAGACGCCGCATCAAATACCCCTGGAGCCCCCATGCAACCTCGCCGTCCGCCGCTGATGGCCGGCCTCGCCCCCCGCCAGACCCTGCGTTTCCTCAAGGACCCCTTCGCTCTGATCGAGGAGGGGACGCGGCTGCATGGCGACATTTTCTCGATCCGTTTTCTTGGTTTTGGCACCTGGACGTTTTTGGCTTCACCGGAGCACGTCAAAACCATGTTCAAGGCCCCGGCGGATGTCCTGGTGGCCGGCGAAGCCAACCGCGCTCAGTTGGGCTTCATGTTGGGCACCGACGCCACCTTCTCCCTCGACGGCGAGGCCCACCGCCAACGCCAACGGCTGGTGCACCCGCCCCTCAACGGCCAGCGCCAAATCCATCCCCACGTGCCCCTCATCGGTCGCCTGACCCGCCGCATGATCGCCGCCTGGCCCACCGATCGTGCCTTGCCGTTTCTCGCGGCGGCCCACCGCCTGTCGTTGGAGGTGATGATCCATACCCTACTGGCGGCCAGCGACGACACCGAGCTCGATGCCTTGGGCGACCTCTTCGATCGCTTCGCCGGTCGCGGGCTGCGCTCGCCGCTCATCGCCATGCCCTATCTACAGTGGGACCTCGGGCGTTTCAGCCCATGGGGCCGCGTGATGCATCTGCGGGGCCGGGTGATGGACGCCTTCCGCCAGCAAATCCGCCGGCGCTGCGATTCCCCCGAGGACTTCGACGATGTGGTCGGTCGCATGGCAACAACGGCGCAGAAAGACGGTTCGTACTTGACGGAAAGCGCCCTACTGGAAGAAGTGGTGAATTTGCTGTTTGCCGGTCACGAAACCACCGGCACCATCCTGACCTGGACCTTGGAGTGCCTCTTGGCCCATCCGGAGGTGCTGCAACGACTGCTCGCTGAGCTGGACGACGTGTTGGCGGATCGGCCGGTGGCAGCCGAGCACCTGGACCAACTGCCCTATTTGCAGGCGGTGATCCACGAGGCCATCCGCTTTCGACCCATCGCCCCCATGGCGGGCGTGCGGCTGGTCAAGGAAGCGTTTGCCATCGGCGACTACGAGCTGGCCCCGGGTTCCCTCGTGGTGCAGTGCTTCCCCGCCATGGCCCGGCGCCCCGAGCTCTTCGCCCGTCCCGAGCACTTCGACCCGGAGCATTTCTACCAACGCAAAATGCAACCGTTCACCTGGAACCCCTTCGGCGGCGGCACCCGCATGTGCATCGGCCGCGGCTTGGCGGAGTTGGAGCTCAAGGTGGCGCTGGCGACGCTGTTGCAGCAGGTAGAGCTGACCTTGGCACAGGACTCGGTTCGCCCGGTACGCAACGGCTTCTTCTTCGCCCCCAACCAGGGTTTGCAGATCACTTGGAGGCCCCGGCAGCGATGATCGACGGTGCCTCCGCAAGATCGTCAGGGTCCGAGATCGACCATCTCGCGGATGAAACCGCGCAGTGGTTTGCGACTCTCCTCAAATCGACCATCCAGCGGCCGCACGATCATCGGCAACCCATCCTTGGGGCCGATGACCACGTTGGTCTTGACGTCGATGCGGCTGTCGGCCACGCCTTCCAATCGCCATCGTTGCACGATCATCGCCACCATCAGACGCAGCTGCATGCCTCCGAAGGAGGAACCGATACAGGTGCGGGAGCCGACACCGAAGGGCAAGTACTCGTATTTGCCCGGCTTGATGCTGAGCCAGCGGTCGGGATCGAAGGTCTTGGGCCGATCGAAGTATGCCTCGTCGATGTGGATCATGTAGGGGCTGTAGATGACCTCGCTACCAGCGGGGATTTCATAGCCGCCCAAGGTGGTATCCCGGGTTGCCTCGCGGGCGAAGAATACCGCCGGGGTCAAGACCCGCAAGCTCTCCTTGATCACCCGATCGAGCACCGGCAGGCCGTAGATTTGCTGGTAGGTGGGCGGCTGCCCCGACAGCTCCCGTTGCAACTCGGTGCTCAGGGCGGCCATCACCTCGGGGTGCTGCGACAGCAGGAAGAGGGTCCAGGTCAAGGCCTTGGATGCGGTGTCATGGCCGGCGAAAAACATGGTGAAGGCTTGGCCGATCATCTCGTCGTCACTCAACGAGCTGGGGTCTTGCTGCCGGGCTCGGATCATCATCGACAGCACGTCGTCCCCCGAGGCGCCTGCCGATTCCTTTTCGGCGATCTCCCTCTCCAGTTGGCCGACGATCCTCTCCATCTGTCGCACCAGGCGCCGATAGGGAGTGCCCGGCAAGTTGATCGGCACCATGGAGGCGGGCGAGAACAGGGTGAAAATCATCTCGCTCATTTGCTGCGCCAGGCTGTTCTCACGGGCCGTGGCATCGATACCGTAGAGGGCGCGGCTGCTGATGTTCAACGTCACCCGATGCATCTCGTGATCGAGATCGATGCGCTGCCCGGGTTGCCAAGCCTCGAGCATGCGGTGGGTGAAATGCACCATGTCGCCGTAATATGCCTTCAGGCTGTCGCGGTGGAAGGCCGGCATGAAGAGACGCCGTTGCTGCTTGTGCCGCTCTCCGTTGATGAAGAACATGTTGGTGGTCAGGCGGTCATAGGCTCGGCTTTTCGGGCCCGGCGGGCGGCGCGTCTCAAAGACATCGGTCTGGGTCAGGATGGCCCGTGCGGACTCGGAACCGAAGGCGAAGAAGGTCGCCCCGCCCGGCACCGACGGCCGAAAGAGCAGGGGTCGATTGCCCCCTTGCACCAAGCGCACGGTGTCACCGTAGCGACGTCGCAGCTCCATCATGTGGGCAACCGGGTTGCGGAAGAAGGCCAAGGCTTGCCGTTGCCAGGCCAGCAACGCACCGCGGCAGGGCCCCGGCACCTGGCTACTGGGCAAAACAAGGCCGGAGGCTTCCATGGGCGATGCCGACACGGCCGCCGTGGCAGCATCATCGGAAGACGAAGGTTGCTCGGTCATCAGCGCAGATCTCCTTGGGCGGGAGTCGGTAGTATACCCAGTGGCTTGACGGGGGATTTGCCAAATCCCCTCCCGACGTTGAAACGGAAGGCGGTTGCCACGGCCGCCCAGCGAGACCTCTCAACCCTCGACCCATCCGCTTTCACCGCCATTCTCCGCCATGCCCCTTGCGATTCAGATTACCTTTTGCCGTCAAGCCACCTATTCCGCTCAAGCTACCTTTTGTCGGAACTTTGAAGCTCAGAGAGAGGACTCGATACATGACTCCATTTCGGTACAACATCCCGGCACCGCTGACGGTCCTGGGGCTCGCTGCCCTGCTGCTCGCCCCATGCCTCGGGGCCGAAGAAACGGTCCCCCAGCCTCATTCCATGACCCTAGACAAAGCTTCGGCCAGCTGGCACCAGTTCCGAGGGGCTTGGCGCTCCGGCTATGCCACCGACACCGGCTTGGCCCGCAGTTGGCCTGCCGAGGGTCCAAAGGTGCACTGGAAACGGCCCTTGGGCGAAGGATTTTCCAGCCTGTCCATCGCCGACGGTCGGCTCTTCACCTCGTTCAGTGATGCCGACCAAGAGATCCTGGTGGCCTTCGACACCACCTCCGGTGAAGAGATCTGGCGCCGGCCGCTGGGCCCCAAGTTCGAAGAATTTTTTGGCAATGGCCCCCGCTCCACACCGACGGTGGACGGCTCGATCGTATACGCCCTGGGCTCCCGGGGGCGTTTACTGGCGGCCAGCGCCGAGGATGGCTCGATCGTCTGGCAAGTGGACTTGCAGCAGGCTTTTCCAATCACCCAGCCCCAAACCCTGACACCGGTGGGTGCCACGCCACCGGGACCCCAGCTGCCGGTCTACGGCTATGCCGGCTCACCTTTGTTGGTCGACGATCTGTTGGTGGTGGAAACCGGGGCTCGCAACGGCCGCTCCTTCGCCGCCCTCGACAAGCAAACCGGCGACCGGCGCTGGACCGCCCTCGACACCGAGATCGGATATTCTTCACCTGTCCTGGTGGAAATCGACGGTCGGCGGCAGATCATCGCTCTGCCGGGCAAGGAGGTCGTCGCCCTCTCCCCCGAAGGCGAGCTGCTATGGCGCCATGATTGGGCCTGGACCACCTCTCAGCCCCTGTTCGTGCCCCCCAACCGCCTGCTCGTCTCGGCCGAGAACGACGCCGGCGCTTTGATGCTGCAAGTTCGGCCCCAGGGCGGTGTACAGGAGATCTGGCGCTCCGGCCGCTTGAAAAATGCCTGGAACTCGTCGGTCCGGGTGGGCGATTACATCTATGGATTCGACAACGCCACCCTGCGTTGCCTGCGGGCCGCGGACGGCCAGCTGATGTGGGCGCAGCGGGGTTTGGGCAAGGGCAATGTGATCCACGCCGACGGCCTGCTGATCGTGCTCACCGACAAGGGCAAGGTGGTGATCGCCGAAGCCAGCGAGCAGGGCTTCGAGGCCAGCGGTGAGATGCAGGCTTTGAGCGGTCGCTGCTGGACGCCACCGGCCCTTGCGGAGGGCATTCTCTATGCCCGCAACCACGAACACTTGATAGCCCTCGACCTGCGTCCCCGGGCGGCGGGTGAGAGCTCCGACGCCGAAGGGAGCCGCCGATGAGCTGGACGCCCCCCCGCCAATCCCACCGTTGGCCGATCTCGAGCCTCCTTTTTATGGCGCTGACCTGCCTCGCCCTGCCGGGACCCTTGGCGGCGGATGGGGGAATAACCCGAGCTCCCGACGGAGCCGAGAGCGTCATCCCCGAGACTGTCCTCCCCGAGACCGTCGCCGCCGAGACCGTCATCGCCCAAGCGATCGTCGCCCTCGGCGGTGCCGAACGCTGGCAAGCCATCGATTCCATGGAGCTGCGGGGCGACTACAGCACCTTCAGCACGACCTATCCCTTCCGCATCCTGCGACAACGCCCCAACCTCTATCGCTTTGAGCACTATGAAGCCGACATGCAAGTGATCGTCGCCTTCGACGGCTCCAAGGCCTGGTGGCACAACCAACTACCCCTGTTTGCGGGGGTCACCTGGCCGACAGCACCGGCGATCCCATACGCCCGCGGCTTCGAGGCCGACGCCGAATTCGCCGGCTGGCCCTTTCTCGACGCCGCCGAACGGGGCCATCGTCTCACCTCCTTGGGCAACGCAGACCTCGAGGGAATCGACACCAGGGCGGTCGAGATCGGCCTGGCCAACGGAAGCGTCGAAACCTGGCACTTCGACGCCGCAACCTCCCTCCCCGTGGCGCGTATCGCCCGCGCTGCCTGGGTGGGCCGTGAGGTCGAAAGCCGCACCTTCTTCGACGACTATCGGCAGGTCGACGGCGTGCTACTGCCCTTCCATCTGGAGATCGAGCGGGGCAACCTATTTGCCGAGATGAGCGTCGATGACGCCGTTCTCAACATCGAGATTCCGGCCGACAGCTTTTCCTTTCCGCGGCCGCCCCTGCTCGTCGATCTCGAAAACCTCGTCGGCACCTGGCAGGTCATTTCCAAGACGCGGCCGATGCCCAACCTGCCCTGGTTCGAAAGCCCGGGCATGGCCACCATCGAGGCGGATTTCGACGGCACCATCCTGCGCGAGAAGCTTCACTTCCTCTTCGCCGGGCGACCGCGGCAGGTCCACAGAACCTATACCCATGATCGCTTCACCGATCAGCTCAAGATCGTTCACATCGATGACCTGACCCACCACCCCAATATTTTTGTTGGTGCAGCGCAGCAGCAGGACGGTGCCTTTGTCGCCAGCAACGTCGAAAGCGGCACCGCATGGGGCCTTGGCGGTCCCGTGATGTTCGAGCGCCAAACCTTGAACCCGGTGGGAAAAAATCACTTCACCATGGTTTGGGAACAATCCCCCGATGGCGAGCACTGGCTCGAAACAGCCAGCTTTGATTACCGCCGCGCCGACGGCGGTACCAGCGGCAATTGATACAGAGCCTCCGGTTGGGACACAAAAAACGTCCAACCGGTAGGTTTTTTCTTCTCCTCTAACACCCTGCAGCACTTTCCGGCGCAGGGTTGACGGGAGCTGTGCTCAGCTTTAGACTGATCGGAGTCTCATTGATCTTGGTGTCATGTTCGGGCCTGGGCGACCAAGGCTCGCGGGCTCTGTACCATCACCCATGGAACAGGCGATGCGTTCTTTTCAACCGCTGCCTTCGTCGCGGCCCGACCTCTGAGTTATCGGATTTTCTCTATCGTCGGGCTTCTCTTGTTAGCCTATCTCCTATGGGTTTTCTTGATCTCCGATCGAAGCAATTTGGTGCTTCGATAAACGACAGTCGATCTCTGAATCGGGATGAATTTTCTCGGCAAAGGAGCCTTCCTATGGCCAGCCTTCTACGAGCCCCTATCGCTGCGGTACTGATTTCAGTTTTTCTGGCCTCCAGCGGTCTCGCCAGCGCCCTTGCAGACGAGGTGAGCGACGACATGGATTCCGCTGCCGCAAGCGACACCACCTCCGAAGCTCCCTCAGATGAAGCTTCGGCCGGTCACTCGGGTGGCGACGACGGAGCCGTTCAAGCTGCGGATCCATCGCCGGCTCCCTTGCCGTCGAGAAATCTCGGTAACCTGTCGAAGCTTCAAATCCATGGTTTCTTGACCCAGGCCTTTGCCACCGCTGATTTTGTCGGCGACCGCATTCCCTTCAACGGCCAGGACCCGGGCCCCACCTTCAACGAAGTCGCCCTGGGCATTCCGGAAGACGGGACCTTCGAATACTGGAACATCGCCTTACAGTTTCGCTACGAGATCACCTCTCGAGACATCATGGTGGTGCAATTCAGCAGCCGAGCTTTAGGCGATAGCCCGATCGGAAATCTCGAAGACGAAGTCGAGCTCGACTGGGCGTTCTACGAGCGGCGCTTGGCCGACCACACCTCTGTCAAGGTGGGCCGAGTCCAGATCCCCCTGGGGATTTTCAACGAGATCCGCGATGTGGGCACCATTCTGCCTTTCTATCGCCCGCCCTTCCTCTTCTATCGTGAAGGCACCTTCACCAACGAGACCGTCGACGGCGTCGTGCTCTCCCACACCTTCTGGCCGGAGTCCGATTGGTCTTTGGAGTCCGACTTCTTCATCGGCAACTGGGAAACCTTCGAGCTCACCCCACTGGGCGAGTCCAATGCGACGATCGCCAAGGACGAAGGTTTCGGTACCCAGCTATGGCTCAACACCCCCATCCCCAGCTTGCGCCTCGGCTACGGTATCCACTGGCGCGATCGCACCGGCGGTGCGGAAGGGGTGATTCGCTTGCCCGGCTCCACCACCAGTTTCCTCGATTGGTATGCCTCCATCGAGGCCGCCTTCGAGAAGTTTGTGCTGCGGGCCGAGTGGCGTCAGTTCAGCGCCGACCCGGAAGTCTCACCCGTCTTGAGCGCTACCGACTTTTTCTCCAACATCGACAACTATTACATTCACATGGGCTACCATTTCACCGAGCGCTTCCGCGTCTACGCCCAATACGAAGTCTCGGATAGCTCGCTACACGCCTCCATCTTCACCCATGGTTTCGATGTCTCGCTGGAGCAGGATGTGGCCGTGGCGGTCAACTACCTCTTCAGCCCCAACCTGGTCCTCAAGGCGGAGCATCACATCGTCAAAGGTGAAGACTTCAGCTTCGTGCCCGACTTCAGCAACGGTTTCAGGCTAGATCCCTTCACCCAAGACATGTCGGACGGCAGTCGGACGATCGTCAGCCTGTCGGTCAGTTTCTAGGCCGACCAGGAGGCCTCAGAAAAACTTGACCAGCTCGATCTCGACATAGTCGTCGTTGAGGAAACCGCTGATCAGGCTTTCGGGCGGGATGTCGACAAAGGCTCGGGCCCTCAGGTTGAGCTTCCAGGAGTCCCCCAGGCGGCGGCTACCTTCGATGGACCACACCGCGCCTTGCTCTTGGCTGACGATGGCGCCGGCCAACAGATCGGTGCTCTGGGCGTCGTTGAAGGTCAAGCGGGTGCCCAGGAAGACGGTGTTGGGCCGGGCCCGCCGATCATCGTTGGAGTATTCCGCCAGGACTCCCAAGTCGAGCCCCTTGCCCGCCAGGTCGAAGAAGGTCCGTTCGAAGCCCGAGAGAATGCGGCGATAGGGCTCGCGGCCACCGTCCACGTCGACGGCTTCCAGCTTCAACAACCAGGGTCCGGTGGTGGCTTGTAGGTCGAGCCCGAATTGCTGAACCTGTCCGTAGATGGGTTTGAAGACCTCATCCCCCTCGGCATTGCGGGTGAGCTCGAGGAAGGGGTCGCGACGGGTACCATTGAAGTGATGCAGGCCGAAATCGAAGATGCCCACGCTGTGGGACCAGCGCACCGCCCAGTCCACATGATCTTCGCCTTTGGAGGACTGGAATTCCGTCAGCTCCGGATCCACCACCGGAAGGGTCCGTATACGACCGTCGGGACCGGCGAACGTGCGACGGCGGAAACCGGGCAAGACAAAGAAATCCCAGATACCCCACGGGCGGACGAGGGACAGTTGGACCATGGCTTGGCCGAGCTTCTCCTCGGCGTCCGGATCTTCGACGAAGTCGGTCTGGTTGATGACATCGACGATGTGCACCGACTCCGTCACTCCCCAGAAGATCTTCTTCCAGCCGACGGAAACCTCCCAAGAGGAGGCCGCATATTGCCAGTAGAGCTCGCGCACATCGGCATGGGTGCGTCGGGAATCGCTGCTGTCCACACGGCCGAATAGAGTCACCTGGACGCTCTGTCGATGGTCGTCCCAAGCGTGGTAGATCTCCGGCTCGAAGGACAACGAGAGATTCTCAGTGGCTTGCCCCGCATCCCCTTCACCTTCGATGAAAAGGCGTGTTTCGAGGGCCAGGAAACCCGACAACTCCAACGCCGAAACCGGACCCGGGGCCAGCACACCGGCCCAGATAAGGCCGACGGCGCAGGCCCTGGCCAGTCCGCGGCGTCGCGTCATTTGATACGAGCCAGGCTGCTGCGATCGAAGTCGGACCCTTCGAGCCCGGTCTTGAAGGCGTAATCGGTCCACAGGAGATCGGTGCTTTTGCCGTTCTGGTGGTTGACCATGCGCATGCGCCCCGGCCGCCAATGTCGATCGAGGAATTGCTGGAAGTCGGACTGCTCCAGGGTCTTCAGGAGGGTCTCTTTGCGATCGTAGTAGTCGATCTTCAAGGCCCGATAGGCCTCTTGATCGATCCACACCACTTGCTTGGTGTAGCCGGATTTTGCGTCCCGTGGAAAGCGCTCGATGACAAAGGTGGCGACGTCGCCCAGCTCTTCGTCGCGCAGGTATCGGTAGGTGTATTCCTCCACTTCCTGTGACGACAAATCTTCATAGGCGAATTCGCTACCCATGAAGGGACCCGAACGGTTGCTCGACGAGATGCGCTTGACCCGCTCCAAGGCGGGAAGGTACAACCATTGGTCGTCGTCACCGTCGATGTGGCTGAAGGTCAGGAGCGCCGTCCCTTGCACATCCTTGGGCTCATCGAAGACCAGCAAGGTCTTGTCGCCGTCGCTGGGCACCTCCAAGGTCCGCAGACGGATCCTTCGTCGACTCTCCTTACCACCCTTGCTCTGAAGGACCATCTCCAGATGGGCGGTGAGATCGCCGAAGCCTTCGTCGCGGCGCTCCGCCTCGAGGGCGATCTGCAGACCCCGTTCTACCGCCCCTGGCTCCTCCGCCTCGGCCACCGGCAGCCAAAAGAGAAAGCACAGCAGCAGCGACCAAGAGATGCACGGCAGCCAACCCAAAATGGCATGGGCCTGCGGTGGGCGCCTTTGAATTCTGGGATCGGAGCTCGAGGATCGAAGACGTTGCAACATGGAGGGCCTCGTCGTGATGCCGCCACAACGGCGGTCGAGAGTGAATTCCCTCGGCATCGAGGGATGGAAAGCGCTCGAAGCGCTGCCGTCGCTCAAGGCACCGAGTCGGCGCGGTCGAGCCAAAGCAACAGGGGCGGCAAAATAAAAAAGTCGGCCACCAGCGCCAGGAAAATGATCAGGGCGGTCATTCGCCCCATGTCCGAATTTTGCGCAAAGCTCGACATGGCGAGCACCAAGAAGCCCCCCATGAGCACCAGGGAGGTGACCACCAAGGCCCGGCCCACGGTGTCGAAGGCGTACCGCACCGCCTCTTCGGGGCTGGCGCCGAGCTGACGCCGGGCCAGCAAGTATTTGCTCAAGAAGTGCACCGTGTCGTCCACCACGATGCCCAACGTCATGGCCATGACGATCGATAGGCCAAAACCCACTTGCCCCACCAGAAGCCCCCAGAGGCCGAAACCGAGAATCGCCGGGACCAGGTTGGGAACCAGGCTCAAGAGGCCGAGACGCCAGCTGCGCAGGGCGACGATCAACAACAACGAGATCGCCACCAGGCCCAGAACGGTGCCGCGCAGCATGCTGCGAATATTGCGCTCGGCGATGTGGGCGAAGATGATCGAGCTGCCGACGCCGAACGACGCCATGTGGGCCGGGGCGTTCTGCCGTAACCAAGCCTCACCCCGATCGGCCACCTCGATCAGCTGTGCCGAGTCGAGATCACCCAAGGTCACGGTCAGCCGAGTGGCCGATTTGTCGAGGTCGATCTGGTTGGTCAAGTCGAGCCCGAAGGACAGGGAAAGCTCGTAGAGCAACAGGTATTGGGCTGCTAACCGACGGTCCTCCGGCAGCGTGTAGAAAGCCGCGTCGTCGCCGTGCATGCTGCGGTTGAGCCGCTTCATGACGTCGCTCAGACTGTTGACGTGCACCGTCTCCGGCTGCCGTCGCCACCAGTCGGTGAAGGCCGCCAAGGTCTCTAGATACTCCGGCTCCGCGACGCCGCCGAGGTCCGCCGCCGGCAGTGAGTACTCCACCTGATAAAGGCCGGTGAGATGCTCCAAGGTGTAATCGGTATGTTGCCGGAATTCAGTGCGCGGGTGGAAATACTGCACAAATTGCTCGTTGAGCACATTCAACGGAATGCAGGCTGCCATGGCGATCACCAGAAGGCTGCCGACAAGCAGCAGAGGACGACGTCGGGTGATGACCAAGTCCGCCAGACGGCGGAAAGCGACGTGGTCCCCAGCGGTGGCGGTCTGGGTGCGAGATCTCAGGGGCAGCACCGCCATCAACGCCGGCAGGAAGAGCACCGACAGCAGATACGCCAGGAGCACGCCCATGGCCGTGATGTTGCCGAGATCATGCAGCGGCGGCGCCTCGCTGCTGTTCATGCACAGGAAGCCGATGGCGGTGGTGAGGCTGGTCAGGGCCACCGGCAAGAAGCTCAGGCGCAGGGCTTCGGCAATCGCCTCTGGACGGGCTAGACCACGCCTCAGGGCCGCCAACAGGGCCACCAGGATGTGCACGCTGTCGGCCACCGCCAAGGTGGTGATCAAAGTCGGTGCATTGGCCGCCGGCGGCGTCAGGGCAATGCCCAACCAACCGGCCGCCCCCATGGCACCGAGGGACGAAAAAACGATCACCAAGAAGGTTCCGAAGGTGCCGCTGAAGGACCGGAGGAAAAACCACAAGAGCAACAGCAGACCCAGATACATGAGCGGTACCAGGGTCGTCATATCGCCGACGGTGGCTTCGATGAAGGCGTTGTTGAGCATGATGACGCCGCTCAAGTAGACCTCGACATCGTGGCCGCTGCGCAGGCTCTCGGCCAACTGGCGGCACTGGGCCACCACCTCCAAGAGTTGCTCCGGCGTTTCCGACTGCAAATGGATGGTGACGTTCACCCCGGCCGTCCGCCCATCGGGTGAGACCAGCTGATGCACCAAGCGGGGTTCCGCCAGGGCGACGGATCGCACCTCCGCCAGCTCCGCGTCGCTGAGGTCGTTGGCCCCCTCCACCAAGTCGGCGACCACCAAATCATCCTCTTCCGAGGCGCTGTGTTGAAAATTGGTCAGGGAGTCGACGCGACTGCTGTAGGGAATCTTCCAGGCGGCGGCGGTCAGCTCTTCGAGGGCCGCCAGAGTCGGGCGATCAAAAACGTCCCCGTGACGCGGCGCGACGACAAACAACACATTGTCGTTCTTGCTGTAGGTGGCCTGAAGCTCTTCGAAGGCCAGAAGCTCCGGATTATCTTCGGCGAAAAAGACCTGATAGTCGCCGGCAAACCCGAGGAAACGCACACCGCTGGCCAAAAAACCGACCAGCAGCAGGGTCAGCAGGATCACCGCCCATCGGTGACGCACCAAGAACCGCGCCAGGCCATCGATGGCGGACGCCTGTGGGCCCTGGAGGCTCGGAGGATGATTCGGCAGCATAGGGGGCGACTCTAAACGCAACGCCTAACGATGGGCATTAAGGGCGGGGCCGACCTCAGACCTTCGGGTTGCGAATGCGTTTGGCCACCCGCAGGGCCAGCTCCAAGGCCTGCTCATAGTTGAGGCGTGGATCGACGAAGGTCTTGTAGGAGCGTTCGAGCTCGTCGTCCTTGAGGTCGCGGGCGCCGCCGGTGCACTCCGTGACGTCGTCGCCGGTGAGCTCGATGTGGACGCCGCCGAGGTGCGTTCCGGCGGCGCCATGAAGGTCGAAAGCCTGCTCCAGCTCCGACAGGATGTGATCGAAGCGCCGGGTCTTCAGGCCCCCGTCGGTACGCAGGGTATTGCCGTGCATCGGATCACAGCACCACACCACCTTGCGCCGCGCCACCTTGACGGCCCGCAGCAAGGGCGGCAAGCAGGTGGCGACTTGATCGACACCAAAGCGGTGGATCAAGGTCAAGCGCCCCGGCTCGTTGTCGGGATCGAGCCGCTCGATGAGCTCCAGCAATCGATCGGCGCTGGTCGACGGCCCGATCTTGATGCCGATGGGATTCTCGATGCCTCGGAAGTACTCCACATGGGCGCCATCGAGGTCGGCGGTGCGCATACCGATCCAAGGCATGTGGGCCGATAGGTTGTACCAGCCTTCTCGGTGCGGTACGCGGCGGGTTTGCGCCTCTTCGTAGAGCAGATGCAATCCCTCATGGCTGGAAAAGAAATCGACCCGGTCGATCTCCCCCACCTGGCGGCCCGCCAAGGTCTCCATGAAGCGCAGGGAGTCACCAATGCCCTCTACCATGGCCTGGTACTCCTCGGAACGCGGCGAGTGCTGCAAGAAGTCGAGATCCCAGTACTCCGGATGATGCAGGTCCGCAAAACCTCCATCGACCAAAGAACGGATGAAATTCAACGTCAAGGCGGCCCGGCTGTATCCCCTGATCAAACGCTCCGGATCATGACGCCGCACTGCCTCCGTGAACTCGACACCGTTGATCAAGTCCCCGCGGTAGCTGGGCAAGGTGATGTCACCGCGGGTTTCCATATCTTCGGACCGGGGCTTGGCATACTGGCCAGCGAAGCGGCCGACCCGAATCACCGGCTTGCGTCCCCCGTGGATCAAGACCAGGCTCATCTGCAGCAGGATCTTGAGCTTGTTGGCGATGATCGACGAGCTACAGTCGCTGAAAACTTCAGCGCAATCGCCCCCCTGCAACAGGAAGCGACGCCCTTCGGAGGCTTCCGCCAGCTGCCCCTTCAGGGACTCGATCTCCCAAGAGGTCACCAGGGGAGGAAGCTGCGACAGCTGCTTCAGGGCGCGCTCCGCTTCCGGCGGGTCGAGGTAGGTGGGCTGCTGTTTGGTCTCTCTGCTCTTCCAGGAGCTCGGGGTCCAGGAGCTCGGGGTCGAAGATTCTGCAGTGGTCATGATCGTCTCTCTTGTTTGGCGGATACACCCATGGGCGACCGATTATAGGTAAGGGCTCGACAAAGCGCGACCCCTTGGCTCCACTGGCACAGCTGCCGAAGGGACTGGGCCCGAGGCCAGCAACCTATTTCGGCACGCTCTTGCGGGCCCACCAGCCATCGACTCGACCGTCATACCAGCGACGGGAACGAATGAGTTTCAGATTTCGCTGCCCAGCCTGGACCTCGAGCCCCGCGGAGACGCCATAAAATTTGGCCCATAGCAAGCCGTCCAGGGGTGCCTGGGTGAGATCGAGCTGCCCCAAGAACTGGAGTTTTTCACCGTCCAGGCTGATGTCGCGCAGGGCCAAGCTCTGCTTTCCGGTCCTCAGCTCTGCGGTGCCACGGATATCGTGCACCGTCAGGGCCTTGCGAAAGTGTTTGAGCAGGCGATGATCACTGAGGAAAATGACGAAAAAGGGCGCGGTGTCGGTGAGCTCCATTTCGAGCCCCCCCTCCAGATGCCAGGGGTCGATCACTTGCAGCGAGCCGTCCTCCAACTCGACGAGCCCCACCCAAGGTCCCTGCGAGGTTTTGGGCGTTGCATCGCCCCGCCACCGATTGGGGCTCACCAGCCGCAGGGTAGCATCGCCCAAGGCCAATTGCCCCTTTTGTAAATCGCCACCCTCGAGGGCTGCATCGAAGGTGATCTCGGCGGTGATCGGCTGACCCTGATAGTTGACTTCCAAACCTTCGCCGGTCACCTGAAGGTGGCCCCATACCGCCTTGGCAGCGGCCCCGAGCTGGAGCGTCACGGCACCCCGGCCGCGCCGGATGCTCAGGCCGGCGGTGGGCGGTAGATGGGTCTCCAGGAACCGCAGATCCGGAAACTCGGCCTTGGGCAAGTTGATGTCCAAGGCCGGATCTTTGAAACCTTCCACGAGATGAAAAGCTTCGTCGGAGGCCACCAAATCAAAGGTCGGAATGCGGGCGATCATATCGCCGTCTGGCTCCCCCGCCTCGGCATCCCGCAACTTGACTTCGATGCGGTATTGCAGCTTGCCGTGTTGGGGCTCGACATCCGCCAAAATCTCGGCCTTGCCCCGCGCCTGGCCACCGTGGAAGGAAAGGGCCAGCGGCACCTCCTCGATCCGCAAGCTGGAGCTCTCCGTCACGTAGCCAGCAGCAAAACCGAGGTCTCCCATCAAGTGGCCACCGGTGCTTTCCATGCGCAACCAGGGGTAGGCGGCCAAATACTCATTGAGTAGGCCCAAGCCGCCGATCTGCCCGTTCACCTGGAGGCGACCACTGGCAAAAGAAAGGCTGTCCTTGCCCCGGTGCTGGCGCGGCGAAAAGGGGGTGAATGAGATATCGAGGGTCAAATCGAGGCCATGGGCCACGGCGTGGTCCGCCACTTCGAAGCGCCCCTGCTCGATGCGCAGTCGGCAGGGAAAGACTTCGAGGTCGCCGCCGGTGAGGTAACTGAAACCACCATCGACGGCGACCTTCTCGCCTTCGATCTGGTAAGCCCCCAACCAGATCTCTTTGGGGCGCCGAAAGCTCGCCTGGCTGATCTCAAAGGCCCAACCGGAAGGTCGGCGGCGCTTTGGCACCACCTCCGGAGGACTATCGCCGAACAACGGAGGGATATCGGGTTGGGCCTCTGCCAAAAGCCCTTCGGCGTTCTCCCTGTGCAGCCAGAAGCCGTACCCTTGCCCTTCGATGCCGTAGAGCTGGACCCGCTTCCTCAGCAGCGGCAACAGGCCGACACGCAGGGACGCCGCGTCGACTTCGAGCCGCCATGTGTTCTTGCGGCCACGTCGCCACAGCTTGAAGCCCTCGACCTGCACTTGACCCGGAAACCAAGTGCTGGCAGATGACCAGGTAATCTGGTTTCGGCGGCTTTTCTGGCGTATCAGATCCTGGAGCCAATCGGAGCGCAGAGCCCAGTTGACCGCCACCAGGTAGACGCCTTGAAACACCAGCAGGGCCACCGCCAAACGACGCAACCAACGCCCACTCCGCCCCGGTCGTCGACCTTCGTCGAGGAGATCTTCCGACACAGCAACCCCTTCGCAGTTTGAATTCGCGCCATCGTCCCGGCCCTACGAAGACTGCAACCCGACAAAAACTGCAACCTCTCGAAGACTGCAACGATGACGGTATACTGCCACGATCTCTAGGTTCGTAGACAGCTATGATATTCGCCGCCATGAAGTTGGCTGGCTTTCTCGGTTTGTGAGGATTGTCCACCGTGACGAGGCATCACCTCTTGGCCACCGCCTTGATCGTCCACTTCGGCGTCGAATCCCTACGCGCCCTGCTGCCGCTGTTGGTTTTTGCCTTGAGGGACCGTTTCGGCTGGGCGGCCCTTGGCCCCATCGGTTCGATTCGCCTGCTCGGCATCGCCTTGCTGCTCTTCGCCTCGAGCTTCGCAGCCGGCGCCTTGGGCCGTCGGCTGGGGCGTCGGTTGATGATCCGAAGCTGCGTCTTGGGTCTGGTTGTCTTTCGCCTGGCGGCCCAGCTGTGGTCCGGCGACCCCTTGGGCAACCTGCTGAGCACCATGCTCGCCCTGCTGTGCTTCCTGCTCGTGTGGCCGGCCTGGTGGACGCCTTCGCGGACGGCGATCCACCGGGGCAACTTGCACCACAAGGTGGGACTGGGCATTCTCCTCGGCACCACAGTGTCCGCCTCCTCGCATGGTCTGCTGCGGACCTATGACGCCATCTGGCGACGGGATCTTCCCCATGTGGCCCTGGCGTTTTTCTTGGCCAGCCTCCTGGTGGGCATCGTCTGGCGCCGAGCCGAAAGACCGGCGGATCAGGGGACGGTCCAGGTCACGGCCGAGATGGCCCCCCACTGGTTCGCCCTCGGCCCCTACCTCTTCTTGCAACTTCTGATCTTCCTCAACTTGGCACGGCTGACGGTGCTCACCGGCTGGAGCCAGAGCCACAGCGCCGTGTTCCAAGTCCTATGCCACGCCGTCGCCTTGGGGATCGCCTGGCGCCTCGCCACGTCGTCCTTGTCCCGTGCCCTGCGGCAAGGCCTGTGGGCCTTGCTCAGCGTCCTCTTGGTGGTCGCCGTCGGCTTCACTTGGCCGACGGGCTGGATGGCCGCGCTGCTGCTCTTGCTGGGCCAGTCGGCGGCGGCGGGCCTGCTGATCCTGGGCTTGAGCGAGAGGCGCCCGGCGACGCCTGGCGTCACCGCTGGCGGCACTGCTGGCGGCACAGCTGGCGGCACTGCTGACATCACTGCTGGCAACACCTCCCCTTGGAGCCCCCTGGCGGTAGCTGGCCACGGCAGCGGCATGCTCTGCCTCCTCGTCTTGCTCTTCCTCTACTACGCAGGCTATGACTTGCCGCTGCCTTTTGATCAGCAATGGCTGCTGCCCGCGGCAGCCCTCTTGTTGGCCTGGGCCACCCGGCGACATGCCACTCGCTTGCCAGCCGCAGCGGTTGGCGACCCCGGTCAGAGCCGGCCTCTTCCCGGCGCCCTCCTGGCCGGCCTCGCCTTGCTCATCGTCTTGCCCTTGACGCGGGGCATCGATGGGGCTCGGGCGGACTCGGGAGCCGGCACGGCAAGCTCCGCCGAGCCGCCGGCCCCGTTGCGGCTCTTGACCTACAATCTGCATTGCGGTTTCGGCGCCCAGGGCTATCTTCGGCTCGAAGAGCAGGCGGCGGTCATCCTCGCCCAACAGCCCGACATCGTCGCCCTGCAGGAAGTCTCCCGCGGTTGGATCATCAATGGTGGGGTCGACATCCTGGCCTGGCTGGCCCAGCGCCTCGACATGGACTACCACTTCGCCCCCACCGCCGATCCGCTGTGGGGCAACGCCACCCTCAGCCGAAGGCCCATCGTCGCCGCCAGCAGCCTCCTCTATGCCAGCGGTACCGAGCAGCAGATCCGTCGAGGGTTGGTGGAAATCTCCGTCGCCGCGGGCAAAGACGGACAGACCTGGACGGTCATCAACAGCCATTTTCACCATCGCCGTGGCGACAGCGAGGTGCGGGTGGAGCAAGCTGGGGTGATGCTGGAGGCATGGGGGAGACGCCCCCGGTCGATTCTCATGGGGGATTTCAACGCCCTACCCGACGCTCCGGAAATGGACCTGCTGCGTGCCGCCGGGCTCATCGACAGCGTCGGCGGTCGGATCGGCGGCGGCGGCATCGGCCAGGGTTTCACTTTTCGTGCCGACGACCCAAAGCGGCGCATCGACTACATTTGGCTATCGCCGGATCTGCACAGCCGAGAGGTGGTGGTTGTCGCCAGCACCGCGTCGGACCACCTGGCCATCGCCACGACGGTGGCCGAAGCTCCCCCAGGGCCGCCGACAGCGCTTACTCCGCCCACCTCACCTGAGGCGACTTCACCGCCGGTACGGTGACCCCTTGGCCGACGCCGGGCAATGGAAAGGGTGCAAAACGGTCCCCCTGCCAGCTCACCCAACGGCGTCCGGAGTCTTCCAATGGGCTTTCGAAACGAAATCGGATGGCCGCCGCACGCCCCTTCATCACCTCGGTGATTTCGATCTCCAGGCCTCCGAGGTCGATCTGCTCGCCGACTCGAAACTGCGGCTCGTGGTCGCGGAACAGCAGATCCAGGAGCTGAAAAAAATAACGATTGTCGAAGGCAGCGAGCTCGAGACCAAATCCTTCGCCACCCCCGGGCGGTGGCAGCAGCCCACCGGCGGGGCGGATGATCAACGTTTGTTCATCGGGGCGCTGCACCTCGACGCTGTGGATCGACGACACCAACAGCCGCATCCGACTGGGCATGGCATGGCCGTCCGTCGCCCAAGTGAGGAAGCCATAACCGACGACAAAAGCCGACGGTGCATTGACCAAGATCAGCTCCTGATCCTGCAAGGCTGGGTCGCTGGGCAGTGAGGCCACGGCCCGGTCGAAGATCTCGAAGAAGGCTTTCTGTTGCCCCACGACCGTCCATAGAAGCAGGGGGGCCAGCAGCAAATGGACGCCCAGCCAACCGGTCATCGCCCAGCGTCGCCAGCTGCCGCGGCGCTCCGCCGCCCCCGACGACGCCAGCCTCAGTCGCACGTCGAGCCAAGCTCGGGCCAACAATCCCATGGCCCCGACGCCGACAAACATCAACAACCGGTTGGAAGGAAAGGTGGCGCAGACCGGTGCTATCGACAACGCCATGCCTAGGGTCCAGAAACGGGCCAGGCGATCATGGCGCCAGAGACCGAGAAACAGGGTGGCCAGCAGACTACAGACGACCACCGCCAGCAGCCAGCCGAAGCGACGGGCGTCGGCGCTCATCAGAGTGGGTAGGTCGGCAGGGATGGGCGTCCACTGCCCCAGCAACAACCAAGGGCCCCGTTCGACGACGGCGCTGAGGAAACGTCCCGGATCGGTACCGGGGTCGATATAGACGGCCGAGCCACGGGTGCCGTAGCCCAACAGCTTATAGACCACCCACCAGGAAAGGCCGAGGGCGCCGGCGGGTACCAGGCTGATCAGGCGTCGACGCCAGGGCCCGGTCTCCAAGCACAGGGCATAGGCCAACATGTAGGCACCGACGGCCACCGCCCCCTCATTGGAGCCGACGGCGAGCAGCAGCGATGCGCAGGACACCACCACCCCAGGTCGCCAGCCCTGCCGCCAACGGTGGTGCGTCCACAGGGAGAGACAGCCAAAGAACGCCGCCAACAGGGCATTGCGATTGGCGATCCACGCCGCCGGCACGGCATGGGCTTCGTCGAAGGCGAAGAGCAAAGTGGCCAAGCCGGCAACCCATGGCGTGGTCTCCAGCTGGCGATAGAGAACCCCCACCATGGCCACCACCAGGGCCAACCAAAACAGCGAATGCAAGTGCATGGCCCAAGCGCTTTCGGGCCACAGCTGATAGTCGAGCCAATGGCTGAAACCGCTCACCGGACGCAGGAAGGCGAGACGAAGCTGGTCATCGGTCCACCAAGGCCAAGAGCCCGTCTCGATGGCCGCCTCGGTATCCAACGAGTCGTCGGCAAAGGCAAAAAGGCGCCAGAAGGGACGCTCGACGCCCTCGAATCCCTCCACCCCTTGTAGCGCCACCCGGTGGGCATAGTCATCGATTTGCAAGCCGTGGTCGAGGGCCCGGTGGCAAAGCAGCACGGCCAACAAGCTCGCCAGCCAGATCAGATGCCGACTCGCCAAGGCTCGCCGCAGACGCTTGGCCAACGACGGAGGATCGGCCGACGGCCGCCCCGTGTCTTCACCGGTCATGCAAATGCCCCATTGTTGGTATCCACCATGCTCACGCCTTGGCTCGACCTTTTTCGCTTTGCAGTCGGGCCCGTCCAGTTTCTACAGATACGCCACGCGCCGCGGCCAGGTGGCCCCCGACGCTCGCCGCTTGCCACCGTTCCCACTTGCCGCTACAGTCTTCCCAGTCATCCACAGCGTGCCAACTCGGCCACCGATCACCCAGGAACGATCCCATGAAACGACTTCAACCTCCACATTCTCTCACCCTCTGTGGCCTGTCCTTCACCCTGCTGCTGGCGGCTGCTGCGACCATCGCCCAGGAGCCCCCTGCAAACCAGACCGCGCCGGCCAACCTCGAGCCCGCCAAAGCAGCGGCCCCGGCCGTCGACCCGCCGACTCCATCGGAGCGACTCCCCAATGCCCCTGCCGATGCCTGCCAGGGGGGCCTGGTCTTCGACGACGGCAAAGCGGACAAGGGCTACAGCTTCGTCAGCTCAGCCAAGTGGGGCATGTACGTGCAGCAGGTCGAGTCGCGGGACATTCCTTCCCGCCACTTGCAAAACGTCTGCGTCTGTTGGTTCCAGAAACCGGGGGATGGCGATGCGGACTTCGAGGTTGTCTTCTTCGCCGCCGACGGGGCCAAGCCCGCCATGGAACCCTACGCCAAGGTCAAATCGACGGCCAAAGCCTTGGGCCAAGGCAAGCTCGACGCCAAATGGCACAGCGTCGACGTATCTGGAGTCAGCGTGCCGGAGGGGACCTCCTACATCGGCGTCCGCTGGCAACCCAAAAAAGAGCCACGGCTCTTCGTCTGCTCCGATCACAGCGAGGAGACAGCTCGGCAAAAGGCCTTCTTCGGTGAGGATCGGTCGAAGGGTTGGATCGATCTGGAGACCACCTCGGACCCCATCTTCATTCCCCACCGGGCCTTGTTGCTGCGCACCTTGAGCCATGCCAAAGATTGGCAACCGCCACCTCCCCAAGCCGCACCGGCAGCCAGCGCAACGCCCCGCGTCGAGCCCAATCCATAGGTAGGAGGGGACGATGACGAAGCACAAGAAAGGCAGCCAGGCAAGCCACCATCATTCACGCAAGCGACACCGCAAGCCCCGGGGGCGTGACCTTAGGCGTCCCGCCGGCCTAGCGCCCGGTACCCTGGTGGGCACGGAGAACGCGGCGGATGTCGAAATCCGGGTCATGGCCTACGGACCGGATCATCTACATGAGCACGATCCGGTGCTACCCGAAGACTTGCCGGCCCTCCTCGGACGCTCTCCGGTGACTTGGGTGGATATCGTCGGCCTCGGCAATGCCGAGCGCTTGCGCTGGATCGGCGATCTCTTCGCTCTCCATGCCCTGGCGCTGGAAGATATCAACAACATGAATCAGCGCCCCAAGGCGGAAGCCTACGGCGACGATCTGCTGCTCTTCTTCCGCATGACCGAAGAAACGGCGCAGTTGGACCATGGGCTGGTCAGTGAGCAGATCGGGCTACTGCTGCGTCCAGGGTTGGTGGTGACCTTTCAGGAACATCCGGAAGACCCCTTCGAGCCGGTGCGCAAGAGGCTGCGCACAGGCTTGGGCCGGCTGCGCGGTTGGGGCGCCGACTACCTGACCTACACCCTCCTCGATGCGGTGGTGGATCGCTATGTCCTGTTGCTAGACGACTACGAGCAGAGCGTCGAAGATATTGAAGATCGACTGCTGGAAGCCCCGTCCGACCACGAGCTGGAGACCTTACATCTCATCCGCCGAGATCTCATCGCCCTGCGACGCATCGCCTTGCCATTGCGCGAGGTCCTGCTATCCATCCTCCGAGAAACCGCCGAATTTTCACAGTTCACCGCCGATACCCTGCTTTTTCTGCGCGACTGTCAGGACCACGCGGAACGGGCGGTGGAACAGATCGACGCCACCCGCGAGCTGGCCACCAGCCTGATGGAAGTCTATCTCTCGACGGTCAGTCATCGCACCAACGAAGCGATGAAGACGTTGACCGTCATCGCCACCCTGTTCATCCCCTTGAGCTTCATCGCCGGGCTCTACGGCATGAACTTCGATACCTCCTCGCCGTGGAACATGCCGGAGCTCAGTTGGCAATACGGCTACCCTGCCATGTTGCTCTTCATGGCTGTTGTGGTGGTGATTCTGCTGGGCTACTTGAAGCGTAAGGGATTCTGATCCGCCTGGGGGCCGAGCACAGAATAACTACCCCATATCAGCCGCTATATCAGCCGCTCATGCATCCACGCCCGCGGCATTACGCCATCTCTAGAATGCCCTGGGCCCTTTTGGCCACCGCTTCGTCGCTGTCCAGGCTGAAGCTGCGACCATGCCCCAAGGCGTTGAAAATCTGCTCGCCCAGTGCCTCCGCCTCGGCACGGACGGTGCCCGCGATGGCCGCCGGTAGGGGATCGAAGGTCGCGAACACCACGGCTGAGGCGGCGGCGTCGAATTCCCAAAAACCCACCAAGCGTGACCCGACAAACAGGCAGCGGGTGGTGGGATGACGGGCCGAGCCAAGGGTCGCCGGTTTGCCACGCCCCCACGATCCGAGGGGCCTGTCGGCATGGGCCGCGTCGGCAAAGACCCCCGGCCCGCCGTAGAAGGTCAGTAGGTTGTCTTCGAAGGCGAGGAACGAGACCCGATCGTCCGGCGTCTCCAACTCCTGCAGTGATTCCACGACCGACGCCGGCACCCAAGCCTCCCCACGGTCGACGATGTGGATCGGCACCAGAGGCAACTCCGCCATCGCCGCCTTGACGTCCCGTTGCGGTAGGCCAAGCCAGGCGCCGATTTCTTTTACCGAAGCCGGCGCGAAGAAGCGATACGCCAATTCCACGACGGCACCTACGATGGCCTCGCGGTCGGCCGGAGCTGAGGATTCGGCTGCGTCATCCCCCTCGCCCGTCAGCGCCCAGACGTAAAGTTCCGTGTCGAGACGCTCTCCGACGGGGAGGCGGTGGATCTCACCGCGGAATTCCAACTCTCTCAAGGCGACGGGCAACGGCGAGGAAAGGCCCACCTTCTTGCCGATCTCCCCCAGCCCCCGCACCGCCCCCTTGGGCAATGCCTTGCGTATGGCGGTGGTTTCGAGGGGTCCGGCGGCCAGCACCTCCTCGACCCCCTGGGCCACCTCTTCCACCTCCGACCGGGGGACGCCGACCTTGCTCAAATCTCGATCGATCCGCGGTCGCGACAGCTCCGCCGCCAAGGCCAAGGTCGCCGGTACCTGGGCCTTCGGCACCAGATACATGCATCCCCTGGCGGCGGGAAGAATGCGTACTTCCCCCTGCATGGTGGCGTCATCGACGGCCGACGGAGTCACCTCCGGCTGACGGGCTCGCAGCCCCACATAGACATCGACCCCTCCCAGCGTCCTCGCCCAACCGGTTTGCTCCAAGACCTCGGCCACCGAGTTGCCCTGCAAGTCGGCGGTCAATCCTTGGCGCTGCAGCCAAAGGGCACGGGCTTGATGGATATCGATCTGACACGCAGGGGTGTTCTTCGCCATGGCCAGCTTTCTCCTGTGGGTGATTTGTCCAAAGTCTACACCGCAACGAAGAAGTCCTCGTTCCTCACCGCTGTGAACGACCCGCCCAGACGATACAATCGTCCCCATGAGCCAACGCGATATTCGTTTTCCTGAGAAAGATCTGCCGCTACGCCAGGACGTCAGCCTGTTGGGCACCCTGGTGGGCGACATGCTTCGAGAACAGGGGGGCCAGGCCCTCTTCGAATCGGTCGAGGCAGCTCGCCTAGCGTCCATCCGCCGCCGTGAAGGGGACGATTCGGCGGAGGCGGTGTTGTGCCAAGGTTTGAGCGAGCTCTCGGTGGCCCAAGCCCATGATGTGGCTCGGGCTTTCGAGAGCTACTTTCAAACCACCAATCTGGCGGAGAAGGTGCACCGCATCCGCCGACGGCGTCACTATCTGCGGCAACAGGCGGCGCCCCAGAAGCACAGCCTGCAAGACATGGTGCAGACCCTGCACCACGAGGGTCTGAGCTTCGACGAGCTGACGGCGATGCTCGAACGCTTGAGCCTGGAGCCGGTGTTCACCGCCCACCCCACCCAAGCCTTACGCCGTTCTCTGCTGGAGAAGCGGCAGGACATCGCCCGTCGTCTGGTAGAACGTCTCGATCCCTCGATGACACCGCCCGAGGAACGGGCCGCCGAGGGGCGCTTACGGGCGGCCATCACCATCGCTTGGCAGACCGACCCGCACCCCACCCTGCGACCCTCCGTCGGCGAGGAGCGGGACGGCATCCTGTTCTATCTCACCGACATCCTCTATCGCATCGTGCCCGCCTTCTACGAGGCCTTCGAAGAGGCCTTGACCAGCGTCTACGGCCAGGAGGCGGCAGGCTATGAGATTCCGCAGGTCCTCCGTTTCGCTTCCTGGGTGGGGGGCGATATGGACGGCAACCCCAACGTCGGCGCTGCCACCATCGAAGAAACCCTGCGCCGCCAGCGCGGCATGGTGCTCAACCTCTATCGCCACGATGTCCGAAAGCTGGCCCGTCAACTGAGTCAATCGGCCTCCCGGGTGACCGTCAGCGCCGCCATCGAGGCACAGCTAGCCACCTACCGTCAACTGTTCCCGGCCACCCATGGGGCCATCCCGCGGCGCCATCGCGACATGCCCTACCGGGTGCTGCTGCAACTGATGGAGGCAAGGCTCGAAGCCACCACCGAGGATGCCACCGGGGCCTACGAGGACGCTTCCAGCTTCGAAGATGACCTGCGCAGCATTCTCGACAGTCTGGTGCATCACAAGGGTGAGCAGGCCGGCAGCTTCGGCGTCCGTCGCTTGCTGCGCCGTTGCCAGTGCTTCGGTTTCCACCTCGCCACCCTCGACGTGCGCCAGGACGCCATGGTCCATCGGCGGGCCGTGGCCGCCCTGCTCGGCAGGGACGATTGGCTGGAGCTCGACGCCGCCTCCCGCAGCCAGCATCTACGCCAGGCCCTCGACGATTCCGAGCCTCGGGCAAGCGCAACGACTTCGGACCATCCACATCTGGAGCGCACCCTGGAGGTCATGGCGGCCATCCGCGCCGGACGCCGACGCTACGGCGACGCCGCCATCGGCCCCCACGTCATCAGCATGACCCAAGGCACCGACGACGTGCTGTCCCTGCTTCTGCTCGCCCGGCACGGCGGCTTGAGCCGGGCTGGAGCTGTCGAGCTCGACATCGCTCCTCTCTTCGAAACGGTTCCCGACCTGCAAGCGGCGCCGACGATCATGGGCACGTTGCTCGAGGAAGGCCACTACCGCGATCACCTGAAAAGCCGTGGCGACCGTCAGATCATCATGGTGGGCTACTCCGACAGCAACAAGGAAGGGGGGTTGGCCGCCTCCCGGTGGGAGCTACAGCGGGCACAAGCCCAGCTCGGCAAGGTTCTATCCGCTGCCGACATCGACCTCACCGTGTTCCATGGCCGCGGCGGGACCGTCGGTCGTGGCGGCGGCGGCCGCACCCACCAGGCGGTGATGGCTGCCCCCTCCGGCACCATCTCCGGACGCCTGCGCTTCACCGAGCAGGGCGAGACCATCGATTTCAAATATGGGGTGCGCAGCATCGCCATGCGAACCCTTGAACGCACCACCAGTGCCCTCGCTCTGGCCACCGCCGGGGGCAGCCCCGAGCTGCCTGAGCTGGAGCGCTGGCGGCAGATCATGAGCGATCTGGCCACCGCCAGCCGCAGCGCCTATCGCCAATTGGTCTATGGGGACGAGGCCTTTGTAACCTATTTCCGACAGGCCACACCCATCGATGTCATCGAGCGCATGGCCATCGGCTCGCGGCCTGCATCGCGGCGCCAACGGCAGGGCATCGAGGACTTAAGGGCCATACCTTGGGTCTTTGCCTGGTCCCAAAGCCGTCATAATTTGCCGGGCTGGCTGGGGCTCGGCCGTGGCATGGAGGCGGTGATCGAACGCCACGGCGAGAGCGAGCTCACCGCCATGGCTCGTCATTGGCCTTTCCTCGCCTCCCTGCTCGACGATGTGGCCTCGGTGCTGGCCGAAACCGACCTCGCCATCGCCGGACGCTACGCTGAGCTGGCCCCCCAGGGGCAACGCATCCACCAGCTCATCGAAACGGATTACGACCTCACCGTCGACCTGCTCGAACGACTCCAGGGTTTCGATCTACTGGACAACAACCCCACCCTGCGTCGTGCCATCCGTTTGCGCAACCCCTACGTCGATCCCATGAGTCTGCTGCAAGTCGACCTCCTGCGTCGCTGGCGCCAGACCAACCGACAGGATGACGCCATGTTGCATGCCCTGCTGACCACCGTCCAGGGGATTGCTCAAGGGTTGCAAGGCACCGGTTAACCCCTGCCAGAGAAGCCAATCGGCTCGTGGGCCCCCCTTGGCGGGCCCACGAATCTCTTGCCGCTAGATATCATAATTTCTCAATATCTCAACTAAAGAATATCTTTAGGTTGAGAGCCGACGCTTGCCCAAAGTTGCGCAAAGTTCCGCAAATTCTATCTGGACTTCCCCTTGACCGCCTGCTAGGTTAAGAGAGATGAGTCAGGCCAGGTTTCTGCGACGGAGACACCAAACGTTCTCTTCGATCGACAGCTAAAGGTTGCTGGCCTAGCCAACGATCCCTACGTTCGGCGTTCATCAAAATGTCATGGACATTAATTTCTTTGAAGCTCCAACCGAGCTTCCATGGGTAACCTATGTTCTTTTTTCGGCCTGAGCTCTCAGGCCTTCGGAGGCCAAAAATGAAACGTCTCGATTGTATTGACAACTTCGCTAGCAAAATCGACAGCAACCCTCAGCATGGACGAGCTCGGAGGAGCCCTCTTCAAGCTTCGAACGCCTTGCACCCTCGGAAGCCTTTGCAGCAACGGAAGCTCTCACAATATTGGCAAACAACATGCCCCCTGATGCTGGTCCTATTTTTCCTTGCCGGCCCCTTGGCCGCTAGTCTCAGCATCGACACCTTCGACGACAAACTGGTGATGCAACGTCGCGATGTGATCGAGCCCCTCAGCGGTGAGACGATCAGCGGCGCCGAGGGCTTTTTTTCAGGTACCTACGAAGGCTCCGCCGAGCCCATCGAGGGCCGCCTCGTCGCTGCCCTCGACAGCGCCCCGGTGACCCCGTGGCAAGTCATCGACCCCTCCCCCAGCGGTGGATCCTGGGGCGGCCCGTTGCTCGCCATGCCGGCTGGCGGCTGGTATCGGCTCGAGGTGAGAAAGGGCACGACCGTCGGTCACACCGCCCTCTCCAATCCACGTTTCGGTGTCGGCATCGTGGTGCTCGTTCTGGGTCAAAGCAATATGGCACGCCTGTTCACCGAGGACGCCGAAGACGGCTCTCCGACCTCGATTCAGCAAGCTCCCCACGAGCTCACTTGGCGGCTGGGATATGGCGAACCCCCGGGCTATGAGTACACCAGACCGCGCGACGCCGACATCCCCGTCACCTGGGGGCCGGTCACCGGTAGCGGCGGTGTGCGCCTGGCCAATCGACTGCAGAGCATGTTCGATTTGCCGGTCTTGGTCCTCGACTTCTCCCTTGACTGGACCGGGATCGACGCCCATTGGAATGAGCTGGAGGGTCCTTTTGTCGGCTGGGCTCGCCTGGCGGAAGCCCTCGGCCAAGTGAACGACGTCGGGGCCATCGTCTGGGGCCAGGGCGCCTACGACGCCATCAACCGGACTGAGATTCAAGCCGACGACTATCGGGCCAGCCTCGATACCCTCTACGCCCGGCTGCGTGGCCTGCTGAGCCAGAACGAAGACCCGGCCTTCGGCATCGTCCACCTCAACCGGGGCGACTACAGCCAGGACGATCGTTTCGACGCCAGCTTTCAGGCCATCCGGCGCGCCCAACGGCAGTGGATCGAAGCTCATCCCAGGGGTTTTGCCGCCGGCTCCGCCCTCGACATCGACCTCAGCACCCGGCCACAGGCCGGCGTCGGCCACTTTTGGGCGACGGGATACGAGCTGCTGGCGGACCGCATCGCCCAGGGTCTGGGCGACGTCCTCACCTCCGGTTCCCTCGGGGCACCGGTGGTGGGTGGCCAACTGGGTCAGGCGACGCTGCACGGGCGCCATATCTTGATCGATGTCGTGCACCACCGCGGCAGCCGTCTCCGCTTGCCCGACGAGCAACGGGATCTCGAGGGTTTCGAGGTCACGGCGGGCACCTGGGGAGTCGATGACTTGGCCATCGAGCGGGCGGTGCTGTCTTCCTCGTCGGACGGCAACCGGATTGTCCTGACCTTGGCGCAAGAGCCGACGGCCCCCCTGCGGCTGCGCTACCTGTACGGCCAGAATCCCAACGACTCGCCCTTGGGCGTCGTCGCCCGGCGGCGGCGCGGTAACTGGCTCTACGATGATTTTGCCTACCACCCTGAACGTCTCGGCCTGCCGATTCAAGCCACCCTCGACGACCTGTCGGTGGTCGACGGCGGTCCCCGCAACCTGCCCCCCACCCTCGGCGACGACAGATTGGCGGTGGGTCGCGGCGAGCAAGTCAACATTCCGGTATTGAGCAATGATCGAGATCCGGAAGACCAGTTGTCGCCCGACTCCGTGGTTCTGATGAACCCACCCCTCCATGGCTGGGCGACGGTCGACAGCCTCGACGGTAGCATCGACTACCAGCACGACGGCGGTTCCCAGTCGGACAGCTTCACCTACGCCGTGGCCGACGCCCAAGGCAATCAGTCCCCAGCCGCCGAGGTCCACATCAGCTTGCTGACGGAGCCCTTTCCAACCCTACCCGGACGAGTGCTGCATGTGGAATCGACCCATGGCCTGGAGATCGATCAGGGGGGCCGCACCATGGTTTGGCGCGATCAATCCGGCCTCGGTAACGACTTGCGGGCGGCCGGTGACGCCTATCTACAAGCGGCCGCCCTCAACGGTCAGGACTGCATCGCGCTCGATGGCCAAGGGGACAAGCTGGAACGCACCTCGGAGCTTCGGCATCTGCCCGGCGGTAGCTCCGATCGCACCGTCTTCACCGTCATGCGCTATCGCGACGAGGGATTTGGCGGTTTTGCTTGGGGCTCCACCACCGACGGCATGGGCTGCGCCACCCATGGCAACCGCGCCTTTGGCCTCATCGTCGACCCGGCGGGCAACCTGGCGGTGCAAGGTTGGTGCGAAGACTTTCGCTCCTCCCACGCCGGCACCGACCGGGGTTGGCTGGTGCAGTCGGCCAAGGTCGAAGCCAACCTGCTGTCCCACTACTGGAACGGCAAGCTGATCGACCAACAGAACCACATTTTCAATACCAACCCCAACGGCATCCTGGTCCTGGGAGCCGAGCTCGACAGTAGCCCATACTTGCAGATGGATGTGGCGGCGGTGCTGATCTACGACCATGCATTGACCGAAGAGGAGCGCATGGTGGTCGATAGCTACTTGCGACAGAAATACCTGGGGGAACAGGTGATGCCCCCCAATGCATCCGACGACATCTTCGAGATCGCCTTCGGCACCAGCGTCCAACTGGCGGTGCTGGACAACGACGACGGCACCTCTCACTCCATCGACCCGTCGCGGGTCCAGATCGTCGAAGCACCGCAGTATGGCGAGCTGGCACTAGATCCCGTCACCGGCATCCTCACCTACAGCCACGACGGCTCAACGACCCCCACCGACACCTTCTCCTACACCGTCAGTGACTCCCTGGGGCAGGTTTCGCCACCGGCCCAGGTTCAGCTGACCATCCTGCCCCCGGTCGGCGAATTGGTGGACGACGGCCTGGTGCTGCATTTGGAAAGCGATCGGGGACTGGTCACCGCCTTTGGCGATGAAGTCACCGCCTGGCACGACGGATCGGCGGCGGGCCATGACGTCACGGCGCCATCGGCGGGACCTCGGCTGCGCTCGGGAGGTCTAGGTGACCATCTGTATTTGAGCTTCGACGGTAGCAACGATCAACTGTCGCGACTCTCCATGTCCTTGCCCTCCGGCAACGACGATCGCTCGGTGTTTCTGCTGGTGCGCTATAACGGCGAAGGTTTTGGCGGCGTCACCTGGGGCAGCCCGCAATGCAACGGCACCTTCGGCCCCGGGGTCGACTCCCGAGGCATGTTGACGGTGCAGGGCTGGTGCTTCGGTTACGACACGGTGAGCGACCGCCCCGGCACCGGGGCCGGTTGGCAAGTGCATTCCGTCGTCCATCGGCAGAGCACGCTGCAGCATTTCTCCGATGGGGCGCTGCTGCAAGAGCTGCCCCACGCCTTCGCCACCGATGGTGAAGGTATCCTGGCCCTGGGCCGTGAAATAGATGGATTTCCCTTCGTCGCCATGGACTTGGCGGCGGTGCTGGTCTACGACCGTGCCCTCGACGCGGCGGATCGCTGGCGGATCGAGACCTACCTGCGGGAGAAATACTTGCCCGTCACCCCCCCCGGAGGAGACGCCCCACCGCAAGCTGAGGACGACTTGCTCGAAGCCTCCTCCGGCCAAACCACCCTGCTGCCGGTGCTGGCCAACGACCACGACGACATCGCTTTGGACGCCTCCAGCTTGATCTTGCACCAGCCGCCCAGCCACGGCTTCGCTTACGTCGATGCAGCGCAGGGGCGGATCGTCTACCAGCATGACGGCAGCGAGCCGTGGAGCGATCAGCTGACCTACAGCGTCGCCGACAGCAGCGGCCAAGCCTCCGACATCGCCACCGTCTCCATCACCCTGGGCACACCGCTACCGGTGGTCGACGGCCTGGTACTGCGTCTCGAGCCCCAAGCCGGAAGTCAACTGGAGGATGGCGACAACCACCTCGACGGCTGGTTGGACCTGTCCGGCATGGACAACCATGTGGTCAGCTGGGGCCGGCCACGCCTCGACAACGTCGGACCCGGAGGACGTCCTTACCTGCGACTCGACGGCTTCGACGATCGGCTCGAAAACCTCGATGCCTTAAACGGCCTACCGGCGGCCAATGACGACCGCAGCCTCTTCGCCGTCCTGCGCTACCACAGCACCGGTTTCGGCGGCGTGAGCTACGGTGCGACGGCATGCAATCAGGTCTTTGGCGCCGTCGTCGACCATGGGGGCCGGCTGGCCACCCAAGGTTGGTGCCAAGGCAACGACGTGGCCACCGATCACCCGGCCAGCGGTGAAGGTTGGCTCAGCCAATCGTTACTGTTGGCGTCGGGAACCCTGTGGCAGTACCGCGACGGCCAGCTCATCGACAGCTCCGGCCACACCTTCGCCACCGCTGCCGACGGACGTTTGGTGATCGGCGCCGAGCTCGATCGTAGCCCCCACCTTGAAATGGATATAGCCGCCGTCCTGATATACGACCGGGCCCTCAGCGAGACGGAGCGCTTGGCGGTGGAGACTTATCTCGGCCAACGCTACCGAGGCGTCGCCGCACCGCCTGCGCCCGTC
Organism: Acidobacteriota bacterium; assembly: GCA_029263315.1. Lineage (GTDB taxonomy): Bacteria > Acidobacteriota > Thermoanaerobaculia > Multivoradales > J023 > JAJCXR01. The sequence continues at coordinate 85,595 of JAJCXR010000004.1, read as the reverse complement.
GCCACCTTCGACGATGTCGGCCACGCAACCCTCGGTGGCGAGACCTGGCTCGACGTGCTGGCCAACGACCAGGGCGCCATCGATGCCGCCACTTTGGAGATCGTGTCGCCCCCGTCCCACGGCAGCCTATCCGTACCTGATCCACAGAGTGGCGCCGTGCTCTATCACCATCATGGCTCGACGGATGCCTTTGTCGACAGCTTCACCTACCGCGTTGCCAACACCGACGGCGAGCTATCCGAGATCGCGGAAGCCCGGTTGGCGATTGTTCCGCTGACCGACGGTTTGGCCTTCCACCTCGATGCCGCGGTGGGTCCGGTGCTGCAGGACGGTGCCCTCCGCGGTTGGCTCGACTTGGCCGAGCAGGCCAACGACCTCGGCGCCTTCGGCGACCCGATGTCGACCCTCACCCGCAACGGCGCTGCGGCGGTGCTGCTCGACGGTTCCGAGGATCGCCTCCACAACCTCTTCCCGCTGGCCGGTCTACCCCGCGGCGACCACGAACGCACCGTCATCGTTGTCGCCAACTACTTGGGGGGCGGCTTCGGCGGCGTCACTTGGGGATCCACCTCCGAAGGCGATTGCACCTCCTTGGGCAACCGTGCCTTCGGCACCGTCGTCGACTTTCGCGGCGAGTTGGCCATCCAAGGCTGGTGCTTCGGCAACGATTTCCTCTCCGGCGCCCCCGGCACCGGGGGCGGCTGGCTCGTCCAAACCACCAGCGCCGGCGACGGCACCTTCCAGCACTACCGCGACGGCGTCCTCATCGACGCCGGAGCCCACGTCTTCGCCACCGACGGCGACGGCCAATTGGCCGTCGGCGCCGAGCTCGACGGTAGCCCCAGCATCCACATGGAGGTGGCCAGTGTGATGATCTTCGATCGCCGCCTCGACGACGCGGAGCGGCAGCTGGTGGAGGACTACTTGAGGAGTCGCTTCATCGAGGACTGAGGAGGGAATTGAGGACGGCGGCGGCTCAGAGCCCCGCCTCCAAGAAGGCCCGGACGGTTTTCTGAATCACCATGCCGTGGTCGGGGAGGTTGCGGTCCAGGGCAATGCCGACTCGTTTCTGGTAGCGCCACACCACTTTGCCCGAAAGATGGAGGATGCCCGGCGGCGCCTTGAGCACAAAGCGGACTTTTTCACCCACCATCCAAGTTTTGGGAACCCAGGTCAGGCACATCCCACCCGGGGACATGTTCTCCAGCGAGACCTCGAGCACCGTACCGTCGTCGAGCTCCAGGTCCACCTTTTGATGGATCCGAATGCGGACCTCTTGCCGTCGGCCAAGCTCGAGGGCGACGGCCATATTGGTGGCACTGATCTCGAGCCGCCGATGGATCGACGGGTGGGTCTTGCAGAAAGAGCGCAGGGCCTCATGGGGAATCTCGAGTATTTGACCGTCTCCGACCGAACGCAGCAACACGGACTTGTCCAGCCCGAAGAGTCCCAGCTCACCGTAGAAATCACCTACCCCGAGGTGGGACAGAAGTTGCTCTCCGGACTCACCTTCGCGAAAGAAGGCGATCGCCCCCTCGGTGATCAGGAACACCGCATGCAGGGAATCCCCTTCTTCCAAGAGGATTTCCCCGTCACTCACCTCGATGCAACGGGACACGGCGCACAGGGGCGCCAGATCTTCGTCGTCTAACCCCTGAAAAAGTTTGAAAGAGCGCAAATCAGCAGCGTTCGGCCGCCCACTAGACACCATTATTGATACCTCCCTGGGTCCAGTATAGCGCGGGCATTACGTCAAGAGGAAACGAAGATTCATACCATTTGCGAAGGCGACGGGTTCAGTCTCCCAGACCAAGCCCACTTCTACCGACCGGTCATATTTCTTCTTATCGTTCAATTATCTGCGGACACTCTTCGAGCGGCATGATTACGAAATAAGAGGCTCGGCCAGCCCTGGGAATCCTTTCCGCAAACCCCTGCCTACGATATGATCAGAGCGCACCATTATGAGAGACCTAAAACAAAGAGAGCATTCTGCAGCCCGGTCTGAGATCTTCAGGGCCCAGGCTGCTGCAAAGTGGAGACACAAGCCATGAGCGTAGCTGTGGTCTACGGCAGCACAACAGGTTATACGGAAGATCTTGCCCTAAAGATCTCCAAAGAGCTCGACGACTTGGTCGAAGTCGTACGGGAAGTTCAATACACCTCAGCCGACAAGATGCTGGACTACGAGACCCTGATCATCGGCGTCCCGACGTGGCACCATGGACAGCTACAGTCCGATTGGGCAGACCGCTATGAAGAGCTCGAAGACTACGATTTCAGCGGTGTGCAAGTGGCTTTCTTCGGCAGCGGCGACGCCGAACGCTACCCTGAGCACTTCCAAGATGCCATCGGCATTCTGTGGCGCAAGTTCGAATCCCTAGGGGCCGAGCTGATCGGCAAGTGGCCCACCGAAGGCTATGCCTTCGAAGACTCTCAAGCCCTCTTGGATGATGGTAAGTTTTTTGTCGGATTAGCTTTCAGCAAGTTCGACCAGCCGGACGTGGTCGACGAACGGATCAAGCGGTGGACCGAACAACTAAGAGACGAGATCGACTGATCCGTCGTTTGTTTTCGCTTTGGGGCCTGCACTCGGCTAGCCCCATCCATGGGAGATGATCATGTCTGCTCGGCACAAGATTCTCATCGTCGACGACGATCCCGAGGTTCTGTTGGCCACCAAGATGAGTCTCAAGCGAGCTCAATACCAGGATGGCCGCTTCAAGCTACTGACGGCCGCCTCGGGGAGGGAGGCGTTGGAGATCCTGCGCCAGACGCCGGACGTGGCGGTGACCGTCATCGATCAGATCATGGAGACGGAAACGGCGGGTATCGAAGCCTGTCTGCGTATTCGCCGGGATCTAGGGCTGCGGCGCATGCGTTTGATCTTGCGCTCCGGAGTGGCGGACCGCATGCCCACCGGGGAGGGATTCGCCGAGCTCGAGCTGAGCAGCGTGCTGCCCAAAGGCGAGATGACGCCGGAAAGCCTGCTCGCCAGTCTGCACAGCGCTTTGGATACCTACTACACGATCTGAGCCTCCAGGCCACGAGCCGACTCCCTTCGAGCCCGCACAACAACAACCCTCCGGCCGGAGCCGATCAGCGAGCTTCAGGCCCGCCGCACCGGTGCCTCAATCCTGCCGTACGCCCAAGGCGATGAGTAAGCTCAACGACTGACTCGGCAAGATGCGCAGTTGGGTGATCGTTGCCCCTTCGAAAATCGCTCCCCGCAAGTTCGCCCCGCGAAAATCCGCACCACGGAGATTGGCCCCTCGGAAATTGCCGCCTCGCAGGTCAGCGTTTCGGAAGTCGGTCTGCGTCAAGCAACTCTGCAGCGCACTGGCGGCCAGCATCTGAGTCCCCCGCAAATCCGCTTCGTTCAGGTTAGCGCCCTGCAGATCAGCACCGAGGAGGTCGGCTTCTTGCAGGTTGGCCCCCTGTAGGTCGACATCCCGAAGGTCGGACCGCAGAAGGATCGCCGATTGCAAGTTGGCCCCCAACAGACGGCTGCCCCTGAAGTTGACACTCCACAGATTGGCGCCGCGCAGGCTGGCATCCACCCACTCGATATCCGAGAGGTCGGGGACGGTGGTCGGATTATTCTGTCGCCAATCGTTCCACGCTTCTACACCCTGCTGCTGCAGGATCGCCAGTTGCTCTTGATTCGCCATGGTTACATCAATTTCCTATTTGCTGACGACGCCACTGTCCAGGGGGCGTCATGGTCTCGGGTTCGTCCCAAGGCCCCTCAAGCCAGGAGCCGTGCCAAATCGTCGAGGCTGCGGGGGATCTGATCCGATGTCCTCCAATAGCTTGAATCCTCGAGCAGCTTACGGACCGGATCTTGCCACTCCGTGCGCGGTAAAAGCACGACCCCGACAGAGCCTTCCTGCTCCTTGTCCAGCTCCCGGGCGTATAGAGAAACCACCTCCGTCTGTGTTCCCTCCGCAAGCCAAATCACCACACCGGCAGCCAATGCCAGCAGGGCGCCACCGTGGACCCGTCCGTCCTCCCGCAAAGGTTTGAGATTCAGCAGGATGCTACCGTCGCTGTGATTCAGATGCACCGTGCCGCTTCCCCGCAGATTGAGCTGATCGAGCAGCTGCTGCTGATCAACAGCCAGCAATGACTGAGGGATCCCTTCGATGAAGCCGAGGATATCCCTCCAAACGGCGGTTTGAAACAGAATCAGCACATGCAACGTCTTGGCATCATGCCCTCGCGCCTGACACGCCGTGACGATTCTCTGGACGGCGGTCAAAGGTCCTGATTCGGCCCCTTCCGTCTCACCCTCGGCCGCTGCAAAGCGGCCCGCCGAGCCCGGCTCCCCCACCGACACAATGCCCTGCTCCACCAACAGAGCGAGGCACAAGAGAACCCGCGAAGGCGCTGCGATCTCCAAATTCAAAACCTCGTGGCGATCGATGCCGTCGCCCTCCACGAGCTCGATGAAAAAGTCGGAAATGGGCAAGGTGGCATAGTCGCCGTTGAGCTCGGGAAGGTCTCCGCAGATGCGCAGGGCACGCCCTGGCTCCGGCAAGTGCTCTTGGCGCCGAGCCAGCTCGTCTTCCAACCAGGCAGCCTCCAACAGCACACTATTGAGCTCTAGCCGGACGCCTCGATCATTGCGTTTCTCCGCCTCTTCACTGGTGGATTCGAAAATGAAATGACCGGACTCCATGGCGATGAGGTTCAAGATGGCATCGTCGCCGGAGAGCCCTGAGCACGTCGCCTGGACGATCCGCCCGTGCAGCACATGGATCGAAGCGACCTCACTCTCGCCGGTGACCCGCAAGCAACCGGTCTTCTTGCCGTGGGCCAGGTTCTGTAGCAGATCTCCGGGAGCGAAGCTCTCGAGGTTGCCCTCCAGGCCAGGGCCGTCATTGCGGCGCTCGATCAGCCGCTCGACCCGAGCCACCAGCTCCGGCGGCTCAAAGGGCTTGACCAAGTAATCATCCGCCCCTTCCCGGATGCCGCGCACCCGGTCTTCGGTGCCGCCCAGCCCGGAGAGGAGGAGAACCGGCAGAGATTTCCACTGGGCTTGGGAACGGATCTCTTTCAGCAGGTCGAGCCCGCTGACCATCGGCATCATCACATCCAAGACGACCGCATCCACAGGATTTTCTTCCAGCAAGCCCGTCACCTGCTGCGGAACGGTGGTCGAAAGGACCCTGTGCCCGGCCAATTTGAAGGCAGCTACGACAACCCTTAGGAGGTCCGGGTTGTCATCGACGGCCAATATCTTGCTCATGAATGATCGAGCCCTCAACCTACTTGCAGGGAATTCTGGATCTTATCGCTCAGGCCCGCTGTAGGTTAGCACACTCCGCGGGCTGCTCAGCGCCCCCCGTCGACCCGAGGGCCACTGCCCCCAGGCCCTGTCCGAGAAAGCGATGTGGGGCGGGAGCCCTTCGGCTGTGTGCGGCCTGCGCACCCTCGCCCCCACCCTGACGTATCGATCTAAACCTATTGGTATCAGAGTTTCATCCCGTTCCCATGGCCCTGCGGCCCAGACATCACTCCGTCCATGCTCGCTCGCAGGACTCCCGCCGGCGCCGATTCTGGGAAAACGGCACGGCAACCGGATAATGAAAGAGGAAGCCTTCGGCTGACCAGAGCCCACCGAAGCTCGCCATCCGACCGAAGACGAAAAAATTTCACCCCAATACTTCAGAGGCAGAGTACAATTCCGGCTACTCGCGCAGGGAGGAAGACAATGTCGGTTGCGATCATTTATGGAAGCACAACCGGCCAAACCGAGGATTTGGCGCACCGTATCGCTGCGGAGCTGGGTTCTGAGGTGGAGGCCATTCGCGATGTCTACATGACGTCGGTTGAGCAAATGCTGGAATACGAGACGCTGATCATCGGCGCCCCGACCTGGCATCATGGTCAACTGCAGTCCGACTGGGCTGAGCGCTATGACGAGCTCGAAGGCCATGACTTCAGCGGCCGATCCATCGCCTTTTTCGGCAGTGGCGACGCGGACCGCTACCCCGATAACTTCCAGGATGCCCTGGGAATCCTGTGGCAACGCTTCGAGGGCCTCGGAGCGCGCTTGGTGGGCACTTGGCCCATCGAGGGGTATTCGTTCTCAGACTCCCAAGCCCTGTGCGAGGGCGGTAGCAAGTTCATCGGTCTGGCCTTCAACAAGTTCGATCAAGAAGAACTTGTCAATCAACGGATCAAACGCTGGGGCCAACAACTGCGGCAAGAGCTGAATCTGTGATCGGACAGATGCCGTCCGGCTCCGCCGCAGGGCTCACCGAGACCATGCACATCTTGCCGAGCCCAAGTCCCATGAGACATCGCCCAAGAGACATGCAATTTACCCAACCCAGGTGGCTCAGACTGGGCAAAAGCTCTCTTCAGGGCAGATTGCCTAACTGGGCGACGATGGGTTAGCATGCAATCCGCAATAGCCAGACGGCAGGTCCGATTCCAGGAGAGGTAGGAGAGGTTACATGTCAGATCTCACCCAAAAACCAGCCGACCAACACCGCATTCTGGTGGTCGATGATGAAGACGATATTCACGTCGTTTCCAAACTGACTCTCAAGAGTCTCAGGTACCGCAATCGCAAATGCGAGATCCTGTCGGCTCGCAGTGGCGCGGAGTGCTTGGCGATCATGCGCTCGGAGCCCAACATCGCCGTCGTCTTGCTCGACGTGGTGATGGAGTCGGATCACGCGGGCCTCGACGCCTGCCAAAAGATTCGCCAAGAGCTCGGAAACTCCTTCACGCGCATTCTCTTGCGAACCGGACAACCGGGTGCGGCGCCCGAGAAGAAGGTGATCCGCGAGTACGACATCGATGGTTATTTGCAAAAAGGGGATCTGACGGCAGCTCGCCTGTACACCAGCGTTCGTACCTCGCTGAAGGCCTATTGCGAGCTGGTGGAGCTCGAACGCCATCGCCGGGCCTTGGAAGCGGTTCACGATTGCATCGTGACCTTGCGGGCCTACGAGCCGGTCGCCACCACCCTCGAACGGATCATCGACACCGCCTTGACCGTCAGCCCGGCGCCCTTGGCAGCCATGCATCTGGAAACCTTCGAAGAAGAAGGTAATCCCCAGCAGTTCTTCCTGTTTCGTGCCCCAACTTCCGACCCAGTGGCCGGCGAAGCCGCCGCCGAGCAAGTGCGCATGCGCTTGGCAGCCAAATGGGGAGTCGTCGGCACGAGCGAAAGCGGAGAGAAGCTGGTGAATCCCGTCAAATTCGAAAACGGTTATATCTTGCCCCTCAACATCGATCACGAGCTCGGCTTTGGCTGGCTCTATATCGAGGACCCCAACCCTGACCAACTCTCCCTCTACAGCCTGGCGCTTCTCGCTGCCCACGCCGTCAATTCACTCTACGCCGTCATCGCCCAGACCATCATGACCAACCGGGATGGCGAGCTGTTCGACCAGATGTCCATCTGAGCACCTGAGGACCGTGCATGACACCGTGCCAGGCTCGATCCGCTAGCTCTTCAACCGGGATTTTGGGGCAGTCACTCGTACATGGGAAAGGTTACAGGACAGTTCATCGATGATTAGAGCTACCTCCTCAAGCGTCGATCCGACCAGGAACGAGGCGGGTGTAGGCCCGACCCTCGAAGAGGCTCGGTTGCCAGAACATGCTGTGCCGACCATCGAACACGCCGGCATGCTGGAGGATCTCCGCTTTACGCCGGCCTACATCGCCCCGGACCACCGCCAAGGTATGCCGCAGGTCGGCCATGTTTCATGCTCTTACTGTGGGGTTGGAGATAGCGGAAAGTTCGAAGGTCAAGAGCAGCCCGGTTCCCAAGCCAGCCTACCCAAGCCAGGGACCGCCGGCGCCGGACGTCGACGCAGCGGCACCATCTCAATGGTGCTGCGCGGCAAGCGCCTGAACCTCGCCATCCGCCTGACCGACGAAGGCATGGTCGAAATCTTCTCCAGTGTCATGTTGACCTCGCCGGGCGGCGTCATCAGCGGCGATTTATCGGTGGATGGTCCGCCGCGGCCTTTTATGGGCCGGGCAACCGGTCCTACGGAACCGGCCGGTGGCGACCTCAAAGTCCAACGCTTCGAGCCCTACTCCCCGGCCGTCAAGGTCACCAAGTTCAAGATCACCGAGCCCAAGCCGACCACCGGCTGCGTCAAGCTGCGCATCTCGACCATGCACCAGCGCTCGGCCTATCGCATCCACACCGCCCCCAGCGTCCTCGATCCGGAAACCGGCAAACGGGTCAAGATCACCTACAAAGAGGCGATCGCCAAGCTGGCGGACATGGTTCTCGATCACCGCAAACCCAAGAGTCGAAGCCTGATCTACGGCAGCGGCCAGATCGACTACTTCACCATCTTCGCCATGCAGGAGGTCTTTCGCCTCCTCGGGGTCCGCAACCTGACGGGCAATGCCGAGCATTGCCTCAATGCCGGGGCCGTGCACAATGAGGTTCTGACCGGGCAGGAAGGCCCTTTTCTGACCATCGATCAGGCGGTCACCGGCCCCAATCGCATTTTCTTGATGAACGGCTGGAACGGCATGATCACGCATCCGCCGGTCTACCGCGCCCTCACCCAGCGCCGCGATCTGGACGGCTACCTGGTGGACGTGATGGTCACCGAGACGGCCAAGGGCATGGCCCAGAAGATGGGCGCCGATCACATCCTGCTGATCCGACCCCGCTCCGACGCCCATGTCGCCTTGGCTGTGGCCCACGAAATCTTCAAGCTCTATCCGGAAGCCGTCGAGCAGCGTTTTGTCGAGCAGTACTCCGACAAGGCCAGCTTCGAGCGCTTCAAGGCGCTGGCGACGTCGCCGACCTTTGCCCCCCAGCGGGTCGCCGAACGCATCGCCCCCGAGCCCCAGTACATCGAGCGCCTGCTCAAGGGTATCCGCATGCTGGCGGTGAAGATGGCCGACGCCGACAGCGTGCCGGTGGTCATTCCTTCGGTGGGTCTGTCCCAAACTTCCGGCATCGTCGCCCATTGCTTGTGGGGCAACGTCCTCGGCATGCTCGGTAAATACGGTCTGAAGGCCGATGGCACGCCGGCCGGCGGGGTGCTGCGAGTGCCAGGACAAATCAACGCTGAGAGCGAGGTGCAAGGTTTGAGCCGCAAGTACTTCCTGGGTCGCATCCCGATGGAGTACGCCGCCGAGGCGGCACGGCGCATGGGCTTGCCCGACAACGCCTATCTGCGGGCGGCTCAGGATCCTCCGCGTACCGCCCTCGACTATTCGCAGCCGACGCCGGGGGAACGGGAGCTCTTCCTCTTCTTCGGCACCCAATTCGAAGCCAATATGCCCAACCGGCAACGTTGGTTAGAGAAGCTGCAAGACAAGGCCAACTCCATCGTCGTGGTCGATCCGATTCCGGGGCCCTACTCGGAGAAACATGCCCATCTGATCATTCCATCGCCCCCCCACCCGGCAACCACCAAGCTCTATCAGAATGGTGAATGGAAGTTGAGCCTCTCGGTGCCGCAAAAGCGCGCCCCGGAGCAGACGCGCTCCGACGCCACCATCATCTACGATCTGATGGCCGAGATCACCGAGCGTCTGGAGAAGGACCCGGCCCTGGCGGCGGAGCATGCAGACCTCCAACCACACTTGCAATCGGGTTACCTGCGCCGCCGCTTCTGTGCCCCCGAGGGGGAGGCGGAAGGTCTGCTGCGGCCGGAAGGGGAAGTCAGCCGCCGGCAGCTGTGGGATCGCGTGCAGGACTACCTCCATGGTGGCTGCGGACCTCTCTACTGTAGCTTTGACGACGCTGAGGGGCGACCGATCGAATGGCAAGAGCTGGTGGAGAAGGGCACGGCCGTTTATGGCGGTGTCGGCACCCATCGCTACCTGCTCAACTACGACGATCCGCAGGTGGTGCCGTTCCGGGACATCTTCCGTAACCCACGAGGGTTCCGCTTCTTCCTGCCCACCGAAGCCGATCTCGGCATCCCCGAAGGCATCGTCTTCAACAGCGGACGCTCGACCCTGACCGACGACCGACAACGCATCCACTTCGCCACCAGCACCTTCAATTCGGGCAAGGCGACGCCGGTTGTCAAGATGCCGGACGAGCATCCCCTCTTTGTCTCTCCGGCCTTGGCCAAGACGACCGGCCTCGAAACCGGCGATGTCGCCAAGGTCACCGGAACCTCGAGCAAACATTCGATCACCCTGCCCGTCGTGGTGAGTGATCGCGTCAAGGGGCACAGCGTCTACGTCTGTTTCCACCGCTCCAAGGCCCAAGATAGCCGCCAGCTGTTCATCAACGATGTCACCGATCATCTCGGTCGTTGTCCCTATTCAGCACAAACCCAGCTCAAAGTCCCCCTGGTGATCCTGGAGAGAGTGACCGCCTTGACGGTCGCCGAAGCCCCCGCGGCAAGAGAACAGCTCACCGCCGGCCAGGGGGCCCAGGTGATCACCGCAGGTCCCGCCGCTCACCCCGAGGACGGACCGCGGCGTATCGACATGACGGTGCTCGATACCGAAAAGAGCATTCCCCAATGGACAGGAACCGACACCCCGCTCTATGTGACGGACATCTTTCAGGAAACCCACGATGTCTACACCTACCGCTTTCAGGGTGATCCCCTATGCCGCTTCGTCTTCAAACCCGGCCAATTCTGTAGCCTGGTCCTGAACATCGACGGCAAGCGTGTCGTGCGTTCCTACTCCATCTCCTCGGCCCCCACGCGGCCCTACACCCTCGAGCTCACCATCAAGCGCGTTCCCGGAGGCTTGGTGTCGAATTGGATGCCCGACAATCTGAAGGTCGGCGATCGCATCCACATCAAGGGCCCGAAGGGCAAGTTCTGTCTCGAGCCGGGCAAAATTCCGCCGAAAATCCTGCTTATCGGTGCCGGCAGCGGCGTCACACCGATCATCTCCATGGCCCGTTGGTTGTGCGACATCTCGGCGGAAGTCGATATCAAGTTCTACTGCTCGGTTCGCAGCTCCAAGGACATCGTCTTTGGCAAAGAGATCGAGATGATGACCGAGCGCTACCGTATCTTCACGCCCTGCGTCATCTCGACGACCCGTGGCCATGGGGAGCCCTGGACGGGTCTGACCGGTCGGGTGAGCCGCCCTATGTTGGAGATGATCGCTCCGGACCTCAAGGAACGGCACATCTTCATGTGTGGCCCCAACGGCTTCATGGACGCCGTCGTCGAGCAATTGCGCGAGTTGGATTTCCCCCTGGCTCAACTCCATTCGGAGAGCTTCGGTGGAACCAGGACATCGTCCCAGCCGGCCGCCGCGTCGCTACCTCCGGCCATCGCGCGGTTGCCTGGGGTGTTGGGTGAGGAAGCTCCTCAGGCGCCGGTCGCCCCACCCAAACCCACCGGCGATATCCTCGTACAGTTCGCCAAGACGGGCCGGCAGGTCAACACCGACGGTGCGGTAGCGCTCCTCGATTTGGCGGAGGAGAACGATATCGATGTCGAATACGGCTGCCGGGCCGGCAGCTGTGGCGACTGCAAAGTCCGCGTCTTGGAAGGTAAAGTCGTCGCCGAAACCGACGAAGGTCTGACCGAAGAAGAAGTCAAAGCCGGCTATGTGCTCACTTGCGTGGCCAATCCGTCGGGCAATTGCGTCATCGACGCGTGATCACCTGTGGGGAGGGAGTGAATGGGCGTCCAGGAGATGATGCATGGAGTGGCAGACGGTGGCGCGATCTCGGGCTGTGCGGTAGCCTTCCCGCACGCTCTTCTGATACGCTCCCGCTGTACTCGTGTGCAGTCATCTATCTTCGGTGATCCAAAGAGGCTTGGTCCGCGAAAGTCCGTGAAAATCACAACGACAGTCACCTCCAGCCAACCCCCACGTCATAGGCTCGAGAACCCGCCGGGGCTCTCGAGGTCGACGACCGGAGGTTCGCTTCGCGGCTCCAGATCCTCCTTTGTTCTCAATTTTGCGGGCCATCCGATTGGCCGGCTTCAAGCTGACCCGTTCGGCCACCGCTTCGAGGTGCCCCCGAACCTTCTCCATCAGGGCTTCCATCCCTCTCTTCCCGAGCCCTCGAAGAGATTGAGATGTCGCCCGTGCTCGATGGTGAATTCAATAACTACATAGGGTTACCTTATGCGAAAATGGCAAGTTCTACTGGTTGACGACGAGAAAGATGTTCACAGCATCACTGGTCTGATCCTGAAGCAGAAACGATGGCGTCGGGCTCGTTTTCAGTTGACCAGCGCCTATAGTCGGGCTGAAGCAATCGAGATCCTCAAGCAGAAAACAGATTTCCACGTCGCGCTGATCGATGTCGTCATGGAGAAAGACACCTCCGGTCTCGAGCTCTGTGACTACATCCGTCGTCATTGCCCGAGCTCGTTGCGTATCGTCCTGCGCACCGGCCAGCCGGGATTGGCCCCTGAGGAAGACATTCTTCAGGAATACGACATCGACTACTACCTGGCCAAGTCCGATGCCACCCCAGCCAAGCTCTATTCGGTGATCCGCGCCTGCCTCCGCAGCTCGCAAGACATCTCGACCCTGTTGGCCTATGGCCAACAGCTCCAAAGCTTCACCAAGACACTGCAGAATGTGTCGACGGTCGGCGACCTCCTGGTTTTCATGCGCGAGGCCCTCAATTTCTTGGAGGCCAAACATTCGGCGACCACCGTCTTCAACTATGACATTTCCAACTTTCTGGACTCTTTCATCACCGACGATGTGACGATGGAAACCGGCGAGCACCTGAATTTCATGCAGATTGGTAAGGCTCTCATCCAAGCCCACGAGAATGAGCTTCCATTGCTGCAAGCCCACTCGGGAGAAGACCTCGGGCTTTCCGATTCTTACTACATCATCCCCTTCGATGCCCACGAAGAAGACCAAGGCGATGCCCATCAAGACGAAGTGGTGAGAGGTGGGTTGGTCTTCCGTCTCGAACCGGAGCTGGCGACCCAGAAAGCGACCCAAGACTTTCTTTCAGACGCCACGCTGTTCGTCGAAAACTGGCGCATCGCCTTCGCCACCGTACGTCTGAGGGAGCGCCTGGCCCGCGAGCAGCTGTTGCGCGACCAAATGTACTTCGAGCGCATGGAGAGCATTGCTTCGATGGTCACGGGTGTCGCCCATGAGCTGAATACGCCCCTCGGTGTCGCCCGCACCGCCGGCTCGATGATGACCGAAATCGCCAAAACACTGCTCGAAGATCCCCCTGAGGACGAAGAGGACGTCGAAGAGATGCAGGACGATCTCGCCGACAGCTTCCATCTCCTCGAACGCAATCTCGATCGGGCCCAGAAACTCATCAAGAGCTTCAAGCAGTTGTCATCTTCCCAGCTTTCGGACGAGCAGATTCATTCCGATGTCGGCGTTGTCATCGCCGACTGCATCGAGACCATGCGCCCTGATCTCAAGAAGAAGAACATCACGGCTGAGATCCACAGGGCCGAGGGCAGCGACTACGACTGGAATGGGTATCCCGGCCATCTCAGCCAGGTCATCATCAATTTGGTGCAGAACACCATCCGCTATGCCTATCCAGATGCCCCGGGGGGGAAGATCGACATTCATGTCAGTCGTCCCGACGGAAGTGACAAGTTTCATATCGAATACGTCGATTACGGCGCCGGTGTCGACCCCGAGATCCTGCCGCGGCTTTTTGACGCATTCGTGACCTCGGGACGAAGCCAAGGCGGAACCGGATTGGGCATGGCGATTTCTCGGAATATCGTCGTCGAGCTACTCGGTGGCACGATCCGATGCGAAAGCGAGCTCGGCAAGGGAGCCAAGTTCTTCATCAAATTGCCGGCCGTCGTTCAAGTTGACGAAAGCGAAATTCGTCGTTCCGGTTTGCGGCTTCCAAAGGTCGTGAGCTAAATGCGCCGACAACCGGTCGCCGAGAATCGGTCAACGATTGAAGCCCGCAGGAGGCAGCAGACATGAGTGAGGAGTCTCTGTTCACGAAATACGGCGGATTTGCTGCCGTGGGAGAAATAGTCCATTCTTTCTATGAGAAGATCATGGACGAAGAATCTCTGGAGCACTATTTCTGGTCAATTGACATTACACGTCTAATCAGGCACCAGACTGACTTTCTTTGCATGGTATTGGGAGGGCCGGCCAGCTATACCGGTCGGTCGCTCAAGGAGGCCCATCGTGGCCTCAACATCACCAAGGAAGACTTCCTGACCGTCGCCGATCTTCTTGAGGAAGCGATGGAAGAAGCTGGGATGGAAGAGGATGATGTCAACGGCGTCCTTCAGATTGTCGCTTCGACAGAAGGCGACATCGTCGCACAGTAATCTGAAGCAGCAGTAATCTGAAGCAGCAGTGATCTGAAGCAGCAGTGATCTGAAAAACGCTGAGAGAGCTGAACATGACAGTGATCTGCATTTTCGACACAAACTAGCGACAGATCGCGGTATAGAACACGGAGAAAAGAGATGACCCGTATCGTCGGCTTCTACAACTTCGACTTTCTGGACAAAGTGGCTTGCGCCTTGTTCACCCTGGATGGCCGTTTGATCAAGGCCAACCGAACGTTCAAAGACTGGACCGGTGGACCGCGTAAAGCCCGCAAGGGTGCCAGTGTCTTCGAGCTATTCCCCAACATGCCCCCGGAACGTTATGAACGGGGCTTGGGCAAGCGTGGACGCTTCAGCTTTCGAGCCACCATCGATCAAATGCGGCGCGAAGACTTCGACGCCCAACTCGCCTTTCGCAAGATCGATCGCCGCGGGCAAGAGCTCATCTTTTTGCAGGGAACGGATCGTTCCCGCGAAAAGGAGAAGGATGCGATCCTGACCCGAGCCACTCAATTGCTCGAAATGCGCAATCGCGAGCTCGACATGCTCAATCGCGACTTGACCGAAGCCTATGATCGCGTGCTTCTTTCGGGCAAGCTCACCTCGGTGGGCAAGATGGCGACCAGCATGATTCTCGAAATGCGCCATCCCGTGGAGCTGATCATGGTCAATGCCCAAATGTTGGATGACTACATCCGCGACCGGGAGGCGACGGAGATGCTTCAAGCGATCATCCAAGCTGGCACCCAAGTCAGCAAGATCGTCGAAGGGTTGCGCGGTTTCAGCCAGAGCGATGGGCGGGAAGCCAAGGAAGTCATCAGCCTGCAAAAGATCTTGGCGGACACCACCAAGCTCATCCGCAAGACTTTCACTGCCAGCAAGGTCAAGCTCAAGGTGCCGAAGGTGGACCCCACCATCGGCCTGGAGTGTGTGCCCACGGAGATCAGCCAAGTTTTGCTCAATCTCTTGAACAACGCGGTGGAAGCCGTGGCGGGAGAAGACAACGCTTGGACCCGAATCGAAGTCGAGACCGAAGGTGACAAGGTGACCATCTCCGTCATCGACAGTGGCGACGGATTGCCGCCCGAGCTGGCGGACAAGCTGATGGAGCCCTTCTTCACCACCAAGGCGGCGGGCGCCGGCACTGGAACGGGCCTCGGCTTGACCATTGCCAAGAAGCTCACCGAGAGCCACGGTGGCGTCTTCACCATGGACACCGACTCGGAGAACACGCGGTTCGCCGTGACGCTACCGAAGGTCGAGATTCGGGAAGAACCCGAGGAAAAGAACGAAGGCTAGGCGGCGGACCTAGCTAGCTCCCATCCCGTTCCACAGCCGAAGGGCTCCCGCCCCTGATCATTTTATCGGTTGGGACCTAGCCAACAGCTTGCTGCGGTAAGCATGTAGAAAAAAGGCCGGTCACCTTCGAGGTGCCGGCCATTTTTTTATTGTGTTTCCGAGGCCCCGTCAGGCGAGCACCGGTTCTCCAACTTGCTCAGTGCTATTCGGTGTACCTAGCCCGGAGGCCGCAACTTCCACCACATCCCCTGGATTGCGGGAGGCGAGGTAAGCGGCACATCCTAGATTCGGCCTACCCTCGGCTGCCGCTTCCACCAAGATGGCGACTTGCTGTCCTGCACCGGACAAGCCTTGCTCGGCGATCGAGAAGCGCTGCCCGCCTTGATAGCGCACCAGCTCGAGCACATCGGCCAGGGAGACCTTCGCTGTCGAGAAGCGCTCCAGCAGATCACATATATTGCCGAGCTTAGCCATGAGCTGGGCCGTCTCGGCGGCATAGCGCTCTGTGCCCGAGGCGATGCGCAGCCGATGCAGGATGGATTCCAGCTCTTCCTTTTGCGGTCCAGGTGCGACGTTTTGCCACAGAAAGCGGAACCAATCGTCCAGCGGTTGCCAAAGGGTGAAATCGACCTCGCGGGATAACAGGTGCTCCACATTCGTCGGCACCACGAACGGAAGCTCGGTTTCCAAGACTTCTCCAAAGCTGCCGAGAAAACGAGCCGTTAGACGCATCTGCGGCTGGATGCCAAGACGCTGACAAAGCCTGGTCACCAGCTGCGGATTCGTGGTTTGGTAAACATCGATCACTTCCCCACCCCGTACCCGGCCCTGCGCTTCCCCCAAATCGAGGACGATCCGGCGCAGCGTCTTGCTGCCCGAGCCCACTTCCAGAGCGGCATTAGATAGGACCCTAGCCACCGCCCTGCGCCGTCGGGGCAGGATGTTCGGCGAGCTGAAGGGCGGCGGCGGAGAGCCTTCTTCCAGCGGCATGATGCTCAAGCGGGAGTAGCGGCCCAAGTTGGCATCATCGACAAAGAGCTCATCGCGCCCCATCGTCCGTGCCACCAAGCCGAGGCTGCGGTTGAAAGCCACCACGGGGTCCTGACCTCGCTGCACCCTCTGCAGCGGCAGGAGCCGAAATCCGCCCCTGGCCTCCAGGGCATGGTGGAGGGAACGCCCTCCAACATGGGTGCCGAGCACTTCACTGCCCCCCCAACAGGAAACCACATGGTTCGAACCCTTGAGCGGAGTCGCAACTTGCCGCTGCAACCACCGACAAACTTTCTCGATCTCGGCTTCCCCGATCTTGGAGGGCAAGGCCGAAGTGATCCACAACACCATCTTCTCGCCGATCAGCTGAGCCGGTTCGAAATTGGCCAGGGAGCGTAGCCTCGGTGCAAAGCGGTCGAGACGCCGGGAAGCCAGACGGGCCAGGTGCTCCAGCTCAGGGGAGCCGCTGCTGAACAGGATCAGCATGCCCTCGACCGTCTCGCCACGCTGCTCGTCTTCTAAGAGCACCTGCTCTTCGAAAACCGCATGGTCGCCACTCCTCGGCTCCACCGCCCACCGATCCGCCGCATGGAAATACTGGGGCTCCAGCAGGAAATCCCTCATCTCGTGGTGGTAGACCGGACACACACTGCCGCCCAAGGGAGGCACCACCCACGACCATTGGGCAGGACACTCCCGACCGGCTTCCTTCTCCCGCAGATCATGGGTCAGGAATTGCCTGGAGGCGCTGTGCTGATCGACGATCACCACCTTCTGCTTCTGGAAGGAGTGCATAATCGCCTTGTTGAGCTGGAGGTAAGCTTCGTCCCGCCACATGGTCTGATCGTTCTTCATATCCAGACCCAAGGTGCGGGCGATCTCTTCGACTTTGTTGTAGCGCGTCGCATCGGTCAGATTGCGGGCGATCTCGGTACACAGGAACCAGCCGTTGAACGGTAGGCATCCATAGTCCACACCACCGAGCAGGATGCGGAAATTACTGATCGCCGGCACAGCGTTCCACCGCAGACCGAGGTCGGCAAATTGCGGGATCGTCGGGTGTTCGAGGGTGACCTCGAGAATCATCTCCCTCGGCAGCTCATAGACACTCGGTTGCTTGCCCGGCACTTCGATGACCAACGGCAGGACATCAAACTGACTCTTCGGGCTCGGCGGCGTCCAACCGAGCTTCAAGATGGCATCGGTGAGACCGGCATTGGCCGGATCACCGAGGATCGTGCCATCGCTATGTCGGTAACCGGCATAGCGGAGCAGCTGGGAATTCCAGATGCGAGGCCCCCAACGTTCACCAGCCCGTCGTGGCCGAAAAATCGACATCACCGATTGCAGACGGCCATAGTTGTGGGCCACCCTCAGATGCTCGAGGCACTCCTCAAAGATTTCGTCCGGGTGTTGAATGTGACGCACGTCGCGCACCAACAGGTTCTTCCACTGCATGCGACCAATGCACTTCGCGGAATTGCGCCACGCCAGCTGCATGCCAAAAGCCAGCTCCTCGTAGGTATGGGTATAAGAACCGGTGGCTGCGATCTCATCGGCCACTTCGCTCAGACGGCGCCCCAGGTCGCCTTCCGTCCAGCCCCACTCCTCGGCGAACTGGGTAAGGTACTCCGTGGCTTTTTGCAAGACATGATCTTCGCGAGCCTTCGGCTGCCGTCGTTCTTGCTTGAGCAAACCGAACAGACTCTGCCAGGCCTGCCGCTGTCCGTCGTCGAAATCGGGCACCTGTTGATCGAGCATGTCGAGCAATGGGCGTTCGAGAACGTCGACCGGGGCCGACGGTAGATGCCGCCGCTGTACCGCATTCCGCTGCCGCAAATCAGGCACTAGCCGATCCCAATCGCGCAAGGCGTCGAGGGTACCTTCGAAGCTGGTGAAGGCCGGCGGCGCAGCCTGCACGGGCGAAAAGCCTGCGAGCACTTTGGCCACCTTGGAATCCGTCATCAGCTCCTCGTAGAGCTTCCGCCCAACCATTTCTCCTTGCTCCCCCAAGCTCTGCCAACTCTGTCGAATCCTCTGTAGCGCCTCAGGGGGCAAGGCCCGATCGTAGCCCTCGATGGCCTCCAGCATCGGGCGCAGAATGCGCCCGGTGAAGAACTTGTACATGGCCGAGCCCTCGCCCTTGGCCAAGTCGCTGCTCTCGTAGTCCTCGATGTAGGGCATGGTGGGCAGCACCCACAACCAGACTTCGCGAGCCGCCACCCAATGACTGGGACGCACACCGAGGGAGGCGAAACAATCGCCATACTCCTCGACCGAGTTGCACTCTAGGTCCGAATCCGAATGCACGCTGCGGTAAGCCTCCCTCAGGACATGCTCGGTGTGGGGAATGAGCTGACGGACGGTCAGGTCGAAAAGCCCGAAGAAGGTCTCCGCCAAGAGATCGACGGCGACACCGATGTTCTGGTCCAGGCTCGGTTCAATGGCCAGCAGCCGTTTGATGAACATGTCCAGGGACAGCTCTTTGAAGGCCAGAAACTTGTTCCATGAATCCTTGACGATGACTTTTTCTTGGGGCGTCATCGGAATCTCTTCGGGAATCTCGACGATCTCTCCACCGGCACTCAGGAAGGCCGGCACCGTCGACCGGGGGCTGCGGCTTTCTTGGGCCACCCGCGGTAGCCGCCCTAGGCCCCGCTGCCTTTTTCCCGGCGGCCGGTAGGTCTTGTAGAGGCGCATCTTGAGACGCAGACGGGGTGCCAGCTCCCAATCGCTGATCGGCAGGCTGACATTGACCGCGGTCTCCTTGGACAAGGCCTCTTCGGAGTTGACCTCGACCTCTCCGAGCTCACTCCACGAGCCCTCCTGGGCGGCATCGCGTACCAACAACGCCAGCTTGAAATGGCACGCACCCTGGTGCTGATAATCCAACATCCACGCCGGATTGCTGCGGGCGGACAACTCGCGAACCAACGGTCTCGATTCGAAGGGCGAATGAATCGCGACTCGACATTTGTAGACCAACGACTCTGAAGAGGGCCAGTTGAGGGACGTGATTTCTGCCAAATGGACGGACAGATTCTCTTCGGATTCGTCTCTAGAACCGTCGAGTAGCTGTGAGCTCATACGTGTCTCCTTGAAGGCATTGAACAAATGGAAGAGAGCCACCCGGCAAGAAAGCTCACAAGTTCCTATCCCATTTTTGTTCGGAGCGCAGTTTCAGGCAACCCGCAATAGCCCGAGACGGCCTGCGGGAACTACCTACCCATCCTTCAATTCTTTCGCCGGCCAACGCCCTACCCGAGGCGCGGGCCTCCCCGGGGGCCAACCCATCACCGCAGCGAGAAACGAAATATCGAGCCCATACCGTCTTTGGAGGTGAACCCAAGGCGTCCTCCGTGGGCTTCGACGATCGACCGACAAATGGACAATCCCATGCCCATACCCTCATCCTTGGTCGTGAAGAAGGGCTCGAAGATCGCCATATCATCGGCCGGTACGATTCCGCTGCCCCGATCCTCGACCCACACTTCGACCCCGCCGTCCTCCTTGGGCCCACAGCCGACGATCAGCGCATCCTGTCGACCGGCGGCGACGACGGACTCCAGGCCATTGCGCACTAGATTCAGCAGGACCTGCTGAATCTGCACACGGTCGATACTGACTTCCGGGACCTCACGGAAGTCCGTTTCGATCTCCAAACCCAGTGCCCGGGACTCCATCTCTGCCAAGGCCACCGCCTCGTCGAGGGTAGCGATCAAATCGCTGGGACGGCGCTCGACGTCACGCCTCTCGACCAGGGACCGGATGCGGCGGATGACCTCGCTGGCGCGCAGTGCTTGGTCGGAGATCTTATCCAAGGTTTCGGGTACCTGTGGGTCCGCCGCCGATCGATCCGAGACCAGGGAACGATGACAGGCTCGAGCATAGGTGACGATGGCGCTCAGCGGCTGATTGATTTCGTGGGCAATTCCGGCCGCCATCGCTCCCATGGTTCCTAGGCGATTCATGCTCGCCAAGCGCTCTTGCAGAGAATGTAGGACTTCCTCAGCCCGCAATCGTTCGCTGTGGTCCTCGAATTGCAGAATGATCATGCCCGGTACGCCGCCGGAGCTCTCGACCACGGCCCCCCGCAGATTGCCGCGCAATATTCGCTCGTCGCTGCCCAGGAATCGTTGCGGCCGCGAGAAGACACGGAGATCATGATGGCGAATATCGCGTAGCAGCGTCTCATGGTCGCCGCCACTCTGGGGATGCACGAAGTCTAAATAACGATGTCCGAGCAACCTGTCGTCGTCGTACCCCAACATCTGACAGAGGGCTTGATTGACCCGCAATAGGACGCCGTCGAGATTGCAGGTGGCGATGCCCACCGGGGCGTTCTCCAAGGTCAGACGCAGTTGCTCACCCTGGCGACGCAAGCTTTCCTCACGCACCCCGAGGTCGTGTAAATGACGGGCCACCCTTGCCCCCATGGGGCGAACGACGCGGCGCTGCATCACCACGATGGCGATCAGGGTCAAGACCACCACGAAGAGCTTGATGCGCTGTAGATGGGCTATCTTGCGCTCCTCGCGTTCTTGAATGACGCTGACCACCGCATCGAGGGAACGCAACAGATTGCCTTCGTAGGCGACCCGCTGCACCTCCCGGAAGCTCGGGTGCTCCGTCGTCGGCTCGCTGGCCGCGACCAACGTGCGCAGGGCGTCGAGGTAGCTCTGCACTTGCTCGTCCAGCAGACCTGGCGCGGTGTCATAGATTCTCAGCACCTCAGGCGGCGCCGTCGACGGCAGGCCGAGGTCACGATCCCCCGCCACCAGCCCCCGATGGGCCCGTTCCATTTGCTCGATCAGCTCGACCAGCCGGCGGCGACACTGCGGACGGGGCATGGCCCCTAGGTCTTGGTGAACCAGGCATTCGGCGAGCAGGGCTGTGCGTTGGGACAACATACGTTGCCGACCGCTGATATTGAGGACGCCGGCAGCGGATTCGATGGCACGGGTTTGTAACCAGAAGATGGTCAGGCTGCCCAAGGCGAGGGAAGCTAGCAGGCCGATAATCGCCATCGATCGGCGAATCAAGTTGCGGGTCAACGGATCGTATTGCAAGCTGACTCTGCCCATCTTCTTCCCTTTCGTCCGGCCATCTATCATGCGCAAATGATCGTTCTCTCCGCTCCGGTCAGCGATCCTAACCAGGCATTAGGCATGATAAGATCCATCAGTATTTTCGTAGAAGACCTTGGTCCAGCCATATCTTGGCACAGAAGAGCCGCCTGCTTCGGGGTGAGCGGCCGACCTTCACCGTTTGACTGATCTCCTCTCCAGTCATGGACCCGAGGATGATCTGCCGAGACGCCCTCGGAGTCCCCGCCATTCGCCAAACCACCGTGGGAATTCGCCAGACAATCTTCGTGATCGACGATGATGAAGCAGTGCGCGATGCGCTGGGCATGCTGATCCGTTCTGTAGGGCTCGAAGCAGCACCCTTCGCCTCCGCCCTCGACTTCTTGGTGCGGTATACCCCCGACCTCCGCGGATGTCTTTTGGTCGATATTCGAATGCCAGGCATGAGCGGTATGGATCTGCAAGAAGAGCTCTTGGATCGCGGCTCTTCCCTGCCGATCATCTTCATCACCGGTCACGGGGACGTGCAAATGGCGGTCAAGGCGATGCGACGCGGCGCCTTCGACTTCCTCATGAAACCCTTCCATGATCAAGAGCTCCTCGATCGCGTCCACCACGCCCTCAAGCTGGATTCCGATCGCCATGACGAACTAGCCGCCTTGCAGCATATCCAAGAGAAGCTCGACACCCTGACGCCCCGGGAAAGCCAAGTCATGAATCTCGTCGTCGAAGGGCTGGCCAACAAGGTCATCGCCTCGAAGCTCGACCTCAGCCAGCGCACCGTCGAGCTGCACCGAGCCAACGTCATGGACAAGATGCAAGCCTCGTCCCTCGCTCAGCTGGTACGCATTGCCATGCGAGCGGAAACCTTCGACCCCAATTTGATGGGCTAACGCAGACCGAGTTGCGGAGCTCCGGGCGGTTGTCTCCCGGTATCCTACTGATTTCAGATCGCCGGAGACTCAATGAAGGTCAAAGAGCTGCTGGATTTCGAGCAAGAGCGGATCAAGGCGCTGCACTACACTTGGATCGCTTTCTTTCTCACTTTCTTTACGTGGTTCAATCTGGCCCCCTTGGCCACGACCATGATCAAACAACTCGAGTGGTTGGACTCGGGAACCGTCAAAGTCTTGTTGATCTGCAACGTTGCGCTGACCATCCCAGCTCGCATCGTCGTCGGCGCCATGCTCGACCGTTATGGGCCGAGGCTCGTCTTCTCCGGTCTGCTGATCGTCATGTCGCTGCCGTGCTTCGTCTTCGCCCTCGGCGACAGTGTCCTGGTCTTGGTGATTTCTCGCCTGGTCCTCAGCGGTGTCGGCGCCGGATTTGTCATCGGGGTCCGCATGGTCGCCGAGTGGTTTCCACCCAAGGACATCGGCTTTGCCGAGGGTTTCTACGCCGGATGGGGAAACTTCGGCTCCGCCGCCGCCGCCATCGTACTGCCGAGCATCGCCCTCAACGTTTTCGGAGGCGAAAACGGCTGGCGTTATGCCATCGCTTTCACCGGCATTCTCTGCTTCGCCTACGGAATCGTCTACTTCCTACGGGTGACGGATACGCCCAAAGGTAAGGCCTTCCTCGGCTCCCAACGGACCGAGCCCATCGAAGTCAGCAGCTTCCGCGACATGATCTTCCTCATGCTATGGACCCTGCCGCTGTATGGAGCCCTGGCCCTGCTGGCATGGAAGCTACAGAACATCCAATTTCTTTCGCAGACCTTCCTCTACTCGGTTTGGGTGGTTCTTGCCATCCTCTACATCCGTGATCTGATCCGCATCGCGCGGCACAACCTACCCCTGCTGCGCAATGATCTGATCCCCGAAGACGATAAATACTCGTTCAACTGCATCGCCGCCCTCAACACCACCTACTTCGCCAATTTCGGTGCCGAGCTGGCGGTAGTTTCCATGCTGCCTGTTTTTTTTGAGGACACCTTCGCCATCTCGCCCGCCGAGGCCGGCTTGGTGGCCTCCAGCTTCGCGGTGGTCAATCTCTTCGCCCGGCCCCTGGGCGGCATTCTGTCGGACAGCTTCACCAGCCGCCGGACCATCATGCTGTTGTTCCTCCTGGGCATCAGCATGGGCTTTTTCGGCATGTCGCTGATCGACGAAACCTGGCCCCTGGTGAGCGCCGTCGCCATCACCGTGCTGTGCTCTCTCTTCGTACAGGGGGGCGAAGGAGCGACCTTCGCCATCATCCCGCTGATCAAGAAGCGGATGACCGGTAAGGTGGCGGGCATGGTGGGTGCCTACGGCAACGTCGGTGCCGTCTTTTACCTCACCCTCTACACCGTCGTATCGAACGAGCGTTTCTTTTTCATCATCGCCGTCGGTTCCTTGATCAGCTTCTTCTTCTGCCTGATCTTTCTCAAAGAACCCAAGGGAGCTTTCGAGGACGATTTTGTGCTTTCCAGCCGCGACCACTTGATCCTCTCCAGCCATGACCGCGAGATGCTGGTGGACATGTGGCAGTCACAGATACGTCATAAGGGCAAAAAAGAAGGCGGCGGGCCGCCGGCTTCCCCCGACTCCTGAGGCGGGAAACCGACGGACAAGCGATTCCAGACCGAAGAAAGGGTAGTAGGCAAGAACCTGCCGTCTTCGGCGCAGCCCATCCCTCGGATACGCAACGACCTCTAGTTCATCTTGGAGCCTCGGAAATATGATCGGCAAACCAGCTAAAGATCGCCGGTAGCACCAATAGGGTCAACAGGGTCGAGGTGATCAGTCCACCGATCACCACAGTAGCCAGCGGTCGCTGCACTTCGGCGCCGGCACTGGTTGCAAGGGCCATCGGGATGAAACCGAATGACGCCACCATTGCGGTCATCAGCACCGGCCGCAGGCGGGTCAACGCACCCTCTCGCGCCGCCACGTCGGTATCGACACCTTGCTGGCGGCGCTCGACGATATAAGACACCAGCACGACACCATTGAGCACCGCGATGCCGAAGAGTGCGATAAAGCCCACTCCGGCGGAGATCGAGAACGGGTAGCCACGCGCCCAGAGCGCCACCAAACCTCCGGTGATCGCTAGCGGTACGTTGAAGAAAATCAGCGTCGCCAGACGGGCGGAGCCAAACGTCGAGTAGAGAAGAACGAAAATCAACAGCAAAGCCAGAGGGACGAGCAGCACGAGACGCGCCGACGCTTCTTCGAGATTTTCGAACTGACCGCCCCATTCCATCGTCCAGCCCGTCGGCAACACGACTTCGTTTGCCACTTCCTCCTGCGCCTCTTTGACGAACGAGGCGAGGTCCCGCCCACGGACATTGGTTTCGACGTTGATTCGTCGGCTGATGCGATCGCGGCTGATCTGTGCCGGGCCGTCTTCGATCACGATATCGGCGAGTTGAGCCAAGGGAATCAGCTTCGGTTTCGAGCCGGCTTTGGCAGGGGCCACGACCCGCAGGTTGCGCAATCGGTCGAGATCGCTCAAGACCTCGGCTCCGAATCGGGCCTGGAGCGCAAACCTCTTCTGACCCTCCAGCACGATGCCCAGCTCCTTACCCCCGATGGTCTCGATGACGTCGAGCACGTCCGCGGCGTTGATGCCATAGCGCGCGATAGCCTGACGATCGACCCGCACCCGCAACATGGGCAGACCGATGGTCTGCTCCGCCTTGACGTCGGCGGCGCCCTCAATCTTCTGGAGCACTTTGGCCACCTCGTCGGCCTTCTCCTTGAGCACGGCAAGGTCGTCGCCATAGATGTGAACGGCGATGTCGGATCGTACCCCTGAGATCAGCTCCGAGACCCGGAGCTCGATCGGCTGGGAGTAGCTGAAGATCGCGCCGGTGACGTTTTCCTGCATGGCCCCGTCGATGGCCTCGATCAACGCCTCCTTGCTGTCGTAGCGCCAGGTATCCCGCGGCGCCAACATCAAGTAGGTATCACTGATCTCGACCCCCATCGGATCGGTGGCGATCTCCGCTCGGCCGGTCCGAGAAATCACCGTCTCCACCTCCGGAAACTTCTCTTTCAAGACCCTCTCGGCGATCGTTGAGATCTTGTTCGACTGCTCGAGCGAGATCGAAGGCAAGCGCCAGATCTGCATGGCGATGGCCCCCTCGTCGAGCCGCGGAATGAACTCGGCGCCCAGAAACGGCACGATTCCCAAGCTGATGAGAAAGAGGCCGACAGCCACACCGACGGTGACCTTCTTGTGCTTCATCGAGCCGTCGAGGGCCGGGATGTAGAGTTTCTTCGCCAGGCGGAAGAGAAACGGCTCTTTCTCCGAGACCTGCTTCAAGAACATGCTCGCCAGGACCGGCATCAACGTCAAGGCGCAGACAAGCGACGCCGCCAAGGCGAACACTACGGTCATCGCCATCGGCCCGAACATTTTGCCTTCGATGCCCCGCAGCGCCAGGATCGGCAGGTAAACGATCATGATGATACCGACGGCGAAGACCACGGGACGGGCCACCTGGTGAGCGGCTTGACGGACCTTTTCGAGGTGCGAGACGTGATCATCCCGGCGGCGTTCGTGGAGCACCCGAACGATGTTCTCGATCATCACCACCGAGCCGTCGACGATCAAGCCGAAGTCAATGGCACCGAGGCTCATCAAATTGCCGGAAATGCCGGCCTGGCGCATGGCAATGAACGCCGCCAGCATCGACAGTGGAATGGCCGCCGAGACGATCAAGCCGCCGCGGAGATTCCCGAGCAGCAAGAGCAGCACGACAATGACCAGCAGCCCGCCTTCGGTGAGGTTCTTGGTCACCGTCTGGAGGGTGCGACGGACCAGCTCCGTGCGATCGTAGAAGGTGTCGATGGTGACGCCCGGCGGAAGGGTTCTCTCGATCTGCGCGATCTTGTCTTTCACCTGGTCGACCACCACTCGGGAATTCTCACCGATCAGCATCATCACAATGCCGACCACCGCCTCACCTCGGCCGTCGCGGGTCACCGCCCCCTGGCGGATCATCGGCGCCAGCTCGGCGCTGCCGACATCGCGCACGTACACCGGTGTTCCGTTCTCGTCGTGGGCGAGGACGATCAATTCAAGATCTTCCAGGGTTTCGACCAACCCCTCGCCGCGGATCAGGTACTGCTCGCCGCCGCGGGCGATGTAGCCGCCACCCACATTGCGGTTGTTGGCCTTGATGGCCGCAAAAACATCACCCACCGCCAGACCGTAGGACACCAGCCGATCCGGATCGAGGGTGATCTGATAGGTCTTCAGCTCGCCACCGAAGGAGTTGACCTCGACAATGCCGGGCACCGAACGCAGCTGATAGTTGACGAACCAGTCGAGGATCGTGCGCAGCTCCATCGGCGTGTAGCAAAGGTCAGTATCGGGGCTTGCGGGGGGACACATGGGTTCGCCCCGCACCTCGAACTGATAGATCTCGCCTAAGCCGGTGGAGATTGGACCCATTTCGGGATCACCGTAGCCCTCGGGAATTTGCTCGCGGGCGGCGGTCAACCGTTCGCTAACCAGCTGGCGTGCCCAGTAGATATCGGTCCCTTCTTCGAAGACCACGGTGACGACGGAAAGGCCAAACTTCGAGACCGAGCGAATTTCTTCGATCTTCGGCAATCCGCTCATTGCCGCTTCGATCGGGAAAGAAATGAACGTCTCGACTTCCTCCGGCGCCAATCCTGGGCTGTTGGTGAGAATTTGTACCTGAACGTTGGTCACGTCCGGTACGGCATCGATGGGCAGCTTGACCAACGCATTGACGCCCAAGGCCACCACCAGCAGCCAGAGCACCAAAACCAGAAAGCGGTTGTCGAGGGAGAAATCGATGAGTTTGTTGATCATGACTTCATCTCCTCAGTGCTCATGGCCGCCGCCCAAGGATTCCTTGGAGGACGCGGACTTGAGTAAGAAGGCTCCTTCGACCACCACGGGTTCGCCGCTCTCGACACCGTCCAGGATCTCGACGAAGCCGCCGGCCTTTTGGCCGACGAGAACAACACGCCGTTCAAAGCGGTGCTCTCCAAGGCTCACGAAAATCAAGAATTCCTTGCCGTCGCGGATCACGGCGCCCCCCGGCACGGTCAAGCTTGGGAGGCGGTCGGCGGCACCTTCCCGCCCGTGGGGATCGACCAGCTCGACTTCGACGAACATGCCCGGTCGTAGCTTGCCTGCCGGATTATCGACGTCGAGGCGGGCGCGCACTGTGCGCGTGTCGCTGTCGACCTGCGCGCTCAAGTAAGAGACCTTGCCGGCGAAGACCTCCCCGGGGAAGGCGTCGACCCGAGCGTGGGCTCCATCATCGATGTGGACGCCCCCAAGATCACGCTGATAGACATCGATCCAGATCCACACCCGGCTTAGATCGGCCAGAGTGAAAAGATTTCGCTCCGGCGTCACCAACTCTCCGAGGGTCACATGGCGCTCGATGACGGTTCCGGTGAGGGGTGCCCTCAGGGGATAGATCGCAGCACGGCGGTCTTCGTAGGTCAACGAGTTGATCTGCGTTTGGCTGAGACCGTAGAGGCGCAGGATCTCCGCCGCGGTCTGGAGCGAGGTCGTGGCTCCTCGGAGGCTCGCTTCAGCCTCGAGCACCTCCTGTTCGGCCGCGATGCGATCCGCAAGCAGGCCTTCAACCCTGTCGAAGCTCTTGCGCGCCAGCTCCTCCCTTGCTTTGGCCTGAAGGAAAGCTGCTTTGGCCTCTCCCAATTCGATGGAATCGATTTCGGCCAACTCTTGCCCGGCGCGAACCGCCTGGCCCAGAACCGCGTGCACACGGTGTACCCGTCCTGAGATTCGCGGGCTCACATGGGCCAAGCGAGTCTGGTCGAAATCGACCTGACCGGTGGTCGACAGCTCCGCGTCGAGGACACGATGCTCGACCGGAGCGGTGCGGATCTCGGCCCTCGCCGCGGCCTCTGGCGTGAGCACGACGATGCCCTCCTCGTGATCCTCGTGTTCCCCGCCGACCGTGTGCGGTGCCACCGCCTTTCCGGATTCCGTTTCGGAATCGCGATTGGAGCATGCCACTAAGAGCATGAGGAATACGGCCGTGCTGATTGAATAGCGATCTGCCATGCGCCTCATGATTGCTCCTTCTCGAATGAGATTTGAGGGGGGGAGAGACGGCCGATGGCAAGGTCCAGATCGATCCGCGCCTGCCAGGCATCGGCCAGTGCTTCGATGTATTCGCGGCGGCTGGCGACAAACTCGCGGCGCAGCGTCACGACTTCTGTCGCGCCGATGCGGCCGGACTCGAATGAGCGCTGGAGCAAGTCGATGTTTTCCTCCAAGGTTCCGAGCACTTGATCGCGAAGATGCTGCGCTCCGGTGAGCGCCGCATGTAGGTTGCCGAGCGCCTGGACCACCTCCTGCTCGATGGCTAGGCGCAGGGCGGCGCGCCGATGGCGTATCCGTTCCCGCGTTGCGCGGCTTTCGGCAATGCGGCCCTGGTTACGGTTGAACAAGGGAAGCGAAAGGCCCATCGTGGCGCCGAAGATGTCGTCTGTGGACTCTTCCCGCTGCAAGAAGCTACCGATGACCAGGTTGGGTCTGCGTTGAGCAAGGGCGAGGCGAATCGCCGCCTCGGCGGCCCATTGCCGCCGCTCTGCGGCCTTGAAGTCGCCACGGTTATCGACGGCTTGCTTCAGCAG
This sequence comes from Acidobacteriota bacterium, assembly GCA_029263315.1. Lineage (GTDB taxonomy): Bacteria > Acidobacteriota > Thermoanaerobaculia > Multivoradales > J023 > JAJCXR01. The sequence goes on along the minus strand of JAJCXR010000004.1, from coordinate 56,405 downwards.
ATCTTCCAAGGGCAAAGTCTCAGCTTCGGGAAAGTGTAGATCTCCCACCGGCTCAGGTGGAGCCTGGGGTGTGGCTCCCGCCACCTCAGCCAGTCGGCTCCGCGCCGATGCATAACTTGCCTGAGCTCGCTGCAGGCTTCTCTCGGCACGTCCGGCGCTCGCCTGGGCGAGATTGACTTCGATCTGAGTCGCTGCACCTTGCTCCAAGCGCCGTCTTGAGAAATCCAGAACCTGGCGAGCCAAGGTGGTATCTGTCTGAGCCACGCTGAGAAGCTCGCGCTCTCTGACGGCGAGCGCAAAAGCCGCCTCCACTTGGAATGCCAGCAGTCGCTGATCTCGAATCAGCATCGCTTGCGCCGCGGCCAGCTCTTGGTCGGCGATGGCGATGCGTTGGCGTCGCTGGCCAGCCACCTCAATCTCTTGGGACAGGCTCAGGCCTCGATCGATGGTAGATCCGCCGGGGCCGCTGCGTTCCGCCAGCTCGAGGGACAGCACAGGGTTGTAGGGAAAGGTCTCGGCGCCTAACTGGCGGCTAGCGACTTCCTGCAGCTCGGCCTTCCCAGCGCGCAGCACCGGGCTCTTCTCGAAGGCCGTATCGAGAGCTTGCTGCAAAGTCCATCGAGATGATTCCTGCGCAGCCGCAGCGAGCGACACCAGAAGGCCGCCCAGAAACACACCGACGCGCAGGGGCGTTGGCCGGCCAGGCCGGCGAACATCGTATTGAAACATCGCAAATCCTCGTTTTTTTCATGACAGCGTAGTCCGAGCGATCCTCAGGATCGTTCGGCCGTGTTTGCTGGCTCGCGCAGCCGACTCGCTGGCGAGCCCTCGGTGGGTACGGAAGGCGCCCACGACGATGACGGTCAGGATGAAGGGTCCTGGGAAGGAGAAACTTTCGGTGCGTCCAGACGCACGTCTCCTAACGACCGCAGATGTGCTGTCAGACTCGAGGAGGACGATCGATCGAAGGCCAGAACCACATGGACGGTGTTTCTGGCTCCGGTGCCTCTCCGATCAGGGAATCACGGAGGGGCATAGCTGGGGGGCTCTCTGGGCGGAGGAAGGAGAGGCTGGTATGACAGCCACAGACGTGGAATACGGGCGTGCAGCCGTGCTCTGGCTCAGTCGGCCCATGGCGATCTCCATCGGGGGCCGCGTGTGCCAGATGCCCTTGCGTCACCAGATGAACGGCGCTCTCCAGAATTTCGGCAGCCCCTGGCAGCATGGCCAGGACCAAAAGAAGGGCATAGAGTTTATTGCGCCAGATTCGCACGGGGCCATTATAACCCAGGAAGGTGGATCGACTAACCGATGGAGCGTGGGCTCGTTGTGCAAAAGGATCAGCTCAGTCAGTGTCCATCCAAAGATTTATGAAAAAACGAGGTGGGGCGGGCGGGGTAAGTGGTCGATCCGGCTCAGTCGTCGGACCAGATGTCGTCGTCGCTGACTCTCTTGATTTCGGGTTTTTTGCCCAAGGCGATCCATATCTTGCAGCTCGGATCACCGCGGTGCATGCAAGTCTCTTCCAGGATCTCGATTTCTTCGCCATAGTAACCCGCAACCCCCAAGGCAATGCCTTGAGCCAGCTGGCAGAGCTTGCGTTCGGAACGATAATCGATGAACAGCTCGCGGGAAGTGATGCGACTGCACAGCAGCTGAGGCGGTCGAGCCTTGCGGTTGCGCGCCCGGACCACCTGGTGAATCGTTTCCTCGACATTCTCGAAAAAGTCCAAGGACCGCCACTGGGGATTGATCAACGGCTTGAACGAATTGAACAGGTGGCCGCCAAGGAAAAAACCGAAGCCTTTCAGGAAGTGTCCTAAGGGGGCCCCGGAAAGATTGGCCGCGCTGACCATGATGGCGACCATTTCTTTGTCAGGATAATCGAGGCCATTCATATAGTCCTTTGGCCCCAAGCCGGCATGATCCATGACTTCGACCCAGCCGGACTCCCCCATATTGTCGCGTACGTATTGTCGAATCTCAGTAAAGAAAAATCCGAGCATCGTGTCTCTCCTCTGCGCCGCCAGGCAATCCGATCAGTCTTTCACGGCTTCGAGCAACACTTGCTCGTACTTCTTCATGATCGCCCGGGCCAAGCCTAGATTCGCCTTGCGCGAAATCGCTAGGACGTGGCAGTACTCGACACCCAGCATGCGCACCAAGATGTTGACCTTCTTGGTGGTCACCAGAAGATCTTCGGTCGAGTTGGCACCCAAGCCCAACAGCTCGAGGGCTCGACGGTTCAACTTGACGACCTCGGCATAACAGGCAGATGCCACCGACGCATCGAAGTCCGGATCGATGGTCGCCCCGCCGATCGACAACCCGCTTTCGATGTTGACCATGTCCGTCGAGACGAACTCGGGAACCTCGTCACGAAACTTATCCAACTCCTGCTGTAAAACGCTCACGTCTTCGTTCTTCCTGACGGATCGACTCGTCCTCGTTTACCGAAACTCATCAGCTCGGCTCCTGTCCAAAAACGATGGGTAGAGATGCTCTAAAGCTTTCGGTCACCTTACGACGCAGTGGTTGGGAGATGGTGAATCCCAACGCATGGGGCCCCAGGCGAGTCTCCGCTTGGACGACATGCAGCGTCTGCCCCCCTTTGAGGTCGATGGATACCGAGCCCTCGCTTTGCGCACCGAGGGAGCTACGAATTCGTTCATTGAAATTGAGAAAATAGGAGGATACCGCAATCAAAGTCGGGTCGGAATTCCTTTCCATCAACACCAGACCCTCTTCGTCGACGATGAACATCTCGTGGCAGTGCACCTGCCGCTCAACCCATTCCATGAACGCTTCCAAACGGTCATGCAGTCGGCTGGCCGGGGGCTCGAAGGCCTCGATTTCGTCATCGTCTTGATGAGCTGCGTCTTGATGAGCTGCCCCGGCCCGGGCAGCTGCGGCGGACGCCTTGGCCGCCTCGACGGTCGTCGGCTCGGGAATGGACAGCCTAGCGGGCGTGACAATCTTGTGCCCGGCCGGCGCCGTCGGCGGTGGCACCGGGTCCGGAGCGGAGGCCGGCGCCGCGGGTCGGGCCGGCCCCGGGGCTGGAGCAGGTGCAGGGGCCTGAGTGGAAGCACCCTCAGCACCCATCATTTCTTGCAAATGGCCAGGGATCTGCACCTGATGATAAACCGCAGGCAAGCCAGAGGCTGCGGTAGGACCGGTGACCGTCTCCGGGGAGCGTGCAGCTGTCGGCATGCGCGGTCGGGACTTGACCCCGGCTCGCGCCAACGACGCCGCCAGGGCCTCCGGATCAATCCAAGAGAGGGATTGGCTCATCCGGCTCCTCCATCCTCACCAAACCTATGCGCCGTTCGATTTCGTGGGAGATCAAATCGAATACCGCCGACACCCTAGGTGGTCGTCGACTCAACAAGCTCACCGGCACGCCGTGCACACTGGCCCGCAAAAACGCATGATCCCGCGGCACATTGGCGTTGAGAATCAATTCCGAGGGCAACAACTTCCAACACTCCTGGGCCACCGACATGGAGGTTGGATCGTCGGGGCTGAGCATGGTGAGAAGGAATCCCGCAATGCTGATGTGCGAGCCTTCCCGCCGTAGCACCCCGATGACGTCGAGAATTTGCGTCACTGAGCGCAGGGCCAAGGGCTCCGCCTGGAGGGGGAACAAGACGGAGTCGCACTCTCGCAGAACCGCCAAGGTCGGGCCATAGGTTCCGCCGGCCGTATCGACGACGATGACGTCGTAGTGCTGCTTGGCTTCGTCGAAGAAGGAACGCAGGGCGCTCGATTCGAAAAGCCCTTCGACGGGTTTCCAAAGCTGGGCCGAGCTGTCACCGCCGAAGGTCAGGATGTCGAATTCGGCGAGGCGGGTCCGCAACGCCACTTCCTTGACCTTCAAACCCTTCTGCAGGCAATCGACCCAGCCGGGGCCCGGCGGCCCCTTGCGCCGCAAGGACAAACCGATGGCCCCTTGGGGGTCCGCGTCGGCGACCAGGGTCCTCCAACCGCGGCGCGCCAGCGCATACCCAAGATTCAGGGCAGTCGTCGTCTTGCCGACGCCCCCTTTCTGGCTAGCTATGGCTAGCACCACGCTCGGGTCACTTTGTTCGTCGAGCTCTTTCACAATCTCCTGCTCCGATGGAATGCTCGCCTCGAGAGAACCAGGGCTTTAGTCAAACTTTGCTTCGAGACTATAGTGGAAAGTGCCAATAGCCACAAGGGGTTACGGCTCTCCAGGCACCCCCCCGACAGAGCGAATCGAGTCTCCTCATGACACCTACTCGACCTCCCCCGAGGCGCCGATCCAAGAAAAAATCCACCTGCTTCCTGGCCTTTCAAGCATTCCCATGATGCAAAACGCAACTTCACCCCGCGTGGCCGCGGTTCTCCTTGCGTTGGCGTCCGTCGCTTGGCTAGACTGGCGCCGCCATGGTGCAAGATCAAGAGGTGCCTCCTGTAAGGATGATCGGTCCCTACCGCATCGAGCAGCGGCTCGGCGCGGGGGGCATGGGCGTTGTCTTTCGAGGCTTCGATCAACGTCTCGATCGTCCCGTAGCATTGAAGAATATCCAAGGCGAATCTTCCTCCGGGGCCCGCGAGCGCTTTCGTCGGGAGGCGCGGGCGGCGGCCCGCTTGAGCCATCCCTCGATTGTCCAAGTCTACGATCTGGTCGAGGGTGACGACGGCGACTGGATCGTCATGGAGTTGGTCGAAGGGGGATCCCTGAGGCTCCTGATCGACCAGGGTCCCCTCGATGCCGATCGTGCCATCGACCTGGCGAGGCAGATTCTCGCCGGCCTGCGAACCGCCCACGCAGCCGGCATCGTACATCGAGATCTCAAAGCGGACAACATCATGCTGACGTCCACGGATCAGGTCAAGATCCTCGATTTCGGCCTAGCCAAACACATGCACGCGGACAACGAGCCGAGCATCACCATCGCCGGTCGCCTGATGGGCACCATCTCGGCGATGTCCCCGGAGCAGGCCCTCGGCACCAACATCGATCACCGTTCGGATCTCTTTTCCCTGGGCATCTTGATGTACGAGATGCTCACCGCCACCTCGCCTTTCCACAGCGAGAATCGCATGCAGACCCTGACCAGGATCTGCACCCTCGAGCATCAGTCGATTCGCGAAGTACGGCCCACGGTGGCGGACTCGATTTCCGCCTTCGTCGATGCCTTGCTCGAGAAAGAACCCGAGAACCGAACCCAAAGCGCCGACGAGGCGATCACCACCCTCGATGCGATCACCCAGAGGCGCCTGACGGAATCCTCCAGTGGCAGCGGAATCCACCTGTCCCCCCCGGTGGCGCAGGGGACCAGCGGAGCCTCCCAGCCCCAAGGGACTGCCCCGGACCAGGTCAGCGAGAGCCCTTTCAGCCCAGAGTCGTCGGGCAGCTCGACGTCGAAGCCCCAGATCACCATCCGTAAGCCGGCCACCCTCAGGAGACCCACGGGCGACAAAGTGAATGTCGTCTTCCGCAATGAGGACGGCGGCGACCAGACAGCACGATTCGACAGCGGCCGACGGCGCACCCTCCTCGAGCTGGCCTTGGCAAACGAGATCCCGCTGTTTCATGAATGCGGTGGCCGAGCCCGTTGCTCCACCTGTCGCGTGCGTATTGTCGAGCAGCTCGATAACGTACAACCCCGCTCGGCGCAGGAGGACAAACTGGCCCAGCGCATGGGTTGGGATGAGGACATTCGGCTGGCCTGCCAGGCTCGGGTCACCGGCGATGTCGTCGTCGAGCGCCTGGTCCGCGATACCCACGACATTGGCCTGCTCTTGAACGAGCAAACCCAGACCCTGCCCGCCCAAGAAATGACCTTGGCTTTGATGACCTGCGAGCTGCTGGACTTCGAGGGTTTCTCGCACCGCGCACCGCCCTACGATCAGATCCACCTCCTACATCGTTTTCTGTCGCAGATCGGCAGCTTGGTGACCGCCTATGGGGGCCAGATCCAGAGCTATTCCAGCGCCGGCTTTCGCGCCTTCTTCGGTCTCGAGGGGGGCTCCGCCGTCGAAAAATGCCTCGCCGCGGTGCGCACCAGCTTACGGGCCGCCGACCGCATGGTGGTATTCAATCGCTACACCCAGTCTTATTTCGGTTGCGAGCTTCGCCTGGGGATCGGGCTCCATTTCGCTCGCATGGTGGTGGGCCAAGTCGGGGGTTTCGCCGCCAATCGACCGTTGCTGGCCATCGGCGAGGCGGGGCCGTTGGTGGACGCTGTCTGTCGACACAACAACGAGCTCGGCACCAGCAGCCTGTTGGCGACGGAAGAGATGATCAATGTCATCGAAGAGCAGCTGTCCCTCGGCAACATCCTCCCCGATGAGCCGGTGGGAGACGACTTCCTGACCCTCTACGAGATCTTTGACCTCGAGCATCCAGATACCGCCTTCATCGTCCAGACCACCTTCGAGCGCCTTTCGGGATGGAGCGAGGAAGCGGCCAGTTTGTTCTACCGCACCCTCTTCGATCTCCAGCCCTCCGTCCGTGCCCTGTTCAAGGACACCGACATGACCCTCCAGGGCCAGAAGTTCATGAGCATGTTGACCACCATGGTCAATGGCTTCGATCATCTCGAGAAAGTGGCCCCGTATCTCCGCCGTCTGGGGGATACCCACCGCGGTTACGGGGTCCAACCCGAGCACTACGAAATCGTCGGGACGGCTTTGCTGACCACCGTCGAGCGGATGACCGGCGACAAGCTGGACGACGCCGTGCGCCACGCCTGGGAACATTTCTATACCCAGATCGTCGATGTGATGCTGGAAGAGGACTGAGCCCCGGCTCAGCGGGGTCGGTGTGTCAGCTCGAACACCCTCGCCCCTAGCTGGTGTCCATCCAATAAAAACGAGGCGGGGCGGGAACTAGCTGGTGCCAAAGGCTAGAGCTTGCCGCGGGGCACTTCCGACAGGGGAATGACCCGGGTCTCGTAGACGCTGTCATCAAACTTGTCGATATTGTCGAACTGATTCCACAGGGACTTGACACCCTGGGTTCCCAGCGCCTTGAGGTCCGGCCCGAAGGCGGCCAACAGGAGCTCGACTTCCTTGGTCGACAGGTGGGATTCCACCAAGGCATTCAAGATCACCGGTTCTTCGCCAGCGCAGAGCTGATTCAGCGCATTGACCGAGACGCTGGTCGGATGCATCAGGATGGCCAGTAAGAGAACCCTCTCTTGCAGCTCGACGAGATCAAAAAGCTTGGTAATGATGATGGCCGTGTCGAGCACTGACCGAAACGACGAGCTCAGCTTGAGACCGACCGTCTTGAGGTCGATCTTGTTTTGACTCCGCCCCACCAGGGATTCTAAATACTGGGCGATATCGAAGGGATCCAGCTCTTGCTCGGCGAACAGCCGGCGGGTGTGGCCCTTGTCGAAGCGCATCAACCCGATCAGCAGATGCGCCAAGGTCACCAAGGTCGATTGCCGGATGGCGATCCGGCATCCCTCCACCAAGGATTCTTGAATCGTATCGCTACTGAACAATCGGCCGATATCGACGAACTGACGCTCGCGATCGGTCAAGTGCTTGATGAAGAAATCATGGGTGGGGGGCACATCGAAGAGGCGCAGCCGCAAGTCCTGGTGATGATCCAAGAGAAAAGCCAAGTCATCGCGGTCCCAAATCACCACCTGAGAGCCGATCGAGCCCTGCAGCTCACCGGCCCATTTCTTGGTGGCGGCGCTCACCACCGACGGCGTCGCAACGATAGTGATTTCCGGCGACAGGGACCGCACCGAGCCGATATCTTCCTGCAAAGCCTTGCGCGATACCCGTTTGCCATACTCGCGACTCAGAATGACGCACTGCCGCCGTTTGACCTCGCCATCGAGCAGGTTGGTCCGCCAACCGAGGATCACCGATCCATCCAACTCGGTGGCTTCGTCCCAGGAGCGTAGGTCGAAGAATCCTTCGCGGTGAAGGATCCAACTGATCAGGTCCTCGAGATCGTCAAGAGACAGTTTGGACCAGGCTTCGGAAGAACTAGTTGACATCAGTAATTATCCAAATCAAGCAGCTCGAGGCTTCACCACCGGCGGCTGTCCATTCTATAGCGCTTCAGGTCTCCTACCCAAACTTATCGACCCTCAAGCTCGCCTAGCGGCAAATGGGCCCCAACGGACAGGCCGGAAGCTCCAATCCGACCGTTTGGTATTCTACGCTGACTGGCCCGGAAACCAAAATTCTCAGATGAGAGATCTCAGCCAAGAGGAGGTAGAGAGAAACGCGTTGTGCCTCAATTACGGGCCATTCCGGCTTCAGGCTAACTCCAGACGGCGACCACGTCAACTGGAATCTCTGTTCGTGGCGTCGAGGTCGAGCCAGCCGGTGGTCCGCTCGAGAAGCGCTTCCAAGCGGCGAATATCCGGCGCCATCTCGAGACGCAATCGTTCCTCGAGCTCGAATCCCAGGGCTGGACGTACGGCCCGCCGACTGTTGAAGCGGCGCAAACCGCCGAGCAGGCGCTTGCCCAGGCGTCGGCGCAAGGCGTCGTGCGGCAACCATCGCCTCGCCAGCTGCCGCACAGGCCCCTCGAACCGACGTTCGAGCCCTTTCAGCCACGGCCACCGCAAGCGACGATGGCGCAGCACCGGCGACAGATCGGCGGGTTGCTGCCAAGGTACCTGCAAGAATTCGAGCAGCTCACCGAAGGCCGCTGCGGTATCCCCGGCGAAGTCGTCAAAGAGCATGACGTGCACCCGTTCGGGGCCAAATACCCGCCAATAGCGCTCCACTTGCTCGGCATAACGATAAACCGCTCGGTAACACAGGCAGCGGGCCCCTACCCAAGATCCCCGTGGTTTGTTGCCCCCTTGTAGGCGCCCCTCTTCCGCCCCCAGGGCAGCTTCGAAGCCCAGCAAGTCTTCATCCCCATTGAGGACGAACTGGCCGTGCAGGGCTTGCATGGCCTGCACCGGATGGCGCAGCATCATGACGATACGGATGTCGCCGCAGAAGTGATGAATAGCCTTCGCCGCCAGCTGCGAGTAGAGGTACCAGACCGACACCTCACCCCGCACCGCGGAGGCCGGGGCCGGTTCGAAGAGGGATAGGTATTGCGTCGCATCGAGACGCCGGCGGATCGGGATGTCGGAAGCAAAAAAATGCGGTTCCTTGAGCTCGGGAACAAAAACGCCCGGCTGCCGCCGCAGGTAGGTGTGCAGGGCCGTCGTGCCACATTTTGGGGCCCCGACGACGATGAACTGGGGCTTCTTGATCACCGTGATCTTCGACCCGCTCAGGACCGCTCATCGGGGGCGGGCTGCTTCCACCGGGACCCGAGCCGTCCGCCCCGCCAGCCAATCCCCCAGTGCCGTAGAACAACGACCACCACGACCTCGACCACGATCAGCATCAGGCCCAAGTCCGGATTGCGCTGCGCCGCCACCAACAGGCCGCTGATGCTGAACAGCAATACCAGGCCATAGATCGTCGCGACGATGTGCCGGCGGCGTAATCCGAGGCGGAGCAGGTGATGGTGCAAATGCTCTTGGTCGGCCCGGAACATGCGGCCGAAACGCTCCATGAAACCTCGCTGCTCGGTTTGCAAGAAACGCACTCGCATGACCAAGAGGGTATCGATGACCGGAAGCCCCAAGGCCAGGATCGGCACCAGGATGGCCACCGCCACCGGTGCCTTGAGGGCCGAATGGACGCTGATAGCCGCCAACAGGAATCCCAGGGTCAGGGAGCCGGAATCCCCCATGTAGACCCGTGCCGGCTCCCAGTTGTGGCGCAGGAATCCAATGCAGGCGCCGACGATGGCGGCGATCCAGACCACCGTCAGAACACGACCTTGCATCAGGGCATAGACCAAAAAACTCGAAAAAATGATCGCCACCACACCGCCGGCCAAACCATCTAGACCATCGACGAAATTGATGGCGTTGGTTACACCGACGATCCACAGGATGGTCACCACGCCGTGGAAAGGCGCCAACTCAACGGCGCCCAGGAAGGGCAGCCGCACCACCTCGAAAACCCAACCGGCTTGCACCACTAACCATGCGGCGGCAAATTGCACAACGAACTTCTGGGCCACGGAAACGCCCACCAGATCGTCCACCAGCCCGACCAGAAAAACCAAGAAGGTGGCGACCCCAATGGCCAAGATCTCACGTCGCTGGACCTCCAGGAAGACCTCGTACCAACCCGCCAAGACGACAAAACAAGCTCCACACGAGAAGCCGACGACGATGGCCAGGCCTCCGATGCGCGGCACCGGATAGGGCTGGTCCCGCCGTTCCCCAGGGTAGTCCATGGCTCCCATGGACGGGGCGAGGCGGGCCAGCAGGGGGACCAGCAGGTTGGTCACCAACGCTGCAACAAAAGCGCTCGTCACAGCTGAGGCGAGAAGTTGGATCATCGAGGCTCCGTCAAGAAGAACAGCCTGGCGAACATCGGAAATCGTAACTATTCTATCCTCAGAAACTCTCCCACCAATCACGGAACCCGCGTTGCGGCGTCGGGATAGCAACACCATCGAGGATGGCACCGGGCCCCGCCGTCAACCAGAAATGGGCCCGCGCCGCCCCAAAGCGCCGGCTCAGCACCTCCGCCGCAGCCGCCAATGACGGTTGGCGAATGTCCGCCCGGTGGCCATCCGACGCCACGGCGTGAATCCATCCCCGCCCTAAGAGATCTCGACAAGCCCGGCGCAGCCGTTGGGACGGCGTGACGATGCTTTCGGCGTTGACTTGCAACAAACATCCCATGTCCAACAAACGGCGCAGGTGGCGCCGACGCTGGAGCAGCAAGGGGTACCGCTCGACATGGGCCAGGAGGGGCTGGAAGCCGGCCTCTAGAACCTTTTCCAGGCCCCCTTCCGCCGCCTCCGGTGGCAAGTAGACGGGTAGCTCCACGAGCAACCGACGCCCCGTTCCCAAGGTCAAGACGGCACCGTCGACCAAGGCGTCGAAGAGCTCCGGCGACAGATGATGCTCCGCCGCCAGCTCGACGCAGAGCTCGGCCAGCCCAATCTCCGGCTCGCGATGCTCGGCGTCCGACAGACGCTCCGGCGGCTCCATGCGCAGCCGCCGCTGCCACTCGGCGAAGGCGACGCGGAGCTCCGGCACGCCATGGCTGTTGAACGGAGCACGAAAGAGATGCGGCGTGGCCACCAAGCGGCGGGTTCCGGCAGCCCGCGCTAGGCGCAACATGGCCACCGACTCCGCAAAGGACGCGGCGCCGTCGTCCACCCGCGGCAGCACATGGCAGTGGAGATCGACAAACGACCGTCGTCTTGGAATCGATGGGGTCACCGGGACCGGGGACCCCGGCCCTTGGCTCGGGGCGAAGGCCGATCCTGCGATGCCGGAGGATCTTGGGGTGGCTGCGAGTCGTGTGAAGACGGTGGAGCTTGGGCCGCGCGCAGCCCCTGTGCCTCTTCCGACTGCGCGAGCTGGCGGATTAGAGCGTCGAAGGGCTGCTCGTCGCGGGGCGGCAAGAACCCAGCCTCGGGGGGCGACTCGATCGGCCTCTCCGGCGAGGCCTCCGCCGACCCTCGAGTCGCAGCCTCGGAAGCCGTCGACTGACGGCGCACGATGCGGTTGCCGCAAGCGCGACAGCGAAAGGGCCGCCAACCCAACGGGCTGAGGACAAAGCGCTCCCAGAAACCCGCCGTGACGACCAATAGCAAGGTCCCTTGGCGCTGACAGAGCGGGCAGGCTTTCACGGCGAATCCTCCTCCTCTACCCGCAAACCATCAATATACAAACGTCCATCCAGGACCACCTCGGAGCCCACCCCCGGCCCCAACGCCAAACGCACCACCACGCGGCGGGTTGACGCCGGGGTCTCAAAGCGTCGGCGGCCGTGCCGCCAGGGAATGGTACCTAGAATGGTCTCACTGCGCATCAGTTGGCGGCGACTCCCCTCGGCGATGACTTGCAAGAAGAGCCCCGGACCGGCCAGTTGCTCACTGCGTAGATGATAGTTGAGCACATAGGCCGTCGACGGCTCAACGATGAGGTGCTGTCGCAGGCGTTTGAAGTCATTTTTCGGGGTTTTGTCAAAGTCTATCGCCAGGGCCGTGGAGCCGTCGACCCCCTCCCCAGGCGCCAAGAAGGTCGACTGGCGACCGCCCTGACGACCCTGGCCAGGCACTTGCCAGGCCAAGGCCCCTTGCCTCAGGGGAGCCTCAAAATCACCATTCCAGATCAGGTTGTGGCGACTGGCGAAGGCTCCCAGGGTGGCCGCCGGCAGGCTCGGATCCAGCTCCATCCTGCGCAGCCACTGACGGCGTGCTTCCTCGCCTCGTCCCTGATCCAGCAAATAGCGCACATAGATATCCCCAGCTTCAGCGGCATCCTCGGCCGATGAAGCCATCCCCGAGGAAGCTTCTAGCCACCGCCTCCAGACCTTCGCCAACAGACGCTCGTCCTCCGGCATCACCGCCGGTTGCGAGGCGAAATGGCGGCAGAGCAACTCCAGGAGCTCGGATTGAAAACCCGCCTCCCGCGGCCACCAGGCAACAACTTCCGCCGGTGAAACGGCGCTGAGCAGCAAGGCTCCGCCCTCAGCCAAACGACGGGGGTCTTGGGCAACCGCCTGCGCCAACAGGGCCTTGCCTTGGGATAGGGCCCCACGGCGCAGGGCAAAACCTCCCAAACGCCGCTGATAGTCGGCGTCCCGTGGATTTAAACGCAAGGCTTGACGGTACGCTTGCCAGGCTTCCCGATGCAGCCCAAGCTGCTCGTAGAACCATCCGAGCTCCACCCGGTAGCGCCAGCTGTGGGGATTGAGCCGAATCGCCGTCTCAAAATGCTCCTTGGCTGCCTTGGGATCTCTGTATGGAGCCGCGTCCCGACGTAGCATGGCCAGCTGAAAATGCAACGACGCCGCCCTAGGCGCTTGGGCGATGGCTTTTTCGAGGACCTCCGGGTGATCGCTCCCCCGGGCATCGCCGTAGGCGAGCCGCAAACCCTCGACCCGAACCACCGCCAAGATGAGGAGAGCCAACAGCGTCAAGCTCAGGGTCGAGCACAAAACACGATGGCGCCTACTCGACGATCCAACCAACGCCCCTTGGCCGAGGGAGGCCAGCCCGTCGTGGTGCCCCAACCCCTTGGCCAAGGCCAGCAACATGGCGGCTTGCATGGCCAACACCGGAATGTGCAAATCAAAATCCACCCAGCCGTGGACCAGCGGCGCCAATAAACCCGCTGCCACCCCCAGAGCAATGCCTTGCCGCGCCCCAGGCCGTCCACCGCCACCCTCACCACCGGCACCGTCGCCGACACCACCAATAACCTCACCCCCGACAGCCTCGACACCACGGCAAGCCGACCACCAACGACGGCCGACAAAGAACCACAGCAAGAGGCTCAGCGGCAGGCCCCACTCGGCGGCAATTTCGAGGTAGTCGTTGTGGGCGTGATCGAAGTGCTTAGCGGTGTCAAATCGCTGGTAAGGACGAAAGCTCCAACGGTACAAACCCGGTCCGACACCAAACCAGGGATGATCGACAACCATCTCCGCCGTCCCCTGGTAGACGAGCAGCCGACGTTCCAACCCCTCGATCTGTCGCGGCGTCGTCATCCACAGGGTCGCCGCGCCCCAGGCCAGGCCCCAGAGCGCCAAAAAGATGGCCCGTCGAGGCCCTCCGAGATGCCACACCCGGCCGCCCGGCAAGCCGCGACGGGGCAGACGCAAGCGTAGATAGACAAAGGCCAGCACTGCCCCGGCGGTGAGCAAACCGCCCCGCGAGCCGCTGGCGACGACGGCCGACAGCAGGAGCAGGCCGGCAGACGGGGCTAGCCAGCGGACCCAACGCCGGCTTTCGGACCGCCGCCAAATCCACCAACTCAACCCCAGGGCCAAGCCCAAAGCCAAAGCCATGGCACCGGCGAAGTGGTTGGGGTTGCGCAGGGTGCCGCGCACCAACATTCCTTGCTTTGCCTGCCATAGCCCAAGAAGCGCCTGTCCGGTGGCCACCATCAACAGCGCCGTTGGCAAAAGCCGGAGGAGGCGTTGATCCGCCATCACGGCGCGGTCGACAACCCCCAGGGACGACCAGGCCAGGGCCGCCAAGATCCAGCCGGGGATCTGCGATACCGGGGCCAGGACCACCCCGCCGTAGAGCATCAGGCCGACGGCGAAATGCCACCCCTCGAAACGCGGGGCGGTGGGGAGAGGGGTCCCGTCAGGGTAGGCCCCTTGCCGAGGAGGCCACAGAACCAGGGCCGTGGCCAGGGCCGCGGCGACCAGTAGGAGGCAACGATGGGCCAAGGCGACGCCGCCCAGGGCCGTGTAAGCCCACACCCAGGCAACTGTGAGCAGCGCCAGCGCCCAACGGGTGCGCAGCTGCCATGCCATGCCCTGGGGGAAGGTGGCGACGGCGTCAGGCGCTCTTGCGCACTCGGCTGTCGCCGCCTTCGCCGTAGTGGGACCGGTAGTAGGAGCGGTAGTAGCCATGGTAGTAACCGTAGGCCGAGTTTCGCATATCGACGGCGTTGACCAAGACTCCGAGGATCTTGCCGCCCACCCGCAGCACCCGATCACTGGCCCGACGCACCAGCTCCTTGGGGGTCTTGCCGGCCCGCACCACCAACAGCAGGCCGTCCGCCAAGGTGGCCAAGACCAGGGCATCGGTGATCTCCAAGCAGGGCGGGCTATCGATGACGATGTAGTCGAAATGCTGCTGCAGCACCTCGAGACCACTGCGCATGCGCTGCGCCCCCACCAACTCCGAAGGATTGGGGGCCGGCGGACCGGCGGCCACCAGGTAAAGATTGGGAAATCGGGTTTCCTGCACTTGGGACGATAGATCCGAATTGCCCGACAGGAAGGTGCTCATCCCCTCCTGACTGCGCAGACCGAATTTCTTGGCCATGGTGGGACGGCGCATGTCGAGGTCTAGGACCAAGGTCCGGGCTCCGGTTTGAGCCAGAACGATCGCCGTATTGGCCACCGTCGTGCTCTTGCCCTCCCCCGGCAACGCCGAGGTCACCAGGATGGTCTGGGGCGGCTTGCCGGAGTGGGATAGAAGCAATGAGGTACGCAAGGAGCGGTAGGCTTCCCACGATGGAGCGCTCAGATCGAGCACCGTCCCATAGGCCACCACGGCGCTGGTGCTGTCGTCGGCCACCTTGTCACGGCGCCGCCTGCCTACCCTCGAGGAATTCTCCGCCTGCAGGCCTTCGAGCATCGGTATCACCCCGAGGGCGGGCAAACGCAGCACCTGACTCACTTCTTCCGTGCTGCTGAAGGTGTCGTCCAGGGCTTCCGCCAAGAGGGCCCAACCGATGCCGAGAAACAGCCCCAGGGCCAGAGCCACCGCCAAGGCGAGGGAGCGCCGCGGATAGGACGGCCGACGGGGCACCTCCGCCGAATCCGCCAAGGTGATGTTGCTCCAGCTCAGGCCGGCGGAAATGCCCGCCTCCTTGAGCTGCTGGAGAAGCCCTTCGTAGAGCTCCTTGTTGGTGTCCACCTCACGGCGCAGAATGTTGTACTGGATGGAATCGTCGTTCAGTTGATCCACCACCTTGCGTTGCTCGGCGGAGGCTTCGGACAGGCGTCGATAGCGATCGAGGGCCATCTCATAGCGTTGGCGGGCGGCGTCGAGGGCGGACTGTTTCTCGCTCCGAATCTGACCGTCGAGCTCGTTGATCTGCTGCCGCAGCTCCTTGACCGTCGGCCACTCCGGCCCGTAACTGCTGGACAATCCCGCCAGCTCCTGCCGCCGCGACGACAGCTCGGCGTCGAGACGGCTGATGACCGGATTGACCAAATGCTGTGGAAACGTATCGACGGTGGCGTCCCGCACCGTCTCGTAGCGGCTGCGTTGTTGGATCAGCTCGCTCTCGACGCGGGTCATTTCATTGCTCAAGTCGGCCAGTTTTTGAGCGTCGATGGTCTCTCTTTCGTTGAGGCTGACGATATCGTTGGCCCGGGCGTAGGCGATGAGATCACCTTCGCTGCCCTCCACCGACGACTTGAAATCCGTCAACTGTCCGCTCAAGAATTCGGTCACTTTAGCGGTTGCCTCGAAACGGCTCTCCAAGGTCTGCTCGATGAACTCCTCCACCAAGGTATCGACGACGCGGGCCGCCAACTGCGGGTCCCGATTGGTGAAGGAGACCTCCACCAAATGAGTATTGCGCAGGGCCTGGACGCTCAGATTGTCGAGAAACCGATCCACCAGGACCCGCTCGTCGAAGCCCGCCTCGCCGCCACCGAAGAGGCCCTTGAAAAAGGCCACCGTGCCCTTGAAACGCTCGACGAAAAAACCGCCACTGGCAGGCTCGGTGAAAGCCGCTTGGGAGGCCAAGTCGAGCTCGCCGATGACCCGGCGGGCCAGGTTGCGGGTTTGCAACTTGCGGGTTTGGGTGGCCAGGTACTCCTCCATGCCCTTGGAGCCAAAGGCGAGGTCCGCGGTAGTTTCGTTGCCGAGGATGCTGGGGGTTTCTGGATCGATTTGCAGGGTGGCACCGGAGCGGAAGAGGGGGGTGGTGGTAAAGGCCTGAATCAAGGCCACCAGGACAACCACCGTCGCCACCGTCAAGATCTGCCAGCGCCGGGCCAAGAGCAGCCGGTAGTAGCGCTGCAGCGGCAGCGCTTCCTCCTGATCGAGCTCGAGCTGCCGCAACACCGCCGGATCGAGGGTCGCCTCGGAACGGGGCTGCCTCGGCTGCATGGCGCCGTTGGATTCGCGGGGAGCTAGACCGGCGAAAGGTGGATCCTCATCGGGCTTCTTGTCGTGCACGTTGATCGCTCTCGCTGCTCGTCATCGGTGAAACACCTGCGCATCTCGACCATCTATTGCGTCTTGCACGCCGCTCAACTGCCGGGATCGCTCAGGGGGGAGGGCGCGGCGGCCCTTGGGACGGGCCGGAAGGCTACCACACCGAGACGGCTCTGGTATGGCGATGCGGGGCGGGCTAGCCGCCACCATCGGGCCTCCGCAGCCGGCGACGCCCCCTTGCCAACCAGCGCCTGGCCTGCACCCAAAGACGGCTCAAGGACGGCGGCACGTGGGCCCTCGGATAGCGCCCGCCGCCCGGCGCAACGGCCAAAACATCGAAGAAGTCTCCCCCTTCGTCGAGACTGCGGTGCCGCCCCAGGAGAAACCGGTCACTGCGTCCGTTGCGCCAAGCCAGGTTGCGGAACAGGTGATATCCATGTTGCCGCAGGATGTTGTCCAAGCGTTCGAGGTGGATGCCGCGCCGTGCCAGATGCCGACGATGGATCTCCAAATAGAGCATCGGTCGCTGGCGGCCGAGCAGCGCGGCGGCGCCCTCCAGCACCTCCAGCTCCATGCCCTCGACATCGATCTTGATCAAATCCACCCGCCTGCCATGACCTGACCACCACTCGTCGAGGCTCCACCGCACGGGTGGTTTCACCGTCTCGGCATCGAGGGGGACCTGGTCCGCGCTCGCTCCGACCGGGGAGGCCGTCCTGGGGTCCTCCGTCCTGGGGTCCTCCAAGAAGTGCGTCTCCGCCGTATTGCCCGGCCGTACCACCGCCGTCATCGGCGTTCCCTGATCCCGGCCGATCAATGCATGGTGGCATTGCACATGTTGCCAGTCGCGGCGTTGCACGTTGCGCTGCAAGATGGCCATATGAGCGGCCAATCCTTCGAAGGCATCGACCCGGCCCGTCGGTCCGACCCGTTGCGCCAGGGGAAGGGTAAAGGTCCCGATATGGGCCCCGATGTCGAGCACTTGATCGCCCGGCAGCAGGAAGGCGAGGAGCATCGCCAGCTCGTTGCGCTGATGGGCGCCGAAGCGCTTCAGCTGCCGGGTGACCCAATCCCCGCGGATCGCCTCCATGGGCCCGAAACAGGTCTCCACGTATTCCGTTGGCCAGGCCTGTTCCGTTGGCCAGACCTGCTGCATCGAGCCGACCTCATCGGCGATGTCCGCAACCGTCGATGCCATGTCGTCAGCCAGCTGCCGAACCCGTTCGCCGTTGCCGACGCAGGGTCAGGGCCATCAGGGCAGCGACCAGCAAACCGGAGACCAAGAGCAGCAAACCCCAAGTGCTCAAGGTGGGCACTTCGATCACCTCGATGCCCGGCAAGACTTCCACCGCGACGTCCAGGCTCTGGCCATCGAGCATGACGGTGGCGACATCCATGCCCGGCGTCTCCGCCGTCCAGGTGGTCGCGGCGACGCTGGCGATGGTGCCGGCGGTCGCTGGATCCACCATCCCGAGGGGCCCGCCCTCGAAATCGACGAGGATGCCGTTCACCATGTCGTCGGGCAGGGGCGCCAGGTTCGAATCGATGACCAGGGAACCCTCGAGGGTGGTCGATTCCCCCGCCGCTATGACCGCCGGATCGATGCCGAAGGCCGCCTGCAACAGCACCCACGGATCGAAGGTCACGGTGCCACTGCCCGTGATTCCGTCACACGCGGCCGCGCCGGGTCCGTCATTGCAACCCCACCAGTTCTGCTCCGCCGGCAAGGGCACCGTCGATAGGTGGCTGATGGCCGCCGTCGTATTGCTAGCCAGGCGATTCAAGGTGGCGCTCACCGCCGAGCTGTCGGAACCGTCGAAGCCGACGGTGAGGCTGAAGAGGTTCTCCCCCAGGTCGTTGCGCTCCACCACGAGGCTGGTGCCGGGTCCAAAGAAGGTGGTTGCCAGAACCCCCGCCGAGGTGCTGCTGTCCGGTGCCACACCGGTATTGCCGTGGATGTGGTTGCCCGACGCCGTGACATTGGCCCCGGCCCCCACCTCGAGGCCATAGTCGAGATGCGGACCATCACCCTTGCCGAGGTACGTATTGCCGGTGAACATGGAGGCGGTGAGCCCAGTGCCGAAGGCCAACATGCCGACCCGTCCGATATCGCGGAACTGACAATCCACCACCTCGACATCGCCCCCGAAGGCGACGATGGCGGTGCCCGCGAAGTCCGGACCGGCGGCGTTGAATTGGATGTCCTGGAAGGCGCAATTCTCGAAACGACCGCTGCCACGGTGGCGAAACGCCTGCCAGATCAAGTGGCCGTCGCCGTCGAAGGTCAAGTTTCGCACCTGTAGATCGACTCCGGGGTCGACCAGAAACCAGGCCCGGTCGTCGCCGGAGGGGCCCGTATCCACCGACATCTTGACCACCTCGGTGCCGCTCTGGCCCTCGAGGCTCAAGCTTTTGTCGACCAAGACTTGACCTTCGAAGTGTTCCGCCACCTGTACCTGCAGGGTGTCGCCCGGGGACGCCGCATCAATCGCCGACTGGAGATCGGCGAAGGTCATTCCGGAATCCACATTGAGGATGGCGCTTCCCAGGGGATCGACCGCCGCTTGGCGTCCGCCGAAGGGGGCAGCGGC
The DNA here is from genome assembly GCA_029263315.1 of Acidobacteriota bacterium. GTDB lineage: Bacteria > Acidobacteriota > Thermoanaerobaculia > Multivoradales > J023 > JAJCXR01. The sequence continues at coordinate 37,133 of JAJCXR010000004.1, read as the reverse complement.
GCTGTCGCCGGGCGCCGACGGCGAGGCAGCGGCAGAAAGAACATTGGGCGTCCACAGGGCAAGACAACACAAGGCAAGACAACCCAGGATTAAACGACTCAGCGCCAGGATGGGTGTTCGGTGCGGTTGGCAAGTCCAAGGGCCAACTGCCCCGGTGCCGCCGGGGGACGGTTTCCAGAGAGTATCGGTCATCGTAGGCCTCCTAGAATATTTAGGGCAGGATCTGCCCTCCCCATCGGGGAAATCCTTACAAGTCTATCCTCTCCCCATCGACAAACCAAATCTTCGGCAGACAGCTCTTCGGCATATGGCGATCGGCAGATACTACTGCGAGCACTACAGGGAACGTCACTCCGTCTGCCTTCTCTTTCGAAATGGGCCCAAACCGTCCTGATAGAATCGCTCCATGTCCTCCGGTCATCTCACCCACAATATCGTGCTCTTTGGACGCTTGCTGCGACGCCTGGGCCTGCCGGTCACACCCCAGCAACTACACGTCGTCATCGAGGCGACGGCCCACGTCGGCATCGAGCAGCGGCAAGACTTCCGCGACGCCTGCCGTACTCTGCTGGCCGGACGGCGAGAGCACGGCCCCCTCTTCGACCGCGCCTTCGACCTCTTCTGGACAAAGCATGCCTTCAAGAACCGTCCCGCCCTGGATTTGCGCCGCTTGCTGCGCCGCCTGACCGGCCAGCAACCCCAGGCCCTCACCCTGCCAACCCAGCGGCCGGACGACGGGGTCGGCGGGCCAGGGGACGAAGACGCCCTGTGGATCGACAAACGCCACAGTTTCAGCGACGCCGAAGTCCTCCGCCGCAAGGACTTCGCCGAGCTCGACGACGACGAGCGGCGGCTCATTCAACAGATGTTGCGTCGTCAGCCCTGGCACTTGCCTCGGCGTCGCAGTCGGCGGCGGGTGGCGGCCCGCCGTGGGACCTATCTCGATATCCGTCGCACCCTGCGACGCAGCTTGCGGACCGGCGGCGAAAACCTCGAGTTGGCGTGGCGACGCCGCCGCTGGCGACCGCGCCCTCTGGTGGTGCTCTGCGATATCAGCGGCTCGATGGAGGCCTACGCCCGCATTTTCTTGCAATTCATCTACACACTGCGGGGCAGCACGGAGCATCTGGAGGCGTTTGTTTTCGCCACCCGCTTGACCCGCATCAGCCGTCAGCTGCGCCACCGGGATGTCGACCAAGCTCTGCGTCAGGCGACCGAGGCCATCGTCGACTGGGGTGGCGGCACCCGGATCGGCGAATCGTTCAAGCGCTTCAATTACGATTGGGGACGGCGGGTGCTGGGTCGGGGCGCCATCGTCGTGGTGCTCAGCGATGCCTGGGACCGCGGTGAGGTGGATCTGCTGGTGCAAGAGACCGCCCGGCTGCGGCGCTCCTGTGAGCGTCTGATGTGGCTCAATCCGCTGCTCGGCTCCCCCGGCTACCAGCCCTTGACCCGCGGTATCCGTCAGGTGCTGCCCTACATCGACGACTTCATGCCGGTGCACAACCTGGCCAGCCTCGAGCAGCTGGCCCGCACCTTGGGCGACCTGCCCTTGGTGAGCCCACCCAAGGCCTACGGAGAATCCTTCCATGCGTGATTTGTTGCCTTTCATCCGCCGCTGGCAAGGGGCCGGAACACCGGTTGCTTTGGCCACCGTCGTCAAGGCTTGGGGCTCCGCCCCACGACCCATCGGAGCCCAGATGGCGATCAGCCGGGCCGGCGACATGCAGGGCTCGGTGAGCGGCGGCTGCGTCGAAGGGGCCGTCTACGAGACGGCACAGGAGGTGATGACCAGCGGCCGTACCCAGTGGGTCAGCTTCGGAGTCAGCAACGACGAGGCGTCGGCCGTCGGCTTGACCTGTGGCGGCACCATCGCCATCTTCGTCGAGCCTTTGCCCCTGCTGACTGAAGACGAAGCGCCAGCCGACGCACCCCTGACCACCTTGATCACCGCCCTCGACGGCGAGCGCCCGGCCCTGCTGGCGACGGTGGTCGAGGGCTCGACCCTCGGTGCTCGCATGACCCTCGACAGCTCGGGGGATAGTGTCGGCAGCCTCGGCCATCCCCAGCTCGACTCGCAGGTGCGTCACCTGACGGCGGAGCTGCTGCCCGCCCAGCGCTCGCAGCTCCACAGTCTGAGCTTCGACGACGGCACCACCTACCAAGTTTTCCTGCATGCCCATCCGCCGCGCCAGCGGCTAGTGGTGGTCGGAGCCGTGCACGTCGCCATCCCATTGATTCAATTTGCCAAGTCCCTGGGCTTCTACACCGTCGTCATCGATCCGCGCACCGCCTTCGCCACCGCAGGGCGCTTTCCCCACGCCGACACGCTGTGCACCGACTGGCCCGACGAAGCCCTGCGTGCCTTGGAGCTGGACGAAAGCTCCTTCGTGGCCCTACTGAGCCACGACCTCAAGCTCGACATCCCGGCCCTTGAAGTGGCTCTGCGACGACCCCTGCGCTACCTCGGCGCCCTCGGCTCCAAGAAAACCCACGCCAAACGCCTGGCCGCCCTCGCAGAGCGAGGTTTCACCGCCGACGACACGGCACGGATCCACAATCCCATCGGTCTCGACCTCGGGGGACGCCGGGCCGAGGAGATCGCCATTGCCATCATCGCCGAGATGGTGGCCGTCGACCATGGACGCCAACCCTAACCCCGAGCCGGAGCGGGCGACGGTGGCGGCGGTTCTGCTCGCCGCCGGTATGTCGAGTCGGTTCGCGGCAGGGCAACCCAAACAACTGCTGAGCTTGGGCGGCGAGACCTTGATACACCGTGCCCTGCGTTTGGTCTTGGAGGCGTCGGAAAATACGACCGAAGAGGCGCCTGTGATTTGTCTCGTCTTGGGCCATGCCGCTGAGGAAGTGCGGGCCGCCATCGACGATCTGCTGGCCGAAGCGCCCCGCGTCGTCTGCCTGTACAACACCGACTACGCCCTCGGTCAAAGCACCTCGGTGAGGTGTTCCGTTAAATATCTACAAACCATCGAAGGTGTCTCGGCGGCCTACTTCTTACCCATCGATCAACCCTGGATGACCGTATCGCTGCTACGACGCCTGGTGGCAGTCCATGATCGTAACGTCGGTCACTGCGGCGGGGGCCAAGGCGATGGTAAGATCGTCGTGCCCTCCTGCGGGGGGCGCGTAGGGTCACCGGTGCTTTTCGACCGCGTTTTTTTCCCTGAGCTGCTACAGCTCGAAGGCGACCAAGGGGGTCGCCAGATCCTGCGGCGTCACCGTGATCACATCCATGTCCTGGAGCTCGACGACGAAGCTCCCCTGCACGATATCGACACCCTCGACGACATCGAGGGGCTCGAGCCGCCCCTCCCCCAATCATGAGCAAACGTCCCACCGTCTCCCCCTTGCCGCCACCGTTGAAATCCGGCGACTTCTATCTGGAAAACGGCTTCATGGTCTTCACCAAGGAATACCATCTTCAACGTGGCTTCTGTTGTAAGAGCGGTTGTCGGCACTGCCCTTGGGACTATCGCAAAAAGCTGGACGGGGTCGATACCGAGGATGGAGAGAGCGGCAAGGGCACGTGAGAAGATAGGGCCTACGAAGGCGGAAGCGCTGCAAGACAACGGCACTCGTACCACCCCGTCGTCGTCGCCAAGGAGTTGATCCTATGAGCACCGAAGATCGCATCACCCTCGACCCGGACGTCATGGGAGGAAAACCCTGCATTCGTGGGCTTTGACTCACCGTTGGCACCGTTCTAGGACTGTTGGCCGCTGGCCGATCCGATGAGGAAATTCTCACCGCCTATCCCGATCTCGAGAAGCAAGATATCTTGGCAGCGCTAACCTATGCCACCTGGCGGGTCGAAGAGCGCGAGGTTGTGGTGAGCAGCACTTGAATGGAGCTCCTAGACGGGGGCGCCTAGACCGGGGCGCCCTTTGCATGCCCTTCGATATCGCGGCGTGGTCGGGGGGCGCCTAGCCGGGGCCCGCCCGGAGCGCCCTCCTGACCGCAGACGCTCAGGTCGGGCGGCCCGGGCTACTAACACCGGCCCCTACAGGGCCACAATCCAATCTTTTTCTCCAGATCTCACATTGGTTTCCTGGTGCCTAAGTACACCTTTCCGGAAATACGGTGACGTATCGAGAGCACCGAGGCGCCGCGTCCGCAAGGCTTGCGAGCGAAGCATAGTGGGGCTCTGTTACAGCGAGCGTAACGCCGCGGACGCGGATGCTTCGGCGCTCGAATACCAGCGTATTTTTGAAAAGGTGTACTAAGGAGCGCCGGGGGCAGAAGCTGTAAGGGAACAAGCTAAGCCCTAGGCGCCAAGTGAACCGCATCTAATTCCCCCGCACCACGATCGGCCAAGCTACCCGGCTGACCAAGATGTTGCGGGTGATACCGCCGAGGGCTTCCACCTTCATGTAGTGGCGGCAATCCGAGCGGCGGTAGGCTTTTTCGATATCGACATAACCTAGGATTTCCCTCTTCTCCGGCGGCTCTTCGTTCGACAGGAGCACGTAGCCCTGGCGATCCTCGTCCCACTCCATGAAGAAGTCGGGCAATCTGTCCCAAGTGCTCTCTTGCTCACTCTCCCCCACGAGGCGTGCGAAGCTCCGCACCGAACGGGGCACCTCACTCCGACACTTCAGGTACATGGAGAGCCGCATTGGATAGTAGGTATCGCCGGATGTGGTTTCCAGCTTGTGAAACTGGTGATCCGCGGCGATTCCAGGAGCGCAGACGATGAAGAGCAGCAAGCCCAAGATGATGTGTAGCTTCATGTGATTCCTCCAGAGACCATTGTACGCCATGGACCGTCAGACGGATGGCTCAGGGAGGATTCACTCCCCGAGCACCCACTCGTAAACCGGCAAGAGCCGCGGCTGACCCAAGACGGGATGTGAGCTGTCCCGCACATGGACGGCCCCCAGATGGGCATAGAAGGACGCCGCATTGGGATCGGAAAGGATTTCCAGGCGCTGGGCGCCGGCAGCCCCGGCCCGCCCCACGGCATGCTTCCAGAGCTGCCTACCGATTCCCTTGCCCATGGCGTCCGGATGCACCCACAGGTGCTCCAGCTCCGCCCGGTGGCCGTCGACGCTGAGACCGTACACCCCTTGCAGCCGCCCCCGGTGGCGGGCGGCGAAGACATCCCAAATCTCGAGATGCTGTGGTTGAAACGTCAACTCTCGCCGCCAAGCTTCGAGCCACGGGGCGGGATACCCCCAATGGGCCTTGGCGGCCCAGGCGATGGCGCTCAGCCGCGGGCAGTCGGACGCTTCGGCTCGCACGATGTCGACTGTCGGCGTCTTTGGACTGGCCATGGCCCTACCTTTCGTCGGGTTCGATGGAATGTCGACTCGCTCGATCCTCGGCAAGAACGGCTCGAGGTCAGTGGGCCGCAGGCGGCAACCTATTCTATGATCGTCGGCGACAACCCGACATCACAACTTCTGACCGCTTCCAGGACGGGACATCCGCCATGGCCACGACATCGCCCGAAGCTGCCCTCACCCTCGGTATCCTGCTCTTCGACGGCGTCGAGGAGCTCGACTTCGTCGGCCCCTGGGAGGTGTTCACCGCCACCGCCCAACTACAGCGGGAGATCGGCGCCAGCGCCCCGCATGTGTTGACCGTCGCCGCCGAGCAGACGACCATCCGCTGCGCCAAGGGCCTGAGAGTGCTACCGGACCACAGCTTCGACGATGTCCCCCATCTCGATGTGCTCCTGGTGCCGGGGGGCGTCGGCACCCGCACGGTGGCCAAGGACAATCAACTCTTGGCCTGGGTTGCCGAAACCGCCGCCGCCTGTCGCTGGGTGACCAGCGTCTGCACCGGATCGCTGGTCTTGGTGGCCGCCGGACCGGCCCGCGGCAAGCGGGTCACCACCTGGTGGGGATTCGTCGAGACGTTGCGCCATGTGGAGGGCGCGGGCCCGGTGCTCGACGACGTGCGCTTCGTTCGGGACGGCAAGGTCGTCACCTCGGCCGGGGTCTCGGCGGGCATCGACATGGCCCTGTGGTTGGTGGGTCAGCTCTACGATCCGGCCACGGCGCGGCGAACCCAACGCTACATCGAATACCAGCCGGCGCCGCCGTATACCGCGGAGGTCTAGCAGCCTCGGTAGGTCCCTAGGCACAGACGCCGTGAGTCGGCGCGCCGCTTCCGAGGCGAAGCTCCCATCCCCTCGGCGAAGCGGCCTGCCCAGATGACCATGCTAAAATCCTTTCCTCGGCAACGGATCCCAGGCAACGCCGACAAAAGAAACCCTCTGGCGAGGTTTCGCACCGCCAATCGCCGCCCACGGAGCCCCATCGGACATGCTGAAACACCTCCTCCCCGTCGCCCTGATCATGTTGGCGATCATCAGTTATTTCGTCCTCGCCTTGGTTTTCGGCATCTACCAGGCCGTCCCTTGGCCACATATCCTGGTGGCGTCCTTCGGTTGCATCTGGTTGGTCCGGACGGCCATGCAAGAGAAACGCTTGCCGCCTTGGCTGGCCACCGCCACGGGGGTCGCCTTCACCAGCCTCTTCGTTTGGTACACGCTCTTCTATTCGGCTTACGAACCCAGGGCCATGAAGGTGGCCGAGCATCAGGTCGTGGGCGCTCTGGCGGACCTGCGGCTACCCAATCAGGACGGCGAGCCGACATCCCTGTTCGCCGACGGCCAACGCGCCACCCTGCTGGTGTTCTATCGCGGTTATTGGTGACCGTACTGCCGTCAGGAGCTGGTCCAGCTCCAAGAGCAGAGTGCAGCCTTCGAATCCAGAAACGTCCGTCGCGTCGCGGTCAGTGTCGATCCGCCGGAGGAGCTGACCATCATGCGCCAAGCCTCCGGTGCCAAGTTTCCGTTTGTCAGCGACGCCGACGGTAAGCTCATGGACCTACTGGACGTACGCCATGGCAAGGGCCGTGTCGACGGTGTCGACATCGCCCAGAGCGCCAGTTTCCTGCTCAGCGCCGAGGGCGAGATCCTGTGGTACAAGCTGGCCAAGAACTATCGGCATCGGCCCTTGCCGGAGGAGATCCTGCAAGTGATCGATCAGCGACTCTCACCATAGCGACTTCGGGAGCCTCTAGCCGTAGCGACCCTCGATATAGTTCGCCGTTTCTTCGTGCTGCGGCGTGACAAACATCTGCGCCGTATCGGTGTGCTCCACCACCTTGCCCATCAACATGAAGATGCACTCTTCGCTGGCCCGGCGCGCCTGGGCCATATTGTGGGTGACGATGAGGATCGTATAGTCGCCCCGCAGCTCCCAGATCAGCTCTTCCACCGCTTCGGTTCCGGCCGGATCGAGGGCCGAGCAAGGCTCGTCCATGAGCAGCACCCTCGGCTGCACCGGAATCAAACGGGCGATGCAAAGTTTCTGCTGCTCTTCCAAAGACAACAACCCCGCCGGACGCTGGAGCCGATCCTTGACCGTGTCCCAGAGCAGCACTTGCCGCAGGGCTTTCTCGACGATCTCGTCGAGGGCCGCCTTACCCTTGCGGCGGTGTTGCGGATCGTGCAACCGATAGGCGAAAAGCACGTTGTCCCGGATGGACAAAGGCAGTGGGTTAGGGCGTTGAAAGACCATGCCGACCTGCTTGCGGACCTGGACCTTCTCCACCTCCGGGCCATAAATGTCGTGGCCGAGCACTTCGATCTTGCCGCGGGTGCGCACATAACCCAAACGCTCGTTGATGCGGTTGATGCTGCGCAGGAAGGTGGACTTGCCACAGCCCGACGGCCCGATCATCGAGGTGATGATGCCTTGTTTGATCGCCAGGTCGACATCGAACAGGGCCTGAAAGTTACCGTACCAAAGGCTCAGCTTGTCGGTCTTGATGGCATCGGTCTTGATGGCATCGGTCTCGATGGCATCGGTCCTCGTGACATTGCTTGCTGATTCAGCCAAAACGCCCCTCCACATAGTCGCGGCTGCGCGCATCCTGCACCTGGCCGGTGAACAGATCTTCCGTCGCCGCCACCTCCACCAGCTCGCCGCTGAGAAAAAAGGCCGTACGGTCGGCCAGACGCCTCGCCTGCTGCACGAGATTGGTCACCAGGATGATGGTCATTTCCTGCTTCAGCTCCTTGAGCACATCTTCGATGCGCATCGTCGTCACCGGGTCGACGGCGATGGAGAACTCGTCGAGCAGCAACAGCTCGGGCTCCTGGGACAGGGCCCTGGCGATGGTCAGACGCTGCTGCTGACCGCCGGACAGCAAGCTGCCCAGGGAATCCAGCCGATCCTTGACCTCGTCCCACAGGGCGGCGCGGCGCAGGCAGCGCTCCACCGTCTCGTCGAGCACCGTCTTGTCTTTGATGCCGGACAGCTGCGGCGACAGGGCGACGTTGTCGTAGATACTGAGCGGCAGGCCGACGGGCAGGGGAAAAACGACCCCGATGCGCCGACGCAGCGCATAGACGTTACGCCAGCGCCGCACTTCCATGCCGTTGAATAGCACCTCCCCCTCCACTTGCATCTCGGGAATGAAGTCGTCCATGCGGTTGAGGGCCCGCAGAAAGGAAGTCTTGCCGCTATTGGCGGGGCCGATGATGCCGAAGATCTCATGTTCCTCGACATCGAAACTGACACCGGAAAGCACCGTTTTGTCGCCGTAGCTGATGCTCAGATCGCGCACCGACAGCTTGACCTCGGCGCCGTCCCGGGTAGACCCGTCGACGGCCGTCCGCCCCTCGTCCGTCACCATTTTTTCTTACCCCGCAAGTAGGTGCGAAAGGCGATGGACAAAGCGTTCATCGACAGCACCATGCCAATCAAGACCAAGGCCACACCGTAGGGCAAACCCTCCGGCACATCCGGCACCTGCGTCGAGATCACGAAGAGGTGCAAGGACATGGCCATGGTCTGGTCGTAAACACTCTGCGGCAAGAAGGGCAAATAGAAGGCGGCGCCGGTAAACATGATCGGTGCCGTTTCCCCGGCGGTGCGGGACACCTCGAGGATGACACCGGTGAGAATGCCGCTGATGGAGTTGGGCAGCACCACCCGGCGGATGGTCTGCCAGCGGGTCGCCCCCATGTTCCAGCAGGCTTCGCGGAAGGCATGGGGCACCGCCTGCAATGCCTCGCGTGTCGAAACGATGACCACCGGCAAGGTCATCACCGCCAAGGTCAAGCTGGCGGCCAGGATGCTGGTGCCGAAACGAAAGAAGAGCACAAAGGCCCCGACGCCAAAGAGGGCATGCACGATGGACGGCACACCCGCCAAATTGATGATCGCCAGGTTGATGATGCGGGTCAGCCAATTGTCGGCCGCGTACTCGCTCAAGTAGAGTGCCGCCGCCACACCAAAAGGCACCGACGCCAGCAACGCCACCACCACCAACCAGACGGTGCCCACCAGGGCGGGCAGGATACCGCCGGCGGTCATGCCTTGGGTGGGTTCGGTGAACAAAAAGTCGATGCTCAGCATCGGGCCACCCTTGATCACCAACATGGTGAGGATGACCAGCACCGGCAAGATAAGCAGCAATGTCATGAGCAAGAATAGGGTCTTGACCCGCGACTCCACTTGCCGATTGCGTTGGTTCAAATCCGTGGTCTCGAACATCCCTACGCCTCCTTGCGAATGCCGCGCAGCACCAGATCAGCCGCCAGATTGATCACAAAGGTGATGGCGAAGAGAAAGATACCGAGGGTAAACAACGCCTGGTAGTGGTCCGAACCCACCGCCGTCTCACCCAGCTCCGCGGCGATGGTGGCGGTCAAGGCACGTACCGAATCGAAAATACTGTCGGGCATGTTGATCGAATGGCCACTGGCCATCAGCACTGCCATGGTCTCGCCGAAGCCCCGGCCGACCCCCAACAGCACCGCCGCCACCAAGCCGTTCTTGGCGGCCGGTAAGACCACCCTGAAGGTGACTTGCCAGCGGGTGGCCCCCATTGCCTCCGCCGCCTCTCGGTAGTGGTCCGGGACGGCCTTCAAGGCGTCTTCGGCGATGGTTGTCATGATCGGTGCCGCCATCAAGCCGAGGATGACACCGGCGTTGAGCACATTGAGGCCCACCGGCACGTCGAAGAGGTCGATGATCACCGGATTCATGATCGACAGCCCGATGAAACCCCAAACCACGGAAGGGATGGCAGCCAGCATCTCCACCAACACCTTGAGCACCTCGCGGGTTTTGCCGCGGGCGAACTCGCCGATGTAGATGGCCGCTCCAAGGGAGAAGGGTACCGCCACCACCATCGCCAAGCCGGTGACACTGGCGGTCCCGGCGATCAACGCCAGGGCTCCGTAGGTGGGATTCTCCTCCGACGTCGGGCGCCAGTTGGGGGAAGTGAAGAACTCCTTGATGTCGATGGTGTTGGCAATGAATCCAAAGCCCTCCTTCGAGATGAACACGAAGATGCCCAGGATGCAGAGAATGCCGGAGATTCCCCCGATGAAGACCAGAGCTTGGACCACCTTGTCGACATACCAGGAGCTGTTACGACGATCGAAATCGCCAGCCGCAGAAGCCTCCATGATCAGCTTGCCCCTTCGCCCCGCAGCAGCTCCATCAGCCCACCGCAGCGGACCTTGAGCTCGTCCCAAGCGGCCTGCAAGACATGCTCGGCCCGCTGCTGATCCAAACCTTCGACCGGCGGTCCGAGATTCCATTCCAGCACCACGGTATGGAAGGGAATCTCTTCGACGTGGGGACGGATATCCCCCGCCAAGCTGATGATGAGATGGTACGCCGAGAGGTCATCGCTCAGCTCCCTCAATCCCTTGGGGCTCAAGCCGTTGGTGGCAAAACCATGGCGCTCCATGAAAACCTGGCAACGGGCTTCCAAGGCGCCACCGGGTTCCCAACCCGCCGACTCGTAGTCGGCGCTCTCGGGAAAGGCCCGGCGACAATAGGCAACGGCCAATTGACTGAAACAGTTGTCCTGCGCATCGACGAAGAGCAGGCGATAGCGTTTGGGTTCTTTGGTTTCGCCGGCCACTGCAAAAAGCGTCTCTTCACAGATGTTCTTGGCTTGCCCGACGACCCGCGAGAGACGGGTCAGGACAGTCAAGGACGCAAAGAGATCTGCCAGCGGTTGGACCCCTTCCGTTCCTTGCCGCACCAGGGCCTTGATCAGGGTATCGAAGGCCCCCCCAGCCTGCTTGGCCATGCCCAAGGTTCCTCTGGCGAGCTCTGCGTTACCGGTGTTCCAGGCGGTCATCGCCTGCGCCAGAGCGGCATAGCTTTGGTCGGCCATGAGCTCGACTTGGTCGGCGATCACCGGAGGAATCGGCGCCGATAGCTGCACCGCCTCGCGGCAGATGGTGGCCGCGTAGTCACCGATGCGCTCCAGACCGATACTTAGCCTCAGCACCGAGGAAACGAAGCGCAGCGGACCGGCGCTGGGCACGTGCCGCGCTACGAAGGCATGGCACGCTTGATCCAAAGCCCTCACTTGGCGGTTGATCGGCAGGTCGCCGAGGATGACCTCCGCCGCCAAGGCACGATCGGTGGTCAGCAACGCCCGCACGGCTTGCTGCTGGGCCGCCTGAACTTGCTCACCGATCGCCCGAACGCGGCGACGAATGGCCTCGAGGTCGGCCTGTAGACGCTCTTCGTAGTGGCTCATGGTGTCAGCTGCAAGTCACGGTAAGAACCGGCGCATAACCCTTCTCGAAGAGAATGCACTGGCCGTCGTGACTCAGGATCCATTGCAGGTATTCGGCGACTTCGCCCTGTGGCTCGCCCGCGGTGTACATGAACAGCGGCCGGGCGATGGCATAGGACTTGTCGAGGGCCGAGGCCACCGACGGAGCCACACATTCACCGCCGTCTTGGCGTCTGACACAGGGCACCTTGACCCCTTCGTTGGCGTAGGCCAAGCCGCTATAGCCGATGGCGCAGGGGGTGTGCTCCACCAGATCGACGACATCCTTGGAGCCGTGCAGATCGCGGGAGCCCAACTTGTATTCCATCCCCTTGCCGAGCACCGCCTGCTTGAAATAAGCGTAGGTGCCCGAGTTGTTCTGGCGGCTGACACGAACGATTTCGTCACTACCGCAACCGGGAACGCTGACCCCGAGCTGGCTCCACGAATCGATGGTGCCGCCTTCACCGTAGATGGCCGCCAGCTGCTGCAGGCTCATCTCCTCGATCGGGTTGTCAGGATGCAGAAAGATCGCCAAGGCATCGAAACCGACGATGTGCTCCTTGGGCTCGACGCCGTTCTTCTGCGCCTGCTGCTTCTCCGACGCCTTGATCTGGCGGCTGGAGCTGGCCAGGTCGACGGTGCCGTTGATCAGCGCCGAGATTCCCGTCCCCGAGCCACCGCCGGTCACCGCCACGGCGACCTCGGGTTTCACCGTCTTGTATTCCTCGGCCCAAGCTTGAGCCACATTCACCAAGGTATCCGAGCCCTTGTTCTGGATCACTTGACGGGAACCGCCGTCGCCGTTGTCGCTGGGACGGCCGCAGGCCACCAGGGTCACGAGCAGCAGCGCCAGGGTCCCGAAGCGGTGTAGATCGGAGTTGTATCGCGTCGTCATTGTCGTCTCCTGGTCGAGGCTAAAAATGTCTCTGGGCAGGTCGCTGGCCGAGTCTCTGCCCAAGTATCCGGCCAAGTGTCTGAGACAGGGGCATGGGCGCTCCGGTCAGCTCCAAACCATGCTCGGGCTATTTTGGCGAGCTCATGTTACAGGCTTGTGACAGCCCTTCGAGACTTTGGTGACACCTCGTATTCAGCCGTAGACACTCGACACATCTTCACAGAAACTTCACCCCGGTAGTCTCAGCTGAGCTCATCTTTACACCTCTATGTTCGGCCGTTCCATCAGCCGGGTGCTGAGGCTTGCTTGTCTCCGCTGCCCCAACCCATTTTCTCAACCCACAGGCGATCTCAGACGTGACCCTCAGCGTGCCCCCCAACCTGCTACCCAAGGAGAAGCGATGACGCGATCTCTCAACCGCCTCATGCCAGGCACTCAAAGCTTGAAAATCGCTGCCGCTGGTTTACTAGCGGCTGCGCTCATCGCACCGGCTGCCTCGGCCGACGAGGACTGGACGTACAAGTGGAGCAACGGCTTCAAGTTGACATCCCCCGACAAGGCATTCGACCTGAAATTTGGAGGCCGGATCATGGCCGACTACACCTTCGTCGATGCCGACGACGCCCTGGTCGATGAGACCGACGGCAACGGCTTCGAGATCCGTCGGGCCCGTCTCTTTTTCTCCGGCACCCTCTACGAACGCATCGAATTCAAGGCCCAGCTCGACTTTGCCGGCGGTGATGCCGACGCCAAGGATCTTTACATCGGCATCAAAAACGACTGGGGCACGGTTCGCTTTGGCCACTACAAGGAGTACTTCAGCCTGGAGGAGCTGACCAGCTCCAAGTACACCACTTTCCTCGAGCGTTCCTTGCCGGTGCAAGCCTTCGCCCCCAGCCGTAACTCCGGTATCGGTTTCCACGGTAAGGACGGCGACAAGCTCAACTGGGGTATCGGCGCTTTCTACGACGCCGATGACTTCGGCACCAGCACCGACGAAGACAACGTCAACCTCACCGGCCGCATCGCCTTCCGCCCCCTCTATGGGGACCAGGGCAGGCGCATGCTGCATCTCGGTTTATCGGCCACCCACAAAGACCGCGACAGCTCGATCCGCTTCCGGGCCCGCCCCGAAGCCCACTTCACCGGCCGTTTTGTCGATACCGGCACTTTCGCCGCCGACCGTGCCACCCTCTACGACCTCGAGTTGGCCGGTGTGTTCAATTCCTTTTGGTTCGCCGCCGAGCATTTGCAGGCGGAGGTCGATGCGCCCCTGGTGGGCGACCCGACCTTCGCCGGCTCGTACATCCAATTCGGTTACTTCCTGACCGGTGAGCACCGCCGATACAAGACCAGCAACGGCGAATTCGATCGCCTCAAGCCGAAGTCCAACTTCCTCAGGGACGGTGGCAAGGGTGCTTGGGAAATCGCCGGCCGCTACTCCACCCTCGACCTCAGCGACGAAGGTGTCTTCGGCGGCGAGCAGGACGACTGGAGCCTCGGCCTCAACTGGTACCCCAATCCGGCGACTCGCATGATGATCAACTGGGTGCACGCCGACGTCGACCAGGTGGGCGAGGCGGACTTCTTCCTCCTCCGCTGGCAGGTCGACTTCTGATCAGACCGTCTTGGCCGTCGGTCTCGAGTCGGGGCACCCTGGTCAGGACGCCCTTTTCTTTTGCCGCCGTCCCCACTCCCCTCCTGCGCCTGGACATGCTAGCCTCGATGCAGCATGTCGAAGGCGCACATTCTGATCATCGAAGACGAACCCACCATCGCTGAGATCCTGCAATACAACCTGCAGGAGAACGGCTTCCGGGTGAGCCTCGAAGAGACCGGCGATCGCGGCTTGGCGACGGTTCGGCGGCAGCTGCCGGATCTCCTCCTGCTCGACCTCATGCTGCCCGGCCTCGACGGTCTGGAAATCACCCGTCTCCTCAAGCGGGAGCCCAAGACGGCAGCCATTCCGATCGTCATGTTGACCGCCAAGGACGACGAGCTCGATCGTATCGTCGGCCTGGAGTTGGGAGCCGACGACTACATCACCAAGCCGTTCAGCCCGCGGGAGGTGGTGCTGCGGGTCAAGGCCGTCCTGCGCCGCGTGCAGACGGCGAGGACGGAGCCGGATGTCTTGCAATTCGGCAAGCTGCGCATTGATCGTCAAGCTCACCGGGTCTTGGTCGACGATACCGAGGTGCGCTTGACGGTGACGGAGTTCAAGTTGCTCGAAGCCATGGCCGAAGGACGAGATCGGGTGCAGAGCCGATCGCGCCTGCTGCAGAATGTTTGGGGTTACAGCGCCGACGCCGACTCGCGGACCGTCGACACCCACATTCGCCGCCTCCGGCACAAGCTCGCAATGACTGAGGACCCGATAGAAACGGTGATCGGAGTGGGTTACCGTCTGCGCAGTGGATGACACGAACACCATGATGGCAAAGGACGTGCGACGACTTTTCGGTTGGCGGCTGCGCGGCGCCAGCATGGCGGTGGCCTGTGTAGGTGTGCTGCTGGGGCTGCTGTTGCAACGGCCCGGGCAAAACACCCAAAGCCGTCCGCAAGACCTCGCCGCCGTCGTCGTCTTGCTGCTGCTGGTCGCCGTCGCCGTCTACCTCGTCGAGCGTCTCTTGGCCAGACGATTTCAGATCTGGATGAGCCATCTGCAGGACCGCTCGCTTCCCGTCCAGGCCAAGCTGCAACAGCTCGAGCAGGTGCTCGATGCCTTGCCGGCCGGCCTTCTCTTGGTGGATGTGGAGGGCCGGGTCCGGCTCGCCAACCAACGCCTTCATCAGCTACTGTCGCTGCGCCAGAACCCCTTCGGTGAACGACTGACGGAGCTGCCGGCGGCGGACGAGCTGCTGCAACTCGCCGACGATGCCCGCCACCTCGGAACCACCGCCCACACCAGCCTGGTGCGACCGGAGACCCGCCACCGACTGGCCAACCGACGCCAGTTGACCTTGGCCGCGGTCCCTTTGGACGACGGCGGAACGCTGATCCTGATGCAAGACTTGACGGAGGTGCTGCAACAGCTGGAGTCCCATCGGCAATTGGTCGCCAATGTCTCCCACGAGCTCAAGACGCCGCTGACGGCGATCCGTGGCTATGCCGAGACCTTGCAGGATGGCGCCCTCGAGCGCCCCGAGGTGGCTGGGCTCTTCACCGACCGCATCCTGGAGCAATGCAGTCGGCTCGAAGATGTGCTCGAAGATCTGCTCCTGGTCGCCCGTCTGGAAAACCACGGTAGCGGCCGGGCGCAGCTCAGCAAGGTCGATTTGGTGACTTGTCTCCAACGGGCTCTGGAGGTGGTGGCTTCCCAAGCCCAGGCCAAAGCCGTCGAGTTGAAGCTGCAGGTGACGGAAGCCGTGACGCCGATCCCCGGCTACCCTGACGAGCTCGATCACCTATTGCTCAATCTGCTCGACAACAGCATTAAATACAATCGCGATGGTGGCCGGGTCGACATCACGGTCTCGATGCAGGATGGCGAGCTGCTTCTCGAGCTGCGGGATACCGGCATCGGCATCCCGCCCAGCGATCTACGCCGCATTTTCGAGAGGTTTTACCGCGTTGACAAGGGGCGCTCCCGGCAGCAGGGGGGCACCGGCCTCGGCCTGGCCATCGTGCAGCAGGTGGTCGCCTTGCACCGGGGCACCATCACCGTCGACAGCCAACTCGGTAGCGGCTCATGCTTCCATGTCCGCCTACCGGCCTCGATCGAGGACGCGGGCGATGCCACGGCCGCCGAACCGGCGGTGACCCCATGACCATCGCCGTCATCGCCGAGAAGCCGTCCGTAGCCCGGGACATCGCCCGCGTCCTCGGTGCCAAGAAACGCGGCGACGGTTTTCTGCACGGCAGCGGCTATGCCATCACCTGGGCCATCGGCCATCTGGTGACCCTGGCGCAACCCCACGAGATCGACCCCAGTTGGCGCTCCTGGCGTCGCGACAAGCTTCCCATGCTGCCGGCACAATGGCCGTTGGTGGTGCATGAAAAGACCCGCTCCCAGTTTGAGCTGCTGCGCCGTGTCATCAACTCCCCCAAGGTCGAGCGCATCGTCTGTGCCACCGACGCCGGCCGCGAGGGGGAGCTGATCTTTCGCTACATCTACGAAAGCGCCGCCTGCACCAAACCCGTCGACCGCCTGTGGATCTCATCCCTGACCACCGAATCCATCCGCCGCGGCTTCGACAATCTGCGTCCGGCCACCGAATTTGATGGTTTGGGGGACGCCGCCCGAGGTCGCAGCCAAGCGGATTGGCTGGTCGGCATGAACCTGTCGCGGGCCTGTACGTTGGCCTACGCCCAGGGCCAAGGGGAAGTGCTGAGCGTCGGCCGCGTGCAAACTCCGACCTTGGCTCTGGTGGTCGATCGGGAATTGGAGATCCGCGACTTCGTGCCCGAGGACTACATGGAGGTCCAGGCCACCTTCCGCCCCAGCGCCCCGGCCCGCGGCGACGACAAGGCCGCGACGGCCAAAGCCGGCGACTCAGCCAGCGACACGGCCGCCGTGCCCGCCACTTACTACGGCACCTGGTTCGACGGCCCCAAACCGAGCAGCGAAGGCAAGCGCCTGGCGGCGGACGGCACAAAAGCGAGCTCCATCGTCGACCGGCTGAAGGCGGCACCGACCACCACCATCGAGTCCCTGGACGAAGCCAGCCGCAGCATGCCGCCGCCGCTGCTCTATGACCTGACGGAGCTGCAACGTCATGCCAACCGGCTGTGGAGCTGGAGCGCCCGTAAGACTTTGCAGGTGGCACAGAAACTCTACGAGCAGCGCAAGCTGATCAGCTATCCACGTACCGACAGCCGTCATCTGTCACGGGATGTCGCCGCCACCTTGGGACCCATCGTCAAAGCTATCCAGCGGCCCTATGCCGAACACCTGGCGCCCGGCACCGGGGAGCGGCCCCTGTCGCGGCGTTTTGTCGACGACGCTAAGGTCAGTGATCACCATGCCATCATCCCGACGCCGACCGACGCCGGCACCCTGCGCCTCGACGCCGACGAGCAACGGCTCTACGACCTGATCTGCCGTCGTCTGCTTGCCGCCTGGCACGCCGACCATCAGTGGGCGGTGACGACGGTCATCACCCGCGCCATCACCACAGCGGACGGAGGCGAGATCGTCGATCGCTTTCACAGCAAGGGTACCGCCATCAACGTCGTCGGTTGGAAGGTCCTCGACTTGGGATACGGCACCCCCCGCCCAGGTGAGAAGGCAGGCAAGGGGAAAAAAGCCCGAGCCGGTAGCCCCGCCGACCGGGGCCAGGACCTGCCGCCCAATCTGCGGCAAGACCAAAAACAGGAGGTGGTCGACGCCAAGGCGGAGACCAAGAGCACGCGGCCGCCCAAGCGCTATACCGAAGCCACCCTGCTCACCGCCATGGAGAGTGCCGGCAAGGGCCTCGACGACAAGGAGCTGTCGGAGGCCATGAAAGAGAACGGGCTCGGCACCCCGGCCACCCGGGCAGAGATCATCGAAACCCTGCTGCGCCGCGACTACGTCATACGCCAAGAGAGCGGCAAGGGTAAGAACAAGAGCCTGCAAGCCACCGACAAGGGCATCCGTCTCATCGACCGCGTCCATCCCCACGTCAAGAGCCCCGCCATGACCGGCGAGTGGGAAGCGGAGCTCAAGCGTATTCAACGGGGTCGCGGCGAGTTGGACGCCTTCATGCGGCGCATCGAAGACTACGTGCGCTCGGTGGTCGACGAGATCTTCGCCCCGGGGCAGCCGCAGCAGGAAAGCCCAGCGCCGGCCAGCAGCGCCGCGCCGGCCGGCAACTCTTCCCCAAACCCTTCGATGTTGTCCACCGGCAACGGGGCCAGCGGGGCCAGCGGGGAGATAGAAGATCCCTTCGGCGCCAATTGGTTCGAAGAAAGTAGTTTCCCTGTAGATGCTTACGGCAGCCTAGACACCGATAGCAGCGACGCCACCAGCAGCGAGCCGCCCCCCGGCAACGGGGATTTCGGCCTGCTCGATATGAGCTTCGGCGCCCCGTCCGGACAGCGCCTCCCCAGTGACCCTCGGAGCCTCGGCGGAGTGGAGGCAATTGCCCCAGCACCCGTCCAGCGGCGCCAGCCCACCTCGCCCGACGAGCTCGACAGCCTGTTGCGACAGGTTTTCGGCTGGGACACTTTTCGCCCCTACCAAGAGGAGGCCTGTCGCCTGGCCACCGTCGGCAAGGACGTGCTCCTGGTGATGCCCACCGGCGCCGGCAAGTCCCTGTGCTATCAGCTGCCGGGTTTGGCCCGCGGCGGCACGACGATCGTCATCTCGCCCCTCATCGCCTTGATGGAGGACCAGGTAGGCAAGCTGCAAGCCATGGGCCTGCGGGCGGAGCGAATCCATTCCGGTCGCAGCCGTGCCGAGAGCCGTCGCGTTTTCGCCGCCTACTTGCAGGGCGGCCTGGACTTCCTGCTCATCGCCCCGGAACGTCTGGCGGTGCCGGGATTCTCTGATTTCTTGGCCAAACGCCCCCCCACCCTGATCGCCATCGACGAAGCCCATTGCATCTCCCAATGGGGGCACGATTTTCGTCCCGACTATCGCAAGCTGGGAGGACGCCTGCCACAGCTGCGCTCCAGCGACCACGGGGCGATCCCGGTCATCGCCCTCACCGCCACCGCCACCCCCTTGGTGCAGCGTGACATCGTCGAGCAGCTGGGTATTCCGGAGGCGGCGCGCTCGATCCACGGTTTCCGACGCACCAACATCGCGGTGGAGGTGGCCGAGCTGCGTCCGTCCCTGCGCCACGATGCGGTCCGTATGGTCTTGGCGGACCCGGCCCGGAGGCCGGCCATCGTCTATGCGCCGACGCGCAAGGAGGCTGAGGCGCTGGGTCAAGAGCTGCATCAGCACATGCCCACCGGCATCTACCACGCCGGTATCGGTGCCAAGGCCCGCGACAGCGTGCAGAGTCGTTTCCTCAACAACGAGCTGGAGGTGATCGTCGCCACCATCGCCTTCGGCATGGGCATCGACAAGCCGGACGTGCGCACCGTCTTGCACACGGCGTTGCCGGGCACCCTGGAAGGTTATTACCAAGAGATCGGCCGGGCCGGACGCGACGGCAAACCCTCCCGTGCCATCCTGCTCTACTCTTGGGCCGACCGTCGCACCCACGAGTTTTTCCATAACCGGGACTATCCGGCGATCGACACCCTCGACCGCCTGTTCCGTACCCTTGGACCCGACAAAGTGCCCGCCGAGACCCTCGCTTATCGTCTCGGCATGGACGAAGACTTGCTCACCAAGGCGCTGGAGAAACTATGGATCCACGGGGGTGCCGTCGTCGACCCGGAGGAGAACGTCAGCCGTGGCCGGGATGGATGGCAGCGTCCCTATCTGCAACAAAGCGACCACAAAATCGCCCAGCTGGATCAGATCAGCCGCTTTGCCCAGGCCCGAAGATGCCGCATGCTCAGCCTGGTGGAGCACTTCGGTGACCAGGAAGACAGCGGCAAGGACTGTGGCAGCTGCGATGTCTGCGACCCGATCGCCTGCCTGGTGCGCCAGTTTCGTCCTCCGACGGTCGAAGAAACCCGGCGTCTCCAGGGCATCCTCACCGCCTTGCGGGAGCGGGATGATCAGACCACCGGCCAGCTGTTCAAGCAAATCTGCGCCGCCAGTGACGACCGTCGCGCCTTCGAGACGCTGATCGGCGGCCTGGTGAGGACGGGCTTGGCCGGGCTGCGCCAGGACTCGTTCGTCAAGGACGGTCGGGAGATCCGTTTTCAACGGGCCGCCTTGACCGCCGACGGCTACCGGGCCGATGACAACGTCATCGCCCAGGTCTTGCTCACCGTCGAGCCGCCCGCTGCCAAGCGCAAGCGTTCCAGCAGCAAAAAAACCGCCCGCGGCGGATCGTCTGCACGTCGCGGCCGCTCGAGCAGCAGCCGAGCCACCGGCAAGGGACCCATTACCGGCCAAGGGTTGGGGCGTGACGTCAACCCGTCCCAAGTGCCCTCCGCCCTCTACGAAGCGCTCAAAGCCTGGCGCCTGGGGGAAGCTCGGCGACGGCGGACCCCCGCCTTTCGCATCATGTCCAATAAGACCTTGCAAGCCATCGCCCACGTCCGCCCCGTGGACGAGGACGATCTCCTGGCGGTGCACGGGGTCGGGCCCACCCTGATCAAGAAGTATGGCAAAGCCCTGTTGCAGATCCTGATGTCGCCGGAGTGGGATTGAGTGGCGGGCGGGCTGTTTTACCTGAGATTAGGAGTCCTGTGGCGATGAGCGACCCTCCGATTTTGGCCGTTTTCGGCAGCGCCAGCGAGCGTTTGGCGTTGCAAGGTAATTACGATCCCGAGGTGAGCGACTTCGAGGGGGCCCGCCAAGCCGCCATCGATGTCGGACGGCACGCCGCCCTCCGCGGCTGGCATTTGCAGGTCTATTCCTTGAACGAGGACTTCATCGAGCACGACTTGGTCAAGGGATATGCGGCGCCGGATGTCGGTGACCCGGCCACCAAGAAAGTCTTTGTCCACTTCGCCCAGTCCTCGCCGGAGGCCGATCCGGTCCCCGCGGCGCGTCAAAAGTTCGATTGCCCCCTGGAGGGCATGCCGTACCCCAGCGAGCGCTGGGAGGTGGCTTTCTATCGCCCTTTGACCACCGCGGCGGCGGTCGTAGTCCTGGGGGGTGGGCGTTACACCCTGACCACCGGCATCGTCGCCCTGGCCCAACGCATCCCCCTGTATGCCATCGCCACCTTCGGCGGCAGCGCTCGGATCGTCTGGCAAGCCATCGAAGGGGGACGCGATCTTCCCTCCGACTGGCAACGCCGGGCGATGGGCAACGCCTGGGAGGGCGACGCCTCGGCGGAAAGGTGCTTGCGGGCTTTGGAAGAGCAAATCGAGATCAAACGCAGCCAGGAGCAGGACAAAATTCAGCGGCGTCGGGAGCGGCTACAGGAGCAGAAGGATGCAGAACAAGCGGCCGCCGATCTCTTACACCAGCAGCAGCTGAACCGTCGGCACCGAGCCCAGCAACAGAAAGCGGAACGGGTCAAAGCGCAACGCACCGCTTTGACGCTGCATTGCGTCACCGGCCTGACCTGCCTGCTCGTCACCTTGTTGTGTGTCTACCAATGGCAGGCCAGGGTCACTCTCTTCGACCCTTTCATCAGCCTCCTTTTGGGTGGAGTCTTTTCCGGCATGACCGGCTCCAGTATTCTCGGCATCCGACGCTGGAGGGTTGAAAACGCCGAGCCCTCGTCATTTTTTGCCGAGGTCGCCAGCTTGGTGCTGGGGGCCGTGGCCGGCTTCGCTGCCAGCCTGATCTTTGTCCTCGGGCAAGTGTTGACTCTTCCCCAGGGCACCAGCGAAGAGCTCAAGGCCTTCCAGCTAAGGCGCATGATCCCGTTTGTATCGGTGGTCGGCCTGGTGGCGGGCTTGACCTGGCATCGTTTCTTCGATCAATTGAGCGAAACCGAGCTGCCGACGCGCCTACCCGGTACCCAGGGCGATTCATCCGCCACTCAAGGCTGAAAACCGTGGGCCAGAAACCCGCCGTCCACCGCCAAACATTGGCCGGTGATGTAGGACGCCGCCGGCAAGCAAAGGAAGACAGCGGCGGACGCCACCTCCTCGACCTCTCCGATGCGACCCATCGGCGTGCGCTCGACGATACGATCCAGGTAGCCGGGTTTGGCCAGCACTTGCTCCGCCAGCGGCGTGCGGATGTACCACGGGGCCACGGAGTTGACCTGGATACCGTCGCCGGCCCACTCCACCGCCAGGTTGCGGGTCATCTGAATGACCGCCGCCTTGGCCATGGCATAGGGCGCTCCGGTGCGCGTGCTGGTCAAGCCAGACACCGAGGTAATGCTGACGACGCGGGCCAAGCCACGCTGCAGACCAGCGACCTTCAGCAGGGGATGCAAGGCACGGCTGAGCTCGAGGACAGCGACGCCGTTGCCGTCGATCAGCCGTTGCACCTCCTCGGGTGGGTAGTCCACGGCCTCCTGGCGAAGATTGAAGCCCGCATTGTTGACCAAGATGTCCAAACCACCCTGCCCATGGCAATGCTCTACCAAAATCCGTCGGCCGTCGGCCTCGGTGACGTCCGACGCCAGGCCGGAGGCGTCGTGCCCCTCGGCGCGCCAAGCCGCCACCGCCGCTTCGACATCCGCTCGGGTTCGGGCGGTGATGGTGACCGAGGCCCCGTGGTCGAGCAGCTCTTGCGCGATGGCCCGTCCAATGCCCCGGGTGCCGCCGGTGACCAAGGCGCGGCATCCTTGCAGGTGCCAACGGTCCGAGCCGTGTGCTGTTTGATGCCCTTTTTGACTCTCCATGGGATCATTGTAGCTCGACGAAGCAATATTTACTTGCAGTCCCTTCAGCAATGGGCTATCGTCTGCTCAGGGTTCATCCAACGGTTCACCTGTTACTTCTGCCTGATCGAAGCGACCTGTCATCAGTCCCCTTCCCAAAGCGCCGAGTACCTGAAATTCCTTGGACGAGCACCATTGTTAGAGTCACTGCTGGCCTATGCCAGCCATCACACACCTAGGGTCATACCATTTTGGTAGGCCAGGAGAAGAGTTGAGTCATGTCTAAGAGAATTTACGTCGGTAACCTGCCTTTTTCCGCTAACGATCAGGAAGTCCGTGAGCTGTTCGAAGAGTTCGGCGAAGTCACCTCCGTCAACCTGATCACCGATCGCGAGACCGGTCGCCCCCGCGGCTTCGGTTTCGTCGAGATGGGCGAAGGCGGCAGCGAAGCCATCGATGCCCTCAACGGCAAAGAAATGGGTGGCCGTACCCTCAATGTGAACGAGGCTCGTCCTCGCACTGAGCGGGCCCCCCGCCGCGATCGCTGGTAAGCGATCCGACCTTTCCCGCCAGGTTTGCATTTTGCGCCTGGCGGGATCCCGCCTTGTATTCTTATTGAGCCTCGTCCGTCGCCCCCAGAGATTCGGTCTTGGTAGATCGAAGGCTGCCCCGACGCGACACCGGAACGTCTTGGCTTTTTTTTGGCCCTCGATTTCAAACGAACGTTCGAATGAAACAAGCGTTTGCTGCCCGGGAGCTCCATCTCCAAGCCTCTCCGCAGAGAAACCCAAAGAAGCAAATTGCCATGACTGCCTCCCCACAGGTCACCGACGACTCGACCACCGCCGGCTGGGCGACCCGCCAAAATCTGCTCGATGCGGCGGAGCGCCTGATTGCCCAACACGGCGTGGCAGGGTCATCCCTGCGCAAGATCACCTCCGACGCTGGCACCAACCTGGCCGCGGCCAACTATCACTTCGGTACCAAGGAAGGTTTGGTCAAGGCCGTCGTCTCACGGCACCTCGGCCCACTTAACGGGGAACGCCTTCGACGTCTCGCAGCCCTCGAGGCCGACGGCGACCCCAGCCTCGAAGAGTTGGTGCAAGCCTTCGTCGGTCCGGTGATCCGCTATGGCCTGGAACGGCAAGACCAAGGCCGCGACATCGCCAAAATCTTCGGCCGTGCCATGACCCAGCCCGAAGACACCTTGCGCGACCTCTTGATGCAGGAAATGCGCCCCGTCATCCACCGTTTCAGCGCCGCCTTCGGCCAAGCGCTACCCCATCTCGGGCAGCAAGAGTTGATGTGGCGTATTTTCTTCATGATCGGCTCCATGGGCCACACCATGGCCGGCGCCCACATGTTGGAGAGAGTCACCGATGGCATGTGTAACCTGCAAGACCGGGACGGCCTGCTGAAGCGCTTGCAGGCCTTTTTGTGTGCCGGCCTCAGGGCCCCGGCCACCCTACCCGCCGACTCCACTGCGGCACCCTCCTCGGAGACAAGCCCATGAGCCGGGGGACCTGCGACGCCGTCTACAGGGCAGCTGTCTACAGGGCAGGCGCCTACAGCGTGGCCGTCGGTGCCGTCCTCTTGCTGGGTTGCCATACCATCCCCCCCACCACGAACCCCGAAAGCTTGCCCACCCTGCCCGCCGCCTGGACCGCAGGCTCGGACGCCAACAACGGGGCCGCCAGCGCCGACGATCCCTGGTGGCGCAGCCTGGCTTCCGATCAGCTCGACACCTTGATCGCCCGCGCCCTGGACCACAACCACAACCTACAAGCGGCGGCGGCCAACGTCGATGCGGCGCTGGCTCAGGCGAAGCTGCAGGGGGCCGATCGCTTGCCCCAGGCCTCCGTCGGCCTCGACGCGGCCCGCCGCCAACAGGTCTTTGTCGGCTTGCCCGTCCCCGGTAGCGACGGCCTTCTCAAATCCACCTCCACCTCCTTCAGCGCCAATCTGGCGATCAGCTGGGAGGCGGACCTATGGGGCCGCCTGCGGGCCGGCCATCGAGCCGCCAACCAAGATCTCGCCGCCGCCCAGGCCGATTACGCCGGAGCAAGATTGTCGCTCGCCGCGCAAGTGGCCAAGGCATGGCTCAGCATGGTGGAAGCAGAACGGCTGGTCGCTTTGGGCGAAGCCACCATCGAAAGTCGACGCCGGACCCGTGAGCGGGTTGCGGCACGCTTCGAGCGCGGGCTCGCTCCATCCGTCGATCTGCGCTTGGCCCGGGCCAACGAAGCGGCGGCCCAGGGCGAGCTGCAGGCCCGTCGTCGGACCTTGGACGGCCTGCGCCGTCAGCTCGAGATTCTCCTCGGCGTCTACCCCAAGGCCGACATCGGAGGGCCAAGCGATTTGCCAGCCCTGCCCTCCCCCGTCGCCGCGGGGCTGCCATCGGAGCTGCTGCGTCGCCGCCCCGACCTGGCCGCCGCCGAGGCCCGCCTGGCCGCCGCCGGCTGGCGGGTGGCCGAAGCCCGCGCCGCCTTTTACCCCCGTCTCTCCCTCACCGGCTCCAGCGGCAGCTCCAGCGACAGTCTTTCCGACCTGCTGGACGGTGACTTCTCGATCTGGAGCCTGGCGGGCAATCTGTTGCAGCCCATCTTCCAAGGGGGACGCCTGCGGGCCGCCGCCGAGCTGGCCACGGCCTCCCACGAATTCAGCCTGGCCAATTACGCCCAAACGCTTCTGCGGGCCCTCGGCGAGGTGGAATCAAGGCTCAGCGCCGAGCAGACGCTAAGCCGGGAGGTGGACGCCTTCGCCACCGCCAGCCAGGAAGCCCAGCGGGCTGCTCAGCTGGCGGAGGATCGTTACCGTTCCGGCCTCGGAAATTACCTGGCGGTGCTCGAAAGTCAGCGCCAGACCTTCGAAGCCGAAACCCGGCTTCTCACCCTGCGCGGTCTTCGGCTACGCAACCGGGTCGATCTCCACTTGGCCCTGGGGGGCGATGCCCGGTCTTTGTCAGAGAGGTCTTCGTCAGACACGTCTTCGTCGGACACGTCCTTGCCCACCCCGTCACCGCCCAATTCGGCTTCGTCAACGCCCTTCAGATAGCCAAAGAGCACCCATGAGCAAGAAAATCCTGCTTCCCGTCGTCATCCTCCTCCTCGGTGCCGGCGGCGCCTTCCTGCTGCTGAAGACCCGCACCGAGGTCGAGACATCGCCCCAGATCGTCGCCGCACCCCTGGTCCGCGTCATCCGAGTCGAGCTGCGGTCCGTGCAACTCGATGTGGTTTCCCAGGGCACCGTGCTGCCCCGCGTCCAATCACAATTGACGGCGCGCCTCTCAGGCGAGGTTCGATGGACAGCCAACTCCTTCGAGGTGGGCGACTTCTTCCGTCGCGGCGATGTGCTGATCCGACTCGATGATCGCGATGTGGCGCTGGCGGTCAGTCGGGCCAAAGCTCAAGTGGCGCAAGCCCGGGTGCAGGTGGCACAGCAGGAGGCGGAGGCGGCGCTGGCCGCTGAAGAGTGGCAACAGCTCGGCGAAGGGGAAGCCAGCCCCCTCACCCTGCGGCAACCCCAAGTGGCCCAAGCCAAAGCCACCTTGGCCGCCGCCGAAGCGGACCTCGTCAAGGCCGAGCTGGATCTACAGCGGACCCGCATCGTCGCCCCCTTCGACGGACGAGTGCGTTCCAAGTCCGTCGATCTGGGGCAATTTGTAGGTCCCGGCACGCCCCTGGCGGTCATCCACGCCATCGATTTCGCCGAGATCCGACTGCCCATCGCCGATGATCAGCTGCGCTTCATCGACCTCCCCTTCGCCTTCCGCGACGGCGACGGCGAGCGTCCAGGACCCAGGGTGGAGCTGCGCAGCGATTTCGGTGACCAGGTGCACACCTGGCAGGGACACATCGTGCGCAGCGAAGGTGAGGTCGATACCCGCACCCGCATGATGAGCCTGGTGGCGCGGGTCGAGGATCCTTATGGACGGCCCGGGGCGGCGGACGGCGACGGCGCCTCGATACGCCCACCCCTGGCCGTCGGCCTCTTCGTCGACGCCACGATCGAGGGCCGCACGGTGCCGTCGGCAACCGTCTTGCCCCGCTACGCCCTGCGCCAGGGATCGCAAGTCCTGGTGGTGGACGCCGACAACCGGCTGCGCTACCGCGACGTGGAGGTGATCCGCACCTTGGGCGGCGAGGTCACCATCGGAGGTGGCCTGGCCGGTGGTGAGAAGGTCTGTATCTCGCCGCTGGATATCGTCGTCGACGGCATGGAAGTGCGGACCCAGGAGGTCGATCTCAAGCCACCCAGTACCGGGCAACCCAGGGAAGCGACACCGAGCTTCACCGATTCCGATCCGGCGACCATCCAGCTGGAAGGTGCCCGATGAAAATGTTGGCTTGGTTCGCCAGGAACGGCGTCGCCGCCAACCTGATGTTGGTGCTGATCATCGTCGGTGGATGGCTCAACGTCACCAAGATTCGCAAGGAGGTCTTTCCGGAATTTTCGTCCGACCTGATCTCGGTCACCGTGCCCTATCTCGGAGCCGCTCCGGAAGAGGTGGAGGAGGCCATCTGCGCCCGCATCGAAGAGGCGGTACAGGATCTCGAGAGCGTCAAGCGTTTGCGCTCCACCGCCGCCGAGGGGGCCGGCACGGTAACCATCGAGCTGCTCACCGGCAGCAACGTCCGCGACGCCCTCGACGACGTCAAATCGCGGGTCGACGCCATCGATACCTTTCCCGTGGAGACGGAAAAACCCATCGTCCAAGAGCTGGTGGTGCGCAAGCAGGTACTGAACATCGCCATTTCGGGCCAAACGGACGAGCGGACCCTCAAGCACTTGGCGGAGCGCGTGCGGGACGAGGTCTCGAGCATCGACGGCATCAGCCAGGTGGAATTGGCCGCTAGCCGCCCCTACGAGGTTTCCATCGAAGTTTCGGAAGGCGCCCTGCGGCGCTACGACCTGACCTTCAATCAAATTGCCCAGGCGGTCCGTCGCTCGTCCCTCGATTTGCCCGGCGGCTCGATCAAAACCGACGGCGGCGAGATCCTGCTGCGCACCCAAGGGCAGGCCTATCGCGGTCCCGAATTCGCCGACTTGGTGCTCATCACCCGGCCCGACGGCAGTCGCCTGACCTTGGGGCAGGTGGCCACCGTCGTCGACGGCTTCGCCGATACCGATACTTCGGCGCGCTTCGACGGCGGGCCCGCCATCCTGGTGAAGGTCTTCCGGGTCGGCGAGCAGGCGGTGACCGACATCGCCACCAAGGTCAAACGCTATGTCGAAGAGGCACGTCCCGAGTTGCCGGAAGGCATCTCGATGACCATCTGGCAAGACGACACCGAGATCCTGCGCAGCCGTATGGACACTCTCTATCGCAACGGTCGAGCCGGTCTCCTGTTGGTGCTCTTGGTGCTGGCCCTTTTTCTCCGCCTGCGCTTGGCCCTCTGGGTGTCCGTCGGTATCTTGGTGTCGTTCATGGGCACCCTATGGCTGATGCCAGCGCTCGACGTGTCGATCAACCTGATCTCCCTCTTCGCCTTCATCGTCGTGCTCGGCATCGTGGTGGACGATGCCATCGTGGTGGGAGAGAACATCTATCGCCATCATCAGATGGGCAAGGAGGGCATCAGCGCGGCCATCGACGGGCTCAAGGAAGTGGCGGTGCCGGTAACCTTCTCGGTGCTCACCACCATCGCCGCCTTTGCCCCTCTGACCCTGGTCGCCGGCAATACCGGCAAATTCATGCGGGTCATCCCCCTGGTGGTCATCGCCACCTTGGCCTTCTCACTGCTCGAATCCCTCTTCGTCTTGCCCTCCCACCTCTCCCATTTGAAGCGCCGGGCCAAGAAAACGTCCAACCTGTGGACCCGCCTGCAGGAGCGCATCGCGTCGCTCTTCGGGGTGCTGATCGAACGCTCCTATCGTCCCACCCTGGATTTGGCGCTGCGCTGGCGTTATGCCACCGTGGCCATCGGCTTGGCGGTCTTGATGCTGACCATCGGCTTCATCGGGGGCGGTCATCTCAAGTTCACCTTTTTTCCGCCCATCGAAGGCAACAATGTCGTCGCTTTCCTCACCTTGCCCCAAGGGACGCCGCCGGAAGCCACCGCCAAGGCCCTCGAGCAACTCGAAAACAGCGCCGCGCAGTTGCGCCGGGAGGTGGCGGACGCCGGCGAGCCCGACGCCTTCCGACACATCCTCGCCACCATCGGTGAGCACCCATTTCGTCAAGCCCAGAGCCGTACGGCGTTCCGTCCCACCACCTCGGCGGCCCACTTGGGAGAAGTCAACATCGAGCTGCTGCCCGGCGAGCAGCGGGAGGTGACCGCCACCGACCTCACCCGCCGCTGGCGCGACCTCACCGGCCCCATCGCCGACGCCGTCGAGCTGTCGTTTGTCTCGTCCATCGTCTCCACCGGCGAGGCCATCAACATCCAGCTGGCGGGCCCCGATCTCGACGACCTACAGCTGGCGGCCGGCGAGCTGAAGACCGCCTTGGGAAAATATCCGGGGGTCTTCGACATCACCGACTCCTTCCGCGCCGGCAAGGAGGAAGTGCAGCTCGGCATCCTGCCACGGGCCGAGAGCTTGGGGCTGAGCCTGTCGGATGTGGCTCGGCAGGTGCGGCAGGCCTTCTATGGTGAAGAGGCCCAACGTATCCAACGGGGGCGAGACGACGTACGGGTGATGGTGCGGTATCCGGAGGACGAGCGCCGACGCCTGGACAATCTGGAGAGCATGCGCATCCGCACGCCGCAGGGGGACGAGGTGCCCATCTGGTCGGTGGCGACCATGGAGCGAGGCCGCGGATACGCCAGCATCGCCCGTACGGATCGCAATCGCACCGTCACCGTCACCGCCGATGTCGACCTCGAGGTGGCCAACAGTAACGAGATTCTGGCGCAGGTGGAGCGCACCGTGCTGCCCCGCCTGGTGGCCGATCATCGGGGGCTCAAGTTCTCTTTGGAGGGGGAGCAGCAGGAGCAGCGGGAGACCCTGAGTGGTTTGGCCGAGAGCTTCGCCGTCGCCTTGGTCCTCATCTATATCTTGCTGGCCGTGCCTTTCCGCTCCTACCTGCAACCGATGATCGTCATGAGCGCCATCCCCTTTGGCATCCTCGGCGCCATCTGGGGACACGTGCTGGTGGGACGGGACCTCACCGCCCTGTCGTTCTTCGGCGTTGTCGCCCTGACCGGCGTGGTGGTCAACGACAGTCTGGTGTTGGTGGATTTTGTCAATCGCGCCTATCGCGGCGGCATGCCACTGCACGACGCCATCGCCCAAGCCGGCGAGACCCGCTTCCGCCCGATTATCCTGACGTCGCTCACCACCTTCGTAGGCCTGACACCTTTGCTCTTGGAGAAGAGCCTGCAAGCCCAGTTTCTCATTCCCATGGCCGTGTCCCTGGCCTTTGGGGTGCTCTTCGCCACCGGCATCATCTTGATCCTGGTGCCGGTGGGTTATTTCATCCTCGAAGACATCACCGCCTTCTTCCGCCGATCATGGAATTGGCTGTGGGCCGGGAACCAAGACGAATCCGGAGGGTTGGACGACAGGGACCCGGAGGATAGGGACCTGGAAGAAGGGATCGGCGCCGAAGCGTGAGGCATCGCGCAGCTTCGTCTCGTACAATAAGGAGATGAGAACTTCCCCCAAGCCCCTGAAGCCACAGGCCCAACCCAGCTCGTCAATGATTGGCGTCCTCTTGGCGCTGGCTCTTGTCCATCCCCTCGCTGCCCAGTCTCAGCAGCCGGATCCGATCACCGCAGAGCCCACCGCTCAAGACCTCAGCTGGCAGAAACAAGCCGGGGACTTCGGCGCCATGCTGCTGCTGACCCGTCAAGGGGAAAGCTTCCGCCAGGCATGGGCCCAACCGGGACGGCCCGGTTACCAGCCGGAAATCCGCGCCACCGAGCAGACCATCCGTCAAGAGAGGGTCGAGGCGGTGGTGATGTTTTCCGGTTGTCGCAGCGACGACGCCGGTCGCTGCGCCGCCGAGGTCGATTTCAAAGTATTCCAACCGGACGGCAGCCTCCACGCCGTGTCCAACGCCGCTCCCCTGTGGAACGGCCAGGGCCCACAATCGGCCTCCAACCTGCAATTGGGCCAGTCTTCGTTGATCTTGCTGATCGACGACGAGGATCCCCTCGGGGTCTACCGTATCGTCGCCCACACCTGTGACACCACGGCGCAGCGGTGTGTCGATTTGGAACGTCCCTTGGAGGTGGTCGAGCCCCAGGAGGCGGTGGATTTGTCCAGCTTCATGGAAGGTTTCTACCTCGATCCGCGCCCCCTGCTCATCGAACCGGCCATGCGGCTCCTGGATCAGCAGAACGCCTTGGCCGATGCCAACGCCAGGGCACCGGTCATCGCCTTCTTCGGCCTGGTCATGGCCGCCTACCCTGAGCACATGGACACCTGGGACGCCGCCATCAGGTCTCTCGATGGCGACGGCCTCGATGGTGACAGCCGCGCCACCTTCCAAGCCGCCATCAACCTCGCCAAGCGACCGGGCTTCCTGCTCGACGACCACCCGCCGTCCCCCGGCCACAACGACATGCTGTGGGGTGCCTTCTTCGCCAGCGGCGACGAAGCCTACCTACGGGCCATCGTCGAGCGCCTAGACCACATCGACGAGCGTAAGGATCTCAATCTCTTCCTCACCGCCGCCTCCGCCCAATGGTCCCTGAGCTCCAACGCCGCCGGTCACCTACGCGTCCAGACCACGCTGCAAGAGATCCACCAAAGCCTCGACGACGGTGTCAGGCGTCAAGCCCTAGACGCCGCCTTGACGCAAGATCCTGCAAGCTTTGGCGACTCGATGATGGCGGTGGTCGAAGCTCAGAAGGCGGCGGGGGTGTGGTGAGCTCGCTGGCTCTCGACGCTGGACCCATCGCGACGTCAGGCCCCTTCTTTCAGCCCTCGGCCGCCGGCAGAGCGCTGCCTCGGCTGCTGCACTTGCCTGGCGCGTAGCTTGACATTTGTCCTCGGAGGATGCGAGCATCCTTTGAGGTTCAGCATCGACTCATCACAATGCGCCTAGCTGCCAGACACCGCTTGCGTCATGTTTCGGGCTCTACGGTGGCATCACCGGTTAGAGGCCCGTTGTTCGATATCCATCGCCTGGGATCCCCCCCGCCTCGGATGTAAATATCTCCCCGGAGCATCCCCAAGGTAAGGTGCGGCCCAGATCGACAACCCACGGCGTCGATCTCTGGATCTCGAGACTCGGGATATACCATGACAGACGAAACGGGCTCCCCATCGCAGCCGCTACCTGAGATTATTTACGCCGATGCCGGAGACGATGGATTTCGATTCATCTTTCCAGGGCCCCGGCCCAAGGGTTCTCCCCAACCTGAAGGCTCAGCGGCGCCTGGAGGACCTAAAGACGATCGTGACGCTTCGAAAATAGGGGGTCTGAGACGCGAGAAAGGTCAAGGTCACCTGGTCACCCTGGTGGGGCGGGGTGGAACCGGCAAAAGCTTTCTCGCCCTGCAGCTGATCACCCACCTGCTCGATCATGAGCGAAGGATGGATGAGAAGACAGAACCTTCCGAGGACCCGACCCGCCGTGACCATGCAGCCTTCTATTTCACCCTGGAAGCCAGCCCCAGAGAGCTGGCGCACCAAGCCAAGGAATTCAGCTGGGGCGAACACTATGATGACGAGCTACCAAGCTCCGACAAGCTCGAATGGGTTAGTCAAGGACTGCACGTCGTCTCAATCCCTTCCCCGGTGGCCGATCTGAGCGCCCTCATCCTTCTACTCCGACAGACCATCGCAGACAAGCTCCATACCCTCGGTCGCCTGACCGCCATCGTCGTCGATCCGATGGGCGGAGTGCTTCTTACCTCCGCTATTCGCAACGAGATCAGCCAGCTCCGAGAGCTCGCATCAAGTCACCACTGCTTTCTGCTCCTGTTGACCGAGCGCCACTTATTTGAACGCCACCACTCGATTGAGCACTACTCCCAAACCATCATTCACCTGCGGCATGATCCCGAAAGGCAGCCCTACCGCTGGCTCCATGTCCAAAAATCTCGCAGCCAATCCTTCCGCTCCGGATTCCACCAAGTCGAGTTCGACCCGGAGGAAGGGTTGCAAATTTTTCCTTCGATCCAAGCCCAGTCGGACTCAGCACACCAGGAGGCCCAAAGGAAACAGAAGGCCGCCTCTCGGGGCAACGAGAGCATGGAAGATCTTCTTCAGATTCCGACGGTCGATCCCCAAAAACCCAACACCCTGTTGAAGGACGAAATCACCCGCGGATCCGTGGTCTTCCTTATGGGGCCCCCTGGCACCTTCAAACAGCTGATCGCCACACGTTTTGCTTCCTTGACCTCTCGCCCCGAGGCGCCGCTGACCATTTACATTTCTTTCAAAGCCGAGATCGGTGCGGTTCACAGCCAACTGGACGAGAAAACACAACTGATCCTTTTTGAAGAATGGGACGGCAGCGCAGAGCGAAAAAGAATCATCTTCTTCGACGCTCGAAGCCCGTTGTTGACGCCGGAATTTGTGCTCAGCAAAGTTTCGGCGGCGATCAACAGGGGCGGATTTTCCCGCGCCGTGGTCTGGGGGCTCCGGCGCCTCAACGACATGCCAAATTTCGCAGAAGGAAGAGCGGTTCAGTTTCTCGAAGCCCTGGTCACCCTCCTCCGCCTGAAAGACATCACCTCTCTGCTTGTCGACTGGCCAGACAAGGAACGGGCCAGCACCTTGCCGATCGTCGACCTGAGCCAATATATTTTGCTGACCCGCGTCTGCATGGGAATCCATGAGCTCGAGAAGGTTCAACAGGGCAAGACATCGGCGAAGGAAGTCACCTCTACCAGCAAGGGTGAGATCGACACGCTGAAGGGCTTGTGGGAGGTTGGCGGCCAGCCCCAGGACCACGTCACGTTTCTGCGCGTTCAACGAACTCGCAGGGGCTTCTATCGAGACTTGGGCAGAGTCTTTTCCCGCCCTCACCACGATCGAGATGCAGCCAAACGAGAGGCAGACCGCAAAGAAGTGCAAATGGTAAAAAGCGACGACTTCTACCTCTTGTGGCAACAGTTTGGAATCCCTTGGGAAGAGGATCCCGGCTTGGTCAACTAGGTGTTTCCACCGTCCAACGAGGCAGGACACTGACTCGAGATCCTGAGCAGCCGCCACCTTTGGAGCGTCACCAATGATCACTTCTGAGACCCTCGAAAATCGTTCCGTTGCCCGCCGCTTGATACGCGACGCCTCGGCCCTCCGTATGGGATCTGGAAAGATTATCTCGAGCCTACTGGAGGAGACGCGATGGACCGCATGGAACAACGCGCTCAAGAATTGCGAGCTCCTTCGGCTCCTCTGCGGCGAGCCCGTGGGGGAAGGATTGAAAAACGAAACAGTCGAGGCGTTCTGGCACAGTGCCCGAAGCATCGTATCCAGTCAGTTCGGTGGCTTTTTGGTTGAGCCCAACGATCCGATATCGTCCCCGGAGCGTCTGCTGGAGCTGACCAGGGAAGCGAACACCGGAGACTTTCAGAGTTTCTGGAAACAGAACGAGGGCCGTCCTGCAAATTCCGAGACCCTATTCCCCGTCCGTGAGCTGGTCATCGTGACGCTTTTCCGCGCCCTTCTATCCATCCCTAAGACGCCGGATACGGCGCAGACCCAGCATTCCGGGCAATCCTCAGACGAAGCAACCCCTGCTCAAGAGACGGATCCCCTGCACAAGATCCGCCAAACCATCGCCAAAGGAATCGTCGAAAGTCTAGAGGGCCTACCCAATTGTTTCCCCTCGAGGATCCGCGACGACGAGCTCCCTAATCGGCTGCAACTTCTCTTCCGGCATGAGCTCGCCGCCTCCCTGCGCATGGCTGGATTCGAACCCCAAGATCAACCGAGCTCCGATATTCTTTTTGATCAGCTGGCGAAATTGCTGACCCGAGGTACCGACCGAGCCTCTGCCCTCGAGGTCAGCCTGCTCTTGCGCCTCTTGATCGGCCGCAGCCTCAACTCGACCTCCTCGTCGGATCCCAGCTCGGAAATTACTTACAACGAAGCCATTGCCTACGTTCTGACGAAGCAGAGAACGGAAGGCGGCCGCTGGACTTATCCCCCTACCAGTCGGCCTGAAAGCAATCCGTTTCTCCACCACTACACGCCCTTGGTCTATCTTCTCGATTTGCCCACCAGCTTCTTGGCGCCTCACTTTTCGGAGCTGACCAGCGCCATTGAAAGGGTCTTGCAACGGCTCAAGCTCGATCTGGACGAGCATCGGCAACAAATTGAGCAGCCCACCTCTTCTAACGGTCCGGTGCTGGCACGCAAGCTGATCATTTGGCTGTCTGTGTCCACCCTGGTCGAAGACCGCCTGCGGGATCTGCTGTCCGTTTCCGTGCTCGAGGAATTGGGTGCCATCACCCCAGATACCGAGCTCTCTTGGCAGGACATTTCAGATGCTCTGCACTTCAAGAAGAACATTCACCAAGGTGTGATCAACAAGTGGAATTCCGGAAGCTCGCAGCGGCCCGGCGCCATCCTCGTCTACGGCCCACCAGGGACCGGAAAAACCACCCTAGCCAAAGTCTTGGCCAAGGAGCTCGACAAGGGACCGGCGAAACGCTTCTCGGACTCCCATTGGCGGTTCCTGGCCTTGGATCCGGCGGACTTCGCCCGTGACGGAATGGACAAGATCGTCGCCAACGCCGAGCACCTCTTCAGCCAACTGCGCCAGGTTCGACGTTGCGTCGTTCTGCTCGATGAAATGGAGGAGTTCCTAAGGGTGCGCGACGAGACCTCCAGCAAGGAGAGTCGGCTGATCACCACCGCATTCTTGCCCTTGCTGACAGAAGCCGTGCAATCCCGCGAGATCATTCTGGTGGTGGCCACCAACTTCGTGGGTAACATCGACGCAGCGGTGACCCGACGCGGCCGCTTCGATCTCATCTTGCCCTTAGGGCCCCCGGACAAGGACTCCCGTCAAGCACTTTTGGGCAAGTTCAAAGGCCTCACCACTTTGCTAGATCTCCTGGCCCCCGACGGGGAGACCGAAGAGCAGCGAGAAGTGCGCAGGCCAAAGACCATGGCCCTCCTGGGATACTTCATGATGGGCTATACCTTTCCTGAGATGAAGGATTTCTTTCGAGATCTTCTCGACAAGCTTACCTCCGATCGGACACAGAATCTCGTCGAGCTGCTGTGGCGAATCCGCTGCAAGCGGGTCCCCACCGCACTGAGTGGCCGAGCGGGATGCAGCTGGCGGACCTTTGCCGATGAAGCTCAACGTTATGCCCGATTTGATGTCTCATCCGAAGGTCCCACCGACGACCCCCGCTACTGGCGAGAACCCCATTTGCCCACCGAGTCCGAACGCCAACCCGACTTGCCGATCGATGACGTGCTGCAAAGGATTAGAGATTGGGAAATGACGGTGAGTCATTCGTCCGTCAACCCCTAGCAGTAACGTGCCAGTGCTGCAGCCTGCTAGGGTAGTGAGTCAATAGACGGCGTCTTAATTTCGAGAGAGCCACTGCCCACCCGTGTCACACCTCCGTCGGCTACTCCTAAAGAAATAATCTGACTCAATACCCAGAAATATTGACCTTTATAAAAAGTCCCCAAAACACTTAGAATGACGTAACCACGCCAACAAAACATTCTAAGAGGGATCATGTGATCGCCGTAACAAATCAAAGATGAAGAATAACCTGACGTCAACGCTGCATGCCTGTCTTCAAGCCGACAGAAAGCGATTGCAATGGGCGCGCTAATCGATATAACCTCTTGAGATCAATCTATCGGGAGGCTCCATGACCCAAAAATCTTCAGTTACCTGTACGATTTCGACATCCGTCAGCACTTTTTCCAAAGGCCTAACCTTTGTTAGATCCACGGCGCTGCCGGAATGTTTATTCGTGACCCTACTTTTTTCCATTTTTCTTTTCTCCCCTCCCCTCGCCGCCCTCGACGATACCTGCACAGTGCCCTTGGGTTGCACCGGCAATATCGGCGGCGCGGGGTTCTGCGGCCTGGCCGAAGACTCCGTCGAGACGGGTCAAGGCTGTAATGGTTTGGCCAATTGCCAGACACCGGAGATCTCGGATTTCCAGGTGGAAGTGGAACCCCTGCCGGTGACCCTCGACGAGGTACCCCGCTTCAGGGTACGCCTGGTGGGCACCGTCACGTCGCCGTTCAACGCCGCCGCCCGCTTCGACAACCCCAACGGCCAGCTTCAGCTCCGCTGGACGGAGCACGGCAGCGGCGCACCGCGCATTTCCACCTGCAGTAACAGCATCACCGATCGCGGCCAAGTGTTCATCGAGAAGACCCTCACCTGTGCCGACATGCGGGGCTTGCGCAACAACGATGGCCAGAATCCCCATCCACTGCGCTACAGCCTGGTGGCCTCCACCTGTGGACCGCCGTGCCGGCCCGACGAGCCCGGCTGTTTCACC
>JAJCXR010000003.1 GCA_029263315.1 Acidobacteriota bacterium | reverse complement strand
ATACGCTGGTATTCGAGCGCCGAAGCATCCGCGTCCGCGGCGTTACGCTCGCTGCAACAGAGCCCCACTATGCCTCGCTCGCAAGCCTTGCGGACGCGGCGCCTCGGTGCTCTCGATACGTCACCGTATTTCCGGAAAGGTAGGTGTACTAAGGGAGCTACTCCCCGTGCCTTCACATCCCCAACAGCCGCAAGATATCGTTTCCAAAAACGAAGACCATCAGCCCCAAGAGCATGACGATGCCCACCTTCAGGGCTTGCATGCGGAATTCCAGGGACACCGGCTTGTTGCCCCGCAAACCTTCCAGGATGAGGAAGACGAGGTGACCGCCGTCGAGGGCGGGAATGGGAAGCAGGTTGAGGATCGCCAGGTTGACGGAGAGCAGGGCGGTGAACATCAAGAGCACCTCGAGCCCCGCCTCCGCCGCTTGACCGGCCATCTGGCCAATGGCCAAGGGGCCCCCGAGCTCACGGGGTGAAATGAGCCCTTGAAACATGCCGGTGATGGTGCCCACCACTTGACCGGCGGCGCCCCAAGTGCGCCGTGTGCCCAGGCTCAGGGCTTCGCCGAGCTCCAGGGGCACTTTGCGGGTTTCGACCATGGGAACGATGCCGACGCGACCCACCATTCGGGGCTCGCCGCTTTCCGGGTCCTTGATTTTCTCTTCCTTGGGCACGACGGTGAGGGTTTGGGTGGCCCCCTGCCGCTCGACCACGACGCTCAGCTCGACGCCGGCGCTGCCTTGCAGGATATCGACCAGATCGTCCCAGGAGCGCATCTCCTGGCCATTGATGCTGCGGATCAGATCGCTTTCCTTCAATCCCGCTTTGTCGGCCACGGAGCCTTGCACCACGCCGCCGATCTGAGCTTTCCACAGGGGAACCATGGCCTGGGCCACGGCCAGATTATCCTCCTCCCCTTGCAGCTCAAAGGAGACACTAGGGTGTTGGGCGAAATCGAAGGTCATCGCTTGGGAACCGCTGTCCAAGAGGGCGCCCAGGATATCGTCGCGGCTTTCGACCGCCTCCCCGTTGATCGCCACGATGTCGGCGCCGAAGGGCAGGTCTGCCAGGACCATGGCGCTGGCCGGCAGCTTGTCGCGGTCGACCCGGGCCAGGCTGGTGGTGATGTCTTCGCTGACGCCATAGGTCAAGGCCAGGCCGGTGAAAACCACCCAGGCGAAGACCACGTTCATGATCACTCCGGCGGAGATGACCATGATGCGGGCCCACAGGGGTTTGTTTTCGAACAGCTTGTCCTCGGGGAAGACCTTTTCGCCGACTCCCCCTTCGAGGGCGGCCATCTGCTCCTGCTCTTCGCGGCTGGCCATCTTGACGTAGCCACCGAAGGGGATCCAGGCGAGCACGTATTCCGTCTCGCCGTAGGTGAATTTGAGGGGCGTCGCTGGGCCCAATCCAATGGAGAAGCGGTGCACGCCGATGCCGACGGACTTGGCGGCCATGTGGTGCCCGAGCTCGTGGACGAAGATGAGAACGCCGAGGACAAAAATAAATGCGAGAACGCTAGTCACGCGGCCTCCGAATGTGTTGGCTGACGAAGTTCGACGCCGCTATCCTCAGGGATGCGGCAGGATCTGACGGAAGTAGGGGGCGATGCCCCGATTCTGGTCCCAATCTCGGGGATACCCGAGGGAGACCTCCTCAAAGCGTACACCATCTTGCAAGATCGTGCCTTTGACGTGCTGATGACCATAGACAACCACCGAGGCGTTGAAGCGCCGATGCCAGTCTTCCGTTTTCCGGGTGCCGCACCACAGGGAGAAGCGGGGAATGCGCCGCAGGCGCAGGTGGTCGCGTCGTAGGGGGAAGTGGTTGATCAACACAAGGGGCATGTCGAGGGCTGCCGCCTCGCTCAACCGCTGCTCGGTGTAGGTCACCCGGGCGGCGCACCACTCCTGACGTGATGTATACGGCTGCGGGTGCAATAAGTATTCATCGGAGCACACGATGCCTTGGGCGGCGGCCCAAGGCAAGGCTTCCTCGAAGCTGAGGCTGTCGGGACGAAAGCTGTAGTCGTAGAGTACGAACAGTGGCGCCAGGAGATGATCCGGCGAGACGCCGTCAGCGGGCCAGCGCAGGTAGGGATCTTCCGGCGTCAAGGTGCCGTGTTGGCGGCAGATGTCCACGAGGCGCCGATATTTGGCCTCGCCGCGCAGCTTGAGGGGGTCCTTGCCCACCGTCCACAAATCGTGGTTGCCCGGCACCCACAACAGGCGCCGAAAACGCTGGCCGAGGGTTTCGAGGGCAAAGTGTAGCTGCTCCTCGGACTCACCGATGTCACCGGCGACAATCAGGTCATCGTCCAAATGGGGAGGGATCTCCAACAGCGCCTGACGATTCCGTTGATGGGCCAGGTGGAGATCACTGATGGCTAATAGGCGCATCGCTTAGGGGGCCATCGCCTTGGATTCAAGGTGGCCGAAGACCCGCGCTTCGACAAAGATCTTGAACAGGTCTTGGTCGAGCATCTGGCCTTCCACCTCGGCGTCCATGATGTCGAGGGCCCGCTCGACGGAAACCGCCCGCTTGTACGGACGATCCGAGGCGGTCAGGGCATCGAAGATGTCGGCGATGGTCATCATGCGGGTTTGGATGGGGATGTCCGCCTCCCGTACCCGACGCGGATAGCCGCTGCCGTTGAGTTTCTCGTGATGGCCGTAGGCGATGAGGGGAATGTCCTTGAGGTCTTTGGTCCACGGAATCTGCATCAAGAAACGGTAGGTGTGCTCCACGTGGCTCTCCACCTCCTCCCGCTCCCGCTGGTCGAGGCTACCCTTGCGGATGGTCAAGCAATGCAGCTCGTGGGGGGTGAGCAGGGGGCGCTTCTCGCCGTCGAAGTCGAGGAACGCTTTGGCTGCCAAGTCCTTGAGCTCGTCGAAGGTGCCCTCGTGCATCACCGTCGGCTCGTTGGCCTCGACGATCAGATGCATCAGGCGGTCGAGGGTCGTCACATGCTCGGCGTGCTCTTTGCCGAGGCGAGCCAACAGCTCGTCATAGCCACTCCTGCCCTGGGATTCGAGGTACTTCAGGCGTCCCCGCAGCAGCTCTGTTTCGGCGTTCTTGCGGATGAAGGCGTGGCGATGGCGGATGAGCTCGAGCTCTTCGGGATAGAGCTTCTTGGCCTTGACCAATACCTGTTCCCGCACCCCCACCTTGCCGAAGTCGTGCAGCAACCCGGCGTAGCGCAGCTCCTTGATTTGGGAGCGGTTGAACTGGACGCCGCGGTAGCGCCCGGTGTCGATGCGATCGAGAACCTGGGCCAGCCCGACGGTCATGTCGGCGACCCGCAACGAATGCCCTGAGGTGGTGGGGTCCCGCTGCTCGATGGCGGTGACGGCGGCGGTGACGAAACCCTCGAAAAGGCGCTCGATACTTTCGTAAAGCTGGCTGTTCTCCAGCGAAATGGCGGCCTGGGCGGCCAGCGGCACCACCAGATCGACATTGCGTTGATCGAATGGGATGACCCGCTGCTCGCAGTCATCCTTCGTGCTCAAGATGTCGTCGAAGTGGTGTTTTCGGTTGATCAACTGCAATACACCGATGATTTCGTCACGGTGATTCTGCATCGGAATGGCCAGCATCGAGCGGGTACGGTAGCCGTGTTTCTGATCGAAAGAGCGATTGATGCGATACGGCGCTTCGGGCGGCAGGTCGTAGGCGTCATCGAGACGCAGGGGGGCGCCGCTGGAGGCCACGTAACCCGCCAAGCTGGTGGGATCGAGGGGCATGGTGAATTCTTCGAATTCGAGCTCGCCCAATGAGCTGTTCTGGGCCAGCTTGAAACGCAATCGCGGCTCGCCGTGCTCTTCCTCCACCAGGTAAAGACTGCCGGCGTCGGCGGCGGTGAGGCGCCGAGCGTGCGACAGGATCAGGCTGAGCAGCTTGTGGTAATCACGTTCCGTCGACAGGGCCGCGCCCAGCCGGGTGAGCTGCGAAATTTCCTGCCCCCGGATTGCCGCATCCTGGCGGGCGCAGAGCATCTCCCGTCGCAACAGGGCGGCCCGGTAGGCGGAACGCAGGTTGAGCAGCAATTGACGGTGCCCGTGGGGCCAGGGAATCCAGCCATCGAGGCAGACCTGCTGCAGGCTTTCGGGGACGTCGAGCTGACCTTCGGCGCCGAGGACGATGACGGCTCCCCCCGCCTCGACGAATCGGTCCAGCACCACAGGATCAAAGCTGTCGAGCCCCACAGA
Organism: Acidobacteriota bacterium; assembly: GCA_029263315.1. Classification (GTDB taxonomy): domain Bacteria; phylum Acidobacteriota; class Thermoanaerobaculia; order Multivoradales; family J023; genus JAJCXR01. The sequence continues at coordinate 203,047 of JAJCXR010000003.1, read as the reverse complement.
ATCCAGCACCAAAACGGTCGCGATATCGCCCAACTCCAAGTCCCGCGGTGAGGCGACGGCTCGGCGTTGCACGTCCTCGCTGGCCAGGGCGGCAGCGATGTCCGTCAAGTCCAGAGACGGAGGATGTAAAAGAGCGTAGCGCATCGGTCTATGAATCTATTGGGGTCTCTAGTTCTGTCGAGTTTGCGGCGTCGGTGGGGGACGGACGGCCAAAGGTCAGCGGCCGGCGGGTGGGGAGGGCGGCCCGTTCACCCTGAGCGATCCCAAAGCTATCATTTTCGTGCCCGGGGAAGTTACGGATGTCAGGGTCAGAGCACCTCACGGAAGATGGTTCCAGCCCCGCAGCCCCACCAGGACGCCGACGCCGCACAACAAGGCGCCCACGTAGAGACGCAGGAAACGCCGTGGGATCCACTGCGCCAAGCGTGGTCCCAACTGGCCGCCGATAACCACACCGGGGGCAGAGAAGATCATGATGCGCAAGATTTCCCGCCGCTGCTCCACCAAGCCGGCGAGGAAATGCCCATCGAGGCGAAAGAATACCGCCAGCAGGGCGCAACCAAAGGCCAGGACCACCGCCGAGCCCACCGCCTTGGAGTGGTGGTCGATGTCGCGATGGTCGAGGAGGGCGGGCATCATCAAGGTACCGGAGCCGGTGGCGATGCTGCCGTGCAGAAATCCCCCCACCAAACCGGCCAGGGGATAGAAGCGTCCGTGGCCGGTGGGCTCTGCGATTTCCAACGCTGCCCCTTGGCGCTTGAAGAATTCCCGGATCAGGCTGAGGCCGAAGAGGGCAACGAAGACGGCGAAGGCGAACAGCATCCACACCACCGGCATACGGCTGGAGATCAGCGAGCCGACGATCACCGCCGGTCCCGCCAAGGCGAAGTAGCGGCGCACCAAGGGCCAGTGCACGGTACCAGCCCGCAGGTTGCGCACCACGCCGGAGCCGAAACCAAAGAGCATGGTGAGCAGAGATACCCAGAAGGCGGTCCGTGGCTCCAGCGCTAGCCACAGCAAGTAAACCGGAATCCAGAAATTAGAACCTTCGATACCGCTCGACATGCCGAGCACGGCGATCAAGATTCCGACTGGCAACAGGAACCATAGCTCCAACATGGTTGCTCCACAGCTCGAGGCATCGATCGAAGGGTTCAGGCTGAAGCCCGATGGCCAAAGCTTTCTAGGTACTGGACTCAGTGAGCTACTGTACGCAGTGAGCTACCGTAAGCAGTGAGCCATTGTACGCGGCGATCGCGGCGCCGGTTGTACGATGGCATCGCCCGTTCGTCCCGGGGCCGCTACAATTCCCCGGTCCTGTCTTCGGCACAGGGCACGATATGTGCCGGTATTGATGCACCGGCTGCGATGCACCGGCTGCGATGCACCGGCCGCGATGCACCGTTCATCTAGGAGGTGTTATGCCACGGGCTGTTTTGGCCATTGATCAGGGAACCACCGGTAGCACGGCGTTGGTATTCTCCCAAAGCGGACAAGTGCTCGGCCGAGCCTATGCCGAGCTACAGCAGCACTATCCTGAACCCGGGTGGGTGGAGCACGATCCCGAGGAGATCTGGGAGACCAGCCTTCGGGTCATGGTGCAAGCCCTGGTGGCGGCAAGGGTCGAGGGCCACGACGTGGTGGCCATCGGTATCACCAACCAGCGGGAAACCACCATCGTCTGGGATCGTCACAGCGGCCGACCCCTGCATCGGGCCATCGTCTGGCAGAGTCGGCAAACGGCGCCTTTGTGTGAGCGGTTGCGAGCTGCTGGGCATGACGATCTGGTGCGCCAGCGTACCGGCTTGGTCATCGACGCCTACTTCTCAGGTACCAAAGTGCAGTGGATTCTCGACCGTTACCCGGGTGCCAGGCGACGGGCCGAGGACGGCGATCTGCTCTTCGGTACGGTCGAAACTTGGTTGCTTTGGAATTTGACCGGCGGCGCGGTGCACGCCACGGAGCCCACCAATGCCTCTCGCACCATGCTCTACGACATCCACCGCCGTTGTTGGGACGAGGAGTTGGCCCGCCTGCTCGACGTCCCGATGGCCATGTTGCCGTCGGTGCAGGCCAGCTGTAGCGTCTTTGGCCACACCGTAGCCCATGGTCTTTTGCCGGCCGGTGTGCCGGTGGCGGGCATGGCGGGGGATCAGCAGGCAGCCCTCTTTGGCCAAGGCTGTTGGCAACCGGGGCAAGCCAAGAATACCTACGGCACCGGTTGCTTTCTGCTCATGAACATGGGGCAGGAGAGCGCCATCAGCCAGCACGGCCTGCTCACCACCCTGTGCTGCGACGCCGAGGGCGCTGCGGTTTACGGTTTGGAGGGCTCGGTGTTTGTCGCCGGGGCGGCGGTCCAGTGGTTGCGGGACGCTTTGGGCATCATCGACCAGGCCGCCGAAACCGACGCCATCGCCCGCCAGTTGGAGGACAACGGTGGCGTCTATCTGGTACCCGCCTTCGCCGGCCTGGGGGCTCCCTACTGGGATATGGACGCCCGCGGCACCTTGGTGGGTTTGAGCCGTGGCACCGGCAAGGCACATCTGGTGCGGGCGGCGCTGGAGAGCATTGCCTACCAGACCCGCGATGTGGTGCAAGCCATGGAGGCGGACTGCGGCGTCCCCTTGCAACAGCTGCGGGTCGACGGTGGGGCCTCTGCCAATGATTTTTTGATGCAATTCCAGGCGGATCTGCTCGGGGTGCCGGTGGAACGGCCAGATTTGTTGGAGACGACGGCGGCGGGCAGCGCTTTCTTAGCGGGCTTGGCCACCGGTTTCTGGTCGGGGCCGGAGGAGCTGGTGGCGGCCCAGGAGGTGCAGCGCTTCGAGCCCCAGATGTCGAGACAAGACGCAGATTCCCTGTACGGCGGGTGGCAGCGGGCCGTCGCACGGGCCGCTTCGGACCACGGGAGAAGATCATCATGAGCCCCGACAATTTTCATCCGGAGGTCGCTGTCGAGCACCTGGAGGGCTTTGCACAGAATGCCGGTGGGCCATCCATCTACTGGCAGAGCTGGGTACCGTCGCAGCCCCATGCCGTGTTGCTTTTTGTCCATGGCCTAGGGGAGCACAGTGGACGCTACACCTTCCCGATGGGCTACTTCAGCCAGCGGGGTTTTGCCTGCTGGGCCCTCGATTTGCGAGGGCACGGCAAGAGCTCCGGCCGTCGGGTACACGTGCAGAGCTTCGACGACTATCGCCGTGACGTCTTCTTGGTGCTGACCAAGGCCCGCCAGCATCACGACGGCTTGCCCGTTTTTTTGGTCGGGCATTCGATGGGAGGTTTGGTGGCCCTGCGCTTCTTCCTTGATCATCCCCATTTGCTGACCGCGGCGGTGCTTTCATCCCCCGCCCTAGGGGCCCACCCCGATCAGCGCCCATCACGGGCGTTACAAATTCTTGCCCGGATCCTGTCGCGCCTGGCACCCCGCCTGCTTTTCTCCAGTGACCTCGATGCCAACGCCATCAGCCGTAGCCCGGAGGTGGTGCAGGCCTACCGCGACGATCCCTTGGTCAGCGACCGGGTCTCGGCCCGTTGGTTCACCTCCATCGAAGACGCCATGCAAGAGATCGGTGGACGGACCCAGGACGTCAGCAAACCCATCCTGCTGATGCAATCCGGAGCCGATCGTTTGGTGGATGCCTCGGCCAGCCGTCAGTGGGCCGATCGGGCAGCCAGCGATTGGGTGGAATATGTGGAGTGGCCGGGGCTTTACCACGAGATGTTCAACGAACCGGAACGTGACGAGGTATTTCGCAAGATGGAGGACTGGTTGGCCAAGCTCGTGTGACTCATGGCCTGGATCGGCCCGATGGGGGATCATCCCCTGGCGCTGCACAACGGCTCCGCTGCGTCGTCCTACGAATGCAAGTGGAAAACTTGTCGCCGTTTCTCACCTTGCCAATCGATCTCCAGGCTGGCGGCCTTGCCTTGCTCATAAAGTAAGAAAGACAAGGCGCGCACGGTGGGATGATCGAGGACCTCGATCTGGACTTCATGGCTATCGGCGTTGATGGCGCGCACCGACGCTGTGTAGCGGTAGATGATCCGAGTTTCGGGCTGATTCAAAGCTTGATGAGAAAAGGTCCCCTGGTAGTCCGTGGCCAGGCGATCGTTGAGCAGCAGTAGCGCCCCCCGCAAGTCGTCGGGAATCTCGGTGATGGCGCCCAACTGCCGACGTATTGAAGGTGATGGGTTGGCCAAGGCCCGCTCCGGCAACTCGTCTCCATGGAGATTGGGCGGCAGGATGGCACAAGAGCCCGTCGTGGCGCAGAAACAGAAGCTGCTACAAGCTCCGTTGTAACACCAGGTCAGGCAGCGGTTTTCACAACGCAGGCCACCAAAATCAGGCCAAGGGCTGATACCGCAACCGTCACTGTCGGATGCATCGCAGGCCAGGCAGGTGATGTCTTGGGCAAAGGAAGTTGAGGTTGCGATCGCCAAGAGCGCGATGCACAGGACGATGCATAGTTTTGACTTGGACATGGCACTGGGCTCCATCTTCGTGCGGAGTTGTCGGTTCGAGGGTCGGAACGAAGCTTCGAGTGGGTCGAGAGCGGCGCCATCAGCAGATTATGAGGACACTCTAGGTTTGCTATTTCCTATGAAAATCTAGCACACGGCACAAACCGTATCCAATTGGCCGTGCGCCAGCGATCAGTCGCCGCGTGCGACCCTTTACTCTGGACCCGGCAACGCCAGGATCTCCCCGTCGAGCAGAAACACCTGGCAGGAGGCACCGAAGCCTCCAGGTGCCTGGGCGGAATCTGTCGTCGCCACCGGCTCGCTGGGCGGAAGCACCGGCGTCGTGGTGGCCAGGCCGACACGGGCTTCGACCTCGCAGGCCAAGAGCTCGACCGGCACGTCGCAGAGCATGCGGGTCACCTCGGGGGGACCGAGGCGTGCTTGCAGCAAGGCGAAGGGGGTGCCATTTCGTTCGAGCAGGACGTGGATCTCAGGTCCTGCGGCCACTGCTGTGTTGGCTTCCGATGTGTTGGCATCCGTCGTATCCGACCCTGGAGTGACGGCCCCTCCGAGTCGCGTCATGCCACTGTCGGTCCAGTCGAGCATGACACCGCTGAGGTCGGCGATGACCGCGTCCTCCGGGCTGAGGGGATCGGTTAGGCAGCCGTTCTCCAGGGGATGCTGTAGTCGAACCCTCGGAGCGCTCTGAAATCCATCCAAGTAGGGCCCTTGTTGCGCCAAGCGGGCCCCCTCGAATCGTGCCAGCTGGGTCGCCAGGACGTTGTCCGCTTCCATGGCGAAGGCCCGACGCTGCACTTCGACGGCGCGGTCGAGATCCCCGAGGCGGAAGTGGAGCGTGGCCAGGGTATCGAGGTTGGCGGCAAGGGGCTCGCTATCGACATCGGCTTCGCCGAGCGGAGACAGGTCGAAACTCTCTGCCCAGGCCATGCTTTGGCGGGCCCGCCGCAACTCCTCGGCGGTCGCTTCGGGGTCGACGGCGACGATCCAGGCAGCGTTGTTGGCGAAGAAAGGGGGCAAGTCGGGGATGCTCAGCAAGGCCAGGGCCTCATGCCGGGTTCCGGCCGGTTGAAAGTTGAGACCGGTCCAAATAGCCACCCCCAGAAAGAGAGCGCTGAGGGCGACGGCGGAAAACTTGGAGATGCGTAAACGCAAGTTGTGGCGTCGACGCTGCGCTGCGTCGGGTAGGTCGCCGTGGGGTAGCCATGCTTTGATCGCCTGACGAACCTCCGGCGAGCGCTGGGCGGCTTCGAGCAGGGTGTCGGGCAGGGCGTCGATGGGGGACAGCACCCAGGCGGTCACCAACAGGCCCAATACCAGGCCACCGGCGTGGCCGAAGTGGTCGGCGTTGGGTATCAGCAGGGCTGGCAGCCCCAAGGCCAGGAAGAGCATGATGGCCTGCCGTCGCAGGGCGGAGCGCCGATCCTTGGCGAAGTACCAGTCGATGACACCATAGGCCCCCACCAAACCCAGGATACCGGTGGACGAGCCGACGGAGATCAGGGCATCGTTGAACAGGGCCGAGGCGACGGCTCCCCCGAGACAGGCGCTGAGGAAGATGAAGAGGAAGCGGGCACTGCCCAGACGGGCCTCGATGATGCGTCCGAAGGAGACCAAGGCAAAACCGTTGAACAATAGGTGCCGGAGATCGCCGTGCAGGAAATTTCCGGTGATCAGCCGCTGCCATTCGCCCCCTTGCACCAGCGGGCTCGAATTGGCTCCCATGGCGAGCAGCATCATGGGGTTGAAAGAGTTGGAGCCGGAGACGGCGCCAAGCTGCCACTGCATCAGGAAGACCAGGCCCAAGATGGCGCTCACCGTCAGGGTGGCGGGGCCAAAAGTCGAGCCGCCCGTCGCATGGGGGGTGACGGTCACTTGGCCGCCCGCCCCGGGATCCGAGGTCGCGGTGCCGTCTGCCGTGCCGGGCTCGACGCCGGCATGGGCGGCAAGGCCCAGGGCGGCGGCGCTCTGTTGTTGGCGGGAGATGAGTTGATGCTCGAGCAGCACCAATGCCTCGCTAGGGTTCTCGATGGCCTGACCGTCGAAGGACACCAGATGATTGTCTTGCAGCTGGAAACGCACCCCCGCCCCTTGGATGAGCAGGCTCCGGCGGGGTTCCTCGGCCGGGCGTTGGACCCGCAGAGCCTGGCAGGGGATCTCCCACAACTGCTGTCCTCGACCGGTGGTCAGGCGCAAGGACTGTGGGTCGAGGTCGAGCCACAGGGCGACGAAGCCGCCGCGCCGCACCAGGAAGCGATGGAACAGCAGGCCGAAGAGCAGGCTGGAGGTCAGAAAGATGACCCAGAAACGGCTCTGCAGCAACGGTCCACGCCAAACATCGATGCCAAAGGCGAGCAGGGTGCCCAATGTCAAACCGATGGCCATGGCTTGCCGTCGCCGGTGACGGGGGGAGGTTGGGAGGCGAAGTTGATAGCGCATGGATTTCCAGGAGAGTGGACGTGCAGGGACGAGACCTCGAAGATGGAGTCTATCGCTCCACGGGGTCCATCGCCTCGAAACCTGTTGTGGGATTGGCTTCGATGGTCTGGCTTCTGGCGGTGCTGGAGATGACGATGCGACCCCGGTTGGGCCACCTTGACATCTGAGGTCGTCCTCTCTAGTGTGCAAAATAATGATGTCGAAGATCGCACGTTTGCCGGATACACCCGCGCAGCCCATCTCGGAGCATGGCGCCAAAGGTTTCTCGGGGGGTGGGCCAAAGCCCATCGTCCACCTCTTGCTGCTGCTCGTCTTGCTTCCTGGGCCGGTCACTGTGTGGGCGCAAGATGGCTCCCAGGCCCCAGCTTCCGAGGACCAGGGCATTCCCCTGCCGCCGTCCCTCTCCCAACGGCAGGTGGTACGGGACCTCAAGGGGGAGCTGTTGGTGGCCATCGAGACCCGTGACCACGCCAGCGCCACCGAAGCCCTGGCGGCGGGCGCCAATATCGGCATCAACATCGGTGAGCCCAGCCCCTTGGCCACCGCTGCGTTGTTGAACGATTTGCGCATGGTTCTCATCCTGCTCAAGGCCGGGGCCCATCCCAACGACACACGGGACAGCCCCTTGGCCGAGGCCATCCGCAGCGACAACCGGGAGATGGTCGACTTGTTTCTACAAATCGGTGCCGAAGTACCGGGGCAAGCGACGCCAGAGGTCCTCTTCGAGTCCGCCCAGGGGGGGCAAAACGCCGAGTGGTTCTATGGCGTGTTGCTCGACCGGGGTTGCGATCCGCAGCTCGGCTTGTATGCGGCGGTGATCCACAATCGTCCTGCCTTGGCGGCCCTTTGCTTGCAGCGCGGCGCCAACCTGGCGAGCTTGCCCAGCGGCGAGGCGCTGCTGCGTGATGTGACGTCCGAGGAGTTGCCGAAAATTCTTCAAGGGCTGCTGCAAGTGGCACCGCGGGACGATGTGAAGGCATATTTTTTTGCCTTGGCCACCTCCACCGGCGATCGGCTGTTGGTCGATGCTCTGGTGGAGGAAGGGGCCGAGGTTCAACCGCGTCACGCTGAAGACGCGATGGCGGCGGGGCATCAAGACCTGGCCCTGCATTTGGTGGATGTCCTCGGGGGGCCGGCGGCGGTGAGCCAACGGGCCGAAGCTCAAGGGCTGCCGATGTTGTCCGCCCATCTGGCGGAAGAGCAGGCCGACCGCAACGAAGCCTTGATCGAGGGTGTCTTGACCTTCGGGCTGCCCGCCTTGGTCTTGCTCCTCGGCGTACCCCTGTTTCTAAAGCGCAGTCAGCGCTCGCCGGCGGCCTTCCACAAGGCGGTGGCGGAAGGTCAGATGTCCAAGGTCTCACGGCTGCTCGACCGGGGGGCCGACCTCGAGAGTGTGCACAGGGACGTGCGCCCGCTGCACGTGGCGGTGGCCCATGGCCACTTGAATATCGTCCGGATGTTGCTCAGCCGCGGTGCGGCCGCCGACCGCCGGGCCAAGGACGAAATGGGCTATATGCCGCTGCACGTCGCGGCTTCCACCGGATCGCAGGAGATCGCGGAGACCTTGCTCAAGAGCCGGTGCCCGGTGGACGCCCGGACGGGCAACGGACGCACGCCCTTGTATGTTGCCGCCAGCGCCGGGCTGAGGCCGATGGTGGACTGGTTGTTGCAGCAGGGGGCCGACCTAGAAAAGACGGTGCGGGAGGGGGAAACCCTGCTCATGCACGCCATCGCCCATCGCGATGTGGAAGCGGTATCCCACTTGTTGGCGGTGGGGGCCAACCCCAACCCCACCGTGCCCAGTAAACCACTGCACCGGGTCGCCATCTCCGGCCAGGCGGACATGGCCCGTTTGTTGTTGCAGAACGGGGCCGACGTCGATGCCGTCGACGGCAACGGTGCGACGCCGTTACAGATTGCCCTGCAGCACCACCAAGTGGAGATCGGAGAGATCCTGCGCCAGGCCGGAGCGCGCCTTACCTGAGGGCGGCTCGCTCCTCGCCACCCGCCTCAGGGCGCACCTCGAAGCTCGTCGGCGCCAGGACGACACGGGACTCCGGATTGTAGTAGTCGTAGAGTATCGACGGCCGTGCCTTGGCCCGTAGAGCCAGGCGTGGACGCCAGGGAATGCTCAGCTGCAATCCCTCGGCCCGTGGCCAGACATAGAGCACCAGGCGGCCGGGCCACACCTCGAAGTGCTGCAAGCCGTGGTCCCGCATCGCCTGGCGCAACGCCTGCGTATCGATCTCAGCTCCCGGCGGCAGACCGATCTCAGCGATCATCATGCCCAATCCTCGATGCCTGAGTCGCTGGATCTCGACCTGACACGAAGTAGGTTCCCCGATCTGCAAGGGGCCCGTCGGGCATTGGACGGTGAAATGCAAGTCCCTCTCCGCGCTCGGCGAGGTCGACGACCGGCCCGCGGTCTCCCAGGGTCGGAAGTGGTGGAGGCGTGTCTGGACCAGCGTCCAGCGGCGACTCGCTCGGCCGGGCCAAGTGAGGGTGTGCTGCCCCGGACCCAACGGTAACGTCCAACGCTGGGGCCCTTTGTCGCCAACGGCGACGGCGGGCAAGGGAGCATCATCGAAGAGCGGGATCGCCGCATCGGGTATCACCGCATCGGGTATCGCGGCAACGGGTATCACCGGACCACCGGGGTCGTCGGGGATCGTCGCCGCCAGGCTGCGCAATACCCGCAGGCTGGCTTGGGTGGAGGCCCAAGTGCCGTCGCCGCCCTTGTTGAGCAAGAGGAAGGTCAAGCCACCGTTGAGCTGTTGCTTCAGGGTTTCAGCCTCCCGGCTGCCGGGACGCCACAGGTGCTGGCCGGTGGCCAATGCCTCGACGGCCAAGGCGGTGGTTTCGAAGCGTCCGGCGTCGCCCCAACCATGGAAGGGTGTATTGGCCCGTAGCTGCCAGAAGAGATCGCCATCGGACGGCGTGGCCAAGGCTTGCAGTCGGCGTACCGTTTGGCGGGCGCTGTCCGCACTGTCGGGTTCGTCCAAGCTGGTGGCGGTCAAGACCATCCAGGCCAAGGCGTAAGGGTCCTCGCCCACCTCGGCGTGCAAACGCTGCAAGGCCCGCCGCGCTGCGTGACGGCTAATGGCAGCGTCCTTGGCGGCAGCGTGAGCGGCCAATCCATGACTCAGCAGGGCGTCACGGCGCAAGTCCATCAGCTGCAACATGGCGTTGCCCTCAACCGCTGCCGTACTTTTGCCCAGCGCCGAGGAAGGCCAGGCTCCCGATGCCTGTTGGGAGGCCGTCAGGAAGGCTACCGTCTTGGCGATCAACTCCTGATCGACCTCGAGATGGTCCTCGAGGGCGAGCAGGAATTCGAGAATCATGGCGCTGAGGGCCAGGTCGACATCACCGCTCCGCGGCCAGTAGGCGAAACCTTCGTCGCGACGGTAGGACCACAGGAGTTGGTAGGCCGAGGTCAGGAAGGCGCGTGACTCCTTGGCCACGGCCGAATTCTGCTGACCTTGGGCGGTCAAGTGCTCGAGCCGAAGCAAATGCAGCCAGGCGCTGGCGGTGATTTGCTCGGCGCAGCCGGTGGGTTGGCTCTCCAAGCCGTCCAAAGCGCCGAGCAGATGATCGTCGAGGCCTTCATAGATCACGATCTCGAGCTCGCCGACGGACCCCATGGCGTCGATGGGCAGGGCGTCCTGGGGTGCTGCCAGAGAGGTCGTTGCCCCATGGCGCAGCAAGCGGCTTTGGACGCTCACTCGAGGCGATCCATGGGGCGTCACTTGGATGGTCTTTTGCACCGCGTCGCCGGTGGGTCCGGCGCCGTCTTCGAACGCCGTCCCAGGGGTCGGCCGAGCCTCGGCCGTCCAGCGGACGGTGGCCTCTCCCGGTGTCTCGAAGGGCTGCCATAGGCTGAATTGTGAGGCGCCCTTGGGCAAGGTGCGACTCAGGCTGGAGTAACGGTCTGTCGCCTTACCGGTCTCCGTATTGTCGGTCTCCGCCCTGCCGGAAGACTCCACCCGCAGGCGCAACTCCGTGTCCAAGGTGTGGCCGGTTTTGTTGTGCACCTGCACCGGCAGGGCGATGGTGTCGCCGACGGTGAGCAGCGGGGGCAGGTCCGGCTGCAGGAAGAAGGGTTGGTCGACCACCAAGGTGTGCTCTGCGGCGCTGACCCGACCCCGTGTATCCGATGCCAAGGCCGCCACTTGCCAGGTGGTGATGCTGTCCGCCAACGGTACGTCGAGCTGTAATCGTCCGTCGGCATCGGTGTGCCCCTCCGCCATCCAGAACAGGGTTTCGGGGAAGTCCTTGCGCAGGCGCGGTGTCGAGGACGGGCGCGGTGCTTTGGCCGTCGGCGGCTCTTCGATGCCACTCTCGGCGACCGGGGATTCCGCCGTGACCATGACGGTTTCCGTTTGCCAATGGAGGCTTAAGGTCAGGCGCAGGCGGGTGCGCGTTTGGCTGCGCACCGGCACCTCGGGGAAGACGATGCTGGTGAAACCTTCCAGCTCGGCCTTTACACGGTAATCCCCCTCCGGCAAAGCGAAGCTGAATTGCCCGGTGGTGTCGGTATGGGTCGTCCAAGTCTTGCTTTCAACGCTTCGAAGCACGGTAACGAGGCTGCCGGGGACGGCAAAGCCCTCTTCCGTCAAGACGCGGCCGGTGAGCAAGCCGTGCTCGGGGTCGATGTCGCCCGGAGGGCTGTGGCTCGCAGGACTGTGGCTCGCAGGACTGTGGCTCGCCGGACCGTCGCCGATCGGGCTGAAGAACGGTTCGCTTTCGCCCCGGGGATGTCGCACCCTGCCGACCTTGGTGTCATCCGAGGTGCCGGCTTGGCCGTCGGGACCTGCCGACCACAGATGGATGACGTCGAAGGTACGGCGCACCGGCTCTGGCGTCGACCGCCCTTCGGCGTCGAGACGCCAGTCGTCGACGAAGTCGGTGGACTGGCTGAGCTTGAAATAGACGGGGTGTCCCCACGGGTCCTTCCAGGTGGTCGTATCCACACCCTGGGCCGCCAGACCCTGGCGCAGGGTAGGTCCGTCGCTCAAGTCGATGGCCTGTTTCGGGGCTCGCTGCAGGGCGAGCTGAAGAGCGCCCTGGTAGGTCACGCTCCAGGGCAGATAGGACCGCCATGCCAGGCTGTCGTCGCCGTGGCCCGGGTCGTCCGTCGTCCGTTCGTCGACATCCCTCAGCCCGTCGGGACCCCGGCTCATCAGTTTCACAGAGAGGGCGCCGCCGTAACCGTCGCTATAGTCGTCCCAAGCGATGAAAAAAGGCTGTCCCCACGGGTCCCGTTCCTCGGACCAGGTGATACCCCGGGAGGCCAGGGCTGCGATGACTTGATCCTCGCTGACGAGCAACCTCTGGTCGTCGTTGAAGGCGTCGCCGACCACCGCCGTGATGGCCATTCCGAGGTGTATGGCGTAGGGCCATTGGACGCTCCAAGCGACGAAGTCATCGGCCGTTCCGGGGGTGCGATCCCAGCCGTTGGAGAAGATGTTGAAACGACGTTGATCGTAGAAGATGTCGCTTTCGATCCGGAAAGGCTCATTCCAGGGGTCCCGCAGGGTCTCCCAGCTCACCCCTCGATGTCGCAGCGCTGCGACAAAAGTGCCAACATCGTCGACCGCCTCGGGGGCGGCCCGTCGCAACCTGGCCAAGATGGGATGCAGCTGGACATCCATCTGTTCAAAGAAGGCCTTCAGGTGGCGACGGGGGGCGTCGAGAGGATTGGACACGGTGTGGAGGGGTTCGTTGATATAGGTGTCGGCGAGGAGACCCCGGGCCACCATTTGGGCCTCATCGCCAAATCGCTGGTCGGCCGGTAGGGCACGCAGCTCGGCCAGGGTCCAACCGCCTTGCGCCAAGCTCTCCGGATCTTCCCAGCGTTCCAATATCCAGAGGTGGCGCAGCAACGACGCTTCGTTCCCCAAATCATCGCTGACCTGCCGAGCATGACTGGCGGCGTCGACGATGGCGACGGCGACGGCGGACCCTTCGTAGGGCCTCGGCGGAGCGCCGACATTACCTGCGTCGTGCTGCAAGGTCAGCTGTGCCGTATCTCCGGGACGGTACTCCGGTTGGTCACTGTGCAGCGTCAGATGGGGGGCCTGGTCGGCGAGGGGGTAGCTCACCACTTTGATATCGGTTGCCTCCCCATGGTAGTGCCGGTGGGGATCGAGATCTTGGGCGACGATATTCAGGGGCCCCCTGAAGCTCTCCCGGTAGGGGATGCGGACCTCCGCGGTCGGCCCGGTGTAGGGCACGAGCTGTTGCGCCACCAGGGTTTGTTGGCGATAGACATCGAGGCGTACGCGGGACGCGGGACGCATGCCACGGACGGTCAGCTCGACGGCTTCCGTCGAGCGTCGTAGGGGCCGAGGGATCAGCATGTCGAGATCCGCGGCGCGGCGCCAATAGGGCTCTGAGCGCCCTAACAGGGCTGCGTCGTCGTCCGGCCCGGCGGTGGCCAGCAGCACGATGTCGTCCTGGGGGCCGATGGGAAGATGTCCCAGGTCGGCGACGCCCAGGGAGCTCGTTTGCACCTTGCCCAAGCTCCGTAGGTGGCCCGCGGACAATCGCCGTTGCACCTCGACCCAAGTGGAGACCGGCTCGCCGTTGGCCCGCTGCGAGAAGACAAAAAGGTTGGCAGGCACCGCTGAAGGGTTGTCCCGGTGAGGCCTCAAACCCACGCCGTAGAGGTGGATCGGGTAAGTGCTCAGGCGTTGAGTGAAAGCGAGGCTCTCCGATCGCTGGCCGAGCGGGTCGGTGACCCGGACCCGCAGGGGCAAGTCCTTCATTCCATTGTCCTCGGAGAGCTCGTCGAAAGCATCGTCCAGCGCCAACGATAGTACCGCCCGGCCTTGGGTGTCGGTGCGCACCAGGGGGAGGCGGTCGGCGGTCGATGCGATGTCCGTCACAGGGCGCGAATCTCCTCCGAGGGGCTCATCGGCCGCTTCCCAGGACGACCTGTGGAGTGGATCGGCGAAGATCTCGACCATCGCGCCGACCATGGGGTCCCCGTTGGGGAGCCGGGCGATCACCGTCACCGACGCTTCTTCCCCCGGCAAGACCACCGGTTTCTCGGGTTCCACCTCGATGAGCAGAGTCGCCGTTTCGTAGGCTCGAACACGGAAAAAGACGCTGTCGTAGTTAGGGTTGGGGGTGATGTCGATGGAGTAGTCGCCGCTCTCTGCATGGCTCGGAATCGTCCAGTCGAAACTGGCGATGCCCATCTCCGACGTCCTTCCCTCGACCACCGTCATGGTGCGGCCCTTGGCGTCATCGATCTTCCAGCTCACCGTTTCCCGGGCCGAGGGCCGGCCGAAGGAATCCAACCACAGACCCCTTGCATGGAGGGTTTGGCCGGGCTGATAGAGGCTGCGATCGGTCGACACCAAGGCATATGGACGACTTGCGGGATAGACGGTCTTGTTGAGCTGCATGCTCAGGCCCCGGCGCCTCGCCGTGGCCTCGATGTCCACCTCCAAAGCGGCGCGGCGGGTCGCCGCAAGCTCGACGAGCAAATCTGCTTCGCCGGAGGCGTCGCTGACCAGCTGATGTCGTGACCGTTCCTCAGTCCCGTCCCCCTCGAGGGTGATGCTCACCTCCATCGGCACTCCCGCCAGGGGTTTTCCATCGTAGGGGCCAAAGACCTGAAAGAGCAGCGGCAGCTGATCCTCGATCAGCTCGTCGGGCGGGGTCACCAGGCGCACAGCGAAGAGATCCTCGGGGGCGGCCTCCCGCAGTGGCTCCGCTGCCACCGGGGTGGGAATGGTGCTCAGGGCAATGAGCAAGAGGGCGAGGCAGGCGCAGCGCTGGTGGTTCTTGTTCATGGATAGACCGATCAGCAAGATCCTTGCCGCCGGCCTATCGGCGTCCCGCCAACGGCGCTATCGCAATCGAGCGCAAAATCGAGCCGTTTCTGGATCAAATCTCACCTAGGACCCATGGCGTTGCTCCAAGCGGCTGGACTCTTGTTCAATCCCTTGGAGGTAAAGGTGGCGGCGACGGAGGCATGGGCAAGGCGTCGGACTGGCGACGGGAGGCTTCCTGGATGGCGGCGTTCTGGGACTCCACCTCGGCGGCGGTCGACCGTTGGGCCTTGGTGACCTCCTGTTGCAGACGGGTAAACCA
This sequence comes from Acidobacteriota bacterium, assembly GCA_029263315.1. Taxonomy (GTDB): domain Bacteria; phylum Acidobacteriota; class Thermoanaerobaculia; order Multivoradales; family J023; genus JAJCXR01. The sequence goes on along the minus strand of JAJCXR010000003.1, from coordinate 188,023 downwards.
TTGCCTGGCCTTCTTGCCGTTGAAGCCAAAGGACATGGCCATACGAGCCCGGCGACTGGTGATGGTGACCACATGTTTGGGAAGCCTAAAGAGGCCGATGGCGATCAACAGGAAGACTAGGGCGGCGAGGTAGGAAGCCCGGGAGAATCCGGTCTCGCCACCCTCCCCCAAGGCCAAGCCAATGAAGGCGCTGATCAGGGCGAGGAAGAGCAGGGTCAGGGGCCAGGCCCAATTGCGGGCTCGGTGCAAGGTCAACAGCTGGGTCTCATCAAAGAGCACCCGCCGCAGTTGGACGTTGCCGCTACGCTCTTCGATTTCCACCCAGTTATCCATAAAGAAGACGCGAAATCGTGCCACAAGTGAAGAGAATCGGGTCATGGGAGTGCGTTGTTTCGTGGATGACATGGTGGTCCTTGTTGCGAGTACGGGCATTTAGGAGCCCATCATGCCGCTGATCATCATGGCGATGAAACCCAGACTCAGCAGCGTGCCAACGATGCCCAGGATGCGGCTGACCTGGAGCATTTTGCGGCCCGAGGTTCGGCGCAGCTCGGCGCTCTGTTTCAAACCCTTGCTGGCGAAATAGATGGCGGCCGGGCCGAGGGCGAAACCGAAAAAGGTGAGTGGGAAGATTGCCAGGATGCCCAAGATCAGGGCGTAGCGTCCGAAGTCGGTGGACTCCAAGCGCAACGGGACGAGCTCTCCGGCTTGGCGTAGCCGTTGGTAGCAGGCCGGGCACAGCTCCATGTCTTCGATCTCGATCCGACACAGGCTGCACATGAAGACACCGCAGCGGCTGCAGTGGGTGACCGCCAGATTCTCCCCATGGGCGGCGCAGGGGTGACCTCCTTCGGGACCCGCCTCCTGCAAGCGCAGAATATGGCTGGGAATGGGCGGGGGATCGAAGAAGACGGCTTCGAAGGGCCGATGACAGGCCAAGCAGGACTCTCCCCCCAAGGTCCGATCTCGACGACTGATAGGCACCCCGCAGTGGGGGCAGGTGACGTCGAGGTGAAATCTTCCCGCGGCGCGGCCTTGGGCTTGGCCGACGGCAAGCGGTGCCGGGACCGTCGTCGCAACGCTGTGGCTGGCATCGATTGGGGGCGGCGTCTCGGAGCTGGCTGCCGGCTCCTGGGCTGGACCTTGGACTATGGACGAAACGGCGATAGACGAAACGGCGGTGGACGAAACGGCGGCGGACGGTAAGGGATCCGGCTGCTCAGTCGGCCCAGGTGAGGGTCGCGTGATGTCGTTGGGATCGCTCATCACTCGCTTCCTTTGCGCACCACGCGGGTGCCGGCCATCAAGTCATGCAGGGCGGTTTTGTCTTTAGTGAACACCGCCGGGAGATAGTTGACCAAGGAAACGCAACCATCGAGGATGAAGCGCGCCGTCGCCCGACCCCAGGCTTGACCGGGCCGTAAGTCGTGCCCTTGCACGGTGACCACTTTGATACCGGCCGCCATCTTGCCGAGGGTTTGACCGCGGCTCTGCAGCATCCAACCTTCGTAGACCACTCGGCCCACGGTCATGTAGAGGATGATGAAAAAACCGAAGAGGCCGGCGACGGTCGTCGGGTCACCTTCCAGCGGGTCGGCGAACAGGAAGGTGATCCAAATGACGTAAGGAATGCCGAAGATCAGGCCGTCGACGAAGACGGCGATGAAACGCTGCGAAATCGAAGCCAGATCGAGGCTGCCGTGAACGACGCCGCAGTAGGCGTCGCGTATGTGCTCGACTTTGCAGTCGGCGCACAGCAGATAGTCGTCGAGCAGTACATAGCAGCTCGGGCAGAACCATGACTCGCAGCGGGCACAGCATTGGCTGGGCAGCTCGCTCTGCGGATGGTGCACACAATAGGACATCAAATCCCTCCGGTTCTCACCCTGGGCCGTCGGCAAAGGGACGCCGAACGCCGTAACCCAACGGTGAGCAATGCAATGTATCGGGCATATTCGGGCATCTATGTATCGAGCATCTATGGTATCTGGGTACCAACCTACGTTTCCGGACCTACGTATCCGGAAACCAATTTATTTGAGGCTAACAAAACAAAGTCGAAAGATATTATCAGGGGCTGGGCTGCGGGCCGGCATGTTAAGGTTTTGCCGATGTCTGAACGTGCAATGTCTCAAGGTGCGCCGATGTCCCAAGGTGCGATGTCTCAGTGTGCCAATCACCCGGACCGCCCCGCCATGGCCATATGCATGGCCTGCCAGAAACGAATTTGTCAGAACTGCGCTACCGTCTGGGACGGTATCAACTACTGTGTCCACTGCCTGGCGGAGCGACGCCAGGGGACGGGCTCCAAGGGGCGCTGGGGTGCCTGGGTGATGTTGGTGCTCAGCGTTGCGCTGCTCTTCGGCTTGGTGCACGGGCTGCGCTTGGTGGCGGCCCAAGTCTGGGGGGCCTTCTCCTGAATCTTCAGGCATCCAAGCTCAGGCGGCCGGTCAGTGTCCCTGGATGGTGGCGACGGTGAGAGGCCACGACTTGGCGGTCACTTCCCTACTCAACGAGGGGGAAGATTTGGTACGGGGCCTGGGTGGGCGCTGGCTCGGCTTGCTGGTGCTCAGCCAACTGCCCTGGCGCTACGCCGAATGTCGATTCTTGGCCCACGTCTTCGAGCTCGGCGAAGAGGTCGGGGATTACGGCGCCTTGCTGCACCTGGATGGCCTGATGATCGCCGTGGCTTTGCCGCTGGCGCTCTATGGACGGGCCGTCTACGTGCGCGCCGCACACGCCCAGTGGAGCGCCGATGCTCTGGGCAACGCCTGGTATCCCCTCAAGGTGCCACTGGGCAGCTTGCTCAACTACCTGGCGGTGACCCTGACCTTGGAGATTCTCTTTCTGCTTCTGGGGTGGACAGTGATCGCCCTCTTGCCGCTGGCCGGGTTGGCCGGCCTCGCCGCCGCCACCTCGGTGCTCAGCGGGCGTCCTGGTCTGGCGGCCGCTTGGCGACGTATCTTCGAAGCCCATCGCTTTCCGCGAGCGCTCTTCGGTTTGGGTTTGGTCATCGGTCTAGCCTTGTTGGTGGCCTGGATCAACCTGCTGGCGTTGCTCGAAGTGGGGGTCTGGCTGGTGGGTGGACCCTTGGGCATCGACTTGGCGTCCTGGCGCATTCTGTGGTCGACGGACAATCCCTATTTTCTGTTCTGGGTTTGGGCCGGGGCTCGTATCCTGGTCGAACCCTTTTGGCTGGCCTCCCACGTTGCCCTGGTCAACCGAGTGCGCTCCCGATCCAGCGGGGAAGACCTGCGACGGCGCTTTGCCGAGCTGACCCTGCCGACGGCTGGGCTGTGACGATGGGCTGGCGACCCCGGTGTTTCTGGCTGGCGACGGCCTGCTGGTTGTTGCTGGCAACGGCGGACCCGTCGTTGCCTCAGGAGGCGTCCTCCGGTCCGCCGGTCGAGGGGGTCACCGACCTCGTCGAGTCGAGCGCTGATCCGGTCGAGGTGCTCGCCGCCGCCGGCTACTTGCGTCGGCTGGAAAGCCTGAGCGGCGCCCTGCGGCGTCAGGATTGGCCGGCTGCCAAGCAACAGGCTGAGGATCTGCGACAGCGCGGCGTGCGTCTCGGGGACCGGCCCCTGGCCGTCGATCACTCACTCCTGGCCTTGGTGGAGGCGGTGCCCGAGTCTCAGCCCGCCTATGCGGTGATCGAGCGGCTCGAGGTTCAGCGCCGCGAGCTGGTGGCGGTTCTGGACCGTGAAGTCACGGCCATGGCCGTCGAAGCGCCCGCTGACGCAGCCCTGTTGTTCACCATCGGGGAAGAGCAAAGGGTGGAAGCGTTGCGCGCCGCCGGTCGGCTGCCGGAGCTTGCTGTGCCGCAGACCCTATGGCGCAATCGGTTCACCCTCTGGCTTGGGGAACGCCTGGCATGGGTGGTCGAGAAGCTAGAGGTTTTTGTCGAGTGGCTGCTGGAGCAGTGGCGCACCGAGCAGCCGGCCGAGCCGGGGGCTGCTCGCCTCGATGCCCGTTTGGTGACCGCTTTGGTGGTCATCTTGGTGCTGCTCATCGCCTGGCTGGCCTTCCGCTGGCTGAGGGGGAATCGTGGTGCTCCACAACAGGTTGCGCTGACCTCCGAAAGTCTTCTCAGTCAGGCCAAAGGGGACGACAACCCACTCTCCCGCGAAGGCAGCGAATGGGAGCTTTATGCCGAGCAACTGGCCGCCGCTGGACGTCTGCGGGAAGCGATCCGCGCCTGGTATCACGCCGTGTTGGTGCACCTCTATCGCGGTGGGTTGCTGCACTACCGCAAGGGACGCACCAACTGGGAATACGTCGCCGCTTTGTCGGCCCAGCTGACTTGGCGCTCCCGTTTCATCGAGCTGACCCGTCATTTCGAGACCGAGTGGTACGGCCGGGGAGCCAGCAGCGAGGACGCCTTGGAGCGTTGCCGCCGGGCCGCCGGTGAGATCCTGGACCGGCTGCGATCGACTCCCGAGCCCCAAGGCGAGACGACACCACCTGCGGCGGCTGAGCCATGAGATGGTGGAGCCCATTGCTGCTGCTGGCGGTTTTGGCCTATCTCGTCTTGGCCGCCTATTGGACCGATTCCAACCGCCATTCCGGGCACCGGCTGGCGACGAAGCCGTCACCGCAAGGGGTGGGGTCCAACGACGACATGGGCAACGAAGGGGCGGACGATGCACCGGTGGACGAGGACGACGGGGAGGCTGCTCCGGGCATGGACTCCAACATCTTCGATGTTTTGTCGGTCTACAACCTGGGGCCGCGGGGAACGTCGCAAGCCTTTGCCTATCTAGAGCGCCGCCCCGGTGCCGCGTCGGTGAGCGTCTTGGGACGTCGCATCAGCCCCGAAGACCTGCCGCGTAACGGCGTGGTCTTTCGTCTCGCCACCGGCTGGAGCGAGCCCGGCTCCCTAGAGGAAGTGCTCGAGAGTTTGGAGGAAGAGGAAGAAGAGGGCGAGGAGACGCCGGACGATACACCGGAAGATGGTACGTCTGAGGACGATGCTCAGCCGTCTACGCCGGAAGACGGTGGACAGGATGGGGTGGACGAAGGTGGTGCCGAGCTGGACAATACGCCGGACGCCGGGTCGGGGGAGCCAGAACCGCCGGGGTCCTGGCGGGAGCCGCGGTTGCTCAGCGAGCGTCAAGCGGCCTGGGTGCGACGGGGTGGCCGCCTGGTGATCGGCTTCAGCGGTTGGATGATCGATCTGGAGAGCCAATCGGTGCCGGCCGCCGAGATCCGCACCGTTTTTCCGCTGTGGACGGGGGCGGACCAGCTCGAGCCGCCCATTCCCCGAGCTCTGCGCGGCGCCGTGCTGCGCCGTAGCCACGCCATCGTCCTGCTAGGGGACGAGCCGTTGATCAGCCGCTGGCCATTGGACGACGGCGAGGTGATCCTGCTGGCCGCCCCGGAGATGTTGCAGAATGCCCATCTGGCAACGGCCGACCATTTGGCGCTTTTGGAGGCCTTGGCGGGGGATGACCGGCCGATTTTTTTCGATGAGACCCTGCACGGTACGTCCCATGACTTGGGGACGTTTTATTTGCTGGGCCGCTGGCGTTTGATCCCCGCCCTCGGCCTGTGGATCGTCGCTTGCCTGGCCCTTTGGTGGCGCCATTCGAGGGCCGTCGGACCGCAGGAGGACCCTTATCAGGAACGGCGCTCGGAGGCGGTGGACATGGTGGATTCCTTGGCCAGCCTTTACGGCCGTGCCCTGCGCCGGCGGGACGCTTTGGAGCTTTACCACCGAGCCTTTGTCGAGCAAGTGGCCTGGCGTTTCGGCCTGCAAGGGGACGCTTTGGCGGCGCGGGCGGAAGCGCTGTTGGGCGGACCCATGGGTGGTCTCGGATTATCGAGCAGTAAAGACATCAGCGCTGGCGAGTTGCATCGTCAGCTGGAGCGAATCAATCAAGCCTTTGGGAGGATCGAGCATGCCGACCGTTTCTGAAGTTGCCGACCGCTGGCGCCTGTTGCGAGAGCAGATCGACCGCGTGGTGCTGGGCCAAGAGAAGGTCAAGGAGCAACTCCTGGTCTGTCTGCTGAGCGGTGGCCATGGGTTGTTGGAGGGGGTTCCGGGAACCGGTAAGACCCTGCTGGTGCTGACCGTCGCCCGATTGCTGGACTGTAGATTCCGTCGTATCCAGTTCACTCCCGATTTGATGCCGGCGGATCTGCTGGGCACCAATATCTTTCATCCCAAGAGCCAGACGTTTGATTTTCACCCCGGCCCCATCTTCGCCGACCTGTTGCTGGCCGATGAAGTGAACCGCACGCCGCCCCGCACCCAAGCGGCATTGCTGGAATCGATGCAGGAGAAGGCGGTGACCATCGACGGCGTGCGCCGCGTCGTCTCGCCGGTCTTCGCCGTCTTTGCCACCCAGAACCCGGTGGAATTCGAAGGCACTTATCCATTGCCGGAGGCGCAGCGGGACCGTTTTCTGCTCAAGATCAACATCGACTACCCGAGTCCCGAAGCGGAGGCGGCCATTATCGCCGCCTACAGTGAAGGACGGCGTCTCCACGAGACCGGAACCACCGATCTGCAACCGGTGTTGGACCCCGAGCAGCTGTTGTTGTCTCAGCAGGTGGTATCGCAGCAGGTACGTTTCGATGCCGAGCTGAGGACGTATCTCCTGGCCATCGTCACCGCCACTCGCAAGCATCCGGCGGTGCAAGTGGGGGCCGGGCCCCGGGCCTCTCTGGCCCTCCTCGACAGCAGCCGTTCCCTGGCCCTGTTGCGGGGCCGGGACTTCGTCACCCCCGACGACATCAAGGAGCTCGCGGCCCCGGTGCTCGAGCATCGTCTGATCATGAATCCGGAAGCCGAGATGGAAGGTTTTGACCTAGACGATTTGCTGCGCCAGATCTTCGAGCAAACGCCGGTGCCTCGCTGAGCCGGCCGACGAGGTTGCAGGGAGCATGACAAGAGTGGTCGCCAAGACGGTCGATTTGGACCCCATGGTCGAGATGAAAGCCGTCACCCGTCCGGGGCCGCTGGCGCTTCGTTATCTCGCTTGGTTGGCGGGGCTGGCCCTGCTGGTGCCTTGGGTGTCGTGGCTGGCACCGCTCCTCGGCCTCCTGGCGACGCTGCTGTTGGCCGCTTTCCTGGCCGAGGCATGGTGGTTGCGGCGTGTCGAGCTGGGGGCCGAGCGTCCTGCCAGCTCGGTGCTGTCCCTCGACGAGAGCGACGAGCTGAGCTTGCAGTTGACCAGCAACGCCCACCGTCCACTGCACCTGGAAGTGCGCCAGCTGTGGCCGTCGCTGTTGGCGCCGGTATCCACCACCCAGCACGGTGTTTGCCGTCCCGGCGAGGTGCTGCGGCTGAGCTTGCCGGTGCGGGCCGTGGCCCGCGGCCGTCAACCCTTGGTGGCTCCCTGGGCGGCGGCTAGCCATTGGAGATTGGCGGAGCGTCTGATGCCTTTGCCCCTGCCGGGGGAGATTCGGGTGGTACCCAATCTGAAAGCGGTGCGGCGTCTCAACGCGGAGCTCAATCGCTTTTTTCTCCTCGGCCTGGGTAGCCGCGCCTCGCCCCGTTTCGGCAAAGGTCGGGAGTTCGAGCGTCTGAGGGAGTACCGTCTGGGGGACGATTTTCGGGATCTGGCCTGGAAGGCGTCGGCCCATCTCGGCAAGCTCATCGTGCGCGAGTTTCGCCTCGACCGTTCGCAAGATGTGCTGCTCTGTGTCGACAGCGGCCATCGCATGGCGGCCCGGGTCACCCACTTGACGCGGCTCGACCATGCGGTCAACGCGGTGATGCTGCTCTCCTACATCTCAAATCGCATGGAGGATCGGGTCGGCCTGCTGAGCTTTGCGGCGCAGGTCGACCAGGGTCTGAGCCAGGGTCGTGGCAGCAACCATTTGCGTCGGCTCACCGCCTACGGCACGGAGTTGCAGTCGAAGTACTTGCACACCGACTACTTGGCCTTGGCAGTCCACCTGCGGCGTCGTCTCAAACAGCGTAGCTTGGTCTTGATCCTCACCTCCCTGCCGCAGGTCCGCGAGCAGAGCCCCTTGGTGCGGGCGGTGAGCCTGTTGATGCCGCAGCACTTGCCCCTGGTGGTGGTTCTGGGGGATCCGGTGTTGGCGGCCTCGGCCCAGATGGCGCCGGCCAATCACCAGGAGCTGTGCCGAACCCTGGTGGCCCGTGACGTGTGGAGCGCCCAGCAACGCACCATCCGCCAGCTGCGGCAGAAGGGGGCCATGGTGGTGGAGGCGGCGCCGCACGACGTCGGGTTGCAGGCGGTCAACGCCTATATCGAGATCAAACGTCGGCAGCTCTTGTAGAGGCGGCTAGAGAAAGGCGCCCTCGGTGGCTGTGTTAATCTTTACGTTTCGCGAGGCCCCGTCTATGCCGAATTCGGTGCTGCCGAATTCGGTGCCGGGCACCTGTTGAGGAGGAGGCGCCCTCAGTAGGAACTTGGTCTCTATTATCAGTAGTGGTGCCGGGCACATGGAGCCGCGTATCGAGCCAAAGCCGAGCCCTATTCACAGTGCCTGGCCCATCGGGCCTAGTTTTTCGCGTAGGACCGCCAGCCACGCCTCGAATACCGTTCATCGGACACACTTCCACTCTCTCGAGCCATTGCTCGGCAGCTCGTCCGGATATCAAAGTGTAGTGCCCACTAGGCAGCGCGGCCATCGGATCACCTTCCCGGTAAGGCGCACCGACGATGGCCTCAGGCAGGTTGACCTCGTGTCCCGAGGACGCCAAGGACGCCAACGGTGGGGTTGGCGAAGGGCACAAATGGTAGTGACGGCGGAAAAGTACCTTCGGGAAAGCCGGCACTGCGATCGCCTTTGCGGAGAAGACGGGAGGCTTCATGGTAGGTCTCTATGACGCGGCGCCAGATTTCGGCCATGGCGTCGAAGGTTGCTCGACTCGCGGTATGAAAGAGCGGCTGCGGTGACTTGGCGACATCGTCCGGTCGGTGATGTGGGTCTTGAGCGAGAATCTTGGCGACGCCGAGGCTTTTCTTGCCCTGGATTTTTCGTTCGATGGCCCCTCGATGGTCAATGTCTTCGACCATCTCCACGACGTAGTTGCGCCACGTCGCCCCAGGCAAGTGTTCCCAGCAGGGTAGGGGTGAGAAGGCGACGCCCATTGGGCTTGCGAAGTCTTCTTCTTTGACCCCAATTGCGCCAGCGGATTGTCGAGCGGCATTCTCGGCGCTTCGGTCATACCACCGGCCCATCATTTGATGGCCTTTCATCAATGCCTCGGCACTGTGGACTCCTGGCCATTGCCGGACAGTGTCGACGAGAAACTCTTTGACGCCATGACTTAGAACGTAGCGCAGCACATTGGTTTGTGCAGCCTCTTCATCGCTGACCGTCGTCGTGTGATAGCGCTTGTCGAAGAAGTGGCTTGTCCAGTCTTGTAGACGTCTGCCGATCTCTTTGGCCAGATTTGTCTTTAAGAAGCACATGAAATCCGCCAAGTGTTTGGCGTCCCTCGGCCGCAGGAGGAGATGATAATGGCTACTCAAGACGACGGCAGCGCAGATAGTCATCTCATGGACTTCTTGCGCTTTACCCAGAACGCCGAGGAAGCGCTCCTTGAGCTCAGGAGACGGAGTCAGCAGAAAGCGATTCTGCGCTACGACATCAGTGACATGTTGCAGGCTGAAGGGCGGGACGAATCTTGGATTCCGTGGCATCTTTCAAGTCCTCCATGGAGATTGGGTCTACATGAAAGATAAAGACGAGAACGGTGGCCCACTTACGCTGCGAAATGTGCACTTTGTGTACTTGAGGTGCTTTTTGGGCTCGAAATCAGGCTTGAAATGGGGATAGGCCGACGAACCGGTGCCGGGCCGAACCGAACCGGTGCCGGGCACCTACGAACCGGCCACCTGCTGCGTCGGTTAGGGGTACAGATCAAACCGCCAAACCGGTGCCAGGCACCTGCAGCGGGCAGTGCCGGGCACCTGCAGCGGAGCCGATCGAACCGCCAAACCGGTGCCAGGTACCTGCAGCGGGCAGTGCCGGGCACCTGCAGCGGAGCCGATCGAACCGCCAAACCGGTGCCAGGCACCTCCAGCGTCGGTGCCAGGCACCCGTAGCCAGTGCCAGGCACCCGTAGCCAGGCACGCGTAGCTTCGGCTTCAACTTGACAGTCTTGGCGGGGCCAGAGAGCTCTTGGGAGGCGACTGTGGGAACAACGCTTGCTCTAGAGTTAGGCGCCATCGGCGGCTGTGCTAATCTTTACGTTTCGCGAGGCCCCATCTATGCTATCTGAGTCGTCTCCAACCTATTGCTTTCTGCTCAACGATCGCATCGTTGCGGCAGCGGCCCCTAGCGGCCAGTTGGTGCTCGATTTCCTGCGCCGTCATCGTCGCCAGGTGGGCACCAAGGAAGGTTGTAAGGAAGGGGATTGCGGCGCCTGTGTGGTTTTGGTGGGTGAGCTGGACGACGACCGGGTGCGCTATCAACCGATCACTTCTTGCCTGATGCCGGTGGCGGAGCTGGCGGGCAAACACCTGGTCACCATCGAAGGGCTGCGGCTGGCTTCCTTGACCCCCATTCAGCAAGCCATCGTCGATGAGGGGGCCACCCAGTGCGGCTTTTGCACGCCTGGCATCGTCATCTCGCTGACCGCCCTGCTGCTCCAGGAACCGGTGGATTTTGACCCCGCCAGTGTGCGCCGGGCCCTGTCGGGGCATCTCTGCCGGTGCACCGGCTACCGCTCCCTGCTGGCCAGCGGCGAGGTGGTACGACGGCGGCTGGAGGACGCAGGGGTTGGCCACCCTTGGGACCTAGAACGCTTGATCGACGACGGGCATTTGCCGGCCTGGCTGGCCGAGGCACCGTCCCTCTTGCGCTCAATTCAGTCGGCCGATGGGAGCCCGGTCGGACCCACCTTGGAGCAAGACGCGGTGGCGGGCCACCCGTGGCGAGTGGCCGGCGGCACCGATATCTATGTGCAGCGGGGCGATGACCTGGCCCGTTCGGCGGTGGAGGTGCTCGGCCGTTATCCAGAGATGCGAGGTATCCACCGGGCCGACGGTCATTTGCGGCTGGGTGCCCTGACCACCTTCGAAGAGCTGACGCATCAGCCGCAAGTCCTGGAGCTGATCCCCGACATGGCGCAGCACATGCACTGGATCGCCTCCTGGCAGATCCGCAATCGTGCCACCCTGGGGGGCAATGTGGTCAATGCATCGCCGATCGGCGATATGACAATCTTGCTGCTGGCTTTGGAAGCGGAGCTGGCCATCCGGCGCGGCGAGGACATGCGACAGCAGGCTCTGGCGACCTTTTATAAAGGTTATAAAGAGCTCGAGCTCGAGATGGATGAAGTGGTGACCGAGATTTGTCTGCCGGTGCGAGATCCCGCCACCAAAGTGCATTTCGAAAAGGTCAGCAAACGCAAGACCCTGGATATTGCCACCGTCAACAGCGCCATGCGGTTACGGCTCCAGGACGGCCTGATCGCCGAGGTGGGCTTGGCGGCCGGAGGGGTGGCACCGGTGCCCCTCTTCCTCAAGAACACGGCCAAAGCCTTGGTGGGACAAGCCGTCGAAAAAGCTACCGTGCACCTTGCATGCCGTCTGGCGCAGCAGGAAATCGCCCCAATTTCCGATGTGCGGGGCAGCGCCGACTACAAGAGAATGCTGGTGCATCAGCAGTTGATCGCCCACTTCTGCCAACTCTTGCCGCAGCACTTCAGCGTCGGGGACTTCCTATGAAACATCTGGACGCCGCCCTGCACACCCGCGGAGAGTCGGCCTATGTCGACGATGGCACGCCGCCGGATGGCCTGCTGCATGCGGCGGTGTTCGGCTCGCCGGTGGCCCATGGCGTGGTGCGGCGTCTCGACGTGACCGCGGCCCGGCAACGGGAGGGGGTGGTGGCGGTGCTCACCGCCGCCGATATTCCAGGGGACAATCAAGTGGGCCCGATCCTCGCTGACGAGCCCCTGTTGGCGACGGAGACCGTGCACTTCAGGTCGCAACCCCTGGCGGTGGTCTATGCCGAGAGCCCCGAGATGGGCCGCGCCGCTTTGGCGGCCATCGACTGCGACATCGACGAGCTACCGGCCATCACCGATCCGCGGCAAGCCTTCGCCGCCGGTGAGATCATCGATCGTCCCCGCCAGCTCACCTTGGGCGATGTCGACGCGGCGTGGGAGATCTGCGATGTCATCGTCGAGGGAAAGTGTGATCTGGGCGGCCAAGAGCATGTCTACTTGGAAACTCAACGGGCCCGCGCCTGGCCTCTGGAAGGAGACAATTTACGTCTTCAATCATCCACCCAAAGCCCCTACGCCACGCAGCGGACCGTCGCCCGAGTCCTCGGCTTGCCCTTGCACCGCATCGAGGTCGACGTGCAACGTCTGGGCGGCGGTTTTGGCGGAAAGGAAGATCAGGCGTCGCCTTGGGCCGCCTTTGCCGCCTTGGGTGCCCGTCTCACCGGGCGGCCGGTGGAATTGGTCCTGCGGCGGGACGAAGACCTGGCGATGACCGGCAAGCGGCATCCCTACCAGGCCGACTTCAAATTGGGGCTCTCCGAGGCCGGCGAGATCCTCGCCTACGAGGCCCGTTTCTTCCAGAATGCAGGCTGCAGCGCCGATCTCTCCATGCCGGTGCTCGACCGCACCTTGTTTCACAGCAACAACTGCTACCGGATCCCCCACTTGCGGGTTTGGGGAGTGTGCTGTCGCACCCACTTGCCCTCCAATACCGCCTTCCGTGGGTTCGGCGGGCCGCAGGGCATGTTTGTCATCGAAGCGGCCCTGCACAAGGGGGCGGCGGCCCTGGGCATGCCCCGGGAGGAGCTGCAACGGCGTAACTTGATGGTCAACGGCGATCTCTTCCCCTATGGCCAACGGGTCTTGGAGAGTCGGGCCGAGCGCACCTGGGACGAAGGGGCGGCGCTTTTCGACCTGGCGGCCATGGGTCGCCGGGTGGAGGCACACAACGCTGAGCACCTCGGCAGCAAGAAGGGCTACGCCGTCATGCCCATCTGCTTTGGAATCTCCTTTACCGCCACCCACATGAATCAAGCCGGCGCCCTGGTGCACGTCTACACCGACGGCAGTGTCAGCGTTTCGACCGGCGGCGTCGAGATGGGGCAGGGCATCAGCACCAACGTGGCGGCCATCGTGGCCCGTTCCTTGGGCATCGCGCCCCGGCGGGTCAAGGTGGAGAGCACCAATACCACCCGCATCGCCAACATGTCCGCCAGCGCCGCCAGCTCGACGACTCTGCTCAACGGCAACGCCGCCCTATTGGCCTGCCATAGCATCCGTCGGCGTCTCGATGCCCTGCTGGCGGAGAAGCTGTCGTTGACGGCAGATCAAGTCGTCAGCGTGCTGGATGAGCAGGTGCTGGTGGACGGTGAGGCCACCGACTGGACGTGGAACCGTCTGGTCCAGGAGGCTTATTTTGCCCGCGTCGCCCTCTCCGCCCACGAGCATTTCGCCACCCCCAACATCTGGTTCGATGCGGTCTCAGGCAAAGGGCGTCCCTTCGCTTACCACGTTTTCGGCAGCGCCTTGACCGAGGTGACGGTGGACGTATTGCGCGGCACCTATACCATCGACCGGGTCAAGATCTTGCACGACCTGGGGCGACCCCTCAACAGAAGCATCGACCTGGGACAGGTGGAAGGGGGGCTGGCTCAAGGCTTGGGCTGGATGACCTTGGAAGACTTGCGCTACGGCGACGACGGACGTTTGGAGTCCCATGCCCTGGCCACCTACAAGGTGCCGGATGTCTACTTTATGCCGGAGGATCTAGAGGTGCGGTTTCTGGAGAACGCCGGCAATCCCCTCGGCCCGTTTCACAACAAAGCGGTGGGGGAGCCTCCGCTGATGTACGGCATCGGCGTCTTTTTCGCCCTACGTCATGCCATCGAGGCGTATGTCGGTGAGGTCTCTTTGCCCTATGCCACGCCGCTGACGCCGGAGCGGGTATTGATGCAACTGCACGGCCGGCGCTTGGCCGACATCGTCGCAGGGACCGACGGCCAAGAGGCCGATGCGTCATCACAGGACGAAGAGCCATCCCTGACCACGGCCTGATCCGGTAGCCAGCGAAGCCATGACATCCCTTTGGTCAGAGCTGGCCCACCACCTAGGCGGCGGTCGAGATGTCTTTGTCGCCCTGGTGGTAGAGCACACACGGCATTCACCGGGCACCACGGGGGCCGGTCTGCTGGTGGTCGAGCCATTCGACGAAAACCCCCACCTCATCACCGTCGGCACCATCGGCGGCGGGGTCATGGAGAAGCGGCTCATCGAGACGGCGGCTGAGATCCTGCGTCGGGGCGAGCCCCATGCTGAGATCGCCGATCTACAGCATCGGCGGCGGCCCTCCAGCGGTCACCCCTCCGGCTTGATCTGTGCCGGCCAGCAAACCAACCTCTACTACCTGTGTCGCCCCGAGCCAGAGCTGGCCACCATCGACGCGCTGCTCGAAGCCCGGCGAGCTGGGGCGACGGCGGATGTGGAGATCTCGCCTTCCGGTTGGCGGGTGGTGGCGCGGGATTTTGATCTGCAGATACCTCCGAGCCGACTGGAACGCCGTCGGGACGGCGACTTCGTCTACCGCCTGGAGTTGCTCAACCGTCGGCGGCTGGCCATTTTCGGCGGCGGGCATTGTGGCCTCGCCCTGGCAAGGCTGAGCCACACGTTGGGTTACCACATCGTCGCCTTTGAGCAAACCGAGAAGGCCGCCGAAGGAGGTATGGAGCAGGCGGTGCATCATCTGGTGGCGGTGGACGATTTCCGGCACGCCGCCCTCCAGGTGTCCTATCCGGAGATCACCGAAGCGGTGGTCCTGACCTCCGACGTGGCGAGCGATGTACGAGCCCTCGGGGGTGTCCTGCGCTGCCCCTTTCCGTTCATCGGCGTCCTGGGCAGTGCAGCCAAAATCAGAGAAATCCGCCGGCACCTACTGGATGAAGGATTCAACGAAGACGATCTAGCGCGACTGACCGCCCCGGTGGGGTTGCCCATGCAGAGCAATACACCGTCCGAGATCGCGGTCAGTATTGCGGCGCAGCTGTTGCAGCGGCGCTCCGACTAGCTGACCCAGGGCGCAAGGACGCGGACGCACCGACCTTGCCAAGGCCCCGAGCCAGCGCTATCCTGATTCTATGGAACAAGAGCTCGCCATCGGCGAGGTCACGCAGCGTCTCCGGGCCTATGCGGCGGGAGATCGCAAGGTGGAGGAGCGTCTGATCGAGGACGTTTACCCCGTCTTGCGGATGGCCGCCCGCCGTTTGCTGGCCCGTGAGCCGGGGGCTGCCCTGGTGCCGACGGAGCTGGCCAACGAAGCCTACTTGCGCATTTTCAGAGGGGCGGAGATCGCCTGGCGCGATAGCACCCACTTTCGCGCCATCGCCGCCTTGACGGTGCGCCGCATTCTGGCCGGTATGGGACGCGAACGCCTACGACAGAAGCGGGGTGGTGGTGCTCTGACGGTCTCGTTGCAGGACTTCGACGGGGCCTTGGAGGCGTCGCCCCTGGCGGACACATGTGACGTGCTGGCCATCGAGCAAGCCCTTAGGGCCTTGGCGGAGGTGGACGCCAGCGCCGCCCGCATCGTCGAGCTGCGCTTCTTCGGTGGCCTGAGCATGGACGAAGTGGCCCTGTGCTGTGACCTGTCGTCGGCCACGACGGGTCGCCGTTGGCGTTTTGCCCGCGCTTGGCTGCGGCGAAATCTGGAGATGGCAGCCCCATGAGCCCGGCGATCATCGAACCTAACCGTCTCTGGCAACGGGCCCAGGAAGTCTTCGAAGCGGTGGTGGACTTGCCGGAGACCGAGCAACGGCTCCGGGTTGCCGAGCTGGCCGAGGGCGATGTCGAGCTGGCGGCGACGGTGCTCGATCTTCTGGCGGCGGATCGCACGGCCGCCCGATCTCCCTTGGACGCGACCGCCTGGTCCGCCTCGTTGAACCTGCTGGCGGCCGCCCACCGCCGTGGCGAGAGCTTCGGACCCTATCGCCTGGGGGAGCTGCTGGGCATCGGCGGCATGGGGGAGGTCTATGCCGCCGAGCGCATCGACGGCGAGTACCAACAGCGGGTGGCGATCAAATTGTTGCCCGCCGTGGCACGGGATTCGGCGGCCCGCCGCTTTCGGCGGGAACGGCAGATTCTGGCCACTTTGACCCACCCCAACATCGCCATGTTATTGGATGGCGGCATGGTGTCGGGACGCCCCTATTTGGTCATGGAGCGGGTGGACGGCGAGAACATCATAGGGTTCTGCCGATCGCATCGCAGCTCCATCGAGCAGCGGGTGGAGCTGCTACAGCGGGTGGTGAGCGCCGTCGCCTATGCGCATCGCCACCGGGTGGTGCACCGCGATCTCAAACCCCAGAACATCCTGGTGACCGCCGAAGGCCACCCCAAGCTGCTGGACTTCGGCATCGCCGAGCTGCTGCTGGACGATACCTTTGAAGGCTCGGTGGTCGAGGGCTCGGCAGCCGGTACGCAGCGCCTGAGCCCCGGATATTGCGCCCCGGAGCAGTTGGCGGGGGAAACAGCGGGTGTGCCGTCGGATATTTTTTCCTTGGGCATCCTACTCTGCGAGCTGCTGACCGGCCGCCGGCCGTTTCAAAGTCAGGAGAGAGCCCCCGATGCGCTGTTCCAAGCCATGGTCGTCGGCTCCCGACGGCTGGTGGAAGTGTTGCCCGAATCACACCAGGAGCTCGACCAGCTGGCGGCCCGTCGACGCATCACGCCGCGGCGCTTGCGCCGACTCTTGGGAAGCGACTTGCAAGCCATCTGCGACCGTGCCCTGGAGCTCGATCCCGATCGGCGATACGCCAGCGCCGACGACATGGCGGACGATCTGGGTCGCTGGATCGACCAGCGGCCACTCATCGCCGGTCCGTCCGGCGTCGGCTATCGACTGCGCACTTGGATACGTCGCCGAGCCGCCTTGGCCGTTGCTTGCGGGGTCGTGGTGTTGGCGCTGCTCTTGCTCTTCGCCTCCCAGTGGGCGCGGCAGCGGGATCGCCTCAGCCAAGCGGCGGTGACCGAGAATCTGACGCAGCGGGCCGAGGGCTCGGTGGACGTGCTTCTCGATGTGGTGCGATTGGCCGCTCCGGCGGAGCGTTTGGGGCGTCCGCTGACGCCACAGGAAGTGCTGGCGCGCAGCGAGGAGCGGGCGCGCAGCGAATGGGCGGAAGACCCCAAGGCACAATCTCGGGTCCTAGCGGCTTTGGCTGACAGTTACCGCGAGTTGGGCGAGTTGGGGCGGGCCGGTCAGCTGGCTGAGGAAGCCCTGGATCTACGCCGACGGCTGGCGTCGGGCTCGGACCCGGTGGGCGATCTCCTGGCGACGAGCCTCGATCAGTTGAGCGAGGTGCGGCGTCTGCAAGGCAACTTCGAGCTTGCCGAGCAGCTCAGCCGAGAGGCCCTCGACCTTTGGCGCCGACAAGAGACGGCGTCGCCGTCATCGTTGGCCCGTAGCCTGGACAACCTGGCGGAGATCCTGCACGAGCTGGGGCGCTACGAGGTGGCGGAGCCCCTGTACCAAGAGAGCTTGGCCCTACGGCGCTCCAGCCTGGGCGACGATCATCCCCTGACCGCCGAGAGCCAAGCCCACTACGCCCTTCTGTTAAAGAATATGGGCCGACCTCAGGAAGCCCTCGAGCTGCACTCGGCAGTCCTGGCGTCGCGACGCCGTCTGTTGCCCCCTGAGCATCCGGAGATTGCCGAGAGCCTCTATCAGGTGGGGTCCGTCAAGGCGGTGGTGGGTCGGCGGCAAGAGGCCCTGCAAGATCTCGAGCTGGCTTTGGAGCTGCACCGGGCGGCCTACGGTGACCAACATCCCAAAACCCTACTAGTCGGCAACGACTTGGGGCTTCTGCTCTTCGAGCTCGGCGAGATCGACAGCGCCGAGCCCATGTTGCGCCGGGTTCTCGCCGCCAGGCAAGCCCTGTACCCGGAACCCCACCCCGAGTTGGCTCAAAGCTATACGGCCCTGTCTTCCCTCTTGTACGAAGGGGGCGAGCTGGAAGAGGCGAAAGCAATGCTCCAGCGCAGTGTGGAGATCAACCGAAGCCTATTCGGTGACGATCATCCCTACGTGCTCAGCGATCTCCTGTCATTGGCCCACTTCGAGAAGGCGTTGGGTCGCCCCGAGAGGGCGGTCGAGCTGCAACGGCAGGCCTTGGACGGTTTGACGCGGGCGCTGGAGCCGTCCCATCGGGAGGTGTGTCGCGCTCAAGTGGTCTTGGGGGAGACCTTGAGCCAGTTGGGGCTGGCGGAAGGCGGAGAGCGGCTGCGCCGAGGTCGCGACTGTTTCGAGTCCTCCTTGGGGCGTGATCACCCCGCCAGTCAATGGGCCCGAGAGAAACTGGCCCAGCACCAGAACGGTTGAGCCGTTTTGATGCCGGGCCTCTCTCTTCTGTTAGGGAGCCGTCAGTGCTCCGTGGGGACGACATCCCCGTCGTAGCAGGCATTGGTCTCGGCGGAACCGGTGTCTCCATCATGGCCCCCGGTCTGCCCGGGCTCACCGCCGGTGGTGGTGGTCGTGCCGCCGGGCGTAGTGGGGCCTTTGATCTTCTTCTGACAGGTCAGCGGTTCTCCGTGGTCTTCCCAGGAGCAATAGTGCTTACGGGAGACCTTGATGACCCGGCCCTTGGCTGCCTTGACCGCGGCGGTGTAGGCGGCGACCTCGCCGAGTTTCGCCGGGGGGGTGAGCGACACTGAGCCTTCCTGATAGAGGGCGATCAGGCCGGTGATGATCTCGTGGCGGCCGACATAGCGAGCGGCGCATTCCCCGGCCTCGTCGGCGCAATTCTGATGGTTGTGGGTGGCGCTGGACTCACTGCTCACCATATGAAAAATGGTCGTGAACTTGCCCGATATGTTCAGAATCTTCTTGGCGAAGGTGGTGATCGAGGCGTCGATCTCCTCGCTGGTCTCCACCGAGCAATCGTGATCGTCCGTGGCGGTATTGGTCTCCGGGCAGTTGAGGCCAAATCCGGCAGCATCCGAAGCCTTGCAGGAAACGCCGTCGCTCAAACCAAGGCAATCGTCGAGGGTTTCGGCGGCGAAGATCGTCTTGGCAATGTATTCCTCGATGATCTTGCGAATTTCTTGTGTTTCCGTATCGTCCTGCGCGGCCACGGGCGCGACCGCCACCAGAAGCATGGCCAAGAGAAGGAAGCATCGTGAGAGCAATTGGTTTTTCATGATGAGTTCTCCTCTTGCCTCAAGGAACGAGGTTGGCCGTCAGGTGTTGACGCAGGGTGGATACCGCGATGGTGTCGCGAGTACCCCAACTGTGGGGGATGGTGACGTAGGTGTATTCAGCGGAGACGGTGCGACCGAAGCCGCTCCCCCTCGGGATCTCGAAGGTTTGGGAGCCAAAGAGGAAGAGATTGTCCTCCTCGTTGAGAGCGGCGACCACGGGCGCGATTTCATCCGAACGCTCGGCCGGCGAGCCGACGACGGCCCACATGGCGAGGTTGTCCACCAACTGGAGATCGCCCTCTCTCTCGATGGCGATATGCAGATCGGGACCGACGTAGCTGGTGCCGATGACGCTCATGCGGCTGTTGATGCGCAAGGCCAGTTGGTCGACGGGGAGGTCCGTCAAGTCTTGGCTCCAGAACGACCAAGCGGTGCCACTGGTGTCGTCGAAAGGCACGCTGTCGAAGGCCCAAAGCAAAAGCATGGCCTCCATGGGGGGCTCCTTCTGGTCGTCCGGCTCGGCGGGATCGTCGGGCAGGAACGACGTCGAGCCATCGGCATGCAAGGCATAGGGACCGAAGTGCTCCGTCGAAGCCTCGATGGTCGAGGTGCGAATGAATTCGACCTCGCCACCGCTGATCGACACCGCCAGGGTGCGGTTGTCATGCTCCAGATAGACGGACGGGTCGTCTTGGTCGACGTACATGTCGACGGTGATGTCGTAGTTCAAGGTGCGGGTGGTTTGCGTGTCCCAGCCTGGGTGGGTGGCGCCGAAGGCTCCCGGGGCGAGTCCGAGGGCGATGGCTACCAAGGCGGAGACGAATGCGAGCTTCTTCATCTTGCAATCTCCTCGTAGCGGGTGAGTGTGCGCTAGCGTGCGCGGGTGAGTCGCTTCTATGGAGTCAAGTGCCAAAAGCGTCAACAGTCGATCAACTTTTTTCGGCAATTTGCTAAATTGGCCGAGCAATCCCTTTCCCATCGTCCCAAGAGGAGCCTCCATGACCACCCGCCAACCGTCTCCGCCAGCCCCTCAAGCTTCGCCAGTCCCCCAGCCCATCGCTTGGGGCCGCCGTGCCGGGATGTCCTGTAGGGCCGTCGCGGCATCTTTACTTTTTGGGCTCGCCGCCTGGCCTGCCCTTGCCGATGACGGGCCGACACCTTGGCCCCAATGGCGCGGACCGCATTTCAACGGCACTCAGTTGGACGCGACACCACCGCTCCACTTTTCGGAGGAGCACAACGTGCGCTTCAAGGTGCCGGTGCCGGGCGAAGGGCTGGCCTCGCCCATCGTCTATGACGGCGTGGTGTATCTGCTGAGCGCCGAGGCGGCCAGCAGTGAGGCCATGGTCGCCTCGCAGCAGGCTGCCCAAGCCAAGGCCGAGAACCAGGAATGGCCGCCGTCCGTCGATCCCGTGGCCCAGAGTTTTCTGGTCTTGGCTTATTCGGCAGAGTCCGGCGAGCTGCTCTGGCGGCGGGTGGCGTCACAGCACGTGCCCCACGAGAGCCACTATCTCGATGCCTCCTGGGCTTCGGCGACACCGATCACCGACGGCACCCACCTCTACGCCCACTTCGGCTCCAACGGCACCTTCGCCTACAGCCTCGACGGCACCTTGGTGTGGAAGAAGGATCTGGGCGATATGGAGACCCGCAACGGCTTCGGCGAAGGTAGCTCGCCGTTGCTCTGGCAAGATCTGTTGTTGATCCCGTGGGACCATGAGGGGGACTCGTTTTTGGTCGCTCTGGACAAGGCCAGCGGTGAAGAGCGCTGGCGGACGCCGCGTCCCGAGGAGCGCAGCTCTTGGGCGACGCCCGTGGTGGTGGATCCCGACGGTGACGGCGAGATGCCTCCCCAGTTGGTCTTGCCGGGCACCCATCGAAGCCGTGGCTACGATCTCGAGGAGGGTACCGAGCTGTGGAGCCTCGGCGGCATGACCTTCAATACCATTCCGTCGCCGGTGGCGCGGCAAGGGGTGGTCTATTTGATGAGCGGATTCCGCGAAAATGCCTTGCAGGCCATCGAATTGCGACGCGCCAAGGGAGCCCTGGAAGGAAGCGACGCCATCCTCTTCACCCACGACCGCCACACCCCCTACGTGCCGTCGCCGGTGCTTTACGACGACAACCTGTGCTTCATCAAGCACAACAAGAACGGTTTCACCTGCCTCGACGCCGCCAGCGGCGAGGTGCGATTCACCGAGGTGCGCCTACCCGGGGTGAAAAACGTCTACGCCTCGCCGGTGGCGGCGGCGGGCCGCATCTATGTCTTCGACAAGGCGGGGGCCGTGGCGGTGGTGCGCAACGGCTCGACCTTCGAAGTGTTGGCCGAGAACAGCCTCGACGAAGGGGTCGATGCGACGCCTGCCATCTACGGCGATTCCCTTTACGTGCGCAGTCGACACCATCTCTATCGTCTGGCTGAGACTGTCAAGGAGGATGTGCCAGCTGCAGAGGTGCCCAAGATGGAGCCGTCGAAGGCTGCACCTGCCGAGGAGGTCGAGGGCCCAGCGGAGCAAGGGATGACGGATCGGTAGGCCTTGACCAAGGGTCGCGAGCTGAGGTGCCGGGCGAGCTTGTGGGGACGATCTAGTGGGCCGGGGAGGTGAGAGTTGGAGGGATGGAAATGAGTCGACCCGCGGAAAGTTCCGCGGGTCCCTAGGATTGGCGAATGTCGGCGACTCGCAGGGATAGGCGCTCTGCTGGTTGATCAATGACGGGCAACTCGCTCCATCTGACTGCCGTAACGCCGATCGGCTTCATGTCAGCTCGGGTTTGCCGTCGATAGACACCTCCTTCGGCATAGGTCATGGGTGTGGATCAGCCTCTACTTAGAGAAGCGTATTTTGAGTCCTCAGGAACTAGTGGCAAGGTGAAATTTTTTGAGTCTGTTAGCAGAGTGTCGCCAAGCAGCGGTCTATTTCAGCCGTCTCTCAATGCAGACTGTCTCGAAGTTGTTCCATGTCTCAAGGCAAGGCGTTGGACCAGGCCGTCGTCGAGCCGCTCTCGAAGCCGTCGGTGAACAGGGCACCGGTGCTCGTCAGGTTGTAGAGGGTCGTGCCGTCGGTCAAGTAGAGCTCGCCGTCGGCGTCTTCTCCCCAGGTATTGATGGCTTGCAGGGTGACGTTGAGCAGCTCTGGTGTCCAGGCATCCCCGACACGGCTGGCGGCCCACAGCTTGCCGGTGCACCAATCGCCATAGAGGTAACGACCGCTGAGCTCGGCCACCCGGCTACCGCGGTAGACGTAACCACCGGTGATCGAGCAATCGCCGACGCTGTGGTCATACTCGAGGATCGGCTCCACGTAGGCGGGATCGAAGCAGGACAGGGTCGAGCCTGGGCAGTCCGGGTCGATGGGGTCGGGATCGTGGCAGAAGGTGCCTTCCATGATCTTCCAACCGTAATTTTCGCCACCCGGGCTGTCGGCCGGCTGGAAGCTCACTTCCTCGCGAGTGAACTGTCCGACATCGGAAATCAACAAATCGCCGGTCAGGCGGTCGAAGGTCAGACGCCATGGGTTGCGGAAGCCGACAGCCCAAATCTCGTCCGGCACGTCCGGGTCACCGACAAACGGATTGCTCGCCGGGATGCCGTGGTAAGGCGGCGTGTCGATGTTTTGGTCGACGTCGATGCGCAATACCTTGCCTTGCAGCAGACCTGTGTTCTGAGCCCGGCAGGAGGGGTCCTGTTGCTGACCGCCGTCCCCGAGGCCGAAGTAGAGGTAGCCATCTGGGCCGAAATTCAGCGAGCCGCCGTAGTGGCCGCCGAAGTGGGGAATGTCCAGCAAGATGACGCCGCTCGCCGCATCTGCCTGGTTGGGGTCGCCGGCCGAGACCTCATAACGGGCCAGGATGGGATCGGTGCTGGCGTCCGTGTAGTAGACGTAGAAGTAGCCGTTGTTGGCGTAGTCCGGGTGGAAGGCGAGGCTCAGCAATCCCCGTTCGAGGCTGAAGCTGACCAGGCTGCTGATGTCGAGGAACGGCTGGGCCAGCACTTGTGTACCGTCCCAGATGCGGATGAGGCCCGCTTTGTCACAGAGGAAGAGGCGGTCGTCGCCGGCATGGGCGATCGCCACCAGGTCGGTCAAACCGTCGGTGACCGTGTCGAGCACCAAATCCGTCGACCCGGCTTCGGCCGGGGGTGCTTGGGCAAATCCCAGCACTAAGGCTAGACAGACAAGGACGGATCGTAGTCTCGTACCATAGGAGTCGAAAGGTAACATGGGGGCACCTCATCTTTTGGGGAAAGACTTCCCGGTTGTAGGTCCAAGGAGATGCCTGAACTATGGAACGATCGAGGCCCGTCGTCAAGTCATAGCAATGCGGCAATATATTGGTTGGAGAGACATCTCGGGTCGTCAAACATGCGGTGAGACCTACTTCACCAACCGCGTCGACGGATACGCCGCAAACCAACCAAACCAGAAGGCATTCTGGGCCGGCCAGCGTTCCAGCTTGCCGCCGTCGGCGGCGGTGAGGGCCGTTTCACTCAGCGTCCAGGTGTTCCCCGCCACATCCACCACGGTGTGGTCTTGATCCCAGCTGGCGAAGCGCTGGCCGCCTGTCCGATAGACGCGGTGGGCCCCGGAACGGTCGCTGAGGATCACTAGCTCGAGGTCACCGTGGGTGGCGTGGTGCACCGGCTGTTGGCGCAGAAAGTCCGAGCTGATGGCCAGCGGCTCGCTGCCATCGAGGGGCGGGAAGGTGAGCACTTCGGCCTTGTTTTTTAGCCTTTGGTCGAGCTCGGGCACGGTGAACATGAGCTCGTCGGAGGCGAAGTAGTCACGGTAGGCCACCCCCTCGCCGTAGTCCCGCCGGTGGCCGGTGTCGAGGGAGAGGACGGTGCTGTCCGGATGGCGGCGTCGCCATTCGCCCCAGGTGGTGGTGACGACGCTGCGCCTTGCCAGCTCGATGCCTTGGCCCACCAAAGGTCCGATCACCGGCCGCCCCCACAGGGTGTTCCACAGCGACTGCGTGGCGCGGTCATACATCAGCTTGTTGGAACGGTAGAGAAAACCGCTGGTGCCCATCTCGTGGTGGGTATCCCCCTGTTGGGTCTCGTAGATCAGCACCGTGCCGCACAGGGTGCAATAAACCCCGGCCACCGGCAGGCCGGCGATGGTATCGGTGAACATCTCATGCCAGGCGAGGATGCGCTTGGGGTAGGCCCGCGCTTCACCGCCGATCTCGATGCCGAAGACGATGTGGTCGTCCGCCAGGTAGGTCGCTGCCTCGGCGGGCAGCATCTTCGGCGAGCGCAAGGGTGGGATGCCGTCTTGGTGCACGCCACCCCAGCGCACCTCGTCGAGGCGGATCAACGGCTGCGGCGGATCGTTGCCCCGGGCGGTAGCGAAGTAGCCACCGAAGCGAGGATCGATCAAGCGATAGAAGCGGCTTTTGAAGTCCGCATACTCTGGATGGGGGGCCGACGGCTGATTCCAAATCCAGTCGTACCAGGCTTTCAAGTCCCGACCGAAGGACTGCCCCGTCTGCTTCTCCAAGGTGCTCACCAGCTGCTCGCTGAGGCCGGCGTCCCGTGACAGGCCCATCAGCTCCACCAGCATGACCGCATAACCCGGCTGCCAAGTGGCGTGTACCCGGCGTAGCGTCTTGCGCTGCGTTCCCGGCTCGGCAAACAGCAGCTCCACCATCTCCTCCGCCGGCACGGCCCGTTTTGCCTTGCTCTTTGCCTTGTCCTGGGCCTCCGCCGGGACGGCCAGCAACCATAGACCCAGCAGGGCGCCGGCGGTCAGCAGGCCCATGGCCGCTGTGGAACGGCGTGACTCGGGAAGGGCCAGCGCGAAGCTACGGCGGATTGCTGAGGGACGGGGGCGAATCATCGTCAGTTGGCCTCGTGGCGGTGGGCATGGGTCGAGTCCGTCGGGCGGCGCAGTTGACGTTGGTTACGGGTTGGCAGTGGCTTTGGTTTGGCGCGAAAACGGCACCCGCCGTCGGGTGCCGTATCTCCATCTCTATCTCAACCCTCGACGGGCCTGGGCCCGTCGAAGGAATGCGCTCAGCTGCCCTGCTCGAGCTCGTTGCGCTGGCGGACGGCTTGGCCGATGGCTTCTTCGAGACCCCGCAGATGGACGTTCTGGCGGGCCTCGGAGGCATCACCTAGGAGACTGCGGGAGGCCAGGTCACCTTCGAGGTGGAAGCGACCGTTGGGGTTGACAGTACGGAAAAGGCTGCGGTCCTTGGCTTGCACGGGATCGCCGGAAATGTCGACCAGGAAGAGGACCATTTCATCGTTGGGCTGATAGAGGGGATCCTCGTTCAGCTCGAGATGGGAGGTCTCTCCGCTCAGGGTGACGAGGTTGCCACCGGTTTGCATAACCCACAGGCGATCGCCGACTTCGACGTTGCCGCTATAGACCTGGAGCACCTCGACTTCGGTGTCGGTGAAGACGAAGGTGCTACGTCCGTCGGACCTCTCGGCACCGGCGGGGGCGGGGCTCCACATGTAGCGTGGCTCACCTTGACGCAGGGCTTGGACGCGGACGACGAGGTCGGCTTCTTGGGTCAGCTCGTTGACGGATTCGGCGGCGGAGGCCCAGGAAGCATGGGCGCCTTCGCTGTGGGCAGGTAGCACAGTGGATTGGGTGGCGCGGGTGACAAAAACGCCGATGGCCAGGGAGGCGATGAAGGTGGCTGCCGCGAGGGCAGCGAAACCGGACTTGGATTGAAGTTTCATCGGTGGGACCTCTTGAGTATGGGTACTTGGATCTCGTGGGTGATTGCGCGATGACGGGTGTTTGTGGTGCACGCCTTGCTCAATAGCGTGCGTTGACATCGCTTCGGTCGCCGCTGTTGGGGTTGGTTACCCCGGTGCTCGAGATGTAGGTGTACATGATGCTCGAGGTGTTGTTGTTGTGAGCCAAGGACACACAGTGCCCGGCCTCATGGGTCGACACGGCGCGGCGGAAGGTGGAGGAGTAGCTGTCCTGGTAGGTTCTGTTCTCGTAGGCGATGCAGTAGCTGTAGGTACCGTTGTAGGCACTGGAGTTGCTGCAAGCACCGTTGGTGGAGCAGATATAGGCCAGACCCGCCCAGCCGGTGGAACCGAAGGTGCTCACATACTGGGCGATGTCCCAGTTGTTGCCGGTGATCTTGCTGAAGCTCAGATCGGTGGTATTGGTCCAGGTGCTCATGGCGGAATTCACCGGCGAGGTGTAGCTACCGTTGAACGATGTGGTGCCGAAGAAACGCCAGTCGAGAAATCGGGTGGGGAACTTGCCGGAACCGAGATAGCCGGCCAGGGCCGCGCCGGCGGAGAGGCCGATGAGAATCAAGGCGCAGAGGATCATGGACTTGTTGAACCGGGACCTCTGGAGGCGGGGTTCTGCGTTTGTAGCTTTCATGACTTGCAGCTCCTCAAAACATGGGTGACCATACTCCCACTCCCCGACACTCGGGATGCGGGACGAAAGCACATCGGTTTACTGTCCGTGTCCGGAGTCGTTCGACGACCACGGTACCGGCAGAAACCGGGGCGACGGATTCGATTCCGGCGATGCCTTGGAAACGAGCCGTCAGATAGAGGCTGTACAGCTGGGACGAGGTCTAAGCAAAACGTGTGCCACTTGGGCAAGCCGAGGGGCGCCTCGGCCGTAGGGTCGGCGGGCTGGCGCTAAAGCTCTGATAAGAATGAGCTTAAAGCACGAACAATTGGAAACCTGCGCAGGCAAGCGAGAGGTCTATGTGGGCGGCCAGATTCTCAAACGTGATTTGCGGGTTTTCTCAAAGTTGACACAATCCCTAATTACCGCGCTGAACGCCCATATCTTCCCTGGATTCTGGCCTTCCGTAGATTTTTGTGTCCTCCCAGACCTTCCCTCAAGAGCTACAAGACAGCATCGAGCAGCCGGCGCGGTGCCTGGCCCATTCGGGTCGTTTGGCGGCGTAGGTTTCGAATTGGGGCTGCTCGTCATAGGGATGGCGCATGACCTGCAAGAGCTCGTCCACCAAGGAGCCGTCCCCTTCTTCCGCTTTGTCGATGGCCAACTGTGCAAGATAGTTGCGCGGCACGTATTTGGGGTTGACCCGTCGCATGGCCTGTCGCCTGATGGTGTCCGGGGTGCCGCTCAGCTGGACCCGCTGGAGATAGCGCCGTATCCAGTCGGCGATGGTGCGTCGGGCCTCGGTGGAGTGTGCGTCGATATCGTAATAGGCCTCCGCCAGGGGAGCGACGACCGAACCATCATCCACCTCCGCGGCGTCCACGGCGTCGGTCGGTAGGTCGGCGAGCAAGCGATAGAAGAGGGTCATGTCGGTCTCGACCACGGTCAGTGTTTTTTGTAGGTCGAGGATCAGGGAGTCGTCCCCTTCATGCCACGACTCCAGACCCAGCTTGCTGAGCATCATGTTGCCATAGGCGTCATTGAAGGTGTTCCCGAAGCTGGCCAAGGCGTCTTCCAGCGGCGCCGATTCCCCGACCAGGGGATGGATGGCCTCGGCGAAACGCGCCAAATTCCAGTGGGCGATTTGGGGTTGGTAGGCGTAGCGGTAGCGGCGTCCTTCGGCGTCGGTGGTATTGGGGGTCCAGTCGGGATCGTAGACATCGAGCCAACCATAGGGCCCGTAGTCGATGGTCAGGCCGAGGATCGATAGATTGTCGGTGTTCATGACGCCGTGCACGAAGCCGACCCTCTGCCAGTGGCATACCATCTGCGCCGTGCGTCGACAGATTTCCGCCAGCCACTCGACATAGACCTCCGGCGAAGGCTCGCCGAGCTCGGGGAAGTGGGTTCTCAAGGCGTACTCGGCGAGCTGTCGCAAGGTCTCCAGGTCGCGTCGGGCGGTGAAGATCTCGAAGTTGCCCAAACGCAGGAACGACGGGGCGACGCGACACACCACAGCCCCCGGCTCGGGACGCGGATTGCCGTCATAGAACATGTCCCGGATGATCTTTTCGCCGCTGCCCACCAGGCTCAAGGCGCGGGTGGTAGGCACCCCCAAATGGTGCATCGCCTCACTGCATAGGAATTCCCGGACCGACGAACGCACCACCGCCCGACCGTCGGCGGTGCGCGAGTACGGGGTTGGTCCCGCCCCCTTGAGCTGCAGCTCCCAGCGCTGGTCGTCGTCCGTCAGGACCTCGCCCAAGGTGATGGCGCGACCGTCGCCCAACTGACCGGCCCAATGGCCGAATTGGTGGCCGCCGTAGCAGGCGGCGTAGGGGTCCATGCCCGCGACGAGACGATTGCCCGCCAACACCTCGGCGGCCTCCCGGGAGGCCATGAAATCGTCGTCCAGTCCCAAGGTCTGGGCCATCTCCCGCGAATACGCCAACATTTTGGGATGGGCCACCGCGGTTGGCAAGACGCGGGAATAACAGGCTTCATATACCTGGCGTCGCCGGTTGTCGGTGGCCGGATCGGCGGGCAGGCTACGGACGAAACTGTTGTCGAATCTCAGGGACTGCACGGTGGTCTCCAGGGGATAGGCGGCGACAAGGGCGGCAACATTGCCGACGGCATGGCATCATAGCAAGCGTTCAAGAGTCCAAAGGGAGCGGAAAACAAGGATGGTCCCATCTCGCTTCCGGGCGGGGAGAGCGCGGTGTGTGTTGGTGTGCTGCGCTCCGGGAGGGTTCCAACGGGAGAGAATCCATATGCCACACAACGATGCTCAAGGCCGCTCCAACCTCGACGCCATCGCCTTCGCCCTGGTCAGTCGTCGTCTGGTGACGCCACAGGGTGTCATCGACGGAGCCTTGGTGGTGCAGGGGGAGCGCATTGCCGACATCGTGCCGCGAAGGGACTTCGGCAGCCTGGCGGCGAGCGGTTTGGCGACGGTCGAGGTGGGTTCCCGGGCGGTGTTGCCAGGCCTGGTGGATGGGCACGTCCACATCAACGAGCCGGGGCACAGCGACTGGGAAGGTTTCGCCACCGCGACCCGTGCGGCGGCGGCTGGGGGCATCACCTGCCTGGTGGATATGCCCTTGAATAGCCTGCCGGTGACCGTCGACGCTGCGGCGTTGGAAACCAAGCGGCACGCCGCCCGGCATCAGATGTGGGTCGATTGCGCCTTGCACGGTGGCCTGGTGCCGGGCAATCTGTCCGAGCTCGACACCTTGATCGACGAGGGGGTGTGTGGCATCAAGGCGTTCATGGTGGACTCCGGCATCGCCGAGTTTCCCGCCGTCGGCGAGCTCGAGCTGCGCCCGGCCATGGTCCTGTTGGCGCGCCGTGGAGTACCCCTGCTGGTGCACGCGGAGTGGCCGGCCCCCGGGGAGCCTTTGCCTTGGAGCGGTGATCGACGATCCTACGCCGCTTGGCTGGCGTCGCGCCCACCGTCCTTCGAGGAGCGGGCCATCGAGCTGTTGATCGAGCTATGCCGGGAAACCGGTTGCCATGTTCACATCGTCCACTTGGCGACCCGATCGGTGGTTTCCAGCCTGCAACAGGCCCGTGCCGAAGGGTTACCGTTGACGGTGGAGACCTGTCCCCACTATCTTTACTTCGCCGCTGAAGACATCGCCGAGGGGGATCCCCGGTTCAAATGCGCGCCGCCGATCCGTGGGGCCGCCCACCGGGACGGTCTGTGGAAAGCCTTGGCAGATGGGGTGATCGATCTGGTGGCGTCGGATCACTCACCGGCTCCCCCGTCCCTCAAGGCCTTGGGGACGGGGGACTTGCAAGCCGCCTGGGGCGGTATCGCCGGCCTGCAAGTGGAGCTGCCGGTGGTCTGGACGGCCGCCGCAGCGCGCGGTTTCGAGCTTGGTGATCTGGCCCGTTGGCTGAGCGCCCAGCCGGCTCGACTGGCGGGTTTGGCAGATCGCAAGGGCGCCCTGGCTCCGGGTAGGGAAGCGGATTTTGTGATTTTCGACGACCGAGCCGAACAGACGGTGGTGGCGTCGCAGCTCGAGCATCGTCACGCCGTGACCCCCTACGAGGGTTGCCGGTTGCGCGGTGTGGTCGAGCAGACTTGGCTACGGGGGCGTCGAGTGTATGGCCGTGGCGACGCCTTTGGGGAGCCGCTGGGACGATTGCGGCGCCGTCGGCCCGGTCCCCCAGGGGTTTAGAGGGGCAGCAGATGAACCGAATTGGCGACAACAGGAGCGAGCATGGGGCATGACGATGGGATCTACCGGCGGGGACTTGAAGATGGTACGGCCGATGAAGGTGAGCGCCGATGAAGGCGAGAGCTGAAGATGGGGTTTGACGGCAGCCCCGCCACCTTTGCCGGCATGGTGGATCTGGCGTCGGCCCGTCTGGGCGGTCAGGCGCTGCTGGCCAACGACGAGTTTTTTGCCGCGAAGGAGAACCTGCTGAATCCGCAACCGGCGGTCTGTGATCCTTGCCGCTACACCCAACGTGGCAAGTGGATGGACGGTTGGGAGACTCGCCGTCGACGTACCCCCGGTCACGACTGGGTGATCCTGCGTCTTGGTTTGCCCGGCAACCTGGCCGGGGTCGACATCGATACACGGCATTTCTTGGGCAACCATCCCCCCTATGCATCCCTCGAGGCCTGTAGTTTTTTCGGCGGTGACGCCAATGTGAACGAGATCGCCGAAGGGGTTTGGCAGGAGATCCTGCCCCCCTCGGCGCTGCGCCCCGGCAGCCAGAATCTATTCGGCATCAGCCAACAGGAAACCTTTACTCACCTGCGCTTGAAGATCTATCCCGATGGCGGCGTCGCTCGACTGCGGGCCTACGGTCGGGTGCGGCCAAACTGGAGCCGCTATGATCCCCAGCAGGTCATCGACCTGGCGGCGACCGAAAACGGCGGCTTGGCGGTGGCCTGCAGTGACATGTTCTTCAGCGACATGGGCAATCTCCTGATGCCCGGTCCGTCGATCAACATGGGCGATGGTTGGGAGACGCGACGGCGCCGCGGGCCAGGGCATGATTGGGTGATCGTGCGTCTGGCCTGCACCGGGCATTTACGCGGCATGGAGATCGACACCAGTCATTTCAAGGGCAACTATCCACATCGTGTGTCGGTGGATGCCTGTCATCGACCGGAGGTGCCGATCGACGCCTTGACCTGGCCCCAGGTGACTTGGCAACAAATCCTCGCACCGCAGGTCATGGGACCTGACACGGTGCATGTCTTCGAAGACGAGATCGTCGATAGCGGCCCTTGGTCCTATGTGCGGATGAATCTTCACCCCGACGGCGGCGTGGCCCGATGGCGCGTCTACGGTGTCGTCGGTTCAGCCTGAAGGGTCGGCCTAGCCGACACGCATGAACTTTTCCTCGCCGCCGGACTTGCTCGCCACCTCCGGCGCCGTCGAATCTTGATGAGGTAATTGACATGAGCCAGGAATTCTACGAAACCATGGCCGCTTGGGACGGTGACGCGGTCATCGTGCGCCACGATGCACCGACCGACGCTTGGATCTTCATCGCGCTGCACGACAGCACCTTGGGCCGACCCACCGGCGGCACCCGCATGAAGGTCTACCCATCCTTGACCGATGGTCTGGTCGACGCCCAACGGTTGGCCGAGGGCATGACCTACAAATGGGCCGGCGTCGATCTACCCCTTGGGGGCGGCAAGGCGGTGATCGCCATTCCTCGGCCCTTGGACGAGGACACAAAGCAGGGGCTGTTCCGCCGCTACGGTCGCTTCCTCGAGAGCCTAAAAGGGGCCTACGCCACCGGAGCGGACTTGGGCACCGGTCCCCAGGCCATGGTGATCATCGCCGAGGAGACCCGCTGGGTGGTGGGCACGGCACAGAATGAAGGGGTGTCCAGGGATCCCGGGCCGTTCACCGCCCATGGTGTCTTCCTCGGTATCGGGCGGACGATGGAGAGCCTGCATGGCAGCACCAGCTTGGAGGGCCGTTCCATCTTGGTGGAAGGCCTCGGCGGCGTCGGCGCACCCCTCAGCCGGGCCTTGGCGGCCGCCGGAGCGCAATTGATCCTGGCGGATCTCGATGCCGCCAAGGCCGAGTCGATGGCCAAGGAGCTCGCGGGCCGAGCCATTCCCTTGGCCGATGTGGTGTCCACGGCGTGCGATATCTACGCCCCCTGTGCCATCGGCGCCACCCTCAATAGCCGGTCCATCCCGCGTTTGGCCGCCAAGGCGGTGGCCGGCTCGGCGAACAACCAGCTGGCCGAAGCGGAAGATGCCGACCGTCTGCACCAGCGGGGCATCCTGTACGCGCCGGACTACATCATCAACGCCGGTGGCGCCATGGCCATCCACTTGATCCAAGAGGAGGGGCTGGACGACGACGGCATCATGGACCGGGTCGAGATCATCGGCCGGACGCTGCAGAGCATCTTTGCCGAGGCCACGGCGGAGGGCATCAGCCCGCTGGCGGTGGCGCGGCGTCAGGTGGAAAAGTTGTTGGAGTCGCGACGGGCCGGCTGATGGGGGCGGCGGCTACAAGTCTTGCAACAGCTGCCTGGCCTGCTGCGCTTCCCGACTGCGTGGAGCCAGACCCACCACCTTCTCCAGGGCGGCGCGGGCTTGGATCGGATCGCCGTCGGGGCGCCTCAGGGACTTGCCCAGCAGAAGCCAGGGTAGGGGCCAAGTGGGGGCGATGTCGGTGGCGCGACGCAGATGGCGGCGGGCCGCTTCGATCCCTTGGCGGGATTCTTCCAGCTGGGCCAGCCGAAGATGGACCGAGGCGCTGTGGGTCTCGGCTTCGACGGCCCGCTGGAGCAGGTGGTATTCGCCGTCGCCGTCGCCACGGCGGTAGAGGATCTCGGCCAGGCTGAGCCAGGCGCTGGCTTGCCTCGGATTGAGATCGATCACCAGACGATATTCCCGCTCGGCGGCACTCCATTGCTCAAGATGCCGGTGCGCCTCTGCCAGGTGCAGGTGGAGAAAGTCGAGGTGGGGGTTGAGCTCGACGGCGCGCCTCAGGGTGGCGAGGGCCTGGGTCGGCTGGTCGGCGGCCATTTGGGCGCTGGCCAGGTTGCTCAGGAAAGGCACGTTGCCGGGGCTCCTGTCGACCAAAGACTCGAGCAGGGGCAGCGCCTTGGAATGGTTGCCGACGTTCAACAGCTCCTTGGCCCGAGACAGCTCTGCCAGCATGGCGAGGCCATCCTTGGGATCGATCAGCTCATCCGTTGGCCGGCCGCCGGTGGCCGTCGTCGGCCCACTGGTTTGTCCACTGACATACCCTAGGCTGCGCAAGCTGGCGGCCAGATCAGCGGGCACCTCGAGGGGCGCAGCATCCACCGCCCGGTGAGTGCGTTGCCAGCTTTCGAGGGTGTCCCGGAGGCGTCCAGCTCGACGGCGCTCAGTGCGCACCAGATTGGTGCTCTCCATGGGGTCGGTCAGATAGTCGAAAAGCTCCGGCCGCGGACCGACCACCAGGCGCCAGCGATCCTGGGTGATGGCGACGAGGGGGCTCCAGCCATAGGCCGTGGCGGGCATCCAGGTTTCGCTGTAGACGAAATCGAGGGCATCGACGTGATCGGCGATGCCGGGTAAGGGTTGTTTGCGGGGTAGCCGCCCCGGAGCGTCGGACCTGGGCACCTGCAACAGATCGAGCAGCGTGGGGGCCACTTGCCGAATCGACACCGGAGCGTCGATCACCCGGCCCGTCCCGATGCCGGGCCCTGCCAAGATCATCGGAACCTCCAAGACGCCGCGGTAGAGCAACAGGCCGTGGGTGCGTTCGTCATGCTCCCCCAGGCTCTCGCCGTGGTCGCCCACCACCGCCAGCAGAAAATCATTTGTCGCCATGGGTAGGCGGCCCAGGAAGCGACCGATCTGTTGGTCCACGAAGGTGATTTCGGCGCCGTAGTTGGCGGCCTCGGAACCCTTCCGTAGGGGGGCTGGGGGTTGATAGGGGGCGTGGGGATCGTAGAAATGGAGCCACAGAAACCACGGGGCATCGGTGTCCGCCCGCCCCAACCAAGCGAGGGCGGCGTCGACGACGGCGGCGGCGTCTCGCTCCGGATAGCCGTATTCGCCGATCTGCTCGGCCGGCATTTGATCGTCATAGTGGGCGAAACCCTGGGCCAGGCCAAAGCGCCGATCGAGCACCCTTGAGCCGACGAAGGCGGCGGTCTGGAAACCTCGGTGCGACAGCTCAGAAGCCAAGGTGGGGATAGTGGGGGCCAGGGCGCTGACACCGTTGTCCCGCAGCCCGTGCTGGGGCGGATCGAGGGCGGTGAGCAACGAGGCATGGGCGGGCAAGGTCAAGGGGGAGGTGGTCAAGGCCCGGCGATACAGCGTACCGCGGGCCGCTAGGGCATCGAGGTGCGGGGTCACGGGGGTTGGCGAGCCGGCGCTGGGGTGGGTCGTCGTGGTGGCCGCAGCGGTCAGCCGACGGTAGCTACCGAGGTGATCGGCTCGCGTCGTATCGAGGGTGATCAACAGCAGACCCCGCGGCGTCGCGGCGGTGACCGCCTCGCCGGGGTTCGTCGTCCCAGGGGTTTGGGAGCCGGCCCCTTGAGGTCGGCCATCTTCGCCCTGCCGTAGTGCCTCCGCGGCCAAGGCGTTTGCCGACAGGCACGAGATGATGACGCCAAGAGTGCAGAGCAGTCTCAGCGTCTCTGGAAGCTGAAAAGTAGGGAGTTTGCGCAATTTGCGAACTTGTGGAGTAGGAGGTATTATCAGGTCTTCAGGGTTGAATTCTACAACATCTTCAGGCTGCGTCTTTCAGCCGCGACTTTCAGATGCTCCTCCACAGGGGAGGCAGCCCGAGCCCCGAGTTTGCGATCGGCAATCGCCGGTCGCGCAACAACGAACCGTGTTTACATCCTAAGGGAGACTCCATTTATGCATCTAGGGAAGAGTCGGCTATTGACTTGCCTTGCCGCCCTGTCGCTGATCCTCGTCGCGACCTGGCCTGTTGGAGCGTTTGTCCAACCCCAAGATTCACCGCTCCAGAGCAAGACCTTCTTGCATCCGGATCTACAAGTCCACAATGGCTATATTCCGGCCAGCGAAGCGCAGGCCCGTGGCCAAGCCAAGGCGAGCAGCGATCTGTCCGCCCTGGGTGTGGCCCCCGAGGCCGCCTACATGGATGTGCGGACCGGACGGTGGGGCACGTTGATGCCGGCCACCCCCATGTTCCCCGGCAAGGGTGTCGGCAACAATCTGACCTGGCAGAACCTGGGCCGCACCGCCCCGGCCAGTCTGATGGAGCACAAGGCTCTGGTCTGGGAGACCTTCCTCGGTTACCTGCAGGCCAACCAGGGCAGTCTTGGGGTCGATATCGGTCAGTTGCCGCGCCTCGGCACGGTCACCATCCATGACGGCGGTGAGACCATCCAGATCTACGCCCCCCGCGTCGTCGACGGCATCCCGGTGCGCGACAGCTACCTCACCGCCACCGTCAAGTTCGGCAACCTGATCCTCTTCGGGGCCGTCAACTGGAACGATGTCGACGTGGCCACCCAGCCTTCGATCGCCGTCGGGGCCGCTCAAGGTGTGGCCGAGGCCCATGTCGGAACCGTCGAAGCGGCCAGTCAATGGTCCAAACCCGGCCTCGTGCTGATGCCTTGGTCGGTGGGGGACAACCTCTCCGACATGGCGGTGGGTCAAGGTCTGACTTATCGCCTGGCCTGGACCTTCCGCGCCAACTTCGCCGATGACTACGGCAAATACGAAGCTTTGGTGGATGCCCACAGCGGCGAGATCTTGAGCTTCCAGGACACCAACCACTACGCTGCCGAAGCCGGTCTCGAGCCGGAGGGCACGGCCACCGCCCGCACCGTCATCGGCGGTGTATTCCCGGTGAGCAACGACGGTGTCGGCGACGACGGCACCGAGCAGGTCTATCCGATGCCTTTCGTCGACCTCGAGCTGAACGGCGAGACCCTGTTCACCGACAGCGGCGGCAATCTGTTGGCCTGTGTCGATGGCACGGTGACCACGCAGCTGTCCGGCCTGTACATGAACATGGTCGACAACTGTGGTGCCATCAGTGAGAGCACCAGCGGTGCCCTGCTCGACCTCGGGGTCAGCGGCGGCACGGACTGCACGGTGCCGCCGGGGGCCTCGCCGGGCAATACCCACGCCTCCCGCTCCGGCTTCTACGAGATGAACCGCATCATCGAGCAGGCTCGGGGCATCATCCCGACCAACTCATGGTTGGACGGCAAGTTGACCTCCAACATGAACATCAATAGCTCCTGTAATGCCTTCTGGAGTGGCTCGACGGTGAACTTCTATCGCTCCGGCGGCGGCTGCGCCAACACCGGTGAGTTGGCCGGCGTCTTCGATCACGAGTGGGGTCACGGCATGGACAACAACGATGCCGTGCCGAACATCTCGAATCCCGGTGAAGGTATTCCGGATGTCTACGCGTCCTTGCGGCTCAACACCTCGTGCATCGGTCGCAACTTCCTGGGTGGCAATTGCAACGGTTACGGTGACGCCTGCCTCAACTGCAGCGGTGTGCGCGATATCGATTGGGCCAACCGTGCTTCCGGCGTACCCCACGCCATCAACGGCCCGCAAGGTGTCAACGCACTCTGTGGCACCGGCGGCGGCGCCCCTTGCGGTGGCTCCAGCCATTGTGAAGGCGCGGCCTATTCGGAGTCGGTTTGGGACCTGTGGAACCGCGACCTGATCACCGCCGGTTTCAACGCCGAGACGGCCCGTGAGCTAGCGGTGCATTTGACCTACATCGGTGGCGGCAATGTCGGCACTTGGTTTCAATGTGCCGCTCCTTTCGGTGGCTGTGCTGCCACCGGCGGTTACCTCAACTTCCTGGCGGCGGACGACGACGACGGCAACCTGACCAATGGCACGCCGCACATCGAGTCCATCTTCGCCGCTTTCAATCGTCACGAGATCGCCTGTGCGACCCCGGTGGCGACCAACTCCGGTTGTGCTACCGCCCCGACGGTCGCCCCGACGGTGACCATCGATCCGTCGGATCGCGGTGCGGAGCTTTCCTGGGGCGCCGTGGCTAATGCCGACAGCTACTTGATCTACCGCGGCGAAGGCGTCGGCGGTTGTGACTTCGGCAAACAGCTGGTCGGTGAGACCACCGGCACGTCCTTCCAGGACAGCGGCATGCAGAACGGCTTTGAGTACTTCTACATTGTCGTACCGAAGTCCGATGAAGGCCCGACCTGTTTTGGCCCGGCCAGCACCTGTGGCAGTGTCACGGCGACGGCCGGTGCCAACCTGGCGGTGGTTCAGGGTTCCGGCAACCTGACCATCAACAGTGGTGACGGGGATCCCTTCCTCGATAACTGTGAGACGGCCACCCTGACCTTCGACGTGTCGAATATCGGCGCCGCGGGTCAGACCAACGTCCGTATCGTCAACATCAGCTCGCCGAGCCACCCGGTGATGGATCCTGGCTTCGTGGCCAGTAATCCGATCGCCGCCAGCTTGTCGGCCTGTGGCGAGGGCCAAGGTAGCTTCGACTTCCAAGCCGCCGGCTTGGCGTTCAACGAAGTGCTGACCATCGAGGTCGAGGTGACCAGCGACGAGCTGACGCCGCAGACCCGCACCGGCACGTTCCAAATCGAGTCGGTGGAGAGCGATTTCCAGAACTTCGCCTCCCGCACCTTCTCGATGGAGACGGACGACGAGGGTTGGTCGGTGAACAGCGGTACTTTCACCCGCACCAGTGGTAGCGGTAGTGATGGCACCTTCGCGTTCCGTTCGTCGGCCACCTTGGACAACGCCTGTGATGCCATCCGTTCGCCCGTCGTGGCGATGAACGCCAACACCACGTTGTCCCTGGAGTCCAACTTCGACATCGAGCCGCTCAGTGGTGGTACTTGGTACGACCGTGCCAGCGTCGGTATCGTCGATGGCTCGGGTACCCGGACGCCGGTCGATCCGGACAGCGGCCGTCTCTACAACGCCAACAGCAGCGGTCCGGGCTCCTATGGCGGTTGCAATGAGCCGGAGAATGGCTGGGCCGGTACCATGCAGACATGGGCCCCCAGTGGTTTCAGCGCCGGGGCCCTCGGCTCCGCCGGCCTGGCCGGTCAGATGGTGCAGTTCGAGGTCATCTACGGCACCGACGGTGCCTTGGCGCAGGGTGGTTTCTGGTTCGACGAGATCATCATGACCAACGTCGATGTCCAAGTGCCGGATACCCAGATCGATTGCCTGGAGCTCGGTATCTTCTTCGGTGACTTCGAGACCGGTGATACCTCGCAGTGGTCCAACTCTGCCCCCTGAGCCGACTCAGTGAAGCGACTATCCGCCGGGTCCGTACCGGCGGATAGGTTGGACGGATAGGACAAGAGCGGTGCCTTCGGGCGCCGCTCTTTGTTTTTGGTGGCGAACGCGACACCATACAGCAATGGAATCCAGGACACAGCCATTCCCCAAGGCGATGCTGATGATCGCCCTTGCCGTCCTCCCCATGGGACCCTCGCCGAGCTCGGCGACCGAGCCGCCGGTGACGCCCCCCAATGTTTTGCTGATCACCGTCGATACCTTGCGTCCCGACGCCCTGGGTTGGGTGGCCGGGCGCAACGCCACTCCGGTCATCGATCGGCTGGCGGCGTCGGGTTTTCGTTTCCCCGCCGCGGTGACCCCGTTGCCCTTGACCCAACCCGCCCATGCGTCGCTGCTCACCGGCTTGCTACCCCGACGTCATGGGGTGCGCAGCAACGGCTTCCTACTGGCCCCTGATATCCCCACCCTTGGTCACCGTCTACGGCAGCACGGATACACCACCGGCGCCTTCGTTGGCGGCTATCCCTTGGCCGCGGAAGGGGGGCTCGACGGCGGCTTCGATCACTACGACGACCGCTTCTCCGAGGCTCAACCCCAGGCCCTGGAGCGCCGCGCCGCCGATAGCGTCGCCGCAGCGCTGCGCTGGCATCGGGAGATTAGCGAGTCCAACGCCGGGCCTTGGTTCCTGTGGATCCACTTTTACGACCCCCACGACCCCTACGAGCCCCCGGCGGGCTTCGGCGGCTCCGGACCGCGGGGCGCCTACGACGGCGAGGTGCGCGCCGTCGACGCCGCCATCGGCCGGCTGTTGGCCGGCTTGGGAACACCGGACGGCCAGCTCTTGACGGTCTTCACCGCCGACCACGGCGAAAGCTTGGGCGAGCACGGCGAGAGCACCCACGGCTTCTTCATCTACGAGAGCACCATGGCGGTGCCGTTGGTCATTTCCTGGCCCGGCCACTTGGCGCCGGGGGAGAGCAGAGAGGCGGCGCGGCTGTGGGATGTGGCGCCGACGGTGCTCGATCTATTGCGCTTGCCGGCCCTCGATGACGTCGACGGTTTCAGCCTGCGCCCCATGATGGAGGGCAAAGCCTGGCTCACCCCGGACGCCTACATGGAGAGCCAGCGCCCGTGGTTGTCCTACGGCTGGGCGCCTTTGCGGGCCCTGCGTCGCGGGCCGTGGAAGCTGATCGCGGCGCCACTGCCCGAGCTCTATCATCTGGAAGACGACCCCTCGGAAAGTAACAACCTAC
Organism: Acidobacteriota bacterium; assembly: GCA_029263315.1. Taxonomy (GTDB): domain Bacteria; phylum Acidobacteriota; class Thermoanaerobaculia; order Multivoradales; family J023; genus JAJCXR01. Next base: position 148,576 of record JAJCXR010000003.1, on the reverse strand, counting down.
TGCCTGGCAAGCGCCGCCTGGCCGGTGATCTGGCCTCTGCCCTGACCGCCATCGAGTCGCGTGCGGCTCGCAGCGCGGCCAGTCTCGACGATCCGGAAACCTTGGCCCGACTGCGTTCCCTGGGCTACACCGGCGGCGTGTCGACGGCCGAGGGGCCACCGCCCGAGGCCGTTGATCCCAAGCTACGCCTCGACCAATGGCATTTGCTGGGCGAAGCTCAGGCCTTGCTCGATGCCGGGAACCTTGACGAGGCGTTGCAGCGCTTCGATCGAGTGCTGAAGGAAGACGGCGACAATCCCTTCGCTTTGGGTCGATCCGGGGCCGCCTTGGCCGGTTCCGGGCGATTGACCGAGGCCTTACCCCGCTTGCGTCGAGTGGTGACACTGCGGCCCGAGGATCATGAAGCCCGTTTTGCCTTGGCCACCGCCGCCACCCAGAAAGGCCGACTCGATGAGGCCTTGGAGCATTGGCTGGAGCTCACCCGGCAGCAGCCTCGGCGTCTCGAGGTATGGACCCAGCTGGCCTCCACCCTCGGCCTCTCGGGATCGCCGGAGAAAGCCGTCGAGGCCTTCCAACGGGCCCTGGAGCTCGATGACCGGCGGCCGGATGTGATGATCAAGTTGGCCTTCGCCCACCACGCCGCTCGCCAGCCCCAAGAAGCCATCGAACGGCTGCTGCAGGCCGCCCGGTTGAGCGGTCCGCAAGCTTTTCCCCATGCCGGAGCCCTGGGGATCTTGATGCTGCGGGCCGGCCGAGGGGACGATGCCGTCCCTTGGTTGCAGCGCAGTCGTCCGACGGAAGGGGACTACGGTGAGGCGCAGTTCCAGCTGGCCCGCTGGTGGGCCAGCCAGGGGGATCCGCAAGCCGCCGAGAAGGCCTTGACCGCTGCTTTGACGGCGCGACCGGAGTGGCGTGCAAGGGCGGCCGCCGAGCCCCTCTTGCAATCTCTTCTACCTTGATCGCTGCTGTCCCACGCCTGCCCTTTCCGCCAATGCTCGAACCCATCTGTCGGCACCGAGGAGCATGAACCATGAAGCAAGCTGACGAAGTCCCATCCTCACCCTTAGACCGCGACCGTCGCGGCATCGAGCAGGTGCTCGAGACCACGGTGCGGGAAGCCAAACGATTCCTCAACGCCCTCGACGGACAACCGGTGGCCCATCGTCTCGAGGCCTTGCCAGCAGCCGGTCTGCCGGAGCATGGCCTGGGGACGGCCGGCGCCCTCGACGACTTGCAGCGCCGATACGCGCCTTGGATCAGCGGTAGCGCCGGCCCCCGCTACTTTGCCTTTGTCACCGGAGGCACTACCCCCGCCGCCTTGGCCGGAGATTGGTTGACCACCGTCTACGATCAGAACGGCTCCGACGCAGGGGAGTCCAGTGTCCGCCAACTGAGCCTAGACGCCGTGGCCATGTTTCGTGACTTGCTCGGCCTGTCGAGCGACTTCACGGGGGTGTTTGTCAGCGGCGCCACCATGTCGAGCTTCGTCGGCCTGGCGATGGCTCGGCAATGGGTGGGGAAGCGTCGCGGTGTCGACGTGGCGGCGCAGGGGCTGGCAGCCTTGGGAGAGGTTCCCGTGCTCAGCGGCACGGCCCATTCCAGCATCTACAAGGGTCTGGCCATGCTCGGCTTAGGGCGTCAGAACCTCCAGACGGTGGCTACGCTGCCGCAGCGGGAAGCGGTGGACGTGGCGGCCCTCGACCAAGCCCTGAGCGCCATCGCAGGGCCGGCCGTCGTGGTGGCCAACGCCGGGACCGTCAACAGCACCGACTTCGACGACCTCGAAGCCATCCTGGAGCTGCGCCAACACCACGATTTCTGGCTGCACGTCGATGGGGCCTTCGGCGCCATCGCCGCCTGCAGCGAGCGCTTTCGCCACCTGCTGAAAGGTCTCGAGGGGGCCGACTCCCTGACCGTCGATGCCCACAAATGGCTCAACGTGCCCTACGATTCGGCCCTCATCTTCAGCCGTCATCTCAATTTGCAAGGGGAGGTCTTCCGCAGCATGGCCCCCTACCTGGAGCCCTCGATCGGACCCGATACCTTCCTCCACTTGACGCCGGAGAATTCCCAGCGTTGGCGTGCTTTACCTGTCTGGATGTCCCTCGCCGCCTACGGCCGCCAGGGTTACGCCGAGATCGTCGAGCGGTGTTGCGATCTCGCTCGGTGGCTCGGCCAGCAGATCGATGGCCACGAGCGTTTCAGCTTGTTGGCTCCGGTGCGCCTCAACGGCCTCTGTTTCACCCTCGCGGCCTCCGGCGGTCCCACCAGCGCCGAGGTAAATGCCTTCCTCGACCGCCTGCGGGACGACGGCACCGCCTTTCTGACCCCTACCTCCTACGGCGGCCAAGCGGCGATGCGGGTTTCCATCGTCAACTGGCGGACCCGGCAGGAGGATGTGGAGGCCACGTGGCGGGCGATGTTGCGGTGTTTGGAGTAGTGCCTTGGATGTCGCTGGATGGGGCTGATCAGCTTGTGTTTGGAGGTTTTCGGCTGGGCGCGAGGCGCGGGCTAGGCACGAGGCGCGGCCTAGGCACGAGGGACTGAAGTCCCTCGCTATGTTGTTTCGTCCCTGCGGGACGCCTGCATTGAGCTTTGGGTAGGTTGAGCTTGATCCGCTGGTGCTTGGAGGTCGCGATCGGGTACGAGCCAGCCAAGCAAATGGGTGATTCGAATGAAATTCCGGCGTCCCGGAGGGACGAAATTTTCAAGCGAGTGACTTCAGTCACTTGCTTCTGCTGGGTGCTCGCATCTGCCTGCACTCGCATCTGCCTGCACTCGCTTCTGTGGGTGCTCGCATCCACACTGTTCGGATGGTGCTTGTGCACGAAGGCCCCGGCTAGGCACGAGGCGCGGCCTAGGCACGAGGGACTGAAGTCCCTCGCTATGTTGTTTCGTCCCTGCGGGACGCCTGCATTGGCTCTTGGGGTTTTCTCGAGGATTCTTGAGGAAGGCTCTTGCGAACGAGCTGGGTTAGCTCACTGTTGAAGCTCAGATCGCGATGGTGATGCTCTTGATTCTCGATGTAGCGTCGCACCTTGGTGACCTGTGAAGGGCTGACTGAAAATACGGCGTAGCCCTCTTGCCAAGCAGAGTGAGCCTCTTCACTACGACGTTCGTTGACCCACCTTGCCGAGCTTCCCTTCAGCCATTTCACCAGATGAGCGACCGGTTTACTGGTACCCCACCGCACCAAAAGGTGAGCATGATCGGGCATGCCGCCGATTGCGAGCACGCTACCGCCTCGATTGTGCACGATGCCTCCGAGGAAATGATGAAGTGGATCTTTGAGGGATGCCGTGATCAACGGCATCCGAAGCTTGGTGGCAAAGACGATGTGGAAATAGATCTCGCTGAGGCTTCTAGGCACTTGGTCGATCTCCCCATTCAGGATCAATTGAGAGATTCTAAACGCAAATCTCTAGCCTTCCCCAGCAAACGGTCGATCCCAATGAAATTCCGGCGTCCCGGAGGGACGAAATTTTCAAGCGAGTGACTTCAGTCACTTGCTTCTGCCGTCCCCCGCCTCTGCCGTCACCCGCGCCCACTGTCTTCGGATGGTGCTCTTACCCGAAGGCCCCTGCCCGGCACCAATGTCTAAAGTCCCTCGCTATGTTGTTTCGTCCCTGCGGGACGCCTGCATTGATTTTTGGGTCTTTGAGGGAAATCAGAAGATATTGCCAAAGCCAAAATACAACTTGATCTCTCCATCGTCCGGCCGCCGATCAAGAGGATAGGCGACATCGAGGCGTAGTGGACCCACCGGCGAGTCGTAGCGCAGGCCGAGGCCGACGGCGGTGAAAAGGTCGCGGCCGAAGTCGTCTTTGTCGTCCCAGACGTTACCGGCATCGAGGAAGACGAGACCCGCCAGTTGATCCCAGACGGGGAAGCGGAGCTCCTGGTTGAGCACGATGAGGGCTTCGCCGCCGAGGTCTACCAGTTGACTGTCGAGCTCGAAACGGGGGCCCAGGCTATCGGTGTCGTAGCCACGCACGGAGTATTCACCGCCGGTGCGGAAGCGCAGATCGTCGATCAGCGGTTCGCCGAAGGCGTGGGCCCAGCCGAGGCGGAGGGATTGGCCCCACACCCAACGGGATTTCGGGAGATGGTAGAAGTGCTGTAGGTTGGAGAAGGTACGGATGAAGTCCTGCTCGGCGCCCAACTGCGAGTTGCTGCCGGAGATATCGAAGCTAATAAAGGAGCCCTTGGGGTAGAGCTCGCCGGGCTGCTGCTCGCCGAGCACCCACTGGAAGCCGAGAAAGGGATTGGAGAAGTTGGAAAAGGGGCCGCTGGGATTGCGGGTTTCCAGGCCGACACCTTCGCGGTAGGAGCCGTAGACACGGACTAGGTGTTGCTCGCCGAGGCTGCGGGACAGCTGGAAGCTGCCCTCCAGCCGTTCCCTCTCGACGCCGTTCCGTTCCTCAGTGCGGTGCTCGACGAAGAGCTGTAGATCGTTGCGACTGGCCAGCAGGCGCGGCACCACGGTGTAGACCTTTAATGAGCGCTCCTGCTGACCCACCAGAGCGCGAAATCCGAGGGTGGAGCCACGACCGGTGAAGCTGCGGTCGACCGCCTCGAAGACTGCGCTGGCGCCGACGCTGCTCTCCCACCGCAGGCCGGCGGAGAGGCGAAAGCGGGGGCGTTCCTGCACGTCGATGATCAGATCCGTGGGCCGAATGTCGGCGGTCCCTTCGGCCTCTGCCTCGATTACGTCCCCGTCCGTCGGCTGCCGTTCGATTTGCACCCGCCGAAAGATGCCGGTGGAGAGGAGACGCCGCCGCGCCAGGCTGATGTCCCGTTCCCGCAGCAGGGTGTCGTCGGGCAAGTCGGCGATGCGTCGCACCCAGCCTTCGCGGGTGTTCTGCTCGCCGCTGACCTCGACCTCCCGCAAATGATGGGCCGGTCCCCGATCGATCTCGACGAGCACGTCATACCGCAGCTCGTCGTCATCGTGGACCTCGACGGAGGGTACGACTCGGGCCTCACTGTAGCCCTCGTTGCGCAGTCGGCTCTCCAATGCCAAGGCCTGCCGGGTGAGAATGTCGAGGCGCAGCGGCGAGCCCACTCGCAGCGCCTCCTTGCCGCCAAGAGCGTATTTGCCGTCGTTCGGGCCTCTTACCTCGAAATTGGCGATGAGGCGCCGGCGTCCGGGTTCCACTTCAACCACCGGCACTTTTTGGTCGGGGTCGTAGCGGGCGCCCACCCATTGGGGATCGACGAAACCTAGCCCCCGTAGGGCAGAGAGGACCCGTTCCTGGGCCGCTTCGGTGCCCAAGGCCAGCTCCATGCGTTGCAGCTTGGTGGTGAATTGCTCTTGCAGCAGAGTCGCCACTTCGGGATCGGTGCCGAGCACCGCCGGGGTACCCAGGGACCACTTCTTTCCAGCCCGCGTCTCGATGATGACCTCTTCTCGGGCTTGGCCATTTTCATCCGGCAGCGACCGTCGGCTGATCTCGATCTCGGGTGCCGGATAGCCTTGGGCACGGAACACCTCCTGGGTGCGTTGCCGCATTTCTTCGAAAGCGAAGTCCCCGCCGTGGGTGGGTCGGTAGAGGCGGGCGATGGTGCGGCGTTGATCCCGCGGTGGCTCATTGCCCTGGAAGACGATGTCGCTGCGCACTCCTGGTTTGATGACCACCACGAGATCCACTTCATCTGGATCGCCGCCGCGGTTCACCAGGTCGACCTGGACTCGGGCGGCGCTGTAGCCCATACCTTGTAGCGCTTCGGTGACATCGATCTCGACATCGAAGTCGGCGCCATCGTCTACCCGGTCGCCGATAGCGCGATCGATGACCCGTCGTAGCTGTTTGAGGGGCAGACTCTCCGGGGCTTGCAGGTCCACTTGGCGAATCTTCAGCTCACCGTCTTCATCCACTTCGCGGCCCCCTTTGACCGGTTCCCACGACTGCTGCACGGTGACGCCCGCATGACCGTCCTCGTTGGTGAACGCCTGGCCAACAAAAGAGGGCCAGATCGGCAAGTCGTGGACATCGAGAACGTAGGTTCGTCCCTGGGTATCCTGCAGGCTGATGGCCGCCACCAGCGCCAGGTTGGCCGACAGATCGCGGGTCAAGGCGAGACGGGCTTGGGGATCGCTCTCGCCAAAAATCAGCACCGGGCGGATGCTGAGCCGGGTGCGGCTACCCAGCCCGCTACCGAGCCGGGAAGCGAGAATGTTTCCGTAGTAGGTGGCCAGCCCGCTGGCCAGTCGATCCTCGACGGATTCTGCGGAGCTGCTGCCTTGACTGGCAAAGAGGTCGGATCGTCCTTGGCCCACCGTCGGGTCTTCGAGGGACGAGGTGGTGGCGATGTCGAAAACCGGTGCGGTGCCCGGGATGCCGCTGAAGGTGACCTGCGCCCGATCAAGCCGTAGAGTCTGGCCGTAGATCGAGACCAGACCCCCAGACTCGACATCGATATCCCCTTGGATCAGCGGGTTGAGGACGCTGCCCCGAACCCGGATCGGATTCCACGTGGCGCGCAGATCGGCCAGGTTGTTGCGCACCCTGAGACCGTCGATGGTGGCGATGGAGAGGTCGAGGTCGATGTCGTCCTCGGGCCGTGGGGTGCCTTCCAGACCGACGATCTCCGGGGGGGCCAGAAGCTCGGAGAGGAGAAGGCTGTCCAGGTCGATGGCGTGACGCAGCACGGCTCGCTCGACCAATAGGTTGGAAGTCACCTTGGGTCGTCCTGTGGCGGGCCAGGATAGCTTGAAGTTACCACTCAGCTGGGCGATGACGCCGTAGTCGAGCCGCATGCGTATGGCGTCGAGCACCCCTTCGGCATTGAAGTTGCCTTGCGGGTCGAGGCCGCCATTGGCCACCACCGAGCCGCTATTGACCATCGCCGATAGGCTGTCGATATGCAGGTGGCCGTCGATGTATCGCAGCGCCGCCTTGGGCTCGCTGACCTCAACGGCATAGGGTGAGGAGAGCAAGAGACGGCCGTTGGCGCCGTCGACGGTGGCTTCGATGCGCGGCGCTTCGGGGATGCCACGGAGGGATGCCTCGACGCTGGCGTTGCCCTCGACCCGGGCGTCCTTGGGCAAGTAGGGACGGATGAAAGAGAGGCCAATGTCGCCGTCCAGCTGCCCCTCCAGATTGGTCACCTCGGGTATGGGCCATGGCGTTGCGGCATCGCGGCGCCAGGCGATCTGGGCCGAGCCGTCGACCCGGGCCGGCTGATGACCGATCGACAGATTTGCGGGCAGGAGCTGCAAGCTGGAGCCTCGCCAGCGCACCTGAAGATCTTCGTCCGCCGCCACGTGTTGGGGGCCATTGTCGAGCTGCAAGCGGCGCAGGACGATGTCGCCGCTACCTTCCTCTGGCCTGGCCAGATCGAAGTGTAGCTGTCCTTGAATACCGGTGCTCAGTTGCCATGGGGAGGGGGGTTGCTGCAACAGCTCGAGGAGGTCCGCGGAGGCCAGGCGGGGGACATCGAGCTGGATGTCGAGGGGGCCACCGACGGCGGCGATGGGCAGGGCTTCCAGCGCCGAGGCGAGGCCGGGAATGCGGCCTAGGTTGGCCAGCGGGATGGTCGCCTGCAGGGTACCTTCCCCGAGGTCGGACACCACTTCGTCGACCTGCAATCGAAGGATGCCGGCGGCGATATCGATTTCCGTGCGCAGGTTCGACAATTGCGGGCTCTGGCTCTGCACGACGGTCTCGAGGTGGATGTCCTCGATGCGTTGCTGCCACGTGGCCTGGCCGGAGCTGGCCAGTTGGAGGGTGCCCCAATGGGTTACCAGCTCCTCCAGAAGCCAGCGATCGTCCTCGGCCGTCAGCTGCCAGCGCAGGAGGTCGACGGCGGGCTGTTGAGGATCGAACAGGAGATTCTCGGCGACCCCTCGCCAGTGGAAGTCCTCGAATCCTAGACGCTCGAAACCGTCGCCGTCCGCCGTCACGTCCCGCAGTTGGTATCCGGCCTGTAGCCGGCCTCGACTATCGAGCTCGAGATGGAGCTGCGCCAGGCTCACCGGGGCTTCGGATAGGCCGTCGACCCGCCAACCACCGCTGTCACTGACCAGCTCGACGTTCCAACCGGTGCTTCGCTGTGCCAGCTCGAGATTCATCTGCAGTCTGTCCACGGCGATGTCCAAGGGTGGGGCCGGCGGCTCGGACGGCGCATCCGTGGTGGCTGCGATCTCTGTCTCCGTCATGGTTTCAGACGCCGGCTCTGTGACGTCGATCGTCGGTACGTCGGGCGTTTCGAGGGTTGAATCCGCAGTCTCCGCAGTCTCCGCAGTCTCAGCGGTCTCCGTGGTTTCATCGACAGCCAATTCGGTGATCGGCTGCCGCCATTTGGTGTCTCGGAGCTGCACCTGGATAGAGGCTAGGGCAGGAATCCAGGCATCTTTCGAGGTTTCCGAGCTCGGAACCTGGCCGCTGAGGTCGGCGGACCAACTCAGGGAAGCCAGGGTTGCCTCTTGACGCCAAATGACGGACGTGCCGTCACCGGTGGTCTGCAAGCGCCAAGTCGTCGAGTCGAGATCGGCCCGCAGGTCGAGATCCAGTTGGCCGGCCGTCTCCAAGCCAACCAGCGGCCGCAGGCTGCCCAAATTCAGGCCCTGGGCCTGCAAAGTCGCGGTGCCAGTGCGGCGCATGGGGTGGCCGCCGGCGGTGAGCGTCAGAGCGCCGTTCCAGCCGTCGAGCCGAAGATCAGCCTGGGGATCGAGCAAAGGACCCTGAGCCGTCACCAGCAGGTTTACCGGCCCTGGTTTAGCGGTGGCGGGAATGTCTTCGAGCAGGCGCTCTTCCCAGGGCGCCGCCAAGGCTTCGACATTGGGCCAGCGGCTTTGAAGCTGCTGTCGAAAGGCCAGGACGCGGGGCATCTCGAGACGCAGTTGCGAGGTTTCGATCGTCGCTTCCGTCAAATGCTGCCAGTCGCTGGCGGAGAGGCGACCTTCGAGGCGCGTCAGGCCCTCCAGCTGCGGCAGGACCTCGGCTTCGACGGCCACTTGCAGCCGGTCATCGAGGGGTTCCAAGGTGCGGAGGGCCAGCTCGAGCAGAGTTTCCTCGCCGTTTTGCCAGGCGAGCTTGGTTTGGCCTTGGATGTCCTCCGGGCGGCTACCCGCCAGCTGACTGTCGACATGCAGCTGGAGGTGGCTGCCGGGCACCTCCAGCTGACCATAGAGATCGGCGTCGATCCAGGGCTCGAGAACCCGCAACGGCAGACGTTCGGCGTCGATCGTCAGATGACCCTCTAAGCGACGCAAGTCCAGGTCACCGTTGGCGACCACCGGCCCGGCATCGTCGGCGACGCCGGGCAGCAGGCGACTGGGCTCGACGTACAACTCGAAGATGCTGTGCAAGATATCGTTCTTGGCATCGACGGTGCCGCTGGCCTGCAGCTGCAGCCCTTCGCTGTCGGCGCTGAGCTCTTCGATGGTGAAGGTGGCGGGCAGCTCACCGTACAGACGCACCTGGAGATCGATGTTGCGGGGCTCGAAACGCTGCGTCATGGGATGGGCTTCGAGGGTGGTGGCGAGGTCGTCGGTCCACAGTAGTTGGAGGCTGCCGTCCCGGCTCTCGAAGCGTAGCTCGGCTGCTTCGTAGGACCCTTCCCCCGCCAAGTCGACCAGCCGCCAGGAGCTGAGCCAGCCCCGCGGTTCCGACCATTGCTGGACAACGGTACCGCCGGAGATGCGCAGGCTCTCGATGTCGATGCCCAGGTCGAGGCTGGCATCGGGGTCGGGTGGCTCGTCTTCGGCCGAGGACGGCAGAGGGGCTTCCAGGTCGACGGTGGGGGTCAAGATTTCGATGCTTCGCAGGCGTGGACGGCGGCGTAGCAACTCGAGCCAGCGACCCTCGACGATGCCTTGATCGATCACTAGAAATGGGGCCGAGTCGGCGTCGCGACGCACCGTGATGCCTTCGATCTCCAGACGCGGGGTCCCCAAGGCGAGTTGAAAGTCTTGGACCTGCACGTCCAATGGGCTGCGGGTTGCTATGAAGTCTGAAAGCTGCGTCAACAAGAATTGGCGGGTGGTGGAAGAACGCAGGCTGAGCACGGCCAAGCCGAGCAGCACAACGCCGAGCAGCAAAAGCCTCAGCAGCCATCTGACGGGCCGTCGATGGCGTCTTTGGGTCCCCTCAGGGGGAGGCGGGGAAGGAGTATCTAGGGTTGGATCAGTTGGCACGAACGTAGTGTATCCGTAGGGTGGTTGGCAATGAATCGGGACCGACGTGAGGATTGGGCATCGACCGGGGGCCAACTCTGCATCTTTAGGTTACCTTGGCAGAAAAGACTCAGTTCGGTTCTGAACCGGGTTAGAATCTGTTGAGTCATGCGCATTATTTCATGGAATGTCAACGGCCTTCGGGCCTGTACCCGCAAGGGATTCCTTCCCTGGTTGGAATCTTGTGACGCCGAGATCGTCGGTGTTCAGGAGGTGCGCAGCCAGCGACAACAGCTACCGCCCGAGATCCTCGAGCTGGAGGGTTGGCACCTCGACGTGGCGTCGGCGGACCGCAAGGGCTACAGCGGTGTCGCCCTGTTCTCTCGCCGTCCGCCGGACGATATCGAGACTTGCCTCGGAGAGGAAGACATCGACATCGAAGGGCGCTTGCAGTTGGCCCGCTTTGGATCCCTCTTGGTGGTCAACGGCTATTTCCCCAACGGCAACGGTAAGAACCGCGATTTGAGTCGGATTCCCTACAAGCTTCAGTTCTATCGCACCCTCTTTGATCGATTGGAGGGGGCCAAGGCGCGGGGCGATCGTATCCTGGTGATGGGGGATTTCAATACCGCCCATCAGGAAATCGACCTGGCCCGACCCAAAGAGAACAAGAAGACCAGTGGCTTTCGTCCCGAGGAGCGTCAAGAGCTCGATCGTTGGTTACGCCAGGGGTGGATCGACACCTTTCGCCATTTCGAGCCGGCAGGCGGCCATTATTCCTGGTGGAGCCAGCGCCGGGGAGTCCGCCAACGCAATATCGGTTGGCGTATCGACTATATCCTTGCTTCCCCGGCGATACGACCTTGGTTGCGCCATGCCAAGATTCATCCCGAGGTGGAGGGATCCGATCACTGTCCCATCAGCGTAGAGCTTCACGGGGGCGTCTGCTCTCCGCAAGAATTTGCCGAGACGGTGGTCCAGACACACCAAGAGCCAGATCAAGCAATCGATTCGACGACCTTCGGCCGGGCTGGGACCGGTTGACGAGGAGGAATCATGGATCATCCCATACGACGGGTTGCAGTCATCGGCGCGGGAGTCATGGGGGCGGGCATTGCCGCCCACCTGGCCAACGCCGGTTTTCCGGTGCTGCTGCTCGACATCGTCCCGCCAAGCCTCGATGCCAAAGAAGAAGCCAAGGGTCTGAGCCTCGACCATCCGGCGGTGCGGAACCGCATCGTCCGTCAAGGTTTTGAGCGTGCGGTGAAAATGAAACCGCCGGCCTTCATGGGCCACGCCGCCCAAAGGCGCGTCGAGCTCGGCAATCTGGAGGACGACTTCGATCGTCTGGTGGAGGTGGACTGGATCATCGAGGTGGTGGTCGAGCGGCTCGACGTCAAACGCCAGCTGATGGCTCGCATCGACGCCATCCGCAGCCCTCAAACCTTGGTCACAACCAATACTTCGGGGTTGCCGATCAGCGATATCAGCGAGGGCCTGAGCGACGCCTTCAAGGCCCATTTTTTCGGCACCCACTTCTTCAACCCACCACGCTATATGAAGCTGGTCGAGATCATCCGCGGCAGCGACGCCGATGCGCTCAAGGTTTCGTCTTTGGCGGAGCTCATCGTGCGGCGTCTCGGCAAGGGGGTGGTGTTCTGCAAGGACACCCCCAATTTCATCGCCAACCGCATCATGGCGGTTCACGGCAGCTTTTGCATGGAGTATGCCCTGGCCAACGGTTACCGCTTCGAAGAGGCGGATGCGGTCACCGGCCCGTTGATCGGGCGCCCCAAGACGGCCACCTTCCGTTTGCAGGACTTGGTGGGTATCGATGTCGCTGCCCACGTGGCGAGCAACCTCTACGATGCCATCCCCAAGGATCCCTACACGGAAGTTCTGCGTGCCCCCAACATCAGCCGTGTCCTCGAAGGTCTGTTGGAGCGCGGCAGGTTGGGCAAGAAGAGCGGTGGCGAGGGATTCTACCGCAAGGTCAAAGGGCCCGAGGGCCCGGCCTTCGAGGTACTGAATCCCGAGACCTTCGACTACGAGCCGCAGCAGAAGGTGGATTTCCCCTCTTTGGCGGCGGTGGGCGGTATCGACGACCTCGGCGAGCGTCTGAGCGAGCTCTTGGCGCCGCAATGGCAGGGCGATCGGGCCGCCGACTACGCCTGGGCGGTGATCGGCCATTTCCTGGGTTACGCCGCCGATGTGGCGCCCGAAGTCGCCTATGACCTGGCCAGCATCGACAAGGCGGTGCGCTGGGGATTTGGCTACGATGTCGGACCTTTCGAGCTGTGGGATTTGCTCGGTGTCGAGGTGGTGGCCGACCGCCTGGAAGCTTCGGGCATCGAAGTGGCGGAGTGGGTCAAGGAGATGCTGTTCGCCGAGGTCGACAGCTTCTACCGCGTCGAGCAAGGCTGGGTGACCGGCTACTACGACTGGCGACGGCGAGGTTATGTCGACCTGCTCTACGGCGAGCACCACATCGAGGTGGAGCACCTGCGCAAGTCCAACCAGCCCCTGGAGAGCAATGCCTCCGCCAGCCTGCATGACCTGTCCGACGGTGTGTTGTTGTTGGAATTCCATTCCAAGATGAACGCCATCGACGATGATCTGGTGGCCATGTTGCGGGTCGCTGCCGAGATGCTGGAGGACGACGCCTACTACGGGCTGGTGATCGGCAATGATGGCAAGAATTTCAGTGTTGGAGCCAACCTGGCCAGGGCGGCGGAATCGCTGGCCCGCGGCGGTGTCGCGGCCCTCGAAGGCGCGGTGAAGGCGTTGCAGGATGTCCTGCTCGACCTACGTCGCGGTCCGAAACCGGTGGTGGCGGCGGTGCACGGCATGGCCCTTGGGGGCGGTCTCGAGATGACCCTCGGGGTGGACCGCATCGTCGCCCATGCGGAAAGCTATCTCGGCTTGGTGGAAGCCGGAGTCGGGTTGTTACCGGCCGGAGGTGGCCTGCGGGAGCTGGTGCGAAGGGTGATCTCACCGGTCATGTTGACGCCGACGGGGGACCCTCTGCCGGCCGCCCAGCGTTTGCTCGAGACCGTCGCCATGGCCAAAGTGAGCGGCAGCGCCGAAGAAGGTCGTGAGCTCGGCTTCTTAGGCGAGCAGGACCGTGTCGTCATGCAACGGGACGAGTTGCTCTATGAGGCCAAGCAGGAAGTCTTGGCGATGGCATCCGAAGGCTACATCGCCCCGGTGGCGGCGCAGCTCTACGCCGGAGGGCGTGACCTCCTGGCGGCCCTCGAGGTGGCGGTCTGGTCCCTACAGCAGGCCGGTTATGCCAGCGAGCACGACGCCTTGGTGGCGAAGAAAGTAGCCTTTGTCCTGGCAGGTGGCGACATGACCTATCCGGGATGGGTGGATGAGAGCCATTTCCTCGATCTCGAACGTCAAGCCTTTCTCGAGCTGATCCAAACACCCAAGACCCAAGCCCGTATCGAGCACATGCTCACCACTGGCAAGCCCCTTCGCAACTAGGAGATAACAATGGCCGAAGCTGTGATCGTCAGCGCCGCCCGCACCGCCGTGGGCAAAGCCAACAAAGGGGCCTTGGCCCGGGTGCGTCCGGAAGAGCTGGGGGCTACGGTAGTGGCCGAAGCCCTGCGCCGGGCACCGGGGCTCGACCCCGCCGAGATCGACGACGTCATCATGGGTTGCGCCATGCCGGAGGGGCCCCAAGGGCTCAACATGGGCCGCATCATCGCCCTGCGGGCCGGCCTGCCGGATAGCGTCGCCGCCCAGACCGTCAACCGTTTTTGTTCCTCGGGTCTGCAGACCATCGCCTTGGCAGCGCAGCAGATCATGGCGGGCATGGGCGAGGTGGTGGTGGCCGGTGGCACCGAGAGCATGAGCTCGGTACCGATGAGCGGCTTTCATTTTCGTCCCGATCCGCACATGGTGGAGCATCGTCCCGAGGTCTACATCGGCATGGGGATCACGGCCGAGAACGTGGCCCGCAAATATGGCATCGAGCGTCCAGCTGCCGATGCCTTCAGCAGCCGGAGCCATCACAAGGCGCTGGCCGCCATCGAGGCGGGCCGCTTCCGCGATGAAGTGGTGCCCATCGAGGTGGAGACGGTGGCCTGGAAAGAGGGTCAGCGGGTGAGCCGCACCGCCACCTTCGAGATCGACGAAGGGCCACGGGCCGGCTCCACCCCCGAGGTGCTGGCCAAGCTGCGTCCCGTGTTCCACGTGCGCGGCACCGTCACCGCCGGCAACAGCTCCCAGATGAGCGATGGTGCCGGCGCCGTGGTGGTGATGTCCAAAACCAAGGCCGAGTCCCTCGGCTTGGAACCCTTGGCCCGTTTCCTCGGCTTTGCCGTCGGCGGAGTCGCTCCGGAGCTGATGGGCATTGGCCCGGTGGTGGCCATCCCCAAGGCCCTCAAATATGCCGGCCTGAAGCTTTCGGACATCGAGCTCATCGAGCTCAATGAAGCCTTCGGCGCCCAAGCCCTGGCGGTGATCCAAGAAGTCGGTCTCGATCCGGAGATGGTCAACGTCAACGGCGGGGCCATCGCCCTCGGTCATCCCCTGGGGGCCACCGGCGCCAAGCTCACCACCCAGTTGCTCTACGAAATGCAACGCCGCGGCAACCGCTACGGCATGGTCACCATGTGCATCGGTGGTGGCATGGGGGCAGCGGGCATTTTCGAAAATCTGATGCGCTAGCCGGCTGCCACGTCACTGCGGTGAGTTTCTTGATGATCCTCCTCACGGAGGAGAGCCAACGATTTCCACATCTTCAGCACCGGTGGCTGTCCATCGGAAGCAGAGTTGCTACTTATCGCCCCCATCATCGATCAACAAATCCGGGTCGATTTCCAACGGCTCGATGCTGGGAATGCGACCGGGACGCCCCTGCTTGATTTCCCGTCGTTGGGCGAGCATCTGGGTAGCCTCGTCAAAAAGGCCCAAGGCTGCCTGGATCTGGGGATCGCCTTTGGCCAGGACGCGGTGGGACGCCTCGGTGCCGAAGGCGGAATTCATGATGTCGGCGTGGATCTGCCGTTTGGCGAAGTCGCGGGCTTCCTCTTTGGCGAAGACTTCGTCGAGCTCTTCGACGGTGGCCAGCTGCTCTGCGATGAGCCACTGCCGGAAAGTTTCGAGGAGGTCGTCCGGCGGCGTCCAGCCGATGCTGTCGATGTCGTGCCGGGAGTGGAAGTCGACGGCGTAGTTGAAGAAGGCGTTGTTGACAAAAAGACCTTGCAACTCCACGGGACCGTTGGGTAGCTCGACCGTCACATCCGGTGTGATGCCGCCACCGCCGTAGACGGAGCGGCCGAGGTCGGTTCGGAACTCTGGGCTGTCGAGCTGCACTTCCGGCGTCGCGACGTCCTCCCCTTCACCGGCGTCTTCGGAGGCCTCCTCCTCGCCGTTGGGGTCGTAGTTGTAGTAGTCGTAAAAGGACGAGTAGTCCCGCTGGATGAGGCGTCCGGAGGGCGTGTAGTACTTGGCGGTGGTGAGGGCCATGCCGGCGCCGTAGGACAGGTTGTAGACCGTTTGCACCAAGCCCTTGCCCCACGTGGGAGTACCGGCGATCAAGCCGACGTCATGGTCCTGGATAGCGCCGGCCAGGATCTCGGCGGCGGAGGCGGAGCCACGATCCACCAGGACGACCATGGGCCGTCCGAAGGGCACGATGTCATCCTCCGCCAGGAAGGTCTGGTAGGAGCTGGAGATGCGCCCGCGGGTCTCGACGATTTTGGTGTGCTGCGGCACGAAGAGGTTCGAGATCTTGACGGTCTGATCGAGCAAGCCACCGCCGTTGCCCCGCAGGTCGAGAATGAGCTTCTCCATGCCGTCGGCGGACAGCTTCTCCAGGGCTTCTTCCATCTCGGAGCTGCTGGAGCGGGTGAAGTCGGTGAGGCGAATATAGGCGGTGTCGTCGGTCATCATGTAGGCGTAGCGCACCGTGTTCTGGGGGATCTCGGCGCGGGTGATGGCCATCCGCAACGGCTCGTCGAGCCCGCGGCGGACGATCGAGACGTTGACCTGTGTGCCCTTGGGACCCTTGAGCTTGGTCACCGCATCGTCGAGGCTCATGATGTCGGTGGCCTCGCCTTCGATGGTGCTGATGATGTCGCCGGCCCGTAAGCCGAGACGCCAAGCGGGAGTGCCTTCGATGGGGCTGATCACCGTCAGTTGGCCACTGCGCTTGCTCACCAGTATGCCGAGGCCATAGAAGCTGCCCTGTTGGCGCTGCCGCATATCATCGTAGGCTTCGGGGCTGAGAAAGCTGGTGTGCGGATCGAGGGTGCGCAGCATGCCCTGGATCGAGGCATAGACGAGGTCGCGGTAGCTGACCTCGGCGCCGTAGTTCTCGTGCGCCACCATGAGGAGCTCGGTATAGGTTTGGACCTCAGGGCTCGGTTCACCGCCAACCGCCAAGAGTTGGTCGCCGACAGCGGCGCCAAAAACCAACGCCGCGGTAAATAGGAAAATTGCCAAAGTGCGCCATGGTTTGCTCATCGTCCCATCATATCAAAGCCCGGCGGCCCGTGAGTCTGTCCTGGGGCGAAGCGCCTGGCCTTGACTTTCGATCGACAGGGCTCGATGATTGCCCCGAGGCGATCCTATGTTCGGCCCCTTAGGCTTCAACGAAATCATCTTCATCCTGGTGCTCGGATTTCTACTCCTCGGCCCCAGGCAGCTGGCTCTTTTCAGCCGTACCTTCGGCGAAATGTTGGGCCGGTTCTACCGTGCCACGGCGGACGCTCGACGACTTTTCGAGGAGGAGCGCCGCAAGCTCGAGGAGGATGTGGCTGAGGTGACGGCACCGATACGGCAGGCCAAGGAGGGGTTGCGCTCCCTGCGCGGCGAGCTGCAGAAGGATGTCGCCGAGGTGGAGAAAGAGGTCAAGAAGGAGAAGAGCTACTTCGAGCGCCGCCAGTCCGAAATGCGGCAGGACTGGTCGCGACGCAAGTTCCTCGGTGACCTCGACGACGAGGCCGCCGAGACATCGACTCCCGAAAGATCGACTACCGGGGCCGAGCCCGTCGCCGCTGAGACGTTGGCGGTGCCGGAAATCCGCTCGCCCCAAGGGCAGATGGCGCGGGGCGGTTTGGTGGAGGCCGAGCCTGTGGCAGTAGACTCGGCCGCTGCCGCCAGAGAGCCATCGGCGGAAGAGCGTCCATCTTCTGCGGGCTCGACCGCCGCTCCGGAATCCAGCAGCGAGGTTGATACCGCACCCGAGACGGCGACTCCGCAATGAGCGAGCTGCCTTCCGGCTCACAGACGGAACCGTCCACCGCCGCCTTGCCGGGGGAGGTGGAGGCCGAGTCCCTACCCCGCATGGGATTCTGGGAGCACCTCGATGAGCTGCGCCGGCGTCTGCAACGGGCCGTCCTCGCCTTCGTCGCCGCTTTTCTAGTCTGTTGGGGTTTTTCCAAACCGATCTTCAATTTCCTGGCTATCCCGGTCTACAACGCCCTGCCCGAAGGCGAAAAGCTGGTTTTCCTGAAAGTCACGGATCCCTTCATCGTCTACGTCAAGGTGGCGGCCTTGGTGGGGGTGTTCCTGGCGTCGCCGATGATCCTGGCCCAAGCCTGGGGCTTCATTGCGCCCGGCCTCTACCGTAAGGAGAAACGGGCCGGCGTCGTCTTCATTCTCTTCGGCTCCCTGCTCTTTTTGGCGGGGGGTTTGTTCGGTTACTTCGTCGCCTTCCCCTACGCCGTGCAGTACTTGCTCAGCGTCGGCGAAGGCTTCGAAGCGTCGTTGACCATCAACGATTATCTGAACCTGCTGATCACCGTTCTCCTGGGTCTCGGCATCATGTTCGAGTTGCCGACGGTGATCCTCATCTTGGCGCGGCTTGGTTTGGTGACCCCCCGCTTTCTGTTGCGGCATTCCAGAATCGCCATCGTCCTCATCTTCGTCGTCTCCGCCATCGTCACGCCCACTCCGGACGTGGTCAACCTGTGCGCCGTCGCCTTGCCCACCGTGGCCCTCTATTTCTTGGGCATCCTGGTGGCCTGGATCGTCATGCCTCGGAAGCGTGAGGACTGACGGGGCGCTCCTTGGATATCGAAGAATTCATCGACGACCGTCGTCCCAGCTGGAATCGCCTGCGGGAGCTGTTGACCGTCGCCGAGACGTCCGCCCCATGGGAGCTGGGAGCCGACGGTATCGAAGAGCTGGTGCACCTCTACCGGCAAGTATGCTCAGATCTCAACCAAGCCCGTTCCTTCACCGCCCAAGGGGCCCTGCTCGACGAGCTCAACCAACTGGCCGGACGTGGTTATCGCTTTGTCTATCGTGGCGGCCGTCGGGGCCGCTTCGCCGAGCGCCTGAAGGCCTTCTTCGCCTATGAGTTGCCGGCCACCTTTCGTCGCCAGGGACGCACCGTCCTGGCGGCGGCCCTGGCCATGTTGTTGGGGGCCGGCTTTGCGTTCATGGCGGTGCTCGCCGATCGATTTCAGGCGGAGGATTTGATCCCGGAGCAGTTCTTCAGTGCCAGCCCCAAAGAGCGAGTGGAGCAAATCGAAGCGGAAGAGGAGCGCATCGAGACCCTGGAACAGGGTTTGGTGTTCGGAGCGTCGCTGTACGTGCACAACATCCAAGTGGCCTTCCTGGCCTTCAGCCTCGGGGCTTTGACCGTCTTCGGGGCCTATTGGATCTTGTTCTACAACGGCACCATCCTGGGGGCGGTGGCCGCCCTCTACCTGCTCGACGGTGTAGAGGTCTTCTTCCTCGCCTGGGTGGGCCCCCACGGAGCCCTGGAGCTTCCGGCCATCGTCTTCGCCGGAGCCGCGGGGCTAGTGGCGGGACGAGCCCTCTACCTGCCCGGCAACCTGACCCGCCAGGCCTCCCTCCGGCGGGCTTTTCCCAGCGTCGTACGCCTGTTGATCGGCACCTGCGTTATCTTGGTGGTGGCCGGTTTGGTGGAAGGTAGCTTTTCCCAGTACTCGGCGAAGACGGTGCCCTACGCCTTCAAGATCTCCCTGGCGGTGGGCCTGTTCGGTGGGTTGGTGACTTACCTCTTCCTGTGGAAACGAAGGAGCGTGCTGTGGCGGCCGGACGACAGCGTGTAATCCTCACCCCCGAGCATGTCCCCATCCGTCTCCTGCCGGCCGGTCTCGGTAGCCGCTTCCTGGCCCTGATCACCGACAGCTTCATCGCCACCGCCCTGGCGGTCATGGTGGGTAGCATGCTGACCTTGATTCCCTTCGGCATCGGCCAGGCCTTGGCCATCACCACCGGCTTCATCATCCATTGGGGCTACCACGTCTACTTCGACGTCAAGCGCGATGGCCGCTCCCCCGGCAAACGCTTGACCAACCTACGGGTCGTCGATGGACGGGGTCTGCCGGTCACTTTCGAGCAAAGCCTGCTGCGCAACATCGTGCGGGTCCTCGACTTCGCGCCCCTCTTCTACGGCGTCGGTGGCGTCACCTGCCTGCTCGATCCCGATCGCCGCCGCCTGGGAGACCTGGCCGCCGATACTCTGGTGATTCGCGAAAGTCAGCCGGGGGAGTTTATGCCCTCCCTGGGGGCCCCGAGGCAATACAACAGCTTGCGCACGCCGCAGGTCATGCAGCGCATCCGACGGCGCATCAGCCTGCAAGAGAAAGAATTCCTGCTCGGCGTCTGCCTACGCCTCGACGAGCTTGCCAACGAAGCCCGCTTCGACCTCATGCAACAAATCGGTGGGCACTACCGGCACCTCCTGGCGGTGGACGACCCCCACCTCAGCGACGAGAACCTGGTGCGCGACTTGACGGCTATTCTCTTTTCGGATCCCGTCAAGGAAATGGCCCAGGCCAAAGCGCGGGCCTTGGCCGAGGTTGCACCCTAGCAGCCTGTGGCAAAAGTCAGACCGCGGTGAGAGCGGCCCTTTTCCGCCAGAACTGTGTTACAGAATCTCTGAAGATCACCAATATTCATGCAATTCTGCGCCTTGTTCTGACGAAAAAAATCTCGCTCTCATTCGCGCAGCACTTTCACCACAGACTGCTAGCAGCGACGCTGCACTCCCCAGTGGGGGACGGAGCAAGATGGCCTTGCTCCCATCGCCACCTGAAGAGCTGACCCAGCGGCATGCCATCGGCGTCTTTGACCCAGCAGCGTAGCGCTCGAAGTTGTCGCCAAAGGCCATTCTCGGCCGACCAACCCGAAGGGTATTGTCGATTAGGGCATTGACGCCTTCACGGCCGTGGCGTGCTGGGCACCATCGCGGGAGGTCTTTTCGTCTTGACAGGTTCCCCCGCAAGCGTGTAGCCTCGTCGTGGTCTCTCCCATCTCTAGAAGTAGAAGCCCCGTCGACAGGTTGACGCAGGCGTTAGAGTCCGTGTGGGCTCAAGGAGGAGTAACAATGCGCGCGAGTAGCTACACGATCTATGTTGACTTACCGGACACCAGCGAAGAAATGCTCCTCGTGCACGGTTATACCGGGGCCTATGACAAGGTTTCACGCAAAGTAGCAAACTACTTGCGGTCGCTGGAAGCTCGCCGGGCTCCTCAACCTCTTTACGGCGCTTGGGTTTCTGAGCCGTCGACCGTCGAGGAGGAGGTGAAGGCGCCGTCCGATGGGGCCCTCGAAACCCTGATACGTCGCGGTTATTTGACCAATATGAGTGTCGAGGAAGAGGAAGAGTTGTTGGTCAAGATGGCCACCAAGATCCATCAGCAGAAGGTGGCGAAGATGCCGAGCTACGTCATCATGCCAACCTACAATTGCAATCTGCGCTGTGCTTATTGTTTCCAAGATCACATGCGGACGAATCCCAAGTACAACCATCTGCTGCGCACCATCAAGCCCGAGATGATAGATCGGATTTTCGGTGCGATGCCTCAAATTGAGGCTAGACACGGCATCAAGGACGGCCAGGCGCCCAGTCGCTCGATACTATTTTTCGGCGGCGAGCCCCTGCTGGCGGCGAATCTGCCAACCATTCAGAACATTGTCGACAAGGCCTTGGAGCTTGGTCCAGCCACCTTTTCGGCGGTCAGCAATGCGACGGAAATCGAGGCCTATGGCGACCTCATCTCACCGCAGCGGATCGCCAATATCCAGGTGACCCTGGATGGCCCCCCGGAAGAGCACGACCGACGGCGCATCTATGCCGATGGCTCCGGCTCTTGGGAGAAGATCCGACGCAACGTGACCTGGGCCCTGGAAAAAGGCGTCGGTATCAGCGTGCGGCTCAATGTCGATCGCAACAACATCGATCAAATGCCTGCGGTGGCGGAGGCGATTTACGCCGAAGGTTGGCCCGAGATGCCCACTTTCAGCGCCTATACGGCTCCTATTCAGCCCGGCAACGACAACGTTTCCAAGCAGACGACGATGAACAGTTATGAGCTCGATCAGGCGTTGGCTGCGATGCGTGATGAGCATCCGAGTATAAAGGTCTTGGGGCGGCCGGACGATTCCACTCGCAATCAAGCCCACCGCTTATTCCTCGAATCGGGCAATGGCAGCGGTATGCCACCGGTTCGCGAGAGTTTCTGCAGTGCCCATGTCGGGATGTACATCTTCGATGCCTTCGGTGACATCTACGCCTGTTGGGAACGCACCGGAAACCCCAACATTCGTCTCGGCTACATCTCCGAAGAGGGAGAGCTACACATCCGCGGCGACAATGAGAAATTGTGGCGGAGTCGGACGGTGGCGAGCAACCCCGCCTGCCGTAAGTGCCGTTATAACATGCACTGCGGAGGTGGATGTGCGGTCTTGGCCGAGGGCAAGACCGGCAGCTTGCACATGAACTTTTGCGATGCCTTTGCGTCGCGCTTTCGTTCTAGTGTTGCCGACGCTTTCCAAGCTTACACCTCCGGCGAAGCCCTCAGCGCTCACGTCGATCGGGTCTGCGACCAGTAGGAGGATAGGTGTACTAAGGCCGGTACTGGGATAGGACTTGCGGAAAGTTCCTAAGTGTTGGCCTGCCTCTCAAATAGGCATAGTTGAAGTCCCGGTCGTAGACTTCGTCGAGCAATCCCACCACCCGCAAGTACCGTTTCCAAAGCTTGTACCCTTGGGTAACTGTGAGGAATGGGTACCATAGGTCGGCGAAGTCCGACTCCGCCCCGAGGCCGTGCTCAAAACCGGCAGCCCACGGATGAAGTAGACGCAACAGCTGATCGACTTCGTCACGGCGCGCCGGCTCGTTAGCATCAACGACGAGGTAAAGGATGATGGTTGGGTAATTCGTCACTGAGGTGTCATTGCTGAGGTTGGGTTTGGCGACCTCAACCCGTTCGATCAATGAGAATGTATCGGAAGCCCCGAATACCTCATCCATCAGCCGTTGTAGGGACTGGGTCACCAGGTCATGGGGGATGCTCAGATTGAGTCGCAGAAGATGCTCGATCTTGTGGGGGATCTGCCGCGTGAACATGTCATGCATCTCAGGAGCCTCTGTTCGCCAGCGGCGTCGGGCGTCGAGGCCTGCGTCTGCGAGAAAGGCAAAAACCTTCTCGGCAAAGGCCACCCCTTTGAGATTGACCGAGGTGGTTGTCGTTTTTTTCCATCCGCCCAACCATTGAATCAGCTCATCGTTTCCGAGCACAGCCTGCCGTGGTAGCTCCTTAACCTTGTCCACACAGTATCGATAGACACGGCCATTGGCACGATTGAGTGGTGCCGTGTTGGTGGCAATGCCGGCCAAGTAGTCTTCCAGTGGATAGCTGGCATTGATCAGCATATAGACGTAGTTGTTGGGCACGGCGCGGTGGAAACATTGGTCGTACCCATTCAAGGCTTCTAGCTGCTGCAATCGTTGCAACAGAGGTTCTGAGAGGTTGTGCAAATCGATGGCGGAGGCGTCGTCTGGCGTCGACTGTCCAGAAGTTTGCTTCGAGGTTGTTTTCTGGCTCATTCGATTCTCCGGTGGGGCCGAGCTGACACGAGTTGATTGCCGTAGCCTTGCTCAGGCTCAACCGCCAAGGTTGAGCTGCCAAAACTTGATTAGAACGATCAACCTCAGATTGTACAGGATGGCCAGCCGTTTCAAACCGGATCCCTCGGGTTTGCGATCTCTTGTCCGGCGGCCCGGCATGCCGCCCGATTCTCAGCTCTCGGAAACACTCACCTTTCAACTTCGCTATTGACATTTTCTCAGGTCTCAAATATCGTGCTAGGTAAGTTGAAAGCTTGTAAGGCGTTACCTATACGCCAATCCAGAGTGGGGTCGGCCTGGCTATGGATAAGGATAAGGTGCGTCGAATTCAACTGAAGCACAATAGTTTCTTGAGAAGTACGATTTCGGCAAAGGAGATGGGTAGCACAGCTCCACGCTCGTGATGAAGTCTGTGCAGTCGGCTTGCTTCGGCTGCCAAGTGAGGTGGCTGCCGGATGGGTTGGTTACGCGGAATGTTGAAGATAAGGTTGAAGCCGAGATTCGGCACTTCGGTCGGCAAGGGCCGAAGATAAAGAAGGCGTGTAGCCTAGGGTATAGCCTGACCACTAGGAAGGCCATGCTCGATCCTTGAAACCCCTTTTCAGAAAGGAAGAAGCGATGAAAGATGAGAAACTTCTCGAGATTGAATCCCTGAACGCTGAGGATCTCGACGTCGAGGATCTGGAACGCCGCATTGAGCTCGCCGCTGCGGTGGGCGCCGATGGCCTGTGGTGCGACGTGAATTGTGGGTCTTTCAGCGTCGAGCCGAGTGAGCCTTCCGAGCCGGTTTTGGTTTGAGAAGATGATGGGCGCGTCAAAGGTCGCGCCCATCTTTTGCCTTTGACGTTGCGGTGCCACGGGGAGGAACCCGATTGATGCCCGAGCCTGCCCGATGACCAGCGACACCAAGGCGTCGCCTCCGAAGGACGTGTCATCAGGCCTTTTTCCGCCAGAGATACAGCGCCTGATGGTCGACTCCGCGGCGACCCGTGCGCTGGCGGTCGGGGCATGGCCGAAGGGTGTGAGACACCAATGCAGCGACCCCGACTCGATCTACCACGGTTACCCCTACCTTTTCCTCGATGCCTTTCCAGACTTGAAGCTGGCCCAGGTCGAGCCTCTAGCCCGAGGTGCCGGCCTGATCTTCGATTCCATCATCGTTGCAGATCGAGTGATGGACGAAGAGACCGAGCACATCACCGGCGATGTCTTGGGCATCGAAGTCATGCAGTTCGAGGGCTATCGCCTCCTGCATCCCCTTATCGAATCGACGGACCCCTTTTGGAACCGTTTCCGCGACTATTGGGTCGCCTATACCGAAGCCTGTCTCCTGGAACGTGAGCTGGCTAGTCCGGAGGCGAGCTGGGAGCGTTTCACGGAAGCGCAGGCGGTCTCGGTCGCGGTCGGCAAGTGCGGCCTGGCCAAAGTTTCCGTCGCGGGACTGGCGGCGTTGGCCAAGGACGATCGGTGCTACGAACCGTTGACCCAAAGCATCGAACGCTATTACACAGCTCGACAGATGCTCGATGATCTGACCGACTGGCGGGCGGATCTTGAAAGTGGTTTTCCTTCGTTGCTGCTCAGCCGCGTCACCGCTGCGGCCTTTGCTGGCGACCGTCGGCAACTGCGAGCCGACGGAGAGCGCACCCGTCGCGAGATATACTACGGTGGCCATGTGGGATACACCATGAGGCTTGCCCTGGAAGCCATCGCCGAGTCGGAGCGCTTGACCGAGGGCTATCCGGATTTGCTCTGGCACCGGCAAACGTCGGCGATCCGCGAACGCTGCCAGGCTGTGTTGCAACAACTCGAGCACATCGCCGAGAAGCGGCAGGCGACAACCCGTCGGCTTGCCGTAGCCCTGCCACCGCCCTCGGATGCCTGGCAGGAGGTGGCATGGGATGCGGTGCAGCGAATCTTGCACCGATGGGGTGCTAGCGGTGGAAGGCGGCCCACCGACGCAGGGCGAGACGTCACTTCGAAAGTAGGCGATGTGCTGCCATTGGCCATGGCGGCCGATGCCCTCTGCGACGTCGACAGCCTCTTGGAAGGCCAACTGCAACCGCTGATTCAAAGCCAAGTGGACTATCTCGTCTACCGCCGCCGCCCCGGTGGCGGCTGGAGCTATTCTGCGGTCTCCATGGGGCTACCTGCCGACAGCGATCATCTGGGTTTGATTCTGCGCATCCTACTACGCGCCGGACGCCGAGAAGATGCCGAGCAACACTGTGCCCAACTCCTGTCTCAGCTCGAAGATTTTGGTGTGTTGCGACCCGATGGGGCCGTCGAGACTTGGATCCGGCGATCGCCACAGGGTGAGACGCTGCCCGTGGGTGAGCCGGATGCGGCGGTCACGGCCCAACTCTTGGAAGCCCTGGCTCTCTTCGACGGGCAGCGATTTGCGGAGCCCATCGAGCGGGGTTTGACCTGGCTCGAAGAGCAGCAGCAAGCCGACGGTAGTTGGCGCAGCAGCGCCTATCGTGGTCTGTATCCCACCGTGGCTTGCTTGCGTTGTTTGGTCGCCCTGCGTTCGACATCTTCGGTGGTGGGACGGGCCGAGTCTTTCCTGCGGCAGGCGTGGCGAAGCGCCGACTGGGGCGCGTCGGCCAGCGACGCTATGAGCGCTGCCTTGGCGCTTCAGGGGCTCGCCTTGGCCCAAGGGCGGGCCCGCGTCCGCACCCGGGCCATTGACCTGGACGAGCTCGAGCGGGCGCAGAGCTTGCTGCAGCGAATTCAGGGGGTATCAGGTATCTGTGATCTGACGACGGCCTTTGTTCTACGCTCGGCAGTCCTTTGGCATCGGCTCGCTCGCGCCTCGACGATGGAAGAGGCGACGCCATGACAACCGGCGGCGCCCAAGAGACGGTGGAAGGACCCCGCTGGATCGGCTTGACGGAGCGTCGGCAGGTCGATATCTCCGAGGCCAAACCGACCTATTTGTTGAGCGGTCGTAACGGCAGCAACATGCGTTTGTCGGCCAGCGCCCAT
Organism: Acidobacteriota bacterium; assembly: GCA_029263315.1. Taxonomy (GTDB): domain Bacteria; phylum Acidobacteriota; class Thermoanaerobaculia; order Multivoradales; family J023; genus JAJCXR01. Next base: position 122,620 of record JAJCXR010000003.1, on the reverse strand, counting down.
CGGCTATTGCAGCTCCGGCAATCGGGTGTCAGCTCCGAGGAGATCGCCGCGGCACTGTCGCGGTCCCAAGGGAGCACCATTTCCGGTGAGGAGCTCGAGGCGAAGTATCAGAAATTGCTCGAGCGTATCGAGAGCATTGAAGACAATGCCAACGACAATCCCTTGGGTTTCTGGTTCCGCATTCGGCTCCTACCCGAAGTCGCGGTGGTGCGGATCGTCTCTGTCCTGACGCCCCTATTCAAGCCCCAAGTGGTCGCCGCGCTACTTCTCAGCGTCGCCATGGGTTTTGCGATTTGGGGGGCCGAACCCCTGACCAAGCAGTTTCACGACTCTAGTTTCTGGGCCGGCTACGCGCTCCTGATGTTGTCGATCGTGTTCCATGAGCTGGGCCATGCCACGGCCTGCGCCTACTATGGAGCCCGGCCCAGTGACATCGGATTCACCTTCTATTTGATCTACCCTGCCCTCTACAGCGACGTCAGCTCGGCCTGGCGCCTGCAACGCAAGCAGCGGGTCGTAGTGGATCTCGGGGGCCTCTACTTCCAATGGTTGACGGCGGCTGTCTATCTCGTGGCATACAGCCTCACCGGTTGGGAGCCCCTCGGGGTCGGCATCTTGATGATCGCCGGCAGCTCGCTGTTTTCGCTGAACCCGATTTTCAAGTTCGACGGCTATTGGATGCTGGCGGATGCCCTAGGAGTCACCAATCTCAGTCGTCAGCCTAGCCGCATCATCAAGCACTATTGGCATCGCTTGCGGGGCCGGCCGGCGGAGGAGTTACCGTGGTCGGAACGGGTGACTGCCACGCTGGCCGTCTATTCGGTCTTGAGCATTGCGGTGTGGGGTTTTTTCATTTGGAAGATCGCCCCTCGCGTCTGGAGCTCCGTGCGACTGTTTCCCGACAAGGTGATGGCCTTCGCCGCCGGATCCCCGGAGGTGAGTCTTTCCTCGCTGTTGATGTCCGGCTTCATGGCCCTGTTCATGGTTTACATAGGGTGGCGTATGTTTCGCTCGATTGTCCTCCGCCCCCTGGTCTCGGTCGGCCGTTTGGTCTCCACTTGGGTCGCGGCACGGCGGGCGGTGGGGGCGGATAAAAAAGAGCTGGAGTCGACGCCATGAATCCGGCTGAGGAAGCGGCAGCGACGCGGGTCCGCACAGCTCTGTCCCGCGCGGTCGGTTTTCTCGATCGGCAACAGTTGCCCAGCGGCGAGCTCAAGACCTATCGTTATAGTGACCTGGCGATGGAAGCCAATCCTCAACTCAAGAGCACGCCCTATGGCACCTCCTATATCCTCTACTCGTTGGCTTACAGTGACGACCTTCGGGTGCCCTCCATCGTCTCCCGTGGTTCCACCTTTCTGCTCGGGGAAATGGAAGCCCCGGGTTTGTGGCGCTACTTCAGCCTGGGGAATGCCGAAACCTTGCCGCCGGACCTCGACGACACCGCTTGCGCGGCCTATGTGCTGAAGGACGCTCACGACTACTTGCTGTTGGGGCTCAACTATCGGCTCTTTCTGCTCAACCGCGATGCCGACGGTCGATTCCGCACCTTCCTCAGCGACGGTGGGGCCAACAATGTGTGTGGTCTGGTCAACGCCAACGTGCTTCTCTACCTGGGCGAACGACCGGAGACCCTGGCGGCGTGTGACTATTTGGTCCATCTCACCACCGACGGCGAGGAGGGCAAACGCACTGTCTACGGTGTCGACGACCTACTCTTTTTCTATGTGTTGTCGCGGGCTTACTTCCATGGCGTAAGGCGCTTGGCGGCGGCACGGTCAGCGGCCAGCGAACGAATTCTGGCTCGCCAAGACGGCGATGGGGGGCTTGGGGGCAGTGTCCTTCACACCGCCATGGCGGTGGCCAGCCTGCTGAATCTTGGGTATGCTGAGCCATCGATCCTCGCCGCAGCGGTACGCTACTTGCTCGATCGCCAGAACGAGGACGGCAGTTGGCCGCGGGCGGCCTACTACATTGATTTCGATGAAGGGTATTACGGTTCGGAGGAGATCACGACAGCCCTCTGCATTGAGGCGTTGGCGCGATCGTCGCCGGCCCCAATGACTTGAGATGAGCCTTTTCAGCGAGCTTCGTTACAGTCTCCGGCGATTGATCAAGAACCCAGGTTCCAGTCTCGGGGCCGTCTTGGCCATGGCGTTGGGGATCGGCCTGACCGTCTCGATGTTTGCGGTGATCGACGGGGCGGTTTTGCGCGGTTTGCCCTTCGAAGAATCCGAGCGTTTGCTGCAGTTGGAGCAGCGGGATTTCAATCCGTCCCCCAGCGGAACGCGGGTCAGCGAGCATGATTTTGTCGACTGGCGGAGCCAGCAGCAGAGTTTCGAAGCTTTGGCCGGATTCGATCCGATCACCGTCAACCTGAGCGACGAGTACCTGCCGGAGCGCTACCACGGCGTCAGGATCTCGGCTAGCTTCCTCGACCTGCTGCGGGTCAAGCCTTTCCTAGGGCAGGGATTCCGCGCTGAGGACGAACGGCCGGGGGCACCCCCTGTTTTGCTCATCGGTCACCATGTGTGGCGACAGCGCTACGACTCCGACCCCGACATCGTGGGCCGGGTCGTGCGGGTCAACGCCGAACCGTCGACGGTGATCGGTGTGCTTCCACCGGGTTTCCGTTTCCCTTTCCGGCACGACGTTTGGTTGCCTTTGCAGTTGTCGCCCGGTGAGACGGAGCGGGGCTCCGGAATGCGCCTCGGGGTCTTTGGCCGTTTGGCCGACGGCGTCTCCATCAAACAGGCGGCGGCTGAGATGGAGACCATCGGCCGACGCCTGGAGGAACAGTATCCCGAGGCCAACAAGGGCATCGGAGTGGCGGTCAAGCCCTATGTCGACTCCTTCATCGACCAACGCGCCCAACTGTTGCTGGGGGTGATGTTGGCGGCGACGCTGCTGGTCTTGCTGATCGCTTCGATCAACGTGGCGAATCTGTTGATCGTCCGCGCCGCATCGCGGGGACATGAGCTGGCGATCCGCTCGGCCTTAGGGGCCAGCCGTGCTCAAACGCTGGGTCAAGTGCTGTTGGATGCGGGCTTGTTGGCGACCGGCGGAGTCGCCGTCGGTGTGATGCTGGCGCATCTCGCCGTCGGGGCTCTGAGCGCCAGCATCGCCGATATGGATCCGCCTTTCTGGGTGTCGTTTCAGATCGATGGCCGGGTGTTGTTCTTCACCCTTGGTGTCACCGTGCTGGCGGCGCTGGCGGCCGGCTTGGGACCGGCCTGGCAGGCGTCAAAGCCGGACCTGAACCGGGTGCTACAGGATGCGGCTCGCGGTTCGAGCAGCTTCCGCATGGGTTGGCTGAGCCGTAAGTTGGTCATCATCCAACTGGCGGTGTCGTTTCCCCTGTTGATCGGTGCCGGTCTGATGGTGCGGACCGTGGCCACGATCAACAACTACGATCTACATCTTGAGCCGCAGCAGATATTGACCGCCCGCCTAGCGTTGTTCGATGCGAAGTACCCGGAGCGGGAAGATTGGCAGGCCTTCTTTGAGGATTTGGAGTCAAGGCTGGCCGCCAAGCCTGGGGTCAGCGCGGCGGGTATCGGGACGATTCTGCCTTTGGATACCACCACTTCGGTGTCGGCGAGGTACCTGGTGCGGGGAACTGCCTACGACGAAGCGTCCGATATGCCGGTGGCCCGGTTCCTGAGAATCACCCCCGGTTATTTGAAAACCCTCGGTGTCGCCGTCCGCCATGGCCGTGGCGTGACGGCGTCGGATCGCCAAGCGGCTCCAGCGGTGGTCTTGGTCAGCGAGGCATTGGCCAGACAGCAATGGCCGGGCGAGAATGCCATCGGTCAACGGCTGCGTCTGTGGCGGGGCAAGAACGAGCCCGAGGATCCGGATAGCGGTTGGGCGGAGGTGGTCGGCGTGGCTCCCAACCTGCACTTCGGAGACTTTGACAATCCCGGCGACGCTCCGGCGATTTATTTTCCCTTTGACCAGTATCCGAAATCCGAGGCTTGGATTGTGGTCAGGACAGCTCAGGAACCGATGGCCTTTGCCGAGACGTTGCGGCAGACGGTGCGAGAGATCGACCCCAACCTGCCGTTGTTTTATCTCCGGCCGATGCAGGAGGTGGTCTCCCGGGCCATGTTCTTCCCCATTCTGTTGGGGACCATGTTCAGCATTTTCGGTGCCGCGGCGGTTCTCTTGGCCACCATCGGGCTGTATGGTGTGATCGCTTTTCGGGTCGCGCAGCGTACCCGAGAAATGGGGGTGCGTATGGCTCTGGGCGGCACCTCCCGTGACGTTCTCACCTTGGTCCTCAGACAGAGCCTGATGCGGGCGTCCGTCGGCTTGCTGATCGGATTGGCCTTGGCCGTGCCTTTGGGATTCGCCCTGCGGGGAGCCCTCTTTCGCCTGCAGCCGATGGATCCGATGACGTTTGGTTTGACCGCTCTCCTGCTGCTGTCGGTCGCCGCGGTCGCTTGCTTCATACCTGCCGTTCGTGCCGCCTCGGTGGATCCGATCGAAGCCCTGCACCAAGATTAGGTTGTCCTGCGCTTTCTGCTTCGACTGACCTTGCGGCGGGCATGGTGTCGTCGGCCAGAGCCCGTACCCACCACAGAGCCACCAGCAGGATCACGACGACGGCAAGTAGGTTGCCGAGCAAGGCCCCAGGGTAAGCCCGCAGAATCCCTTGGCCGAGGGTTTGCCAGGCCACCGCGCCGGCGACGGCGGGCACGACCAGGGAGAGCTGGTGACGAAGTACCAGGATGTAGGCTGCGAGGAGGGAGCCCCCCAAGAGCAAGCCTTGCCAGAACCACAGGGATGGGTCGTCGACCGACCAACCCGTGAAGCCGATCGCCAAACCGATCATCAGCAAGGCTGCCAAACCGCGCCGCCGCTGCCATCCGGCGGTGAGGTGGTCCGCACCGACGACGATCCAGACTGTTGGCAAAGCGACGATGAAAAAAGTTGCCAGCGGATGCAGGCTGGCGCCCAGCCAAGGTAGCGCGCTGCCGGCGACGGTGAAGTCCGGCCAGATGGGCAGCGAAGACGGCCTCAGTCGCAGAACGAGCGCCGCCAGGCCGGCCCAGACAGTGCCCAGGGCTAAGCCCGGGAGCAACGCGGCTCGAAGGTTTTTCGGGGTGCGCAACGGAGGCCAGCGCAGGGTGAAGCCGATCTGCAGGGCCACGGCGACCAGGATGCCGATGGCGGGCGGTAGGATGCCCTTGAGCTTAGCTGTCATCTGCAGGCCGGGAGCCCGGGAGGTGGATAGCTCGGCCTGGAGAAGGGGCCAGAGGTCGATCAGGATGACAACCGCCAGCAGGCTGAGAAGGGTCAAGGAAAGGATGGTCCCTCGACCGGCGAGCCGTCGCTGGCTCCAGCGGTACACCGCCGCCAGTAGTCCGCCGAGGCAGACCAAGAAAAAGCACAGTCGGCTCCCCTGGTGCAGCACTTCGCCGATCGCAGCATGTTCCCTTTCGGCCCGGCGCCACGATTCCGGTGGTTGGATTTGACGGAAAGAGCTGATCACCTCGTGGCCCGCGATGAGGACGGTCGCCAGCGCTTTGCCGGGGGTCTCGGGCAGCACGGTGGGGTCTTCGAAGGTGAATTGCCAATCCCGGCGGGAGGGGCGTTGTGACGGAAGGGCGGATATCTCGATCCGCTGGTCTGGCCCCAGGCCGTAGCGGCTGGCCAGCGCTGCCAGGGCCAAGGTTCTGGCGTTCCCGGCCTCGAGGTTGGCGCCGTCCCGGTCCTCCGGTAGTCGATGCCAGTGCTGAAAGGCTTGGCCCCTCCCATCGATCCATATCTGGTGCTCTTCGGCCCGCCCCGTAACCTCGCCGCTGAAGTTGACAAAACGGAAGTGCCAACGTGGCGGACGCAGGTAGCTGCCCAGCAATGAATCATAGAGTTGGCGTCCCCCTTGCTGCCAGACAAAGCGGTGGCCATCATCGAGCTCGAAGCGCACTTGGCCGAGCACGGTGGCATGGGGGCTCAGCTCCCAGCCCAGGTTCTGGGCCTCTTGCCGGGCGGCCGTGATGGCTGTGCTCCGATCGACCTGGAGGCGTGGAGCATCGGACTCGAAGCGACTCGTCGCCAGCCACAGAGCGGCCCCCGCAGCCGCCGCTACATAGAGCCAGCGGTAGCCTGGCAGGTCCAGTTGGCGGCTCGGTGCCCATCGTCCTGGCGTCTCCGCAGTGGCAGGTGGGGGTACCCATGAGCCGTTGAGGAGGGTCCCGTCGACCTCGCCCCAGCGACCTTGACGCCAGCGCGCCAGCAGTACCACTGCCATGGGGAGGAGGGTGATCAATGCCAGCATTGTCAGGTGGATCGCCGCGCCGGGGGCGGTGGAGACGAGCACCGGCAGGCCAAAGGCCAGGACATCGAAGGCGAAGTGCAGGAGGATTCCCGGCAACAGGCCGAAGCGCAAGTAGATCAAGCCATAGAGAATGGAAGGCAGGATCAGCTCCACCAATCGCGCATGGGCTGGCAGGTTGGGATAGTTGGCGTGAGAGGCGCCGAAGATCACGGCTTGCAGTATCAAGGTGGCGCCGATCCACAGGCGCGGTTGTCCGAAGCGCCGCCCGAGCAGCGTGGCGATGGCCAACGGCAGGGCCCGGAACAGGCATTCCTCGGCGAATCCAGCCCGCAGGGCTGCGGCGATGGGGTTGAGCCACGGTAACCACGTGGCGAGGATGTTGGGGTCCGAAAGGTGGGAGGCCGGTGACCACCAACCGAGGTTTTGGGAAGTGAAGAGAAAGAAAGCCACTTTGTAGGCACAGTAGGGGCCAACCAGCAGGTAGGCCGCTGCGGTTCGGCCGAGGATCTGTGGGCTTGCCGCCGCCGACGCAGAACGCCAGAGCTGAATCTGATCGGGCAGGGCATAGCGGGTCAAGCCCTCGGCTGCCATGAAAACGAACGCCGTGCCCAAGGTGAGCCAAACGCACTCTGAAAACAGGTTGAAGATCGTTTCGATGACAAAACTCTTGGCTCCGACGGCGGTGTCGTACTCCATCCACCAAAGGGGCCATCGATTGAGCCCGGCCATCAGCTGCAGCAGGCCGATCGTTGCCCCCCAAACCAATGCCTGTCGCCACAACAGGGCCCGTCGTCGGAGAAGGAAGAGGAGGCCCGTCAGACAGCCGCCGCCGAGCAGCAGCACCAGCATGACGATCCTGCCGGCGGAGGAGAGGGCCTGATTGCCGGCCCGCAGCTGCGCCAAGCGGCGATGGAAGGTCTCCGGAATGGCGACGCTGTGGCTGAGCTCGCTGAGTTGGTCGCCGCTGACCACCAAGCGGAGTCGGTAGCGAGCTTCGCCCAGGCTTTGTGCCTGACGTTGGTAGACAAACGTGTGGTCGGTGCGTCCGCCGGGACGCATTTCCTGCGAGCCTTCGATGAGCTCGAAGTCGGCGAAGTGGACGCGCCAGTCACCGGCGGCGGCATCCTCGGCCAAGCGACGGGCCGCCGCCGGTTCCAAACTGGCTCCCGGAGCGTCTTCTGGCAGCTTGATGCGAAAGCCGTAGGGCTCGCCGTCCGGAGTGAAACGGACCTCGCCCTGCGTCGTATGGCCGGGCTGGAATCGGCGGACCTTCCAGCTATAGGGAGCATAGAGATCTGCCGCCAGCATCTCCTGAAAGGCGGCTTTGCCGCCGGCCTCGAGCTCGACGAAGACCTGCACGGTCTCGTCCCGCTCGAAGGCGACTGCCTGTGTCGCCCCTGGTGGTCCCCAACCATGACGGGAGGCCAGGTCCTCGGCCTTGGCCAGGGCGCCGCTGCGGTTCATCGTCAGCTCTAGATCGACCACCGGGTAGGCCTGCTCGAAGGTGCTTAGGGTGAACCACCAGGCGACGATGGAGAGGGCGACAAAAGACACCCAGAATACCGGTTTGCGCAGCATGACGACTCCTCCCGAGGCTCGGGCCCTCTCCCCAAGTACACCTTTTCAAAAAAAGACGCTGGTATTTTGAGCCCCGATGCATCCACCTCCGCGGGTTACGCTCGCTGCAACAGAGCCCCACGATGCCTCACTCGCAAGCCTTGCGGACGCGGGCCTCGGGGCTCTCGATAGCTCACCCTACTTCCGGAAAGGTGCACTAAGGGAAGCTTCAGGCCCAGGCCCACAAGATGACTCAGACGAGATCTTTAGAATTAATTGTGGGTAGAATTATACCACGGGGAGACGATGCTGCTTCTTGCCGATGGCCACCCGATCTGAATAGCTCTTCGGGTCGACGAACGGGGCCGGGGCGTTTGCTTTCCGCCGAACCGCGGGGAGAAGCATCGTAGGCCGCAGTGCTCACTCGAGCCCCACAACAAAAAAGCCCCCGCCGAGGCGGGGGCTTTGTGCTGTCAGCGATCGGGCTCGATCGCTCAACCTAGCCTCAAGGTGTGCAGCTGAGCTGCAACTCGAGCACCCCCATGGCGGTGGCCAACTCGTCGGCGTTGTTGACGCTGAACGATAGAGCGTTGGTCAAGTAGGCCCCGTAGTCGAGCAGGCCTTCGTTGAAGGTGCCGAGATCCGAGCCGTTGCCCTGCAGGGCGACGCCGTAGATCTCGATGCTGGGGAACGCCGTGCGCAGGCCTTCGAGCTGCACCATGGCATCGGACATGACCTGGCCATCGAAGTTGTCGAGCCCGGGGTTGTAGTTGCCGAGCAGGGCGACATCGAGGGCCGGCAGGAAGCCGCCCACGCCGTCGTAGAGGACGATGCCTTGGATTTCGTCCAGGTCATAGATCCCGGGGCCACCTTCACCGAGGATGTCGATGTTGGGGATACCGTCGGTGACCAAGACCACCGCCGGAGTGTGGGTCGGATCCGCCTGCGCCAGGAGGGTCTCCAGGGCACCCTCCAAGGCCAGCGGCGTCGGGGTCGTGTCGAGGTTTTGGAGATCGCCCACCGCGAAGCTCTGGATCAAGGTCTCCAGGCTGGCGAAGTCGGTGGTCAAGCCAGACTGCACGATGTAGCCGTCGGCCAGGTTTTCCTCGGGGGTGAGGAAACCGCTGAAGGTGATGAGGGCAGCCCGGCTGCCGTCACCCCGCAGGGCCAGGGAATCGTTGAGGCTCGACAGGGCGATCTGGCTAGCCTCGAGGCGCGTCCCGGTACCGGCGTTCTGGAAGTAGGACGCCATGCTACCGGACAGGTCCATCAGGTAGATGACGTCGAATTCCTCGGTTTCGTCGCAGCCGGAGGTGGGGGGCGGCAGGATCTCCGGCACGCCACCGTAGCCGCACAGGTTGAAGTCGTCGAAGGATGCCGTCATCACCTGGGTCGACTCGTAGGAGGCGGTGGCCATGCCGACATAGGTCGCGTCCATGGCGTCGATGGCCACCGAGCCCCCGAGGGCACCCGTCGGCTGAATCCACGTCACACCGTCGTCGGTGCTGTAGGAGACGGTGAAGGTGGCGCCTTGGCGCTCGACGGCGACGGTCACCGGCAACGGGACATCGAGCACGTTGCTGGCCAACTCCACCGCCGTGGCCCCTTGGGAGATGCGGGCGTCGAATTGCAACGCCGTGGTCTCGGGGCTGGGCAGGTGGGGGATGAAATTGACCATCACCCGTGGCGCCAGCGGATCGTCCCAGGCCGTCCGTACGTGGATACCGGCCTTGCGCACCAGGCCACCGATATCCACCGGGAAACCGGTGATGGTGGTCTCGACGCGGAAATCACCGGACACCGTCTTGAAGACGAAGCCAGCGTTGTCGTCGCCATGGTAAAGCTCGGTGCCGTTGCCGCTGAGGTACAGCTCGCCGTTGACGATCTCGGCGCCGCCTTCGAAGGCGTTGCCGAGGAAACGGAAGGCCCAGTCGGGATCGAGCTCAGGGCCGTCGAAGGTGTCGACGGCGCAGATCAACGGCGGCGGCACAAACTCGCGATAGCCGAAGTCCACCGTGTCGAGGTCCTGGCCGGCTGCCAAGCTGACGCTGGCTTGATCCAAGGTATCGGTGCCGTCGAGGTCATAGGTCGCCTGATCGATGCCGGCCGGCAAGGTGGCAGGGTCGATGACGACGGTGAAGTCCCCGGCCGGCAGACCGGCGAAGAGGTATTCGCCGTCGCCGGTGGTGACGGTGGTCAGCAGCACCATGTTTTGGTCGTCCAGCAGGGTCACCGTGACACCGTTCAATCCGGCTTCGCCGGGGTCTTGTACACCGTCGCCGTTGTCGTCCTGCCACACCCGGTCGCCGATCGACGAAGGCTCGGTGGGGTCGACCGGCGGATCGCCGCTGCAATCGTAGTCCAGGTCGAGGGTGTCGAGGATCATCTCGAGCTGGCTGAAGTTGCTGGCGCTGTAGGAGACGCCACCGGAGATGGCGGCGCTGTAGCGCAGCAGACCTTCATTGAAAGTGCCTAGATCAATGCCGTCACCCTGCAAGGCGATACCGAAAATGCGCAGGTCGGGCACCATGGACTTCATGATCTCCAATTGCAGCATCGAGTCGCTCAGGGTTTGGCCATCAAAGGTGCCGTAGGCGGGGTTGAAACCGCCGAGCAGTGATACTGCCGGCCAGCTGAGGAAACCGCCCAAGCCGTCTTCGATGTCGATGTCTTGGATCTCCTCCAACTCGTACTCGAGGGCACCGCGGCCCATGAGGTCGATGTTGGGCACGCCGTCGGTGACCAAGACCATGGCCCGCTTGTGGGTCGGGTTCGACTCGCCGAGCAACAGGCTCAAGGTGCCTTCGAGGGCGAGGGCCGTGGGTGTCGTGGCGTCGGCCGGAATATCGATCGGATCGAAGCTCGAGATCAACGGCTCCAAGGAGGCTAGATCCGAGGTGAAGCCGGACTGCAGGATCACTGCTTGGTTGAGGTTTTCTTCGACCGTCCAGAAGCCTGCGAAGGTCACCAGGGCGGCCCGGCTGCCGTCACCCCGGGCTTGCAACTGGTCGTTGATTGCCAGCAGCGCCGTCTGGGCCGCGGCCAGGCGATTGCCGACCGCCGGGAAGCTGGAAGTCATGCTGCCGGAGAGGTCGAGCACGAAGACGAGGTCGAGGGGCGCCTCGGCGGAGCATGGTGGCGGGGGCTCGGGATCGCCACTGCCGCAGTCGTCGCCGTTGTTGTAATCGTCCAGCAGATTCTTGAGGTCCTTGGCCAAGGTCTTGTCCATGCCGCTCGGTTGGCTACCCGGCGGCATGATGGCCAAGAAGTCATTGGCGTCGTCGACGACGCTCTGCACCGAGGTGCCCGCGCCATTGGCCAGATTGAGCATCGCCGCGGTGAGATGCCGCGCCAGCTTCATGGACATGTCGGGGCCACCGTAGTGGAGGAAGATGAGCAGGTCGGCTTGGTCGTAAGGGATGCCGCCGAGGGTCAGGCTATCGACCGGCCAGGCACTGAGATGATTCTTCCAGTAGCCCGGGGAACGGGGGCAGGTCCCGTCGTCATCGTCGTCATCGTCGTCGTCATCATCGTCGTCATCGTCGTCGTCGTCATCGTCGTCATCGTCGTCATCATCGTCGCCGCCGCCGGAGTCGCCGCAGTCGCCGAAGTTGTTGTAATCGTCCAAGAGGTTCTTGAGATCTCGGGCCATGGCCTTGACGCTGCCGCGGGGATTGCAACCCGGTGGGTTGTTTTGCAAGAGGTCATTGGCGTCGTCGACGACGGACTGGATCGAGGTTCCCGTTCCGTTGGCCAGATTGAGCATCGTCGCCGTGAGGTGGCGTGCGAGCTTCATGGACATGTCGGAGCCGCCATAGTTGAGGAAGGCGAGCAGATCGGCTTGGTCGTAGGAGATTCCGCCGACGGTCAAGCCGTCGACCGGCCAAACATCGGTGTGGTTTTTCCAATAGCCGGGGGTACGCGGACAGTTGTCGTCATCTTCGCCGCCGCCTCCATGGCCACCAGGACAGCCACCGCCGTCGCCTCCACCGCCGTGACCACCGCCACCGCCGTGACCACCGCCACCGCCGTGACCACCGCCACCGCCGTGACCACCGCCACCACCGCCACCGCCGTGACCGCCACCACCGCCGTGTCCGCCACCACCGCCGTGTCCGCCACCACCGTGGTTACCGCCACCACCGCCGTGGTTGCCGCCACCACCGCCGTGGTTGCCGCCACCACCACCGTGGTTGCCGCCACCACCACCGTGGTTGCCGCTGCTTCCATGGCTACCACCACCGTGTCCGCCCCAGGACGAAGTGTTGGAGCTCGAGGTCGATGTCAGATCAGACGGCATCGGCGTATTGCTCGATGTCGCGGCGGCGGCCGCAGGAGTGGAGACTGGGGTAGTCGGCGCAACCGAGCCGGGGCCGGCGGCAAATGCAGGCGTAGTACCTGCCAGGCCGTAGGCCGCAAGCCCGAGGACCAGAGCGCTGAGGGTGGCTCCTAGGGAAGAGCCAAGACGACGAGCACTTGGAGTCGGATACATAAATAGGACCTCTTGGAGTGTTGAGCAGGGTACAGGGGCCCTGCCGGGAGTGTAAGGAAAAGATAGCACCACGATTCTTACAGCGACTATTACGAAGCCTGATCGGTTGGATATCGGGTGCTGCGACCGCCCTTCGTCGGGGGCTGTGATCGGTGCTCAAACTGCCCCTTGGGAGGAGGCGGAGACGTGATAATCTGCGAAGCATGGCTTACTCTGATGTGTCCCCTGGGGACGGTGCACCATCCCCGATGACGTCGGGAATCGTCCATGTCATCGATCATCCTCTGATCCAGCACAAGCTGACCCTGATGCGTCAGCTGCATACGGGGGTCGCCCTGTTCCGCACCCTGCTGCGGGAGATCAGCATGCTGATGGCCTATGCCGTGACGCAGGATCTCCCGCTGACCGAATCTTCCATCGAGACTCCGCTGGCACCGATGCAAGCGCCGCTGTTGGCCGGACGCAAACCAGCCCTGATTTCGATCCTGCGGGCAGGTAACGGTTTCCTCAACGGTTGGTTGGAGGTCATGCCGTCGGCACGGGTGGGGCATTTGGGATTTTTTCGTGATCCCAAGACCTTAGCGGCGGTGGACTACTACTCCAAACTGCCCGGCTTGCTCGAGGAACGTTTGCTCATCGTCCTCGACCCGATGTTGGCCACCGGTCATACGGCGGTGGCGGGCATCGACAAGCTGAAGGAAGCCGGCGCCAAGAAAATGCGTTTTGTGGCCCTGTTGTCGGCCCCGGAAGGCATCGAGCATTTTCACCGACATCATCCCGAGGTGCCGATCTACACGGCAACCCTCGACAGTCACCTCAATGACCACGGTTATATCGTCCCCGGGCTGGGCGATGCCGGCGACCGGATGTATGGAACCCGATAGCTTCAGCGAAGCCATCGCCTCGGGCTACCTCCTGAGCCGCGAGCTGATGGAGGAGGAGGATCGCCACGATCCGTTGCTGCGCACCCGGGCGAAGTTTCTCCTGCCGCCTGGATTGCTCTATTTCGACGGCAACTCCTTGGGTCCGTTGGCCAAAAAGAGTCGCGAGCGTTTGTTGCGGGTCATCGATCAGGAGTGGGGAGAGAGCTTGGTCCGGTCGTGGAACGTCCACCGCTGGATCGACTGGCCACGAACCGTGGGCGCCAAGATCGCTCGTCTCATCGGTGCCGAGGGCGATGAGGTGGTGGTCGCCGATTCCACCTCCGTCAACTTGTTCAAGCTGATCTCGGCGGCCGTCGAGCTGCGGCCGGGCCGTTCGGTGATCCTGTCGGAGGACCGGCAATTTCCGACCGACTTGTACATGGCACAGGGATTGGCCGGGCTGCGCAAAGATCTCCGTATGCGGACGGTGGAGCGGTCCAAGCTGACCCTGGCCTTGGACGAAGACGTGGCGGTCCTGGTGCTGACCCATGTCGACTACCGTTCGGGCCAGCTCCACGACATGGCCGCCATGACCCGGGCGGCCCACGAGCGGGGAGCCTTGGTGCTTTGGGACCTGTCCCACAGCACCGGTGCCCTGCCCGTCGACCTCAACGGCTGCTACGTGGATCTGGCGGTCGGATGTGGCTACAAATTTCTCAACGGCGGACCCGGGGCGCCGGCCTTCCTCTATGTTGCCCGCCGCTGGCAGCACCGGGCCCGCTCGCCGTTGACCGGTTGGTTAGGGCACCGTTCCCCATTTGCCTTCGAGCCGACCTACCGACCGGCCTCCGGTATCGGGCGCTTCCGGTGCGGCACCCCGCCCATTCTCAGCCTCGCCGCCCTCGATGCCGCCCTCGACCTCTTCGATGGGTTGGATCTCGAGATGGTGTGGCGCAAGGGCGTCTCCCTCGGCGACGCGATGATCGCTCTGGTGGAGCAAGAGTGCGAGGATGCTGACTTGGAAGTCGCCTGCCCACAGGGGGAGCGGCAGCGGGGAAGCCAAGTGAGCTTTCGGCATCCCCAGGCCTACTCGATCATGCAAGCCTTGATCGACCGGGGCGTGGTGGGGGACTTTCGTGAGCCGGATATCATGCGGTTTGGTTTGGGGCCCCTCTACACCAGCCACGTCGATGTGTGGGATGCGGTGCAGGTGTTGCGACAAGTGCTGACCTCCCGAGCCTGGGATTCGGAGCGCTTCCGCAAGCGCGAGGTCGTTACGTAATCCGCCCCGTCACTTGATCCGACCTGTCACTGGATCCGACCCGTCACTTGATCAGGCCCATCACTGCGGCCGGGCTCCGGTCCCTGCGGTAAACCTCCAGAAAGGTTCCATGCATGTCGATACCTAGGCACAGTTTCCTCGTCTTGTTACTCGGCCTTGGCCTCGGCATCGGAACCACGGCTTGTCAAACGGTGGGCACGGCGCACCCTCCAACCCGCCCGCAGACCACCGCCGAGACGGCGAGCCACGTCGGGACGCAGGCAGAGCCCGCCGGCCGCCAAGCGACCCTGCTGCACATCAACGATGTGTACCGCATCGGCGGTGTCGACAATGGCCAAGGGGGTGGTCTGGCACGGGTGCGGGCCCTCAGGGCCGAGCTCGAGGAAGAGGCCCCGGATCTGTTGTTCTTGCATGCCGGTGACCTGCTGTTTCCGTCGATGTTGAGTCGCCAATTCCAAGGGGCTCAGATGATCGACGTGCTCAATATGATGAACGGTGAGCGGCACCAATTCGACCCACGGATGCTCGCCACCTTCGGCAACCATGAATTCGATCAAGAAGACGCCGAGGATGCGGCGATGCTCGATCGCCGCATCGAAGAATCCGCCTTTTTCTGGTTGGCGAGCAACATCAATTTTCAGCCGGATGTGGGCTCCAAGCAGGGGGTGGAGGCCTGGAACCTCATTGACTCGAAGCTCATCGAAAGCGGCGGCGTGCGTCTCGGTTTGTTCAGTCTCTCCACCGATATGGTGCACCCGGCCTATGTCACCAGCTTCGATCCGCCGGCGACGACGGCGCGGCGTCTGGTGAAGGAGCTCCGCGAGGCCGGAGCCGAGGTGGTCGTCGCTTTGACGCATCTGCCGCTGAGCGACGACATCGCCCTGTTGCAGGCCCTGGGCGACGATGGCCCCGATCTGGTGTTGGGGGGCCATGAGCATGCCCGGATAGAGCGCCAAGTGCATGGGCGATGGATCCTCAAGGCGGACGCCGAGGCCCGTTCAGCGACGGTGGTGCGGATTCGCCCCGGGGCGTCAGGGGCGCCGCGTATCGAATTCGAGGCTCGTCAACTGGATGCGACGGCGGATGTCGACCCGGCGGTCATGGAAGTGGTGGCGCGGTGGACACGGCAGCACGATCAAGAGTTCTGCTCCGAGAAGCTGCAGCTGACCCCGGGATGTCTCGACGATGTCTTCGGCCATACGTTGGTGCGTTTGTCCGGTGAAGAGCTGGACATCAGGCGATTTGAGACCAACCTCGGCAACTGGGTGGCGGACCGGGCACTGGCGGCCTTTGCCGAGGAAGGGGCGGACATCGCGTTCATCAACTCGGGAAGCCTGCGTCTCAACCAAGACATTCCCGCCGCGACCGACATAACCCGTCGACACATCGAAGAAACCTTCCAATTCAGTAGTTTCTTGCGTCGGGTTCGTATCACCGGAGAGATCCTGCAGCAGGCCCTCGACCACTCGGTGGGGAATTGGACCGGCGAAGGTAAATGGTTGCAGGTGGCGGGATTTGCTTTCCGCCATGATGCCGAGGCCCAGCGGGCCGATCGCCTGACCCTCTTGACCGCCGAGGGACCTCGGCCGATTCGCCCTGAGGACGAGCTCATCCTGGTCACCGGTAACTATCTGGTCACGCCGAGTCGCGGCCAGGACGGTTACACCATGTTGCACCCCGACATGGTGATCCCCGACGACCATCCTCCCGAGCTGAAGGCGTTGGTGGTGGAGCACTTGCAGGCGACCCGCAAACCGGGCATCGCACCCCGGGTGGAGGGCAGGATCTGCAACAGCGAGCGCCCCGGACCCTGTTTGGCAATCCCTGGGCCGGCGGTGCCTGCCGAGCTTGCCGATCCCTGACGACATCGCCTGATCGGTCCTGATCGGCCTCTCTATTTGGCGGCCGGCGCCGGTGCCAAAATGGCCAGCACGAGGAGGCGCTCCTCCCCTGTGTTGCGAATGCCGTGGGGCACCCCTTCGGGAGCCACCATCAAATCCCCGGCGCCCATCTCGAGGTTGTCATCCTGCAATAGGAAGACACCGCGGCCACTGATCACTTGATAGACCTTGTCCATGCCTTCATGGGCGTGCAGCCGGTGCTCCTGGCCGGGCTCGAAGGCATTCAGGCCCACCAGCATGCGAGATGACTGGAAAAGGGTGGATTTGCCCATGCGTTCGGCCCCATAGACGGCGTGCTCGCCGGGGCGGATGCGGCTGGGGTGCTCGATCTCGGTGGGTGAATTGGCCATGGGTGCATTCTATGGCAGCTCACTGGCCAAAACTAATGCCCAACAATAATGAAGACTTGGTTCTCATGTCTGAGAAATGAGTGTGAAATTGCGTTTCAAATGTGAGAAAGTAAGGCGATTATGAAAGTGATCGCCGATGTCGACATCGGCGTTGTTTCTCGGCAGTCCTAGCCAGATCCCAGGGCCCAACGCGACGGCGACCGTCGATCGTGGCCGTGGTGCAAGGCAGGCTGCGGCGATTTGGCTAACGCGTTGGCGTCGCGGGTTGCGGCGTCCTTGTGGGAAGGAATGTCGCGATGGCTTATCGTATCGTCGCAAAATTTGATGACCAGACGATTCGTGCGACTCTGAGCCGGGGGCCGAACGTCATCGGCTCGGAACCGGCCAACGAAGTGTGCATACCTACACCCACGGTGTCGCGGCGACACGCCGTGCTGACGGTGACCGAGGAGGGGGTCCAGCTGGAGGATTTGGGCTCCACCAATGGCACCCTGGTGCATTCTCGCCGTATCGAGAGGGTGGCCGTTGAGGTCGGTGAGATTTTTGTCATCGGCAGGGTCGTGGTGCTGTTGGAGGAAGTCTCCGACGACGACCTCGAGGTCGGCATCATGGTACCGCGGGGCAATTACGAGCCCCGTAGTGTGATCGCCGCCGACATCGCCGACATGACTGAGTCGTTCTCACCCCTCGATCGCTTCGCCCTCGATCACCTGCCCCGCATCCTCCATCGGTTGACCGCCGAGACCACCCGCCAGCAATTGGCCCAGAGCGTCGGTCATGCCCTCTTTGAATCGATGCCGGTCAACACCGTTGAGATCATCGAGATGGAAGACCCCGCCGGCGGTGTGCTGTTCTCCGCCGAGCGTCCGGACACCGGGGGCGCGGACCTGCCGTGGGTCGAGGTGACCTCCCCCAATTGCCAAGTCAGGGCCCGTTTCAACCGTCCGGGCAGTGGGGAGCACTATCGGCCCATCGTCGAGTCGGCCTCGCTCATGCTGACCATTGCCGAGCAACGGACCGCCGTCCACAGGGCGTTGCCGGAATCGGCGGAAGTCGGCCACCTGAAGCCGCAACCGCCGTCGGTGGACCCTGAGGTGCAGAGAATCTACGATCAAGCGGAGCGGGTGTCGCGGGGCGATGTCGGAGTGCTGATTTGCGGCGAGTCGGGGACCGGTAAGGAGGTCTTGGCCAGCTTCATCCACAAAGCGTCGCCGCGGGCCAACCAACCCCTGGTGACGATCAACTGTGCCTCCTTGCCTCGCGATCTCTTGGAAGCGGAGCTTTTCGGGGTTGAACGGGGGGTGGCCACTGGCGTCGAAGCGCGTCCCGGCAAGTTCGAGGCGGCCAACAAGGGGACCATCTTCCTCGACGAGATCGGCGACATGGCCCTCGAGACCCAGGCCAAGATTCTGCGCGTCTTGCAGGAGAAGGAAGTCTTCCGCATCGGCGGCCACACGCCGCGACCGGCAAGGGCCAGGGTGGTGGCTGCCACCAATCGGCCGATCCACAAGATGCTCAAGGACGGCACTTTCCGTGGCGATCTCTACCATCGCATCGCCACCTGGGAAGTGGAGCTGCCGCCCCTGCGGCAACGGCGGGCCGACATCTCCAACCTCTCGGCCTTCTTCTTGGCCAGGGAAGCGCAGCGCTACAACATTCGGGTGCGTGGCATTTCCCGCGCCGCCGTGCGGGCCATGCGGCGCTATCGCTGGCCGGGCAACATTCGTCAGTTGAAGAACGAGATCTCTCGGGCTGTCTTGTTCCTGGAGGATCGCGAGTTGCTCGATACGGAGCGTCTGAGCCCGGGCATTCGCGGTGAGGAGAAGCAGGATGGGGAATCCCTATCGGCGATCCTCGAAGCGGTGGAACGGGATGAAATCATCGCCGCCTTGGAGAGTTGCTCGGGGGATACGTCCTGCGCCGCCGAAAAGCTCCAGATGAGCCGTCCGACCCTGTACCGTCGCATCAAGTCGCTGGGTATCGAGATTCCAAGCTAGTTCCCGTACAGATTTACCAGAATCGGTGCCAACGGAGGCCCCTTGGAGCGAGCAAGGGGGGCCCGCCAAGGGGCGAGCGTGTTTGAGCTTGTACAGCATTGTATAACCGGTAAAGGCTTGAGCAGCAACAGTTTATGGTGCCCTCTAAGGGCCCGGCGAGCTCGGAGCCCCGGCCGAGCCCAATGGGGCCTCCGCCCTCCTTGAGCTATTTCTGGATGGACACAAGCTAGTTCCCGTCCCGCTTTACGAAATCGGTGCCCGCGGGAGGCCCTTGGCGGGCCCCCCTTCGAGCGAGCACGGACGGAGTGCCGAAAAAATGAATAGGGGCCGCCCCTTGGGCGTAGAATAGACGGCAGACGTGCGTCTTCCGCCACCTTCAATAGCACTACAGGACGGCCCATGAAAGAACCCACTAAGAGCGGCGTCGCTGGTTTCCTAGAGCGCTTCACGGCGACCCTCAAGTCGTCGCATTTGGTGATGCTGCTGACCGCGCTGTTTGTCCTCGACCTAGTGGTCCCAGACCCGATTTTCTTGATCGATGAGATCCTGCTCGGTTTGCTCACCATTCTGGTGGCCCGTTGGAAAGGCCGACCCAAGGCCGACGCCGGTCCGCCCAAGGCAACGCAGTCCAGCAAACCACCGCCAAAGAATGTGACGCCGGACCCTTTCTCCGGTCAGTGATCGTCGGTTGCGGTAAAGAGAAACCCGGCCCAGCCGCCGGGCTACAGATCCACTCCATCTACCTGAATGCGCATTCTTCACACCAGCGATTGGCACGCCGGCAAGGTGTGGAAAGGCAAGAAACGCCTCGACGAGCTCGGGCGGGTGCTCGATCACCTGACGGACTTCGTGCGCCGTCACGACATCGATCTGCTGATCCACAGCGGTGACGTCTTCGACACGCCCTCGCCTTCGGCGGAGGCGGAAAGTCTAGTATTTCGATTTTTCAAGGCGGTGGGACAGGCCGGGGTCCCCAGCCTGGTGATCGCCGGCAACCACGACAGCCCGGCTCGCCTGGCAGCCTGGGGTCTGCTCAGCGAGTTGGTCGACTGCCATGTGGTGGCCCGGCCTGGCGCGGCCCGGCCGGGAGTGGCCCGGCCTGGCGCGGCCCGGCCGGGAGCGTCCCGGCCCGGCGCTTCCGCCCGCGGCGGCGTGCTGGATCTCCTGGCCAAGAACGGGCAGCGGGCGACGATTGCGGCGATACCCTTCGCCGGTCCACGCCAACTGGTGAGCGCCCTGGAGCGCTTCGACGACGAGGACCTTGCGCGCAGCAAGTCCTACCCCGATCGCATGGGGCTGCTCATCGCCCAGTTGGCCACCACTTTCCGTCCCGATACGGTCAACCTGCTCACTGCCCATGCCTTCGTCGGCGGCTGCGCCCTGTCCAATTCCGAGCGCCGGGTCCATGTGGGGGAGGATTGGGCACTGGCACCGGCGACCTTGCCCAGCAGCGCCCAATATGTCGCCATGGGGCATGTCCATAGGCCCCAGCGGCTCGACGCCGTGGCCACCGAGGCGTACTACGCCGGCTCGGCTCTACAGCTCGATTTTGGCGAAGCCGAGGAAACCAAGAGCTTTGTCGTCGTCGAAGTGGAGCCCGGCGGCGCGGCGCGGGTCGAGACGGTTCCCTACCAAGGGGCGACACCGCTGATCGATCACCTGGCCACTTTGCAACAGATCGAAGCGCAGGCCGATACCTTGGCGACCGCTGGATGGTTGCGTCTGACCATTCCCCTCGACAGCCCCGATCCCGAGGTGGCGAGCCGCGTGCGTCGGTTATTGCCCAATGCGGTGGTGGTGCGATTGCAGCTACCGGAGGCCGAGCCCTCGGGGCAGGACGACACCGCCTCGGCGGCGCTCATGGCGGCCGGCGCTTCGGCCTCAGATATCTTCTCCGCCTTCTATCGACGCCGACATGGTCGTTCGCCGGACGATCATCTGATCGAGCTCTTCCAGCAGCTCTACACCAAGAGCGGCGGCCTCTAATGCGTCCCTTGCGCCTGACCTTGGAAGGTTTCACCTGTTTCAAGGAACGCCAGGAGCCCCTCGATTTGGAGGGTCTCGATCTCTTCGCCATTTCCGGTCCCACCGGGTCCGGCAAATCGAGCCTCTTGGACGCCATGATCTTTGCCCTCTTCGGCAAGGTGCCACGGCTGCGGCAAGGGCTGTCCGAGCTCATCTCCCTCGGCGCCTCACGGGCCGCCGTCAGCCTCGATTTCCGTCTGGCGGAGCGGGAATTCCGGGTCTTTCGCGCTCTGCATCGGGGGCGCTCCACCAGCGCCCAGCTGGAAGAGCGAGTGGATGGCATGTACAGCTCCCTGAGCGACGGCGTGCGCCAGACGGATCGCCAAGTGCAGGCGCTTTTGGGCCTCGACTACGACACCTTTGTGCGTGCCGTCATCCTTCCCCAGGGCGACTTCGCCGCCTTCCTCAAGAGTCCGGCCAGCAAGCAACGGGAGATCCTGCGCAAGCTGTTGCGGCTCGATATCTACGAAGACATGCGGGCCATGGCGCGCCGTCGAGGCCAACGTCTCGAAGCGCGCCTGGAAGAAGTGGAGCGACGCTTCACGGAGGACTATGCCGCCGCCACCGCCGAACGATTAGACGAGCTTCGGCAGCAGATGACCATTGTCCGAGAACGTCTGGAGGAGGATGCCGCGGCCCTGGTGGTGGCCCGTCAAGGTTTGGAATCGGCCCGCCAGCGGCGGCGCCAGAGCGACGAGCTGGAGGTCAAGTCGAGCCGTCGTCGGGAGTTGGAGACGCAGATGCCGAGTCGTCAAGCGGCGGCCCGGCGGTTGCAGGAGGCGCAGCGAGCTCTGCCCTTGGTGCCCTTGCTCGACCGCTGGCGCGACGAGACGGAGCGCCGTCAACAATTGCTGCAGGCGGCGGAGTCGGCTGAAATCGCCTGGCGGGCTGCCCGAGGGGCCCATCGGCAAGCCAGGGAAGGCATGGCGGAGAGTGAGGCCCGGGGGGAGGAGATGGCGGCGCTCCAGGCGGAGGGGCAACGACTGGATCGCTGGTTGGAGTGGATCGAGCCGCGGCAAAAAGTGCTGCACGATCTCGAAACCTTGGCAGCGCAGCACATCGCCAAGTGGGCCAAGTTGCAAGCCCTGGAGCATCAGGGAGAAGCCGCGGCGGGGCGTCGACAGACCGCTGCCGATGATCTGGCCGGCAGCCAAGAAGAATTGCAGGAGCTGGGCTACGACGCCGAGCTCGAGCAGCGGCTCGATGCGGTCCGCGACACGGCGCTTCGCCTGCAGCACCTACGCCAGGAGATGACGAAGCTGGCAGCCCAGGAAGAGACGGCGCGCCTTGCCCTCGATGAAGTCACCGCCTCGCAGGCGGCAGCGGCCCAAGCCGTCGAGGCGGCGCAGGCGACTCAGCTACGCTGCCAAGGGGGGCATCAGGCGGCGCAGGCTGCGTTGCAACACGCCGAGCAGGCGCATCAAGCGAGCATCCTGCGGCATGGGCTCGAGCCCGGCGCCCCTTGCCCGGTGTGCGAGCAGTCGATCGTCGAATTACCGCAACCGTCGGCGGAAGCGCACCACAGCTTGACCCCGTTGCGGGCCCGATGTGATGCGACGGCGCAGGAGCTTGAGGCGGCGACCGGCCGGTTGGCCGTCGCCGAGCGGCGTTTGGCCGAGATGGATGCGGCGGCCGTCGAGCGTCGGGAGAGCCGGCGACGATCCACGGCTCGAGCCTCGGCCATGGCCGAAGAGGTGGGCCGCCTGGCGGCGGACCTTCAAATCGCCCTGGCGGATGACCTGGAGGGCGACCCGAAAGCCACCATCGAGGAACGGGTGCTGCAAGCGGCGGAGGGCATGGCCGAGCGCCGCCAACGTTTCCGCGAAATCAACGAGCAGGTGCATCGTCAGCAGCATCGGTTGCAGGAAGTGGATAGACAACGGGAACGGCTCGACGACGAAGCCCAGGTTTTACGGGAGTTGCTGAAAGAGCTGGATCGTCGCCTGCAGGCGGCGCAGCGGCAGTTGGAGGCCATGCAGGAGCGTTTCCCCGAGGTCAGCTCGGAAGAGGATCCCGAAGAGCTCCGACGTCAGGTGGAGGCGCGCCTCGCTGCCTTGCAGAGAGCTCAGAGATCGGCTGCCGACACCGAGCGGCGTTCGGCCGTCGAGTTGGCCGCCGCTGAGCAGCAGCATCGACAAACAGAAGAAGCCTCACAGCAAGCCGAGGCGCAGCTCGAAGCCCTGCAAACCGAAGTGCAACGGAGCCTCGACGAAGCGGGATTTCAATCCCCGGAGGCGGTCCGAGACGCCGTGGTGGACGAAACCACCCGGGCGGAGCTGGAGACCGATCAGCGGCGCTATGAGCGGGAGGTCGAAAGTCTCGATCAGCGTTTGAAGGAGCTCCAGGACAGCCTCGGCGGCACTCCGATGTCGGCCCGGGAGCTGGCGTCCCAGGAGTCGGAGGTGGAACGCTTAGAGGAGGTCGAGCGCCAGGGACGGGACGCCTTGGCGCGGCTCGGAGTGAGCTTGGCTGACGTTGAGCGGCGGCACCGCCGTCGCGGTGAGCTGTCCAGTGAGCTGGTGGACGTGCGTCGGGATCTGCGGGCCTACCAAGAGCTCCAGCGGGAGCTGGCCGGGCAAAGGTTCCAAGCTTTCCTGCTGGAAAAAGTCTTTGATGACTTGGTGCGTGGCGCCACCCAACGGCTGTTGATCCTCAGCCAGCAGCGCTACGAGCTGGCCTTCGAAGAGGGCACCTTTGTCGTCGTCGACCACGACAACGCCAGCCAGCGCCGCAGCGCCGATACCTTGAGCGGCGGTGAGACCTTCCTCGCCTCCCTGGCCCTGGCCCTCGAGCTCTGCGAGCAAGTGCAGCGGGAAGCCGGCGCCATCACCGTCGAGAGCCTGTTCATCGACGAAGGTTTCGGCACCCTCGATCCGGAGACCCTCGAAACCGTCGCCGGGGCCATCGAAGCCCTACCCCACGGTGGCCGCATGGTGGGCATCATCACCCACCTGCCGGAGCTCACCGAGCGCTTGCCCTGGCGGGTGATGGTGTCGAAGCACCCGGAGGGGTCGAGGTATCGGGTGGAGGAGGGCTAGGGAGGCTGGCCCCGCCAGGCCATCGACCTGGCGGGAACCTCCGCCCCTACGGACAGGTGGCGAAGGCCGAGGTATTGGTCAAGGCATCGGCGGAGGTCCCCAAGGGGTTGGTGAACTCCCGGACGGTGCCGCTCTGCGTGTCGGTGACCCGCAGGGTGTATTCGATGTTGGTGGTGGCGGCGGAGAACACCCAGTAGCGATCATTGAAGGTGCAGCCGTCGATCACCTTGACCAACATCTCCCAGTTGTCGGCGTTGAAGAAGTAGAAAAGTCCAGAATCCTCGGACTCCAAGGGCACGGTCTGGGCCAAACCGCCGTCGTCGACGAAGTCCCGCCACTCCACCTCCACATGGAAGCGACCGTTGCTCAAGCAATGGTTGGTGGCGCTGGGGAGGCAGGGGCCGGTCTTGTCACCGGCGACACGGTCACCGGCGGCCTTGGTCCCCATGTCGGAGTCCAAGCGCTGCTGCCACTGTTGGTAGAAGGCGTCCACCGATTCGGCCAGGGCGACCTTGGCGTCAACTCCTTCGAAGCCAGGGCCCAGGAGGGCATCATCCCCCAGCTCCGGTGGCGCGGCGCCACACGAGGCGATGGCTTCGGTATCGGTGATGGCGGCGGCGGAGGTGCCGAGGGGATTGAAGTATTCCTGCGTCAAGCCGCTCCAGGCGTCGGTGACCCGCAGGGTGTACTCGATGTTGGTGGTGGCGGCGGCGAAGACCCAGAAGCGGTCGGTCACCCCACAACCGTCGAGCACTTTGACCAAAAATTCCCAGTTGTCCTCGTTGAAGAAATAGTAGAGGCCGGAATCCGCCGGGGCGATGGAGCCCAAGTCGACGCGGGTCGCCAATCCGGTGTTATCGTCGAAGTCGCGATATTCCACCTCGACGCGGAACCGTTGCTCACCGAGGCAGAAGTGATTGGCGCTCTGGACGCATAGGGCCGCTTCTTGTAGGAAGGTGGTGGCGTTGGCCAAGTTGGAGTAGGACGAGTCCCCGATACCGCCGGTATTTTTGACCTGGAACGTGTAGTCGGTTCCCAATTCCAGGTCGCTGGCCGTGTAGCCGGTGGAGTCGGCGGGAAGCTGGGCCAAGACCTCGAAGGTCAGACCGGCGTCGGTCGAGATCTCGACCTGCTGGCCGAATTCGGTGAACCCGTTGTCCACCCAGGTGAGGTCGATGGTATCGGTGGAGCGAGTGCGGGCTAGCAAGTCGCTGGGGGCAAATTCACCGGGAGGCACCGCTAGGTTGGTGTTGGACCACAGAGAGGGACCGGCGGCGTTGCGGGAGCGCACGCGATAGGTGTGGACCCGACCCGAGCTGGCCCCGAGATCGGTGTAGATCTCGGTATTGGCCGGCAGCTGTACGATGGGCTCGAAGTCCGCGTCGTCGATCTTGCGGTCGATCTCGAAGGACGTTTCGTTGTTGGACGCATCGGCCCAGGTCAGCACGACACTTCCGGGGCCGGTGGGGTTGGCCTGCAGGTTGTTGGGTCGGGACGGGGTCGAGGGGGCGGTGAGCTCATAGAGCACCCGCAGCCCGGCCCGATCATCGCTGTTGAGGCTGGCGCCGCGAAAGTCGGCGTGGGCGTTGGCCCGCATCAGGGCTTCATCGGTGACGCTGCCGGGGCTACAGCCTCCCGATTCCTGGTCGCCGCAGGAATGGCCTAAACCCAAGGTGTGGCCGAGCTCGTGGGCGAACACCTCTTCGGCATAGCCGGTGCGTCCGATGGCGCACTCGATGCCTTTGTTGGTGACGATGTCGCCGCCGGCGATGATGTTGTAGACGACGCCGTTGAAGGTGGTCGGGGAGAGGTCGGACCAGGGGCCGCCGGCGGCCAGCGTGCCGCCCCCCGGGCACCGGAAGGGGGTGTCGAAATTGCCATTGGGATCGCCGAAGAGAATGGCGTTGATGCTGTCGAAGCTTTGGAGACCGGCGGAGGCGGAGGTTTGGCCGCCGTAGAAGTAGCGCACCGGCGTTGACGACTCGTTGGTCCAGGCGGCCAGGGCGATCTGGAATTCGGCAAAGCCGCCCCCCGTCAAGCCGGCTTGCCCTCCTTGGTGGGCGCTCCAGCGGACACTGCCGCCGCCATCGAACGCCTGCCAGCGGAAGCGCCGGCCGTTGCTGCCGCTGGTGATGAAATTGAACTTGTCGGCCAAGGGGCCGATGTCGGTGGTCAGCCAATAGTCGGCCGGCTGTGGGTTGCCGGACTTGTGCTCAATCAGCCACTGGCTGAAGCGTTCCAAGTGGCGCGGCGCTTCCGGATGCAGCGTTTTTTGTCCCACCAACTCGGTGGAATCCTCGAAGCTGCGCCAGGCGATTTTCTCGCCGTCCACTTCGGAAATGCGGAAGAAACCCTGCATGAAGTGCAGCACGGCGTAGGTGCCGTCGGGGCGCGGAGTGAGGAAAAGTAAGACGTTGTCGTCCAATGGCAGACGGGGGGCGCCGTAGAGGTGCAGCTCCATGCCATCGGCGCCAATACCGCCGGGCACCCGCACCACCAGGGAAGAGCCTGGCAGCTGACCGGCGACGAGTCGCTCGACGTTGATCAAGTAATCGGTGGCGGGACGGTCGATGGCCGCTTTGTTGTCACTGGCCAAGACCTTGGCTTCGACGATCAGGGCGGCTTGATCGGCGAGATCGTCGTCGGCGACGCGGACAAATAGGGCGCCGTAGCTGACCTGTGGCAGTGAGAGTAGCAGGCCGCAGAATGCCAGGCCGAGGCTAGAACGGGAAAGGAATGGGCGCATGGTGTCTCCGTCGGTGGTGCGAGCCCGATGAGCTCTGGCGTAGGCCGGAGGAGGTCCCCCGGTCTTTGGCTGTTCCTGTGGCGACCCGGTTTCGTAAGACTCGAGGGTGGGTCATGGTGAGATTCTGCGGATGGTCTTTCGAAGTGGCCTGAAGGTGGTGATTCTGGGCCCCTGAGATATCCTACGATACCATAATCGTTTGGTCCGTCGGTGGTCGCCTGATGTGGCTCATCTGCCTGCTGCCGGCCTCCCGGGTGCGTCGCCAGCCCTGTGGTGATACATTGAGGCCCCTTATTTACGGTACGCTTCAGGTCTGCCGCTAGATGTCGCAGCAGTAGATGTCTCCAGAGATCGCTGAGCGGATTCCGCCCACCCCAGATGTTCTGCAAGAGGATTTTCAACATGAGCTGGGTTGATGCTTTCCCCTTTCGTCCCGAGTTGGAGCCGCACAGTGCCGGCTCCGTGTTCCCGAGCCGTTCCGCCGGTCTCGCTCGCTGCCTACTGGTCGCCGGCCTGCTGGCCTCGCTGCTGCTCGCCATCCCTGCCCAGGCGGATATCTCCGGCCGGGTCCTGGTGGAAGGTAGCGGCGACCCCGGCACCCCCATTGCCGGAGCCATCGTACGGGTCGAGGGTGATCCGGACACCTCTGTCATCAGCGGTGCTGACGGCTCGTTTGTCTTGCCGGTGTCCGGCGCCGGCCCCTTCAACGTCAGCGCGGCGCTCACCTACGACCGGTCGGCGGCCAGCAACTACATCATCCGTGGCACCTTTGTACCGACGGATGATGTCACCGATGTGCAGATCCGCCTGGTGGAGCTGCCGACGGTCGAGGATCCCAACTACGAGAGCAACATCCCGTCGGCGAATTTCTGCGGTAATTGCCACACCACCCAGCGCGACCAATGGCAGACCAGCAATCACTCCTTCGCTGGACAGGATACCTGGGTCCTCGACCTCTTCAGCGGTACCGGGACGCCCGGTGGTGGCAACGGCTACGTCTTCCGCGATACCCACGACGCCGATGACACCGGCTTCTGCGCCACCTGCCACACACCGATGGCGGATGCCTTCGATCCCGGCAATGTCTTCCTCGACGAAGTGGTGGTGAGCGGCGCCCTGGAAGGGGTCAACTGTGTGGCCTGCCACCAGATCGATTCCTCCGATGGTGACGTCAATGCCCTGCATCATTTGGGCAATTCGACCTATCGCTTTCCGGACGGTCCCGGCGCCACGAGCCAATATGCCTGGGGTCCCCTGGACGATGTTCCGTTCACCGGTATGAACGCTTCCTATGCGCCGTTCTTCCGTGAATCGCGCATCTGCGCCAGCTGTCACCAGTATCAGAATCCCTTCACCGGCGCCCCGGGTCAAGATACGTACGTCGAGTGGACGGAGTCCCCTTATGCCATCCCCGGCGAGAATTTCCGCAGCTGTCAGGACTGTCACATGCCGACGCCGCAAGAGAACGGCGTCTTCTGCAAAGTGGGTGGTCCCGACGAACGGGTCGCCGCGCAGCTGAACAGCCATGAATTCATCGGCTCGACACCGACCACCCTGGCCGAAGCCATCGACTTGACCACCTCGGCAGACGATGCGATGGGTTTGGTGCGGGTGCGCGCCGAGGTCAGCAACCACGGCGGCGGCCACAACTTTCCCACCGGAGTGTCGATTCGTAACGCCATGTTGGTCATCGAAGCGAGTCTCGACGGGCAACCCTTGGCGCAAGTCGAGGGCCCGCAGATTCCGTTTTGGGGTTCCGACGATGTGCCGGGACAGCAGGATGGGGACTACGCCGGGTTCCCGGGCAAGGGTTACGCCAAGGTTCTGGAAGGCCGTATCAACGGTCAAGGGGAAGTGGTACGGCCGGTGCTGTTCATCGATGCGGAGGGGGTTTACGAAGATTCCGGCATCCCCTCCGGTGGCGTCGACATCACCGAGGTGAGCTTCGCCCTGCCACCTGGGACGGTCGCCGGTGAGGTGGTGGATGTCGAGGCCCGGGTGCTCTATCGCCGAGCCTTTCGCGCCCTGGCGGTGACCAAGGGCTGGACGGAAACACCCCAGGGGGGCCCGGTGGAGATCGAGGTGGCGTCCAACCAGTTGGCGGTGACCTTGGTCGAGGGGGCGGCGTCGCCGCTGGAAATCCCCGCCTTGGGCCGCTGGGGCATGTGGCTGTTGGCCTTTGGCTTGGCTTTCTTGGCCATCGGTCGATTGCGCCGCGCCTGAGACGTGGTCGGTGGCTAGGGGCGGGACGGAAAACCGCCCCGCCGGACGCTGCGTAGGTAAAGTGCGACCCTAACCCTAGAAAATGGAGTGCACTTTCGTATGATCTACCGCAATGCTGATCGTTGTCTGTCCGCAGAAACCCTGCGGTCGACCTTGCCCATGCGCCGGGCCGTGCCCATGACCGCAGTCGCCTCAATGGCCTGTATCGCTCTGGGTTGGATGGCGGGAAGTGTCCTAGGAGACGATACCGTGAGCCGTTTTTCCCATGATGACTGGACGACGGTGCTGAGCGAGCATGTCGATGAACGGGGCATGGTCAGTTACACCGAGCTGAAGAAAGAGCCGCAGCTCTTGGAACGCTATGTCAACGCCCTGAGCGAGACTGGGCCCATGTCCGATCCGCAACGTTTCCCGAGCAGCGCCGATCGTCTCGCCTACTACTTGAACGCCTACAACGCCAATACCTTCGTAGGCGTTCTCGATGGTGGGGGCGAGCAAAAGAGTGTTTGGGGCAGCCTATGGTCCGGTTACTCCTTCTTTGTTGGCAGCAAATACGTCATCGACGGCAAGAAAATGAGCTTGAAGCACCTGGAAGACAAGCTGATCCGTGAGCAGTTCGAGGATCCGCGCATCCATGCGGCGTTGGTCTGCGCCTCCATCAGCTGCCCGAGGTTGCCGCAGCAGGCTTTCACCGGAGAGGCCCTCGAAGCCCAGCTCGACGCCGCCATCACAGAGTTTGCGACCTCACCCATGCATGTTCGCGCCGACACCGCGTCGCGCACCGTCCACCTGTCGAAGATCTACGACTGGTACAAAGACGACTTTCTAGCCCATGAGCGGGGCATGGGTACCAAGTCGCCGACGGTGATCGGTTACATCAACCGCTACCGTCCGGCGGATCAGCAGATCCCCGAGGACTACCGCATCGAGATCATGCCCTACGACAAGGGGTTGAACCGGCAATAGCCGGGACGGCTCGTTCGGCATGGACTGGATCGACTTACCGGGCGGTGGATTCTGGATGGGGGGTGGCCCCCGCAGCAATGAGAATCCACGCCATCACGTCCGTGTCGATGCCTTTCGTCTCGCCCGCAGTCAAGTGGTCCGTCAGGACTATCAGGCCTTTCTCGATGACACCGGGCATCCGGCACCTTCCTTTTGGCAGGACGAGGAGCTGAGCCACCCCCGCAGGCCGGCGGTGGGACCGTCCTGGGACGACGCCGTCCTCTATTGCCGATGGGTCGGAGAGCGCTGGGGCCTACCGGTCCGGCTGCCCAGTGAGGCGGAGTGGGAGTACGCCGCCAAGGCGGGGCGTGAGGTCCTTTATCCGTGGGGCGACGCAGCACCGGAAACGCTACCCGATTACAAACGACGCTGGTTGCAGGGCCCCGAGCCGGTGGATCTTTATCCTTCGCTGCATCCCCTGGGGTTCCTGGGTCTAGGCGAAAATGTCCACGAGTGGTGCCTCGATTGGTATGACGCCGACTACTACGCTTCGTCGCCAGCGGACAACCCAAGGGGGCCCGATGAGGGCCGTCGGCGGGCCTCCCGGGGCGGTGCATGGCGGCACAAGATCAAGGTCAGCCGCTGTGCGGCCCGTTCGTCAATTCCTCCGCACTTTCAATACAGCGATTACGGATTCCGCCTCGCCTGCGACATCGACCGGTTCTGATCATCAGAAAATTATGGGCGGAAGAGTATAAAACTCTGTTTTCGCCGTGCCGAATCGGAAAATTGATTCTCAAGGCTGAGAAAGTTCTTTATCACCTTTGAGAAATTGTCTATACTCATTCTCTCGGCTCAACTTCCATGCCAAGGGCTTGGAGCGCTTGCCTCAAGGGTTTCTAGCGATCGGCCTTCGCCAAACGTGTTTTGCCACGGTTGGTACGCAGATTGCTAAAGTAGAAAACTAGCGCAAGCGTCCCAAACCGAGCTGAGGTGCTGATCTGAGCTTCCATGGCTAGCGCAGGACTCCCTGACCTGCCCGAGCCGAAGCCGATGGATCAACGGGTTCCCTCCCGACGTCCAAGATCTCCTCCTCAGACGGGCCTAGCCCCTCGGATTGGAAAGCTTGAGACGCTGAGTCTCCGGATGCCTGTCGTGCCGCAAGGTGGGGCAGGCTCTTTTTTTGCTTTCGAAATACCGCGCCCTCGAAATACCGCGCCCCTCGAAATACCGAGCCCTGGAATTCCCGTGCCCGGGAAAGACTGTGCCTTGGAAACACTCGGAAGTCTCTCGCGCCGATCGGCGACTGTCCCGGGACAAGCGCCACGCGGCTGCCCGCCGTCTCGCTTCACGACGGTCCGCGGGGACCCTCGGGTAGCCACCAGTCCGCCAGGGGAAGGATCTCGCATGGATCTCCGATCTTGCTGGCGTCGGCGTGGGGTCGGATGCGTACCAGGGCGCTGCCCTGGGAGTAGGACACCACGTCATGGGATCCCCGAGGAGGTTGGGGTGTGACGCTCAAGGCCCCGTCGACGGCCCGCACCTCGGCGGCGAGGAAACGGTCACGGTCCTTACCGACGGGTAACGGGGCATCGAGGCGAGCTGTCAGAGCGCCTTGCCAGAAGCTGTCGCGCCGCCCCTGCAGGCGGCGCAACAGGGGACGGGCGAAGAGCCAGAACGTCACCATCACCGAGGCCGGATTACCCGGCAACCCCAAGACCCAGTGCCCGCTATCACGATGCCGGGCGGCGACCAGGGGTTTGCCCGGTTGCAGGGCGACTTTGTCGAAGAGGATGTCGCAGCCAAGCTCGGCCAGGACTTGCTCGCCGAAATCGAAATCCCCCATGGAGACACCACCGCAGAGTAGGGTCAGGTCATGCTGTAGACCTTCGCTCACCTTGTGACGTAGGCCGGTCACGCTATCCGGGGCGATGCCCAGGGAATGAAAGTCGAGCCCCAGGGTGCGACCGGCGGCGAGCAGGAAAGGGCCATTGGAGTTGCGTAGCTGACCGGCCAAGGGCTCCGACTCCGGTGGCACGACTTCGTCGCCGGTGGCCAGGACGGCGACCCGGGGCAGACGGTGGGTGGGGACCGAGGCGTAACCATGGGAGGCCAGCAGGGAAATGGCCCCCGGGGTCAAAGCCGTGCCGCTGTTGAGCAGCGGTTGCCCCGTTTTTACCACTTCACCGGCCCGCCGGATATGTTGCCCTTCGGGGGCCGGGCCATCTAATTGTACCCGCTGCACCCCGCCGTCGGTTCGCTCGATGGCTATGACACGGTCGGCGCCTTCCGGCACCACGGCGCCGGTCATGATCTTGGCGGCTTGCCCCGGCCGCAACGTGGCAGGGCTTGGTTTCCCCGCCGCTACGGTCATCGCGACCGGTAAGAGACTGCCCGTCGCCACCTCCCCATGCAGGGCATACCCGTCCATCGCCGAGACATCGGCCGGTGGCATGTCGACGGTGGCGACCAAGTCCCGCGCCAGGCAATGGCCAACCGCCTCTTGGCGGGGGGTATCGCGGACGGGCAAGGGTTCGATTTCAGCCGAAATTCTGTTCCAGGCGGCTTCTGGGGTCAACATGGGGCAGGTCTCCAGGGGGGCCGGGGTCCAGTCGATGGCGGTGCAGGCTAGGTCCCATACTACGCTACTCAGTGGCACATATTTTCCAGGCTCGGGCCGATGGTGGATCGACGTGAAGCGCTCTGGTAGATTGCAAACCTATGGTCAAGACGTTTCAATTCCGAGAATCCCTTGAAGACATGGCCTTGCCGGAGATGTTCGCCAATATCGATCGTCACAAGGTGCCGGGTTTGTTCGAGATCGAGAGAGAAGGTGTCTGCAAGCGCATTTTCATCAGTGACGGTAACATCATCCACGCCGCCTCCAATGATCGCACGGACCGCTTGGGCCCGTACCTCTACCGCATCGGTGACCTATCGCGCAAAGATCTCGTCGAGACCATGCGACAGCGGGAAGGGTCGGACAAGAAATACGGACAGCTGTTGATCGAAAAGGGCGTTCTGGCACCGGCTGATATGTATACGGCAATTCGCAGCCATATGGAAGCCATCGTGTGGAGCGTCTTTTCCTGGCAGCGGGGCAATGTCAGCTTCAAGATCGGTGAGCTCTATGAGCCGCAAATGGTGCGGATTCACCTACCGGTACGGCAGGCGATTCTCCGCGGCATCAAGGAAGTGCCGGATACCAAAGCCCTGGTGGCACGCCTGGGAAAGAAGTCGACGGTGCTCGCAGCGTCGTATTGCACCGAAGACCTGATCGAGCTGGCCCTCAACCGCGAGCAATTTGATCTCCTCCGTCTGGTGGACGGAAAGCGATCTCTTTTCGATACCTGCACCTTGGGACCCTATAGTGTTTCCGAGAATGCGCGATTGCTTTATGCTTATCGCATCCTTCGGCTGATCGAAGAGGTCGAGGAGCCCAACCAACAGACGTAGGCACGCCGCCGTTTGCTCCTACCGGGTCAGTGGCGGTGGCGTCGCTGTTGTCCACATCATCGCAGTCCGCAGAGGCGCCCCTCGACTACCCCCGGGCGCCTGGAGATCATAGTTATGCCGATCTACGAATACCAATGTCTACAGTGTGAGCACCGCAGCGAAGTGCTGCAACGCATGTCCGACGATCCGTTGACCCGCTGTGAGCGCTGTGGCGGTGAGCTCAAGAAGCTGCTGTCGGCACCCGCCTTCCAGTTCAAGGGTAGCGGTTGGTATGTCACCGACTATGCCCGCAAGAACGAAGGCAAGGGGGAGTCCAAGGGCGACGGATCGTCGTCCGACAAGCCGGCTTCCAAGGGCGACTCGGACAGCAGCAGCGCTTCGTCGTCCAGCGAATCGTCCGCTTCCTCCGATGCCGGTGGCTCCAGCAAGGACGGGAGCTCCAGCAAGGTTTCCAAGGGAGCGGACAAGACATCGAGCACCAAGGGGTCGACCTCCTCGTCTTCCGACTAGCCGTCGTTTTGCGGCGGCCAGGCGGAGTCGCCCCCTGGGTTACCGTCGGCCCCGTCTTCGAGGCGGGCGATGGGACGCGTTGCTTCCTCGGAGCCGGTGCCGGTCAACCCGAGCTTTTTAGCGTAGTAGCGGAACGAGCGGAAGGACATCTTCAGCATGTCGGCGGCCTGGGTTTGGACACCGTCGCAGCGGTCCAAAGCCTGCTCCATGAGCTGCAGCCGAATTTGATCGAGATGGGACTCCAGGTCGAGACCTTCCGGCGGTAGATCAATGCCTTGTGGGCCCTGCGGCTGGCAGAAACGGATGTTGGATGGCAAGTCCGCGGTGGTGATCAGGCTCTGGGTGCTGAGGGCCAATAGGCGCTCGATGGTGTTTTCGAGCTCCCGCACATTGCCGGGCCAATGGTAGCTCTCCAAGGTTTCGAGGACTTCCAATGAGATGTCGGGACGGTCGATTTCCATCTCGGCACTGAACTTCTTGATGAAGAACTCCGCCAACAGGGGAATGTCCTCGCGGCGATGCCGCAGGGGCGGCAAATGCACCGGAATGACATTGATGCGGTAGAAGAGGTCCTCTCGGAAGCTACCTTGGGCGATGGCTTCCTGCAGGTCACGGTTGGTGGCGGCGATGATTCGCACGTCCACCGCTTCCTCGACGTTACCGCCGACCCGCCGGATGCGCCGTTCCTGTAGGGCGCGCAGCAATTTGACCTGCATGGTCGGGGTCATTTCGCTGATTTCGTCGAGAAAGAGGGTGCCTTCGTGAGCCTCCTGGAAGAGGCCCTTCTTCTCGCGCACGGCGCCCGTGAAGGCGCCCTTCTCGTGCCCAAAGAGCTCGCTCTCGAGAAGGTTTTCCGGCATGGCGCCACAGTTGACGGAGAGGAAGCGGTGCTTGGAGCGGGAGCCGGTGAAATGGACGGCGCGGGCGATGAGCTCTTTGCCGGTGCCGCTCTCGCCGTGGATCATGACCGTCGATGAGGTCTTGGCCACCCGCTCGATGAGCGAGAAGACCTGTACCATTTTGGGGCTGCGGCCGATGATGTTGGAGAACTGATATTTCTGCTCCAGCTCGCGCCGTAGGTAGATGTTCTCCTCTTCGAGCGACGTCTTTTCGAGGGCGCCGGCCGCCAGCGCCTTGAGCTCGTCGAGATTGAAGGGCTTGGAGACGTAGTTGTAGGCGCCCATCTTCATGGCTTCGACAGCCGATTTGCTCGAGGTGTAGGCGGTCATCATGATCACCGAGGTCTGCGGATGGGTGGCCTTGATGTCCCGCAACAGGTCGAGGCCATTGCCGTCCGGCATCATGATGTCGCTGAAAACAAGATCGAAGCGCTTCTTGGCAAGGGCTTCGCGGGCCTCTTCTACGGACTGGGCGACCTCGGTTTCGTAGCCTTCGCTCTGGAAAAAGAGCAGCAGGAACTCCAGCAGGCTTTGCTCGTCGTCGACCACCAACACTCGGGAGCTCATACGATGGGTGCCTCCTGTAGGCGATGATGGATGGGCTGATTGGGGAGGTAGACATAGATTTGGCTACCTTCTCCGGGCGTGCTGTCGACCCGGATCTCGCCACCATGCTCTTCGACGACCCGATAGACGATCGCCATGCCGAGGCCGAGGCCGCGGTCGAAAAACGATTTGAAGGGGTGAAACAGGGCGGCTTTTTCTTCGCTGGTCATACCTTTCCCAGTATCGCTGAAACAGATCTCATAACCACTGTCCATTTGCCTGCCGATCAGCTTGAATGTACCGCCCTCCGGCATGGCCCTCAGGGCGTTGCGGGCCAAGTTCCAAAAGATCTGCCCCAGTTGATCACGATCCGCATAGATGATGGCAGGTTCCAGATCTTTCTCGATGACGTGATTCGGCAGGATGTCTTCGCTGTTGCTCAACAGTTGCAAGTCGCCCCCCAAGAGGGCGACCACATCGACCCGCTCCGGGCGGCGTTCGTGGGGCTTGGCAAATTGCAGGAAGGCTTTGACAGTGCGATCGAGACGACGACTTTCTTTCAGGGTAATGGCCAGCAGGCGATGTTGCGGTGTTTCGTCGCCGAAGGAGCGAGCCATCATTTCGACGGAACCGGAGATCGCCGCCAGCGGATTGCCCACCTCGTGGGCCAGCCCGGCGGCCATTTGTCCGAGGGCGGCCATGCGATCGTGAATTCTTACCTGTTCCTGCAAGGCGCGCCAGGCGGTGAGATCTTGAAACAGCAGGGTGTAGCCTTGCCGACGACCTTCGCCGTCATACAGTAGGGTGAGGGTGAAACCGACATCGATGGACCGGCCGTCGCTGCGCCGACACCGCACCTCGGAGCGCAACTGACCGCTGCTCGTATGCTCGATCTGCTGTCGCCACTGGTCCTCGTCGAAGAGCCCGCTGTCGGTGATCCGAACGCCTTGAAGGTCCTGCTCACGATCCCCGAGGATGTCCTGACCGCTGGGATTGATGCTGACGATATGGCCGTCCAGGTCGAGGATCATCAAACCGCTCGACATCGACCGAATGACGTCGGAATGCAGGCTTTGCAGGTTGGCCAGGTCGAGATGCGTCTTGCGCAGCTTGGCGGCCGAACGGGCAGCGTCGCGGGCTAAGTACGACGTCAGGATGGCGACGCCGTAGAAGGCCAGCAGATGCATGACGTAGTTGTAGGCCAGCAGGAATGCCTCGAAGGGTTGATTCGGCAGCTCCGGAATCGGTCGATGGCTGATCACGAAACCGGCCAGACCGGAAATCACGCTGGCGTAGAAGAGGTAGGCCAGGCCGGCGATGAACAGGACCTCGTTGCGTGACAGGTAGATGGCGGCCACCGCGATGACCAAGATGTAGAGGGTCGAAAAACTGGCGGCGACTTGGAAACTGTGCAGCAGCAGGGTCACCAAGACCAAATCGGAAATCAGTTGCAGATGAGCATGGAACGTCGTCCGGTTGCGTAAGATCCCCAGCAGGGCAATGCCCACCAGGGTCTGGCAGCAGACAAAACCGGTGAAGAAATGGAGTTGCGGATTGCGCCATTGACCAAGGTCGTAAAGCAAGTACGACACGATAATGGCCGAGGCCACCAGGAGCCGGATGCTGATCAACCAAAGCAGCTTGCGCTGGATTTCCGGCATGGAGTTTCCCCTTGCGCTGCTCACCAACGCAGAAGGGCGCCCCATGGCGCCCTTCTCGTCCATCGTCGGTGGCCGTAGTCGGCTCAGCCGATCTTGGAGAACATGGCGAACATGGGCAGGTACATGGCGATCACGATGACGCCGATGATGCCGCCCAGAAAGACGATCATCAGCGGCTCGATGAGCTTCATCAGACCGTTGACGGCGGTGTCGACCTCGTCTTCGTAGAAATCGGCGATCTTCGACAGCATTTGGTCGAGGGCACCGGTCTGCTCGCCGACACTGATCATCTGGCACACCATCAGCGGAAAGACCTTGGTCTCGATCAACGGAGCGCTGATCGTCTTGCCTTCCTCAACGCTCTTGCGAACGTCCATCACCGCGTCCTCGATGATCGTATTGCCCGAGGTCTTGGCGGTGATTTCGAGGCCGTCGAGAATCGGCACGCCCGAAGCGGTCAAGGTGGACAGGGTGCGGCAAAAGCGGGCCACGGCGATCTTCAGGAGGAGGGCGCCGATGATCGGGATGTTGAGCATCAGGCGATCCAGCACGCGGGCCCCGCGATAGGTCTTGTGCCACTCTCGCAAGGCCACCGAGCCGAGGATGAGTAAGCCGATGATCCACAGGGCATAACTGTTGATGAAGTCACTGGTGTCGATCACGACGCGGGTCAGGTAGGGCAGCTGGGCCCCCATGCCGGCGAACATCTGCTCAAAAACCGGGATGACCTTCCACAGAATGATGAACAACACACCGTTGGCGATGAGGATCACCGAGACCGGGTACATCAAGGCGCTCTTGACCTGATTCTTCAGCTTGACGGCTTTTTCGATATAGCCGGAGAGACGCTGCAGGATGATGTCGAGAATACCGCCCGCCTCTCCGGCGGCGATCATGTTGACATAGAGGTTGTCGAAGGCGGAGGGATGCCGCCGCATGGCTTCGGCTAGGGAGCTACCGCTTTCGACATCACTGCGTACGGCATCGATAATGGCTTTGAAGACCTTGTGCTCTTCCTGGCCACCGAGGATCTCGAGACATTGCACCAAGGGAAGACCGGCGTCGAGCATGACCGAGAACTGGCGGGTGAAGATGGCCACCTTCTCACTCTTGATGCCGCCACCGATCTTCGGCAAAAGCGGAATGCGGGCCTCTTTAGGGCGCAGCGAGGTGACTTGGATCTGCTGCCGCCGCAGGATCGCCGAGGCGGCGTCCTTGGTGTCGGCGATGAGCACCCCCTCTTCGATCTTGCCCGTTCGGGTGCGTCCTTTCCAGGCGAAATTTGGCACGTGCTACCTCCTAGCCGGCGGACCACCAGCGTTCAAGTTGGGGTTCAAGGCGGTCGGGCCGCGCGAAATGAGCTCTTGCAGCTCGTCGGGATACGATGACCTGGCCAAGGCGATTTGCAGGGTCACCAGGCGTTTGAAATAGAGGGCCGCCAGGCTTTGGTTGAACGTCTGCATACCGAATTTGGCCTGGCCCGTCTGCATCATGCCGTAGATCTGGTGAACTTTGTCCTCACGGATCAGATTGCGGATACCGGAATTCGGGATCATGATCTCCATGGCCAGGGCTCGGCCTTTACCGTTGGCCCGCGGTAACAGGGCCTGGCAGATGATGCCTTCGAGCACCAGCGACAGTTGGGCACGGATTTGGGATTGCTGGTGGGCCGGAAAGACATCGATGACGCGATTGATCGTCTGTGCCGCTGAATTGGTGTGCAACGTGCCGAAGGTCAAGTGACCTGTTTCGGCGATGCGTACGGCGGACTCCACCGTCTCCAAATCGCGCATCTCACCGATCAGCACGACATCAGGGTCTTGGCGCAGGGCGGCGCGTAGGGCCGAGGTGAAGCTGTGGGTGTCGGCGTGCAGCTCCCGTTGGTTGACCAGGCAGTTTTGGTGGGAATGTAGATACTCCACCGGATCTTCGATGGTCAGGATGTGCTCATGCCGCTCACGGTTGATCTTGTCGATGATCGCCGCCAGAGTGGTGGATTTGCCGGAGCCGGTGGGACCGGTCACCAATACCAATCCCCTGGGTTTCTCGGCGATCTTCTCGATGATCGTCGGCAGACCCAGATCGCGGAAGGTCTTGATCTCGTAAGGGATGGTTCGGAAGACGGCGGCCACGGCGCCGCGTTGGTGGAAGACGTTGGCGCGGAACCTCGACAGGCCTTTGATGCCGAACGAGAAATCGAGCTCCAGATCCTCTTCGAGGCGATGTTTCTGAATGTCGGTGAGGATCGAGTAGGCGATCTGTTTGGTGTCGGTGGGCGAAAGGGGCGGCGTGTTGAGAGCCTTCAGCTGCCCATCGACCCGGATTTGTGGCGGTGTCGAGATGGTGATGTGGAGGTCGGAGCCCCCTTGTTCGACCATGCTCTTCAGCAAGGCGTTGAGAGTCGGTGGCACGGGTTACGGTCCTCGCGATCAGGTCTGGACGGAGCCCTTGCCAAGGCCCGTCGTTCGAGATGGTGAATCAAGCTCTTTGTGCTCGCGGCCATTGTATAGCAAGAGGCGAATGGGGCAAAGTCGCGACCTCGCCTTTTCGCCTCTTCTGTCGACACGGCTTTTGGCCTCCGATGGCGACACGGTTTGGGTTAAGGTTGGGCGCCCTATGGATCATCATGAAGAAGAGTCTGTCGGCAAAGTCTACGATGCCCGGTTGATGCGCCGCTTGTTGGGTTATTTGTATCCCTACCGCTGGCGGGCGATGGTGGCGGTGCTGATGATCATCACCTCGTCGGCCTTACAGCTGGTGGGCCCCCTGGCGACGGCGGTGACCCTCGACCTGTTTGTCGTCCCGGTCTCGGAAGGGCAGCCAGATACCGCGGCCAGTCGCTGGGTGGCAGCTTTCCTCGATGCCCAAGGCTGGAGCCTGAGCCCAGAGCAAGGGGTGATCGCCTTGGCTTTGACCTACGCCGCGGCGCTGATGCTGGCCTTCGTCGTGCTCTACGCCCAGGGCTACATCATGGAGATGACGGGTCAGCTGATCATGGACGACCTGCGGCGGGATGTTTTCGGCAAGCTCCAGCGGTTGTCGGTATCCTATTTCGATCGCCACCCCATCGGTCGCCTGGTGACCCGTTCCACCACCGATATCGCCTCCCTCAACGAGCTGTTCACCGCTGGCTTGGTCTCGGTCTTCGGCGATATCTTCTTGCTGGCGGGTATCGTCATCGCCCTCTTCATCTTGCATTGGAAGCTGGCCCTGGTCAGCTTTTCGATCCTGCCCCTGCTCTTGGTGCTCACCTTCTGGTTCAAGACCCGGGTCCGCCGCAGCTTCCGAGAGGTGAGGGTCAAGATCGCCCGGATCAATGCGTTCCTGCAGGAGCACATCGGCGGCATGTCGGTGGTGCAGCTGTTCAACCGCCAACGGCAGGTCTACGAAGAATTTGATGCCATCAACGAAGAGCACCGGGTGGTCAACGTCAAGGCGATCTTTTACTTCGCCGTCTACTTTCCCGGCGTCGAGCTGATCACCGCCGTCGGTTTGGCCCTTATCGTTTGGTACGGCGGCGGTTTGATCATTGCCGGTGCCCTGTCCTTCGGGGCACTGGTGGCCTTCCTCCAGTACGCGCAGCGTTTCTACCGCCCCTTGGCGGACCTGACGGAGAAATACAACATCCTGCAGGCCGCGATGGCAAGCTCCGAGCGGATTTTTCAATTGCTCGATGCGGAGGTGGAAATCGAGGTGCCCGCCGAGGCCTACGCGCCGCAGCAAGTCGCCGGTGAGATCCAGTTCTCCCAGGTGAGCTTTTCCTACGTCGAGGGTGAAGATGTGCTGCGCGACATCAGTTTCCACATCGCCCCCGGCGAGACCGTGGCGGTGGTCGGTCACACCGGGGCCGGCAAGAGCACGCTGGCCAACCTCCTGTTGCGCTTTTACGACGTCGATCGGGGGCGTGTCGAGGTCGATGGTGTCGATGTTCGACAATGGCACCCGGCGGTGCTGCGCCGCCAGGTGGCCATGGTATTGCAGGATGTCTTTCTCTTCGCCGGCGACATCTCGAGCAATATCCGCCTGGGGAAACAAAGCATCGACGATGAGCGGCTACGCTGGGCGGCGGCGGAGGTCCAGGCGCTGGGTTTCATCGACAAGCTGCCCCAGGGTTTCTCCACGCCGGTGCTGGAGCGGGGAGCGGGGCTCTCCGTGGGGCAGAAGCAACTGATCGCCTTCGCCCGTGCCCTGGCCTTCGATCCACGGATTCTCATCCTCGACGAAGCGACGGCCTCCATCGATACGGAGACCGAGCAGTTGATTCAGCAGGCCCTCGAACGTCTTTTGACCGGACGCACCAGCTTGGTGATCGCCCATCGTCTATCGACGATCCAAAAGGCGGATCGCATCCTGGTCATGCACAAGGGACGCTTGCGCGAGCAGGGCACACACCACGAGCTGCTGGCGCTGCAGGGCATTTATCACCGTCTGCACCACTTGCAGTACGGTGGCATTCTGGAGACTTGAGGCGAGTGGGGGCGTCCCCCCGTGGGATCGCCACGCAATGAGTTACTTGTGGGACGCCTCAGTATGGGTTACTATCAGGCGGGATTTTGTGACCCCTGGTTGCAATTCTGGGAAGGGAATGAGGCCAGCTAGAAGCTCAAGCCGCAGATGGCTGGTCAAAACTCCTGGGTAATGTGTACGGTAAGCCCCCGCGGCCCCAACAAACATTACATTTCAAATTACTACCGAGACAGTTTTTGACCTTCCTGGTCGATGTCTAAGCAAGCGGTAGCATTTGTTCTGTTTTTGACCCACGGTTCCAGCGGACCACGCAAGCTGCCCTTGGTGTGTAGGGTGAGAGTGGTGGATGAAGGGTGGGCATCGGATTGTCTCGGGCAAAATTGCCATGGGTGATGCCGATCGTGTGGAAGCGCACGCGACCCTCCTTCTCGAGGACGAGTGGCGTAGCCCATGTGTGCCTGCGTAGGTACACGGGCTACTAAGTGTGGACTGACGAGAGGATGGGTTCAAGATGACTACGATCAAGACGTGTCACGTTCAGAGTGAGATTTGTGACGCGGCGATTCCAAGGTATCGCTGCGCCCTGTGTTCCAATCCGGTATGTAAACGATGTAGCTCACGGCGTCTATGGGAGGGGGATCGACGGGTTATCTGCAATCCATGCCAAGTGGCCATGGACGGCGACGATCGGCGCGTCAAGGCGCGTATTGCACGGGTCAAGGACGGTTTCCACGGCAAGGCACTCGATCTCAAGGGAAAGCGTTTCAACATGCTGACCGTCGAGGAAAAGTGCGGCCGTACCTCGGCCGGTGATATCCTATGGCGGGTGAGTTGCGACTGTGGCAACGAGCTCACCGTAAGGGCGACTTTGCTCTACAAGGATAAGAAGGCGAGCTGCGGCTGCGATGGCGAAAAGCAAGTGCGCCACGGCAAACGCGGCGAGCGCATTTACTACATTTGGCAGTGGCTCAAGCGTAGTGGCCAATTGGCTGAGGAGTGGAACAAATTCGACCGTTTCTACGCCGCGGTGGGAGATCCACCGGGTGAAGAGCTGACGATTGCTCCCTTGGTCAAGGGTGACAAGGTGGGCCCCCAGGGGTTCTACTGGGTCGCCTCCCGCCGTCGCTATCGTCGTTTGCGCAACCGCAAGCTGCGGGGTGACAAATTGGTCCCCCCCAGTAGAGAATCGGGTGCCGAGGAGGCCACCGGCTGAAGGCAAAGCGGTCCATGGATTCGAAGCGGACACATCGAAGTTTTTAACTAGGTGACCGGAGACGTAACAACGCAGGTTCACCAGGAGGACGATATTGAGCGACAGCTCGTTGACCCACCGTAGCCTGGCAAGATTGCGACGTCTTCGGCGCCGCTTCGATGGCGCTGCATGGAGCCGTCGGTGGCTCGATCCGGTGCGTCTGGGTAGTCATCCCAGTCTCGCCGCCGGATTGCCGGACCGTGAAGTGATCCCCGAAACCGAAGTCGAGGTCGAGGTCGAGGTGCCGCCCAAGGAAGACGGCAGCCTCCGCCTGTTCAGCCTCAACGTGGCCCATGGCCGTCGTAACACGGCCAACCGTCCGTTTTTGCGCCGTCATACGGCGCAGCAAAACCTCCTTCAAATCGCCGCGACGGTGCGGGATCTGACCCCGGATGTCGTAGCATTGCAGGAGGCGGACGGCCCCTCCGCCTGGAGCGGCAACTTCGACCATGTGGCGACGCTGGCCGAGCAAGCCAATTTGATCGATCACTATCGTGGTGATCACAACCCATTCCAGTGGGGGCGATTCCGCCTTGCTTCGGGCACCGCCCTGATGGCCAATCTACCCCTCCAGAAACCGTCGTCCCATCGTTTTGCCGTTTCGTGGCGGGACACCAAAGGATTTGTCGCCGCCACGGTGAAGGTCCCCGAGTGGAACAACGCCGAGATCGATATCGTCTCCGTGCACCTGGATTTTCTCGTTCCCCGCGTGCGGCGCAAGCAAATCTTGCAGCTCGCCGAGCGGCTGACCCCTCGCCGCCGTCCCTGCGTCGTGGTGGGAGATCTCAATTGCTGCTGGCAATGGGAGCCGCGCTCGTTGCGACTCCTGATGGAAACCCTCGGCCTGGAAGCCTATGAGCCCCATGCCGTCGCCCCGACCTTTCCCAGCCGCCGTCCCATCCGGCGCCTCGATTGGGTGCTGATCTCTCCTGAGCTGACCTACGAGGCGTACCACACCCTACCGATTCCCCTTTCGGATCATTTGGGCGTTGTGGCCGACCTGAGCCTGCGGTGACACGTTCCGTGGCGGGTCGCGAAGAGCGGCATCGGACGGCACCCCAGCAGACACCGGCCCAAGAACAGACCGTGCGCCGTCCTATTTGGCGTCGGTACGTGCTCCGTTTGGGTCTGTGGAGCTTGCCAGTGCTCATGGTGGGATTGTTGTCGACCGAGATTCAGCGGGTCGAGCAGCAAGCGCTTTTATTGCAGGTGGGGAGCCTGCTGGTGGA
The DNA here is from genome assembly GCA_029263315.1 of Acidobacteriota bacterium. Taxonomy (GTDB): domain Bacteria; phylum Acidobacteriota; class Thermoanaerobaculia; order Multivoradales; family J023; genus JAJCXR01. The sequence goes on along the minus strand of JAJCXR010000003.1, from coordinate 78,898 downwards.
CGGCCAGTGGGACGCCGCCCGCCACCTCCTGGCAGAGGGTGATGTCGGCGTCGTCGACGATGCCCAAGTCGGCACCCTGCAGGCTGCCCTCGGCGTCTCTTCGGCGGCGCCAAGCTCAGCCGTCGAGGGACCTATCGAGGCTGGCCCGGATGGGACGGAGCTGCCGCTGCCTCTCATGGTTCGTGCCGCCTTCGAGCGCGGTGAGCTCGAGCACGCCAAGCATCTGACCGTCTTGGCCGAGGCCTTGGGCCGTCCGGCGGTGGCCGCGGTGCAGGTGGCCCTGGCCATCGAGACCGGCCAAATGATCGAGGTCGAAGCCCTCGGGGCGTCCCAGGTACCACCGCCGACCGCCAGCCGCCTACTACATCGGTTACAGGGCTTCGCCAGCCGATCTCCAGACCTTGCGGGACAAGTGTTGCGGGATCGTCAGGGCGAAGCCATCGCCACCTATGACGGCCGCGAGTTGCGGTTGTTGGAGGGAATTCGTCCGGAGTGGGTGCCGCGGGCGGTGGAGGTCGCCATGGCGGAGCATCCTGAGGCCAGCTCCCTGCGTTCGAGCCTGGATTTGGAGCTCAGTGCGGCCGCATTCCGTGCTTTTGGACGCACCCACCGCGGCAGCATTGTCATCATCGATCCCCACAGTGGCGAGGTCTTGGCGGCGGTCAGTGATCGCAGGACCTATCGCCAGGGTGGCACCGCGGCTTTCGAGCAATTCCGCGAGCCGGCGTCGGTGTCGAAGTTAATCACCACTGCAGCGACTTTACGAGCCGGGCTGGACCCGGACTCCCTGCTCGCCGTCATGGAATGCCGCGGCCATCAGAGTTATGACGGCGAAAGGCTTTATTGTCCGCATATCGCCGGTCGGCTGCGCGGCCTCGATCGGGCCATGGCGGTCAGCTGCAACGTCGCCTTCGCCAATCTTGCGGTGCGGGTCGGGCGTCGCGCCATGCTGGATGAGCTTCGGGCCTTTGGTTTCGGCGGCGACTGGGGACCCTTTCCCGGCGCCCGGATCCTCCAGTCCCGGGGAGACCTGCGTCAGCTGGCGGATTTGTCCATAGGCCTCGAGGCGACGGAGATGACACCTCTGCATGGCGCTCTGATGGCCGCCGTCATGGCCAACGATGGCCGCATGCCCCGGCCGAGATTGCTGGTTTCCCAGGACGGACGCTTGGGTTTGCATCCCCGCCCCTTGCAGCCGTCGTCCGATCGTCCGGTCATCGAAGAGCGCCAGATTCAGCCCATCTTGGATTCCATGGTGGCGGTCGCCGAGCGCGGCACGGCCCGCAATATGGCGCCCGCCGGATTCCCGGTCGCCATGAAAACCGGCACCGCCAGCCATCCCAGGTACGGATTTCACGTCAACTACATCGGCATCGGTCCCCTGCCCAAGGCCCAACTGGCCTTCTGCGTCCGCATCACCGACCAGCCTACCTCTCGCAAGGTTCGGGCGGCGGCCCGCGAGGTCACCGGCCGCCTGCTGCGCAACCTCGGGCAGATTGGCGAACGCCGCGGCTGGAGTGAAAGTGCTCGCCGTCCAGCATCCTGACGGCGAGCCAGCGACCTGCTGAGGTCTCTCGGTTTCACATCAGAAGGGCAACGTGACAGCTCCCTGTACTTGTTCTGTTTCTAACTTTCAGGGGCTTTTTGTAAATCGCAAATAGGGCAGCTTAATATTGATATCTCCGAACTTTTCTTTCGCCTGCTCATCGTTCAGGCCCAGCCCGACTATCACGTCCTGACCGGGAACCCAGTTGGCGGGCGTAGCAACAGGTGCACCATCGGTGAGCTGGATTGCATCCAAGGCACGCAGAATCTCCGCGAAGTTGCGGCCTACTGACATCGGATATGACATGGTTAGGCGAACCTTCTTGTCAGGACCGATGATGAATACAGTCCGCACAGTGGCGCTGTCGACAGGCGTACGATTCTCGGTCAGATAGGCACCCGCTGGCAGCATGTCGTACAGTTTGGATACATGCAACGAAGTATCGTCGATAATCGGAAAGTCGGCAGGAGCACCGGCGAAGGCTTCGATGTCGCGCTTCCATTTTATGTGCTCTTCAACGTTGTCCACAGATACGCCCATGACTTTGGTATTGCGTTTGGCAAATTCAGGAACCAGCTGAGCAACGGCACCGAATTCAGTCGTACATACCGGCGTAAAATCCTTTGGATGCGAAAAGAGGATGGCATAGCTATCACCGATCCAATCGTGAAGTTGGATCGTGCCAGCGGTGGAATTGACAGTGAAGTCTGGAGCGATGTCGTCAATGCGAATGGACATGATTGTAACCCCTAGTTGTTGTTTGGTTGACTTTGTAAGTCAAGTTTTGGTGGGTCAAAGTATCCGTTTTATGATACGGTAAGCGCCTCATAAAGAGTACTATCCGATATCCAGCCACAATTCCTGAGCCGCCTGAGACTGCCCAGAAACGTTGGGTAGAACCTGAGTACATCCTTCCCGAAATACCTTGGTATTCGAGCGCCGATGCATCCACGTCTGCGGCGTGACGCTCGCTGCAACAGAGCCCCAGATGGCTTGTCCGACCGCCATCGGCCAAGCCGCTTCGCAGGTGTGAGGGGGCTGGCAATATCATCGGCCACCTCCCAGGTCTCAAGACCCGTTGCTCCTGGCGCAGTGAGCCTCGGGTGGATGACTTTGCCCGTTCAGTATACCAAGTCCCCCTTGAGAAGACGCGGCTCGACTATGCCGTCAGCGGCGACAGCGCAGTCGGTCTCAGCTGAGCGTCACTCCCCCCCGCCCTCTCCCGGGGACGGGAGAGGGAGCCTGCATCGGAGCCCTCACCCCCCGCCCTCTCCCGGGGACGGTAGAGGGAGCCTGCATCGGAGCCCTCACCCCCCGCCCTCTCCCGGGGACGGTAGAGGGAGCCTGCATTTGGCTAGTTGGACCTACCGCGGTGCCATGCGCAACGCCCCATCCAAACGGATCACCTCACCGTTCAGGTAGGCATTTTCGACGATCGACTGCACCAACTGGGCGTACTCCTCTGGCAAGCCGAGGCGCTTGGGGAAGGGAATGCCCGCCGCCAAGGAGTGGCGGACCTTTTCGGGTAGGCCGGCCAAGAGGGGTGTGTCGAAGGTACCGGGGGCGATGGTCATGACCCGCACACCGACCGACGTGAGGTCACGGGCGGCGGGCAGGGTCATGCCGATGACGCCGCCCTTGGACGACGAATAGGCCACCTGGCCGATTTGCCCTTCGATGGCGGCGACGGAGGCGGTGTTGATCACCACCCCCCGTTCGCCGTCGGCGTTGGGCTCATTCCGCGACATGGCGGCGGCGCAGCGGCTGAGGACGTTGAAGGTGCCCAGCAAGTTGACCTCGATCACCTTGCGGTAGAGATCGAAATCATGGGGCGAGCCGTCGCGGGCGACGGTCTTGGCGGCAGGGCCGATGCCAGCACAGCTCACCGCGATGCGCAGCTCACCGAGCTCACGGGCCGCCTCGACGGCAGCATCGACGGCGGCCGGATCGGCGACGTTGGTCTTGACGTAGACGACACCCTCGCCGAGCTCTTCGGCCAGGGCCTGGCCCCGCTCGTCGTTGAGGTCGACGATGACCGCCTTGGCGCCGGCGGCGACGAGGCGGCGGACGGTGGCTTCGCCGAGGCCGGAAGCACCGCCGGTGACGAGGGCAACTGCGTTTTGAATATCCATGAATCAGTCCTCTGTGGGCGTGGGTGGGTTGGTGGAGTAATCATAGAAACCGCGACCGGTCTTGCGTCCCAGGTCCCCCCGCTGCACCCGGCGTTCCAGGGCGGCGGGCGGTTTCATGCTCTCATCGCCGCTCTGGCGATACTTTTCGAGACGGGCTTCGTAACCGATGTCCAGGCCGCTGAAGTCGCCGAGCATGAAAGGGCCCATCGGATGGTTGAGACCCAGTTGACAGGCTCGGTCGATGTCCTCAAAGCTGGCAACGCCGTTCTCCAGGAGAAAGTAGGCTTCGTTGCTGATCGCCCGCAAAATGCGGTTGACCAGAAACCCCGACAGCTCCTTGTGCAGGATCACCGGCTGCTTGCCGATGGCGCTGGCCAACTCGGCGGTCAAGCGCAAGGTCTCGTCGGAGGTCTGCTCCCCCTTGACCACCTCCACCAGCTTCATGACCAGCGGCGGGTAGAAGAAGTGCATGTTGACCACCTTGTCCGGACGTCCGGTCGCCGGAGCGATCTCGGAGTTGCCCAGGTAGGAGCTGTTGGTGGCCAGGATGGTATGGGGTGGGCAGTGGCGGTCCAACTGCTCGAAGACCTGTTTCTTGACGTCGAGGATCTCGACCACCGCCTCGATGACAAAGTCGGCGTCGCGGCAAGCCTCTTCGAGGGAGGTGGTGGTGTGCAGCCGGTCGAAGACCGCCGTCACCTCATCATCGCTCATCTTGCCCTTGGCGACCCGGCGCTCGAGGTGTTTGCGATTGCCGTCAACGGCCTTTTGCAGGGCCTCGGCTTGAATGTCGTGCAAGGTCACCTCGTAGCCGTGCAGCGCCGCCTGGATAGCGATCTGGGCGCCCATCTGGCCCGCTCCGGTGACACAGATCTTGCGAATATCATCGAGTTTCATGGTTTACGCTCCAGCGTCTTTTCTGGGGGAGAACGTCTTATCTGAGCTGAGGGAAGAGTCCGTCTGGGGGAGTCTTCGTCAAGGATTGAAATCGGGGAATGCCAGGTCGCGATCCGAGATGATCGCCACCGGCAAGGGCCAAGTGATGGTGAAAGCCGGATCGTTCCAACGCACACCCCGAGCCGAGTCCGGATGGTAAAACTCGGACATCTGGTAGAACACCTCGGTGTCGTCCGCCAGGCTTTGGAAGCCATGGGCGATGCCATTGGGAATATAGAGGGACAAGCGGTTGTCCTTGCTCAGCTCGACGCCGAAATGCTGCCTGTAGGTGGGCGAGTCGGGGCGCAGGTCGAGGATGACGTCGTGGATCGCCCCTTGGGTACAGCGCACCAGTTTGATCTCTTCATGGGGAGGCGCCTGGTAGTGCATGCCCCGCACCGTGCCCTTTTGGTGATTGACCGAAATATTGCATTGCACCAAGGTCGGGTCGAGGCCCCGCTCTTCGAGCTCGTGGCGGCAGTATGTACGGGCGAAGAAGCCGCGGGCGTCCTCCACCCGTTGCGGTTCCAGGAGAAATGCTCCGGCGATGTCGAGTTGATGAAAGATCATGGCAAAACCTGCAGTTGTGGCACGGCGACGACGAAACGTCCGCCCCAGTCTCGGATGTGGGCCATTTGCTGCATGATTTCCTGCCGCAGATTCCACGGCAGGATGAGCACGTCGTCGGGCCGGGTCTGGGCGATGCGATCAGGATCGAAGATCGGAATGCGAGCTCCGGGCAAGTAGTGGCCTTGTTTGTGGGGGCTGCGGTCGACGGTGTAGTCGAGGAAGTCGCAGCCGATGCCGCAGTAATTGAGCAAGGTATTGCCCTTGGCAGGGGCGCCGTAACCCACCACTTGGCGGCCCGCCTCCTTGGCCTCGATGAGAAAGCGTAGCAACCGGCGCTTGGTGGTTTTGACCTGCTCACCAAAGGCCAGGTAGGGCTGCAGGGTATCGAGACCGGCGGCCTGCTCCGTTTGCAAGACAGCTTGTACCGTCGGCAGGGTGGGGCGCTGCGCGGCGGCACGACAGGCCAGCAGGCGCAACGAGCCACCGTGGGTGGGCAGGGTTTCGACGTCGAAGATCCTCAAACCGTGGTCTTGTAGCACCTGCTGGGCCGTGCGCAGGGAAAAATACGAGAAATGCTCATGGTAGATGGTGTCGAACTGATTCTCGGTGATCAACCGCAGCAGATGCGGAAACTCCAGAGACAGCACACCTTGCGGCTTCAGCAGCAGGCTGAGACCGGCGACGAAGTCGTTGAGATGGGGGGTGTGGGCCAGCACGTTGTTGCCCACCAGCAAGTCAGCCCCATGCCCTTCGGCCACCAACCGGCGTGCCAAGGCGCTGCCGAAGAATTCCACCCGGGTGGTGATGCCCAAGGTTTCCGCCGCCGCCGCCACGTTGGCGGCCGGCTCGATTCCCAGGACCGGAATCTGCCGCTCGGCGAAGAATCGCAGCAGATATCCGTCGTTGCTCGCCACCTCCACGACGCGGCTCTGGCTGTCCAGGGCAAAGCGCTCACCGGCCATGGCGGCGAACCGGCGGGCATGCTCCAACCAGCTATCGGAGTAGGACGAGAAGTAGGCGTAGTCGCTGAAAATATTCTCCGGGCTCTCCACCTCCGGCAATTGCACCAGGAAGCAATTGCTGCAGACCTTGACGTGCAGGGGGAAGAAGCTCTCAGGTCGATGCAGCTGCTCGGGCGACAGGTAGGAATTGGCCAGGGGCGAGGCCCCGAGGTCGGCGAAGGTGTGTTGCAGGGGCGTGGCGCAGAAGCGGCAATCCCAGGTGCTACCGGGGCTTTCCTGAGCTACTTCGGGGGTTTGATCTTCGGCCATGGCTCTCTTCGCTGACTGGCGGGTGGATGGTGATCAGGGTGTTTGGACGCGTCTGGCATTGTCTGCTGCAATGTCTTCAGACGTTCGGGCGGCGAATGCTAGCATGGGCTGCCTCGCGAGCGTCCACCTCGATCCTCGGGCAGCGCCCTCCAGCATCACTGAGCCGCCTAGACCAAAGTCGCCAAAAACAGCAATCGATTCCATTTGATGAGCTTCCTATCTCGACTCTTGCCCGCCGACCTCAGACAAGACGCCGTAGGCCGCAGCGGATTCTGGTTGTTCTTTGCCCATCTGTGGACCATCGGTGGTTTGGCCTTGTCGAACATTCTGCTGGGCTTGTCCGTCCTCTGGGTCCTCTGGCAGCGCCGACGATTGACTTGGCGCTGGCGCGCTATGGCGCCCCTCTTGGTGCCCTTGGGAATCTACGTCGTATTCTTCACCACCTCGGTGCTCACCTCCCTCGATGTCGCCCGAAGCCTGCCCCAGATGCGCAGTCTTTTTTCCCTGGCCATCCCGCTGTGGGCCATGCTTTTGGTGCGTGGCGAGGAAGACGTCAGACGGGTGATCGACGGCCTGTTGATCTTGATGCTGGGCCTCGCCGTCTACGGCATCGGCCAGAACTACCTGCTCGACTACGGCACCCTGCATCGCCGAATCGTCGGGCCCTTCTCCCACTACCAGACCTTCGCCGGCGTCCTGTTGGTCGGCGATTTTCTGCTGCTGGCCCGCTGGCTCACCGGTCGCATTCGGCCCTGGCATGTGGTGACCCTCTTTTTGGTCAACTGGACGCTGATGCTGACCTTGACCCGCGGGGCGTGGGTGGCGGCGTTGCTCACCGTCACCCTCTATATTCTGATCCGAGCCCGGCGTCATTTGGTACTTTATCTGGCGACTTTGACCCTGGGGGCGGTGCTGCTGTTGACCTTGGCACCGGACTCCTGGAACGAACGTCTGCGCTCCATCTTCGATTTGCAGGATGTCTCCAACTACGATCGGCTCTGCATGACGGAGGCGGGGCTCTACATGATTTCCGAGCGCCCTTTTTTCGGCCTGGGTCCCGACATGGTGTCGTCCCGCTATCCGATCTACCGCCATCCGACGGCGCCCCGTTTCGAGGTGCCCCATTTGCACAATACCTTCATGCAGATCGCCGCCGAGCAAGGATTGCCGTCGCTGGCGGCTTACCTGTGGCTGATGTTCTGCTCCTTGCGCCTCGCCTACGACGGCTATCGGGCCCAAGGGGGTAGCCGAGGACCGCGGGCCGATCTCTACGTCGGTGTCATGCTGGTGATCATCGGCTTCAATCTCGCCGGTCTCTTCGAGGACAACTGGCGGGATACCGAGGTCCAACGATTGATTCTCTTTTTGCTGGCGGTTCCCGTTTGCCTCGGGGATGCCGAGGGGCTTGACGATGTCTGAGTTCGCCCGCTTTCTGAAGCACCACCTGCCGGCCATCAACCAGGCTCTGGACACCTTGGTGCCGCCGGCCACGGAGGCACCCGAGCGACTGCACGAGGCCATGCGCTACAGCCTATTCGCCGGTGGCAAGAGGATTCGTCCGGCCCTCACCCTACTCACCGGAAAAGAGTTGGGGGTCGAGGATGGCCCCCTGTTGTCCGGTGGCGCGGCACTGGAAATGATCCACACCTACAGTCTGATCCACGATGACTTGCCGGCCCTCGACAACGACGATTTGCGGCGCGGGCGTCCCACCCTGCACCGTCGCTTCGATGAGGCGATGGCCATTCTGGCCGGCGATTCCCTGCTCACTCTGGGCCTCACGGTGCTCGCTGCCGAGCCGCCCCAGGTGGCGGCGGAGAAGCGCCTGCGGGCCGTCGAGATGGTCGGTCGAGCGATCGGTAGCCGCGGCATGATCGGCGGCCAGATCGCCGATCTGGAAGCCGAGCGCCAATGGCCGGACGATGCAGCCGCTGTTTTGGCGACCATCCATCGGCACAAGACCGGCGATTTGCTGGCCTCCAGCCTGCGTCTGGCCGGGATCTATGCCGGGGTGAGTGAGGGCGAGGATGTCTTGCTCGACGAGCTCGGCCACCACATCGGCCTGATGTTCCAAATCGCGGATGATATTCTCGATGTCGAGGGGACCTCCGGGGACCTGGGGAAAACCGCTGGCAAAGATGCCGTAGCTCGCAAGCTGACCTTCCCCGGCCTTTTTGGGGTCGAGGAAAGCAAGGCTCGGCTGCTGCAGGCGAGGGATCGAGCCCTCGGCCTGGCGGGGCGTTTGACGGGTGCTTCCGGCGGGCTGTTTCCTTCCTTGATCCACTACCTCTCGACCCGTGACCGTTGAATGCCGTGGCGAGCGCCGGGCGGTATGCGGCAAGCCGCGGCGAGCACGGAACCGCCGTCTTGGAGGTGAAGCCAGGCGATGCGACTTGACCAACTATTGCACCAGAAGGGGCTGTTCGACAGTCGCGAAAAAGCCCGACGGGCCGTCATGGCGGGCCTTGTCGAGGTCAATGGTCAGCGCCTCGACAAACCTGGGACGGCGGTGCGGGAAGACGCCACTCTGCGGCTCCTGGGGAACCGGGAACCCTTCGTCTCACGGGCCGGGCGCAAATTGGCCCACGCCCTCGACCATTTTGCCTTGAACCCCGAAGGCTGTGTTTGCCTCGATGTCGGTGCCTCCACCGGCGGTTTTACCGACTGCCTCCTGCAGCGTGGCGCCCGGCGAGTCTACGCCTTGGATGTCGGCTATGGGCAGTTGGTGCACCAGCTGCGACAGGATCCGCGGGTGGTGGTGATGGAGCGCCTCAACGCTCGCCACTTGGCAGCGGATGCCTTACCGGAGAAGGTGGACTTGATCACCATCGATGTGTCGTTTATCTCGCTGCTCAAGGTCGTGCCGCCGTTGCTCGTCCATTTGGCCCCCGGAGGAAGGCTCTTGCCGATGATCAAGCCACAATTCGAGGCCGGACGCCGGCAAGTGGGAAAAGGCGGTATCGTGCGTGATGCCGCCGTCCGCCGGCAGGTCATCGACCAGCGACTCGACGATCTCGAGGCGTTGGGCTTGCAATCGAGGCAAGGCGGGGCCTTCGACTCACCGGTGACAGGTATGCAGGGAAACCGAGAAGCCTTTGCCCTCTTTTGCCTACCCGAAGGGGGCGGCCCTTGAGCAAGAAGACCAACCCGTCCTCCGGCGCCAAGAAGCGGGCCGCGGTGCGACCGATGACAGAATCGACTTTCAAGACCTCCAAATCCGCCAAAACCTCAAGTAAATCGAAGCCCTCACCGTTTTGTAGTGTTGGGGTGGTGGCGCGCAGTGCCAGTCGTGAGGCGGCCCAAGCCGCCATCGAGCTGGCAGAATGGTTGCAACGTCGCGACCTCGATGTGGCGCTGAACGAAGCCTGCCTGCGAGCCAGTAACTTACAGGGGGTGGCGCCCTATCAAAACGGCTATCAATACGATTTGGTGGTGGTCTTGGGTGGCGACGGCACCCTGCTGTCGGTGGCCCGTTCACTGCACGAAGGGGTGCCCATTCTCGGTGTCAACATGGGACGCCTTGGATTCCTCACCGAGCTATCGCGCATCGAGCTCTATCCGCGCTTGGTGCAATTGCTGGGGGGCGATTTCAGCATCGAGGAGCGATCTCTGTTCGATGTCGAGCTGCGCCGCAACAGCAGCGTCATCAGCCGCTATCGGGCTTTCAACGACGTGGTGATCGCCAAGAGTGCCTTGGCCCAGATCATCGAGCTCGAGCTGCAAGTCAATGGACGCTTGATCGCCAATCTGCGCAGCGACGGTCTCATCATCTCGACGCCCAACGGCTCCACCGCCTACAATCTGTCGGCCGGTGGCCCGATCCTCTACCCGGCCTTGCCGGTGGCGGTTCTCACCCCCATCTGTCCGCATACCCTGTCGTTTCGCCCCATCGTGGTGCCGGACTCCGAGGCCATCGAAGTCAAGTTGCAGACGCCGCGGGAGGAGGTCTTCATCACCGTCGACGGACAAGAGGGCAGCAGCATCTCCTTCCTCGACACCGTGGTGGTCAAACGATCGGCCACCACGGTCCAGCTGGTGCGGCTCAGTGATCGCACCTTCTACGAGAGCTTGCGGGACAAGCTGAAATGGGGCGGCTGAGTTGGCCGAAGGGGCACAGCCGGAGCTCCAGGATGCCGTAGGGCCCGCCGACGACTCGGTCGTCGACGACCCTGGGTCTTCCGAGCACGGGTCTTCCGAGCACGGGTCTTCTGAGCATGGGTCTTCCGAGGAATTCCCGGAGGGTGACGGGCCGGACGATTTCGACGGTCCTGGGAAGCGCCGTCCGGGACGCTTTCGGCGCTGGCTGCTGCGGCCCCTGATCTGGAGCCTCATCCTGCTCATTTCCTTGCTCTCCGTGTCCCAATGGTTGCTCGATACGGATTGGGCCCGCGACGGCATCGGCCGCCTGGTGAGTCACTACGTCGGACAATACTTCGACCGCCGCGTCGAGATCGACGACCTCGAGATCCAGCTGCTGCCGTTCACCGTCCAGGTTTGGGGTTTGACCTTACATGGACCCGAGCGGCAAGATCCCGATGAGCGGGTGCCGTTGGCTCACATCCCCTGGGGGCTGGTGGAAATCGACCTCAGCAGCCTCCAGCGGCGCTGTTTGCGGCTGCGCCAGATCCGGGTCGAGCGTCCGGTGTTTCATATTGCCCACTTCCCGGACGGTGAGCACAATCTGGTGATGTTTCGCAACCGGGGTGAGCGCCAGCGGCGATTCGAGGTACAGATCGACCACGTGGAGGTGGACAAGGGCGAGTTCCTGCTCGAGCAACGACGCATCGAGCTCTCCCTCAGCGCCGAGCAGGTCTTGGCCCGCCTGCGGGGTCTCGGGGACCTGCGGGTCGGGGGCCAGTTGATCGCCCAACAGGCGGTCATCCGATTGCCACGGGCCAAGCCCTTCACGGTCTCGGTATCGGCTCGGGGTGAGATCCAGCGGGGGCAGGTACGCATTGAGGAAGCCAGCATCGTGGGGCCGGATTTCAGGTCGGAGCTGAGCGGAGCTTGCGAGTGGTCGCGGCTCGATCGGGAGAAACGCAACTGTCGGTTCCTGGCTACGGGGCAGGGCGAAGGCGACGTGCTGGCGGCCCTCGACTACCATCACGACCTCTCGGGCACCTTTCACTACGATGGGACCATCGACTGGCGCCCAGGTGCGTTCGGTTGGAGGAGTCGGGTCACCGCCCCCAGCCTGGTGGCCTGGGGGCGCCGGATTCGGCAGCTCGAAGGTGGCCTGGTGGCGGATCGTTACGGCACCCGCTTCTCCCTAGACAAGGCCAGCTACGGCGGCGGGACGGTGCGCGGTGAGGTGGTCTACTCCCACGAAGAGGAGGGGCGGCCCACCGCCATCGATCTCGACTTCGAGCGTGTGCAGCTCGATCAGCTGCTGGCGGATCAGAAGATTCCCGTGACTGGCGCCGCCTCCCGAGTGCATGGCAAGCTGCTGTATCGCTTCGATTTGGGGGAGTCTCAACGGGGGCAGGGCAGGGCCGAGGTGGCGGTGACGGTCGATCCTCAGCAGTCTGGTATCCCCTTGGCTGGGGCCTTCCCATTACGTATCGAGGATGGGGTCATCCATTCGGAGTCCATCGGCCTGATGTCGAAACGTCAGAGCTTGCTGGCCGGAGGCTCCTACGACCTGAATCGTCAGCGGGGGCAGTTCGATTTCGAAATCGCCTCGGATGATCTCGCCGAGCTGTCACCGTTGTTGCCTCTACCTTCCGATGAGCCGGCCCTGTGGTTGCCCACCGCCGGCAAGGGGACAATGCAGGGGACGCTCTTTCTCGAACCTGGAGAGACCTCCAGCCAAGTGCGTTTGCGACTCGAAGAGGTCATCACCGACAGTCTTTCCGCTCGCCTAGCCCAAGGTGTGTTCCACCTCGATGAGCAGGGTTTGAGCGACCTTCGGCTCGAATTGGTGGACGGTGAGTCGGCCCTTTTGATGGAAGGGGACATTCCTTTTGATGCCAGCAGCGAAAACCCCGCCGATCTGAGGCTCGTCGCTGCCGGTTGGCCGCTGGCCCAAATCAAGCCCTGGTTGCCCTTCGAGGTGCCCATGGGGGGCGATATCTCCGGCCGTCTGCAGCTGGCCTACGACGCGGCCGATAGCCGGGGTACCTTGCGCGCCGAGCTGTCGCCGGCCACCATGGAGGTCGGTTCGTGGGTCTCCCAGCCGATTCCCTTCGACCGGATCGCCACCCGTCTGGTGTGGGATGCCTCGGGTGTGCGTTTCGAGAGCTTCAACTGGCAAGCCCCCAGCGGCTCCTTGAGCGGCCAAGGAACCTATGATTGGGATGGTGGCATGGATCTCGACCTGCGCTCCTCGGCTTTGGAGCTGTCCGCCTCCCCCATCGTCGACTTCTTGCCGCGGGCCGACTTGGCGGGGGAGGTGAGCGCCGAGCTGCGGCTTCGGGGCAAACTCGAAGAGCCCAGCCTGGCGTTGACTTTGCGGGCCGAGACCTTGCGCCTCGAAGGCAGGCGCCTGAGCCAACGTCCCTCGCTGCTCAAGATGCGTTGGCATCGGGGAGAGGCGGACTTCGAGGGCCGTCTCCTGGAGATGGTGGAAGTTCGAGGGGGTGGCCGCCTGCGGGCCGGCGCAACGGATTTGCGCCTGGCCGTGGAAGGTCAAGACGTGCGGGGTTTGTTCGAGCTGCTGTTTGCCGAGCCGCCGGATGTCGGGGGCGATTTCCGGGGGCAGCTGAGCATCGTCGGACAAGGGGCCGAGGAACCCGAGATCCGCCTGGGGCTGGAGACCCTGCGCCTCGACTTGAAGGATCCAGGCGGGGGCGAGCATCATCTGGAAAGCCAGGCGCTCATCGAGTTGCGCTGGACGTCACAAGGTATCGAGACCCCCTCGGCCCATCTCCTCGAAGCCGACACCGGCAGTGAGTTTCGGTTCTCCGGCGGCGTCGGCTTCGGAACCGACGCGCCGTTGGCTTTGATCCTGCAAAGTCGATTCGACGCCAAGTGGTTGGGTTTTTTCGATCTGGGATTCGACTTGGCCGGGGACCTGTCGGTGGCCGGCAACGTGGCGGGAACCATGGCGTCGCCCAGCCTCGAAGGCTCCGGCGAAATTCATCGAGGGGTGCTGCGGCTGGGCGAGGGTTTCCCGTATCCGTTGGAGAACCTGACCGGGCAACTGATCTTCTTGCCACAGCAGGTGATTCTGCAGGACCTGGAGGGCACCTTGGCGGACGGCTCGGTGGAAATTTCCGGCAGGACGCGATTCGGCGAAGACGAGGCGCCATTGGACTACCGAATCCAGGCGACGGCCCGTAATTTGACGGTGCGTTACCCCGAAGGATGGGTGCTGCGCGGCGACACGGACTTGACCCTGCGCTCGACACCCAGCGGCCATATGATCGACGGCCGGGCCAGCTTGGATTCGATGGAGTACTTGGACGATATACGGGTCGACTTCGAGAAGCTGATGCGCGGCTTCCTCGAGCAGCAGCGATTCGAAGTGGCCCCCACCGACAGTCTGTTGTCGACGGTACAGCTCAATGTGGATCTCGATGGCTCTTTGGCGGTACGCAACAACTTGGCCAATCTCAGGGGTACGGCCGATCTGGTGCTGCTCGGCAATCTGGCCAAACCCATTCTCTACGGCGAGGTCGACCTCCTAGCCGGTGGCGAGTTGGTCTACAACGGACTCGACTATGCACTGCAGCGCGGCCGCATCCTCTTCGCCAATCCCTATGCGCTGAATCCGGAGCTCGACTTGGTGGCCACCACCCGAGTCCGGGATTTCGACGTCAACTTGGCGGTGGACGGTACCTTCGAACGCCTGGAGACCCGCTTCACCTCCGAGCCGCCGCTACCGGCCCTGGAAGTATTCCGCCTGTTGGCAACCGGCGATTCTTTGGAAACCTCGAGCTTTGAGCCCCGGCTGACGGAGCGCAGTGTCGAGGACCCGAGCACCAGTGCCGCCACCTTCCTTTACGGTCAAGCGGCATCGGTGATCGGCGACCGGGTGAATCGTCTGTTCGGGTTCGACAAATTTCGAATCGACCCGCTGGTGGGCAGTGGCGACAACTTATCGAAGGCCCGGGTCACCGTCGGCAAACGCTTGTCCAAAGACGTTTTCGTGACCTTCTCCGCCGACCCGACGAGCACCGAGGACCAGCGTCTGCAAGTGGAGTGGCAAGTGGGCCCGAGCCTCGTCCTGGTGCTGACCCAGAATGGTGATGATACCTACTCCGCCGATGCGCGCTGGGAAGCTGGTTTCTGATCGGCGGCGCAGGGTCGCCGTCGCTGTCGCCGTCGTTACGGTTTGGGGGCTTGGCTGCCTCGGGGCTGACCACGCCTTGGCGCAGCTGCCCTCCGTCCCACCTTCGCCGAGCCTGCCAACGATGGAGGAGCGAAGTGCGCCGCTGGTGGCGGAGATCGAGCTGCGGGTGGACGCCCCGCTTCCCAAAGGGGTGAGCTGGCGCAAGCTCTGTGCCTTTCAGCCCGGCGATCCGTTGAGCGAGACGGCGGTTCGGCGTACCCTTTCAAACTTTTATGCCACCGGCAGGGTGGAGGAAGCGGAGGTCCTGGCTCGCCCCCACAAGCAAGGGCCGGGCACGGTGACGGCGGTTCTTGTCGTACGGCTGCGGCCTTGGGTGGAAGAGGTGGAGGTTGTTGGCGAGCTCGGATTGCCGCGACGCACTTTGCAACGGGCGATCCGTCAAAAGCCTTCGAACGTGCTGTCCCAAGAGCTCCTGGCGTCCAGCCGCGACGCGCTGTTGGAGCTCTATTGGCGACAGGGTTTTCGCCAGCCACAGGTTGATATCGAAGTGCGCAGCGTCGCGGAGAAGCGCGTGCACGTCGCCTTCGAGGTCGATGCCGGCCCACGGGCCACGGTCGGCAGCGTGGCCTTCGCGGGGGATCTGGGCAGCTTCGAGGCCGATCGCCTGAGCAAGGTCATCCGTACCGCCGCCGGAGGCAACTACAGTCATGAACGTCTACAGCAGGACGTGGAGCGTCTGCGCCGATGGTGGTTGCGGCAAGGTTTCCTCGGCGTGCGGGTCAGCGGTCCGGAAGAAATCTACGACAGCGAGGCTCAGCGGCTGCACTTGACGTTCAACATCGCAGCCGGGGAGCGGGTGGAGGTCGAGGTGTTGGGTGCCTCGCAACGGCGATTGAACAAACTGGGTCTACTCACCTTCCTGCGTGATACCTCCTTCGACGACGACCTGATCCAGCAGTCTTGCCAGCGGCTGGTCAGCCACTATCAACGTCGAGGCCACTACCGGGCCGATGTGGACTGTCGTCTCATGGCCTTGGAGGGTGGGGGCCAAAGGCTGATCTTGGAGGTCACCAAGGGCCCCGTTTTCCAGATTGAAGAGATTCGTTTTGAGGGCAATGAGCGCCTTGCGGCGTCGCGATTGATACCGCTGATGAGAACGTCCGTCAAGCGTCCATTGAGCCCCGGCAGCGGAAGTCTGGTGGACGTCGATCTGACGGAGGACGTGGCCAACCTGCGCTCCTTCTACCTCTTGCAAGGCTACACCGAGGCGCAGGTGGGGCCGCCGGTCTTGGCCATCGATGGGCAAAGCCTGAGCCTGGTGATTCCGGTGCAGGAAGGCCCCCGTCAGCGGGTGGTGGAGGTTACGTACGACGGCCATCGGGCCTTCGACGATGCGGAGATCGCCCGCGGCTTGGCCCTGAGAAGTGGCGGCCCCTACCATCCAGCCCGTCTCGAAGAGAGCATCAACGTCTTGCGCACGCTCTATGAGGATCGCGGCTATCCGTCGGCCACCATCACGCCGCGGTTGGACTGGAATTCCGAAGCGACCTTGGTGGATGTGCATCTACAGATCGACGAGGGTCCGCCCTTGGTGCTGGACCGAGTATTGATTCGGGGTTTACAGCGCAGCCGTGAGGCCCCCGTCCTGCGCACCATGGGCCTGAAACCCGGGGATGCCCTGAGCCGTCGCGTGCTGCTGGAGGCGGAGCGGGAGCTCTATCGGTTGGGCATTTTTTCCCGTGTCGATGTCGATCTAGCCCCCTCCTCGGAGCTTACCGGAGCGCGGGATCTGATCGTGCAAGTGGAGGAGGGGCAGCGCTGGCGATTGGGCTACGGCTTCAGCTACCACTCGGACGACGGTCTCGGCGGGCTCTTCAGCCTGGTGCGCAACAACATCGGCGGCCGCGGGGACCGTTTCCAGATCGACTATCGGGGCAATGAGGTGGAGAATCGTTTCCGCCTGATTTTTGATCAACCCTCATTTCTCAAGACAAATCTGCCCATCACCTTCATTCTCTACCGCGAAGAAGAAGCACGGCAGGCTTTCTCGGTGGACGGTACGGGCACTCAGGTTTCCCTGACCAAGGATTGGCGTGCCAATCGTTTGGGGTTGATCTACGACTATCGACGCGTCAGGACCTTGATCACCGATCCGACCTTGGACCTCGATGAGCTGGATCGGCAGGACCGCAGCGTCGAGATCTCCAGCCTGACGCCGAACCTGTTCATCGACCGACGCGACGATCCACTCAACCCGAGCTTGGGGTGGAGCACCAACTTGCAGCTCGAGTTTGCCTTTCCCTTGCTCGATGCCGAGGCAAATTTCGCCAAGCTCTTCTGGCAGCAAACCCAATACACCTCCCTGGGGCCCCTGGGCAGCTTGGCCACCAGCTTCAGGCTCGGCGCCATCGAGGGATTGTCGGACACGGCGCCGCTGGGTCCGCTGGTTCCCGAGGATCTTGCCAGTGCCCGTATTCCGATCTCCGAACGTTTCTTCGGTGGCGGTCGTACCTCGCACCGAGCCTTCGAGCGGGATCGCCTGGGAATCGTCGGGGATACCCTGATCAGCAATGGCGAAGGGGATTTCGTCGAAGTGGGGGGCAACGGGCTGGTGGTGCTCAATCTAGACTACCGCTTCCCCATTTCCGGTGATTTTGGCGGTACCGTCTTCTTCGACTTGGGCAACGTCTGGGCCGACTGGCGTGATATCGATGTCGGGGAGCTCGAGCCCGGCGCCGGGGTGGGTTTTCGCTACACTTCGCCCATTGGCCCCATCCGTCTCGAGATCGGCTGGCAGCTCGACCCCGACCTGCCGGGGGATGAGGACCCGGTGTTTTTCTTGAGCTTCGGGAATCCGTTCTGAGGCTCGAGAGACCTACTACTGCAAGTATCCCAACGACCTCAAATCCTGCAACGTGTCGCTGTCGAGCTCGGCCATTTCTCCGTCGATCCCCAAACGCTGGCGTAACCGTCGCGAGGCTTCGGTGTGCTCGGTGAGGAGACGCCGTGCGCTGTCTCTGAGCTCGTTCTCACGGCGCACCAGGTTGCGGGTTTCGCCGGGGTCTTGCTCGAGGTCGAAGAGTTGCTCTTGCCCGGTGAGAGGGACGTGGATGTACTTGTGGTCGGCGAAGAGGACGGCTTCTCGATCTTCGAAGTAGTGGACGCCACTGGAGAAGATGGGTACGTCTGGCACCGCCTCCCCTTGCCAGTAGGGCACCAGGGAAGGGACGGAGAAGTGGTGCGATGGAGCTTGGGAACCCAGGATTTCCAAGATCGTCGGCGTGACGCTGGCGGTGGAGACGGGATGCTCGATGCGACGCGGTGCGGCGAGAGCCTTGGGCATTTTGAAGGCCAGCGGCACCCGCAATAGCTCGTCGTACAGGGTGTGGCCGTGCTCAAAACCTCCATGCTCCCAGAATTCCTCCCCGTGGTCGCTGGTCAGGACCACCAGGCAAGCATCGTAGCGCTCGATGGCCTTCAAGGTGTCGACGACGCGTCCGACCTGGTGACTGACGTGGCGTGTCTCGGCCAAATAGAGCTGGCGAATCCACTCCCGCTCTTCGAGGTCGGGCACCAGCTCACCACTGCGCACCGCCTGAATATCCCCGAAGGAATTGCCGATGCGAGGTGGCATTGGGCGCTGCGGCAAGTATTCCGCCGGCGGCTCGAAGGGGCCATGGGGATCAAAGTAGTGAAGCCACAGGAAGAAGCGTTGCTCGGCGTGACGACGCAGCCAATGGATGGCGAAATCGGTCAGCTCCGGGCTGCTGGGTTTGGTGGCGAAGAGCCGAGGTAGGGTGGAACGCAGCAGGCGGTCGCCGAGGATGCCGGAGTTGCCGCGGGGAAAAAAATTGTATTCGTCGAACCCTTGATCGAAGTTGAAGCTGTTGCGCAGGAAGGTATTGCGGCCGATGCCAGCGGTGGTGAAACCGGCATCCTGCAAGTGCTCCGCCAAGGTGCGGGTCTCCGACGGCAGGATGGAGCGGAGCTCGTCGGCCCGGTGTACCTCGCGGGAGAGTCCGGTGAGAATCGAAGCGGTGGCCGGCTTGGTCCAGGGGGAGCTGGAGCGAGCTTGGGTGAAAAGGATGCTGTCGTTGACCAGGGCGTCGAGCTCGGGGGTGAGCACGTCTTCCGGCGGTAACTCGGTCTGCATCGAGGCCAGGGAATCGGCGCGCAAAGTGTCGACGGTGAGCAGGACGACACAGGACAACGACGAGATGCTGTCGGCGGCGGAGATCGAGTCGGCCCGGGGGCGGCTCGATTGCAGAAGAGCGGGGATGGGTGCCAAAAAAATGAGAACGGTGATCGCCGTCAAAGCCGGAAGGGCACGGATGCGCCCGCTGAGCCAGGTTCCGGCGGCGAGGGTGGCCATACCACCCAACAGGAAAAGGAGGGTGACCAGCAAAGAGCCCACCGAGACGATGCCGCTCACCCAATGGACCTGGGTCCAGACGAAGACGAAAACCTGGAAACCGAGCAGTGGGGCGGTCAGCAACCAAGCTTGGTATGTCCTCGTGATGTGGCGTTTGCGCCGCCACGCGGCGGCGGCGACGGCGGCGATCAGGGGCAGCGTCAAGGCCGTTGCCCAAATCGATGTCGAGGTCATCAGGCGCTCTGCCGGTGCCCAGCCGCCGCTAGGAAGGTTTTCGTTGACCAAGTTCCAGACCGGCATCAAGGCCGCGATGGCCAGGACCGTGAAATCGCTCCACAGGATCATGGGGATGAAACGACGACGGTGGGTCAGCCGGGTCACCAGCAAGGTGACGATGGACAGGCCGAGATAGATCAGCAGGGAGACAAAGACTGCGCTGGCCAAGGCGAGCAGAATGCGTTCCAGGGAGACCAAGCCGTCCGCCCGCCGTAGGGTGGCGGTCGACAGGTTGAGGAAGGCTGCACCCAAGGAGGCGGCAAGCCATGAGGCGACGAGGGTCGAAAGCCAGCCCCTGGGAAAATGTCGGGCGAAGCCTTGGAT
This sequence comes from Acidobacteriota bacterium, assembly GCA_029263315.1. Taxonomy (GTDB): domain Bacteria; phylum Acidobacteriota; class Thermoanaerobaculia; order Multivoradales; family J023; genus JAJCXR01. The sequence goes on along the minus strand of JAJCXR010000003.1, from coordinate 59,238 downwards.
CGAGGTCGAGGATTCCTGCTGCATAGGGGGGGCAATTCCAGGGCGGATGATGCCAATGGGAGCCGAAACACTAGCACAAGTCTCTGGTGGAATCGCCGTCGACCCAGGTGGAGGATTGCCGCGTCGGAGCTGGGCCGAAGAACTTTGAGCTTGACGCGGAGGGTGGTCATCCCTAGGCTAACGAACGTTAGTTAGTGATCATCCGAGAATGCGATGAAGGGCGGGAGCCCTTCGGCTGTGCGCGGCCTCCGCAAACTCACCCCAACGCTGACGTGTCGATTTAAACCCCTTGATATCAATGTTTAATCCCGTTCCCATGGCCCTGCGGCTCATTCAGCACTCCGTCCGTTTTCGCTCGAAGGGCCTCCCGCTAGCACCGTTTTCGGTAAAACGGGACGGAAACTAGTCAGTTGCAGGTGTCCGACAAGGGCACGGGGCATGAACGCCTTGGTTGACTTTCCCTGTTGTTTTGGAGATTTCCGTGACCTACGACACAGCCCCATCGTCGGCATCTTCGCCTCCCGCTGACCATCCACCCACCGGCTCGACGCGTCAGCGTTTGCTCGAGGTGGCGGCGGAGCTCTTCGCTGAGCGTGGCTACAGCGGCGCCTCGTTGGCCGACATGGCCAAACGATTGGGGATTCGCAAGCCGAGTCTCTACAACCACATCGTGTCCAAGGACGAGCTCTTCATGGAGCTGCTGCAGCGCAGTGTCGAAGCCTGGCAGGCGGCGGGCGAGTCGCCCTTGCGCGGTGATGGAAGCCATCGCCAGCGTCTGCGCCGGCATTTGCAATCGACGGTGGACTTCGCCGTCGAGTCCCCCCATGCCACCGCCCTGTGTCGGCTGGCCGTGTCGCAGGTGAGCGGTGAGCTGGCGGGGCGGGCCAGCGATTACCTGCTGCAACACCGCAACGAGTACCAGCGTCAAATGGAGCATTTCTTCGCCAGTGCCATGGACGCCGGCGAGGTGATCACCGAGGTGCCAGGCACCTGCGGGGACGACCCGGTACCGGTGCATCAGATCTTGGCTTTCAGTTGGTTGACCTTCCTCGACGGCATCTTGATGCACCAGGTGTTCTCCCTGGGATCCCGCCGCGAGGCCTATTTGCATCGGCTCGAGGAGCTCTGGGTGCTGTTTTGGCGGGGTTTGGCAGTGGACGCAGGAGTAGGACATGACTGAGCGCTGGCATGGACTCCTGTGCCGGTCTTGCCATTGGCTGATCCTCAGCTTGCTGACTTGCATGGGCCCGGGTTTTGGCGCCACGGCGACAAACGAGAATGCTGTGGCGTCGACGGCAGAACCTGGAATGGGGCTCGATCTATCGGCGGTTGTCGAGCTGGCGCTACGTCAGAATCCCGCCCTGCTGGCCTACGAGGAACGCCGCCGTGAGGTGGAAGGCGGGGTCGAGGAGGTGCGGGCCGATGCCTACCCACAGCTCGATGTGGTGTCGTCGTGGAGCCGATCGCGCAACCCGTCGCTGCTCAACAGCTCCGACTTCGACGAAATCATCGAGCAGTTTCCGGATTTTCAGCCGGGTGAGCAGGAGCTGTGGGATCTCGGCTTGCGCCTGCAGCAACCCCTCTACAGCGGCGGCAAGGTGAAAGCAGCCCGCAGGCTGGCGGAGTCGGTGGTGGACATTACCGACAGCCAGATCCGGTCGGTGCGTCTCGATATCGCCCTGCAAGCGGCGGAGGCGTATTACGAGCTATTGGCGGCCAAGCGAGCGCTGACGGCGGTGCGCAGCCAAGAGGCGGCGCGACGGGCCGCCCTCGAGGTGGTGGCGGCGCGGCTCGAGATCGGCGAGGCAACCCGCCTCGAGTGGTTGCGGGCCCGCTCGGCTTTGGTCTCCTTGGCGCCCCGGGCGGCGGCCGCGGCGGGCCGCGTCATGGTGGCCGAGAGTCGATTGCGCCTCGCCCTCGGGCTGGAGGCGACGACCCCCCTCGAGGTGCTGTCGGCGTCCCTCGAGCTGGTCGAAACACCGCCCCCCATGGACTTGGTGGCGGTGGCCCGGCAAGAGCGTCCGGAGCTCGAGGAATTGCGTTTGCAAGGTCAAGCCCTGGGGCACCAACGGCAGATCGAAGTGGCGACCGGTCGCCCGCAGGTGGATTTCAACGGCCGCTACGGCCGCCAAGTCGGCGAGCTCGGAAATCTCGATCGCGATCTCTACGCCGACTGGTTGGCTGCCGTCAGCGTACGCTGGAGCCTTTTCGACGGCGGCCGTCGCAAGGGGCAAGTGGCGCAATTGGACAGTCAAAAGCAGCAGTTGAGCTGGCAGGAGCGCGACTTGAATCAGCGCATCGTCGGTCAGTTGGTGGCCGTCTCGGCGGACTACGAGACGGCTCGGCAGCGCTTGTTGGCCAGCGAAGTAGCCTTGGAGGTGGCGGTGGAGGCGCGCCGCGTCGCCTATGAAACCTACCGACAGGGGGTGGCCTTGCAGGCGGACTTGATCGCCGCCCAGGATGAAGAGATCCAAGCCCAGTTGGGCCGTATTGCCGCCTTGTTCGACGGTTTGATCCAAGGGGCGCGTTTGCGCCGGGCGCTGGGACGTTTGCCCATCGACCCTTTACCCGTACGGGAGTGATGTATGAATTTCATAGGTCGGTTTGATTCAGCAACCGGCGGCCCTTCGCTGCGCAGTCTTGCTTGGGGACTCGTAGCGCTGGTCCTCGGGCTCACCACGGTGTCCTGCGGGCCTCGGCCTGGGGCCCATGGGGCAGAAACCGAGGTTGCCGAGCGGGGCTCGGGGGGAGAGGCGGACAATCCCCCGGATATGCCCATCAGGCCATTGACCACCGTACGCACGCTGACGTTGGTGGAGCGGTCATTCATCGAGTACAGCCAGTTGCCGGCGGAAACACGACCCCTGCGACAAGCCACCGTGGCGGCGGAGGTGCCCGGCACCGTTCAAGCCTTGGCGGTGCGGGAGGGACAGCGGGTGGCGGCGGGCCAGACCCTGGCGGACATCGATGGCGAGTCTTTGACCCAGCGGGTCGACGAAGCCCAGGCTATTGCCGGTCAGCGTCGGGCGCAGCTCGACCGGGCCGACAAGCTCTTGGCCCGGCAATCCATCACCCAAGAGCAGTATCTCGATGCCAAGGCAGCCCACCAGGTGGCGGCGGCCCGCTTGGCTTCCTTGAACCTCGATCTCTCCAAGGCGCGGGTGCAAGCCCCTTGGGCCGGGACGGTGGCGCGGCGCCACGTCGAAGTGGGGGACTACGTGCAGCCGGGGCAACCCCTTGTCGAGATGATGGATTTGCGGCGGCTCAAGGTGGTGGCCCCGGCGCCATCGCGCGAAGTGCCGCTGCTGAAGCTGGGGGGTGCGGTGGAGGTGACCTTCGAGAGCTTGCCGGGGGAGGTGTTCACCGGCCGCATCGATCACTTGGCGGTGGCCCTCGACAGCACGGCTCGCACCCTCGACGTGGAGGTGGAGGTCGACAACCGGGACGGTCGCCTGCGGCCCGGCATGCTCGGCAAACTGCGTATTCCGCTCCGCACTTGGCAGGATGTGGTGCTCCTGCCGCTGGATGCCCTGGTGGAAATGGGGGATGGGCAAGTGGTCTATCTCTTTGTCGATGGGGACGAGGCCAAGCGCGGCCGGGCGCAACGCCGCAAGGTGCGCCAAGGTCCGATCCTCGGTGACCAGGTGGTGATTCTCGAAGGGCTTCAGGCCGGTGAGCAGGTGATCGTCAGCGGCCAGCACCAAGTGACCCACAGCCAGACGGTGCGCCGCCTCGGACCGGAGAGCTGAGCGTGTTGGTCGACGCCGCCCTGCGTCACCGGGCCACCGTCTTCTTCCTCATGGTGGCGTTGCTCGGTTTGGGGTTGTCTGCCTATCTCAATTTGCCACGGGAAAAGTACCCCGACATCGACATCCCGCTAATCCTCGTCTACGTGCCCTATCCGGGGGCGGCACCGGCCGACGTGGAATCGCAGATCGTCCTGCCCATCGAAAGGGAGTTGGCGGGCCTCGAAGGTTTGAAGGACCTCTTCTCCAATTCCAAGGAGGGGCTGGCCATCCTCACCGTCGAGCTGGAATCGGGCAGCGACATCGACGCCGCCATGCAGAAAGTGCGGGACCGGGTCGATCGCGCCAAGGTGGACTTCCCTGACGAGGCGGAAGAGCCGGCTTTGGAGGAAGTCAGCTATTCCGATGTCCCGGTGTTGCAGGTGCATCTCGCCGGGGATGTCGGCCCGGTGGTGCTCAAGGCCCTGGCGGAAGATCTGGAAGATGAGATCGAGGCCTTACCCGGGGTCTTGGGGGCCGGCGTCGTCGGCGGTCGGGAGCGCCAAGTGCGCATCGATGTCGATCCCGAAAAGCTGCGCCTGCATGGCTTAGCCTTGGGGGACGTGGTGACGGCCATCGGCCAGGGCAACGCCTCCATCCCCGGCGGCGAGCTCGACCTCGGCGACCTCACCTACGCCGTCCGGGTGCCGGGGGAGGTCGACGATCCCCTACGTTTGGCCGACTTCGTCATCGCCACGCGGCAAGGGCGGCCGGTGTTTGTACGCGACGTGGCGGTGGTGACCTTGGGGTTCGAAGAACGGGTCTCCTACTCCCGCATCGATGGACGGGAGTCGGTCACCTTGACGGTGCAGAAACGTGTCGGGGCCAACATCATCGAGGTCATCGACGGTGCCAAGGAGATCGTCGCCAAGGCCAGTCGCCGTTGGCCGGACCGTGTCGAAGCAACCTTCTTGGGGGATTTGAGCGTCGACATTCGCAGGCAGGTCAATGATCTCGAAGGCAGCATCCTCTCCGGCCTCATCCTGGTGGTGCTGGTCTTGATGTTTGCCCTCGGCATACGCAATGCGATGTTTGTCGCCCTGGCGATTCCCTTCTCCATGTTGGCCACCTTCCTGGTGGTGCAGCTGGCCGGCGTCACCCTCAACATGGTGGTGCTCTTCGCCCTCGTCCTCGGGGTCGGCATGTTGGTGGACAATGCCGTGGTGGTGATCGAGAACATCTACCGCCATATGCAAGAGGGGGCCGACGGCTTAGAAGCCGCCAGCACCGCCACCCGCGAAGTGGGAGGCGCCATCGCCATCTCCACCTTCACCACCCTGGGGGCCTTCGCGCCGTTGATCCGCTGGCCCGGCATCATCGGCGATTTCATGAAGTACTTGCCTTGGACGGTCTCCATCGCCCTGCTGGCCTCGCTGTTGGTGGCGTTTACCGTCAATCCGGTGATTTGCTCGATGTTCATGCGGCTCCAGAAGAACAAATCTAGCGACTGGGCAGACGGCTTGGGAGACAGGGTGGTGGAGCGCTACAGGCGTCTGCTCAATGCTGCCCTCGACCATCGATGGATCACCCTGGGCCTCACCGCGCTGCTCTTTGTCATGGTGATTATTGGCTTCAGTCTCTTCAATCCAGGTGTCGAGCTGTTGCCCGAAGAAGCGCCGAAGATGATCCTGGTGGACATCGACCTACCGGGGGGCTCGCGCCTCGAGAAGACCAACCAGGCGATGCTGCAAGTGGAGGCCGCCCTGGCGGGCATTCCGGACCTCAAGGTGATGGCGGCCAGTGTCGGTGAAGGCAGCCGCGCCGACGGTTTTGGCGGCCTCGGTGGACCCAACGTTGGGCGCTTGAGCCTTGATCTGGTACCGCGGGAGGAACGCAGCCAGAGCTCGTTCCTCACCAAGGAGGAGGTGCGCCGACGCATGCGGGGCATCTCTGGGCTGACTTTCGACGTCTTCCAGCCGGACGATGGGCCCAAGGTGGGAGATCCCTTGGCCATCGAGCTCACCGGCGACGACTTCGCCACCCTCGGTGCCATCGCCGCCCGGGTGCAACCGGTGATCGAGGATACGCCGCATTTGGTGTCCCTCGACGACGACTTCGACCTGGCGCGTCCGGAGGTGGTGGTGCGGGTGGATCGGGTGGCGGCGGCGCGTCATGGCTTAACGGTGGCGGATATCGCCCTCACCATGCGCACGGCGGTGCATGGTGCCGAAGCCTCCACCTTTCGTCTGGGGGAGGACGAAATCGATGTCATGGTGCGGACCCAGGAGGCCAGCCGCCGAAACATCTCCGATCTCGCCCGCTTGATCGTCGTCGGTTCCCAGGGGGAGCAGATCCCCCTGTCGAGCATCGCTACCCTGGAGCGTTCCTCCGCCTTGAGCGCCATCTTTCACAAGAATCGGCAGCGCATGGTGACGGTCTCGGGCAAGGTCAGTGAGCCGAAAATGGCCGAGCCGGTGCGGCAGGAGGCCAAGCGGCGCCTCGAAGCCGAGCCCGACCTGCTTCCCGAGGGCTACCGTATGTCCTTTTCCGGGCAAGAAGAGGAGGAAGAGGAATCAAAGACCTTCCTGGCCAATGCCTTCCTTTACGCCGTCATCATCGTGCTCACCTTGATGGTGGGGAAATTCGACTCTTTGGCCATCCCCGCCATCATCATCACCTCGGTGGTCATGTCGATGATCGGTGTGCTGTTGGGTCTGTTGATCACCCGCATGCCCTTCAGCATCATCATGACCGGGGTGGGGGTCATTTCCCTGGCGGGCATCGTGGTCAACAACGCCATCGTCCTTTTGGACTATGGCGAGCAGTTGGTGGCCCGTGGCTTGGAACGTCGGCGAGCGGTGCTGCTAGCCGGCACCCGGCGTTTGCGTCCGGTGGTGCTGACCGCCATCACGACGATCCTCGGGCTGTTGCCCTTGACCACCGGCGTCGGTTTCGACTTCCGTACCTTCACCTTGAGCACCGGCAACGAGAGCAGCCAGTATTGGGGACCCATGGGGGTGGCGGTGATCTTCGGCCTCACCTTTGCGACCTTTCTCACCCTGGTGCTGGTGCCGGTGCTTTATGATGCCTTGCTGGCTTGGCGACAACGTCATGGAACGGATGCCGAGAGTCCTCTACAAGGGACGGGCGGTGGCCCTACGGGGACAGTGGAGGTCCACAACGGGATCTAGTGGATTGCATAAGCGCTTTTATTTCAGTGATTAGAAGATTCTATGGAAGTTGGCACGATGCCTGCAAAAGATCAGGGTGAGGAGGTTACCCAACCATGTTGCACCACACAAACCAGACCCTTCGCAGACCTGTCCATCGCTGGATGCCGACTGCATTTCTCTTGACCGCATCGTTGCTCGCCTTGCCCCTGGGGGCGACCACCGGTACCGACTATCCCTACACCGGGGACGAAGACTATTACCAGGAATCCGAAAACAGTTACAGCTTCGCCCGCGTCCTGGAGGGTTCCGCTACCCTGCTGACCGTCGACGGTGATCGGCAAGAGGTGGAGATCAACCAACCGGTGTTGGTGGGTGATCAACTCTGGGTGCCCAACGGTTCCCGCCTCGAGTTGGTGCTGTCGGACCGCAGCTTGCTGCGCATCGAAGGCGACAGCGATGTGACGTTTGAGAGCATCGCCTATTCCGCCGATACCAGCGACGCCACCACTTTGATCCGCCTACAACGGGGCAACATGCAGTTGGTGGTGCCACGGGACGTGCTCGGTGAGAGCCTGGCGCGTATCGAAACCCCCGGCGCCAGTGTGTTTATACATCGTGAAGGTACCTTCCGCTTGGGCGTCGGTCGAGGTGGCGAGACGGAAGTCGTGGTGCGCGAAGGTTTGGCCGAGATCGTGGCGGAGCGCAGCTCACGGCTGATCCATACCGGCGAAGCGGCCTGGGGCAGCGACCGGGGCGGCATCAAAGTCTCGAAGGCACGCTATCGCGACGGCCTCGAGCGCTGGGGCGACGACCTCTCCTACCGTGCGGCCCGGGTCGATTCGACCTACGTCGACGATTCCCTGCGCTACGTGGCGGCGCCCCTGGCCGATTACGGCGGTTGGGTGAGCGTCGGCGGGCGCCATGCCTGGCGACCCCGCGCCCACCGTACCGATTGGCGCCCTTACAACAATGGCTACTGGCGCCAAACGCCCATCGGTGTGACCTGGGTTTCCAACGACCCTTGGGGTTACGTCACCCATCACTATGGTGATTGGGACTACGACAACGGCTACGGCTGGGTGTGGTACCCGGGTCGTCGCTACGCTCCGGCCCGCGTGCACTGGTACTGGGGTCCCAGCTATGTCGGTTGGTGTCCCAGCGGCTACTACACAAATTACTACCGCCGCCATCGCTCGGGATTCAGCCTCAACGTCGGCATCTACGGCTGGGCCGGTGGCAACTGGGGTCACTTCAGTCGTTGGAATTTCACTGCCCATGGGAACTTCGGTCATCGACGCCAACGCGGACACGTCTACACCGGGCAACATCTCGGCCGCCGTGGTCACCGTCTCGAAGTCGGTGTGGTCACCACTCACCCTGGGCGACATGCCCGCCGCGGGCGTCAAGGCCACGATATCTATGCCTCCTTGCGAGATGAAGCAGGGCGTTATCGCCAAGTACGCGGGGCCGATTTGCCGGACGTCACCGAGTTCGTCGGCCGCCAGCAACTGCGGGACCAAGTGGCGACGCGGGTCTTTCGTCCCGCCGATGCCAACAAACCCTTGGCCGTCACCAACGGACCTCGGGGCAACGGCACGCGGACGGCCACAGGTACTGGCACCACCGTCATCACCCGCGACGGACGCAACGGTGATCGTCGAATCACCTCAGCGGACAAACCAGGCCGTACCGCCACGGCAACGGGCCAAGTGAGATCCGGTGAGCGTGCCAGGGCGTCGCAGGTCGACAAACCGGCAGTGACCACCACTTCCGAAGATCGTCGTCGGGCGAGCGGCACCGTGGATCGCGAGCGCCGTACCTATGCTCCCATCACGTCGCGCCAAGCGCCGGATCGTCCGAGCACCGCGACGCGACGTCCCAGCGACGCGACCGTCGACAAGCCCGGGCGCATCGATGGCGGATCCCGCGGTACCAGCAGCAGCCGTTCCTCGGCAAGGGCCGATGCCGAGCGTCGGCGCGAGTTGGAACGGCAAGGCGAGAGCCGGCAACGGCCGACGGCCACCGCCCGCTCGACGCCTTCCGCACGCACGACCCCTAGCCGGACTCGTCCGACCACCGTGCCAAGGAGCGAGCGCCCACGCTCGACCGACGTACGGCGCGACGAGGTGCGACGGGAGAGCCAATCCCGGACCTCCCGTCCAGCCACCGTAACGCCGCGCACCCGCCCAGCGCCGACGACCCGCTCGACGACTCCCCGTCCGACGGCCCGTCCAGCGCCGACGACGCGTCCAACGACGCGTCAGCAATCGCCAAGGACTCGTCCGACGACCCGTCCAGCGCCGACGACGCGTCCAACGACGCGTCAGCAATCGCCAAGGACTCGTCCGACGGCCCGTCCAGCGCCGACGACGCGTCCGACGACGCGTCAGCAATCGCCAAGGACTCGTCCGACGGCCCGTCCAGCGCCGACGACGCGTCCAACGACCCGTCAGCAATCGCCAAGGACTCGTCCGACGGCCCGTCCAGCGCCGACGACGCGCCCGAGCAACCGCGGTACCGCCCAACAGGGCTCTAGTAGTCGTGGCAACGGCAACGGGACCCAAGTGCGCCGTCCAAGCAACCAACGGCCACAAGCCAGCGGTAACAATGGCGGTCGGCGCGGTGGCGGCAACAACCAAAGTCGGGGCACCGCCAGCAAGCGGAAGCGCGACAACAACTGATCGGGCCGACCCATTGGGCCGAAATAACAAAAGGCCTCGATTCCGGATGGAATCGAGGCCTTTTGGGTTGGCCATGGTGACGTGGGGTACCCCCTCTAGAAGGGACACCACTCGCTAGCGCCATGGACGCTTGGAGTCAGCCCTAGAGGGTCGCCACCTCCGCCAAACCGTGTCGAACTAAATCCACAGGACCACCTCCTTTCTGGGCGTGGGAGCAATTGGCGGGCCCCGACCCGCCCGGTCCTGAAAGCCGCCCCTGCTTTCAGAAGGACCGCCATGCCATCACCACGTCGGCGATGCACGGAGCTTCCCGGACATTGTAGAGAGATCGTAGAAGGTGTGTCAATCACCGGTGTCGAGGCAAGCGATCGTGGAGCTGAGTACGCCTTTCCGGAAATACGGTGACGGATCGAGAGCACCGAATTGCCGCGTCCCGCAAGGCTTGCGAGCGAGGCATAGTGGGGCTCTGTTGCAGCGAGCGAAACGCCGCGGACGTGGATACATCGGCGCTCAAATACCAGCGTAATTTTGAGAAGGTGTACTGAGTGGCGAACACTGCATTTCTTCTGTGGCAAGATGGCAGCAGGTAAGTCGACCAAAGCCAAGGAACTATCGACAATCCACAATGCCATCCTGTTGTCAGAGGTTAACGTCCAGCTGCATGCTCGGGAGCATGCCTAGCCGGGGAGCCCCGCATGCGATTCCGCCACGTCGATTCCTACTACCGCCAGGAAACCTTCGACTTCTTCAGCCAGTATCCGGACCCTTACTATTCCATCAGCTTCGAGGTCGAGGCGACGGCGGTCAAGGCGTTTGCCAAGGACGCTGGTTATCCCGTCTACCGCAGCCTTTGCTACTTCTTTTGCCGGGCCATGGGACGGATCGAAGACTTTCGTTATCGCCTGCGCCAGGGTGCGTTGGTGCTCTACGACGAGCTGCACATTGGCATGACGGTGCCAGCGCCGGGACGACGCTTCAGCTTTGTCCACCTGGACTACGACGACGATGTGGTGGCGTTCAACCGGCGGGCCGACGAGCTCGATACCCAGGGCCGTGACCGGGCCCGCCTCGATCAAGAAGAGCACAGTAACTACATCTACGTCACCGCCATTCCCAAAGTGCCCTTCACCAGCTTTGCCCATGCCCCAGGCCGAGAGCGGACGGACGGTGCGCCACGGGTGGCCTTTGGGCACTTTCTGAATCGCCATGGAGGTTTGTGGGTGCCCATCGGCCTGACCGTCAATCACCTGTTCATCGACGGAGTCGCCTTGGGCGAGCTGTATGAGAATCTTGGTCAGGTCTTCGCCTCTCCCGGCTGAGCCGCGGATGACTGGACCACCTGCCTTTTGCTAAAGTGGGAACTAACCCGGAGACGACCATGAGCGCACTCGACTTTGAAGCCAGCACCTTACCGTGGATCGACCGACCGACGTTTCCTCAAGAATTGGATCGCCGCCTCAACGCCGGTGAGATCGATTTGGCCACCGCCCATCAGCTCTTGGATTGGCGGCACCAGGGGTACCTGTACCTTCCCGCCTGCCTCGACGACGAGCGTATCGAGAACCTGTTGGCGGAGTATGAGGAAGCTTGGGAAACGCGCCCACCGCTGAAGGCCTTGGTGGAGGGCAAGGGGGAGCAGGACTTCCCCGATGTGGAGCCGCGGTCCGAATTGCACCATCACCACTTTCGGGTGCTCGATTTTCAGGACGCCTCCGAGGCCGCCCGGCAGGTGATGTTCCATCCGCAAATTGTCCGCAGCTTGCGGGCCATTTTTGACCAAGTGCCGGTGGCCATGCAGAGCATCTTCTTCGAGTACGGCAGCGAACAGGCCGCCCACCAAGACTTTCCCTATGTGCAGGCAAAAATCCTGTCCCATCTGGTGGGCTGTTGGATCGCCCTGGAGGATGTCGGTCCCGACAACGGACCCCTGTTCTACTACCCCGGCTCGCACCGCCTATCGAAGTATGACTGGGGCGAAGGCAAGATGACCTGGAATGGCCAGAGCCATGAAGAGGTGGTCCAGTTCGAGCAGGACTTGGAGCGCCGTTGCGAAGAGATTCAGTTGGAGAAGCTGACTCTCCATGCCAAGAAGGGGGATGTCTTTTTGTGGCATGCCGCCCTCGTCCACGGCGGCTCGGCGGTGCACGATCACGAGCTGAGCCGCAAGTCGTTTGTGGCCCACTTCTCGACCCGTGAGGCATATCCTAGGGACCGGCGTTTTCCGGAGCTCGAGCCGCAGGTGGTGGAGGTCCATGGCGGCTTGCTTTACGCCAAACCGGAGGCCGGGGCCGGGCCCGGAGTGATGGGCAAGCTGCGCCGGCTGGCCGGCAAGGCGGTACGCAAGGTCTTGCGTCGCTGAGGTCGCCGGGGACGGCAGCGCGACCGCTCGTCGAGCTGGCTATTCCGGGCCGTCGTAGGGCGGCGGCTCGCTGCCACCAAAGCCGAGCACCGTGGGGGGTGGCGTGAAGCCACCGGAGACGTCCTCGGCCGTTCCCTTGGCAAGGTAGACCTCGTTTTGGTAGCCGGGTTTGCTCGTCCAGTTGACGTGCACGATCACCAACTCGAGCCGACGCAGGAGGTCGAGCAGGTAGCCCCAGTCGTAGTACACCGCCTGGCTGGGGTCGAAGTCGTTGACGAACAGGCTGTGTTGGTGCGGCGCCAGCACCGGGAACCACTCGCGGTTGAAGAAGAACCAGGTGGTGCGCAAAATACCGCGATCGGCGATCAAGGCGCGGCACTCTTCCAAATAGAATTCGGTCTGGCGCTCGTAAAGGTGGGTGAAGACCGAATGGGCGTTGACCAGGGTGAAATCGTCGCCGTATTGCCGTAGGGGCAGTGTCTCACGACGGGAGTTCTCGGGGGCATAGGTCGGGCTCCACACGTCATGGTGATCGAAGCGTACGTCGACGCCGCGGCGCTTGAGATGCTTCTGGCACCAGCGGATCATGCCCGGATGCACATCGACACCGACATAGCGCTGCGGTGGCTCGTGCTGCAGCAGCAACTGCCGTGCATTGCGACCGCAACCACATCCAAAATCGAAAATCTTGCCGTAGGCTTCGCCCGCTTCCAGGGGGCCGATGGCCAGATCTCCCCAAATCCGCTGACCGCTGGGGTTGTCGAAGTCGACGGTTTGGGTCGGGCCGACGGTGCGCCGATACTGTAGCGGTGGGAACGCCAGCTCTTCGTCGCTTCCCGGGATGGGTGTGGTGCCGTCCAGACGGTCGCTCTGCACATAGTCCACAGCCGATTTGGCCATCCGCTTGAGGCGTCGAAACATCGGAGAAATTCCTATGGGAGATCGTGGTGCCGACACTCAGGGTGGCGCGGCGGGCTGACAAGGGTAGCTGCAACCTAGGGTCGGCTGAGCCGGCAGGCTAGCAGAGGCCGATTCGGGGGGTCAAGGTGGCGGCCCTCCCGCCGGGACCGATTTCGACAAAACAGGACGCGAGCTAGTTGGCCTCGGTGTCCAACCAACCGTCCTTGAGGTGGATGATGCGATCGCCGTAGGCCGCGTTGTCGGCCGAATGGGTGACTTGGACGATGGTGGTCCCTTCCCCGTTGAGCTTCTTGAACAGCTCCATGATTTCTTGCGCTTGGGCCGAATGCAAATTCCCGGTGGGCTCATCGGCGAAGATGACTTTGGGGTTCATGATCACCGCCCGGGCCACCCCCACCAACTGTTGCTGACCGCCGGAGAGTTGGTTGGGGAAGAGGTCCTTCTTACCGACGATATGGAAGCGGTCGAGCACATCGGCCACCAGGCTCTGGCGCTCGCTACGCTTGATCTTGCGATAGGAAAGGGGGACTTCGAGGTTCTCGTAGACCGTCAGGTCGTCCAGCAGGTGGTAGGCCTGGAAGACAAAACCCATGTGCTCTTTGTGGAGAGCGCTCCGCAGCTTGGGCTTCAGACTGTGGATCGGTTGGCCGAGGAGCTCGTATTCGCCGTCCCACTGGCCGTCCAGGAGACCGAGAATGTGGAGAAGGGTCGATTTTCCGGCCCCCGAGGGACCCATAATGGTGACGAACTCACCGGCGGCGATATCGACATCGATCTGCCGCAAGACATAGGTTTTTGTGGGGCCGCTGGCATAGGCCTTTTCCAGGCGGCGGGTTCGGATGATGCTCGACACTTGAGTGATGGCCCGTCAGGCGGCTGCGTCGTTCTCTTCGACCACCCGGCCGTCGAAGAGCTGGATCGTGCGGTCGGCATGTCGGGCATAGCGTGGGTCATGGGTCACCATGCAGATGGTGGAACCCGCCTCATGCAACTCGCGCAGCAAACCCATGACCGCTTCGCCGTTGGAGGAGTCGAGGTTACCGGTGGGCTCATCGGCGAGCACGATGGATGGATCGCCGACCACCGCCCGGGCCACCGCCACACGCTGTTGCTGACCGCCGGAGAGCTGGGCGGGGTAGTGCTTCATGCGATGTGCCATACCCACCTTCTCGAGGGCCCTGGCAACCTTTTCCTTGCGCTCCTTGGCGGGGGTGCCACGGTAGGTCAACGGCAGCTCGACGTTTTCGTAAACGGTCAGGTCGCCGATCAGGTTGAAAGCCTGGAAGACAAAACCCACCTCGCGGTTGCGGATGCGGGCCCGCTCCGACAGGGTGAGATTCTCCACCGGACGATTGTTGAGCAGATAGGAACCTTCGGTGGGGGTATCGAGCAAGCCGAGGATCGACAACAACGTCGATTTGCCGCAGCCGGAAGGGCCTTCGATGGAAACGTACTCACCGGCTTGGATATCGAGGTAGATCCCCGCCAGGGCGTGGGTTTCCACTTCCTCGGTATAGAACACTTTCTTGACGCCGTCGAGGTGAATCAGGGATTCGGCCATGTCACTCTCCTTGAAGCCGGAGAAGCTGCCAGATGGAGCTGGTCAGCCTTCTCCGAGCGCTGCGGTCGTTGCCCTGAAGTGGGCGTTTCATGGGTCGCTGTCGATTGCACAGCTGTAGGTTGCAGAGTTGTGTCCTCTGCGTTCGATCGTGTCTGATACCTAATCTGGTCAATCAAAGCTGGTTGATCAAGGCTGCTCGTGATCTGTAATCAGTGATCTTTACGTGGTGACGACGCCAGAGGTTACAGGTTGGCTTGGTTAGCGCAAGCGAATCCGGTTGGCTTCGTCGAACTGCTTGTTGTCGGAAAGGATCACCTGATCGCCTTCGTTGAGCCCGGAGACGATCTCGATCTCACCGACGGAGCTGCGTCCCAAGGTCACCGGCACCATGGTGGCGTATTCGCCGTCGGCTTCCAATCTGAAGAGGCTCACCGTGCTATTGGGTTGCCCGTAGGCGGGCCGACCGGTGTAGAGAACATCCTCCAGCCGTTCCAGCTCGATGGTGCCGTCGACGCTGAGATCCGGGCGGGCACCGTTGGGCAAGTCCCCCACCAGCTCCACATCGACGATGACGGAGCCCTGTTGCACCGCCGGATCGATACGCTTGACACGACCTTCGGCGATGCCGTTGCGGGTGTCGATGCGCGCCACCTGGCCGATCTGAATGTCCTTGGCTTGCGTCTCGTTGATGCGGATCTCCGCCTTCAGGCGATCCGGCTGGGCGACGCGGGCCAGATCACTGCCGGGCAATACCCGTTGTCCCGCTTCGACCGCCACCATTTGCAATACGCCATCGATGGTGGCGCGTACCTGCAGTGAGTCGAGCTGGGCTGTGCGCAGCCCGAACAGGGCCCGTTGTTGTGACACCGTGGCGCGTTTGACATCCAGCTGAGCCTTCATCGATTCAGAGGTCTTCTCGAGACGTTCCTGCTCGATCTGATGGCGCACCGTCAGCTGCTCGGCGGCCAGCTCCGACTGTTTGAGGGTGATGTTGGGGATCAAACCATTGGTGGCCAGCTCGCGGTTGGCCTCGACCTCCAGCAAGCCGGATTCGTAGTCGGCCCTGACCCGTGCCAGATTGGCTCTTTGGTCGAGCAGCTGACTCTCCAACCGTACTTTGAGATCCGCCAGCTCGGCTTCCGCTCCCAAGAGGGCGAGCTCAGCGTCCTGGGCAGCTCGCTCCACCTCGGGGTTGGAAAGTCGCAGGATGACAGTGTCGGCGCGGACCTCGGCTCCGGCGTCCACCAAAACCTCCTCGACCAAGCCGTTGGTTTCAGCAGCGATGTGACGGATTTGCTCCGGCACCAACGTTCCGGGGCCGTGGACCGAGCGCAGGAACTCGCCCCGCTTGACGGGCTCGATCCACACCGAGGACCGCTCGACGTTGGGCGGTGCCGGTTCCAGGCTGCTGATACCAAAGGCGAGGGCGGTCAAGCCGATGACACCGGCTGCGATGTAGAGGATGCGGCGGCGTTGAAGCTCTTTTTTCCGCGATGGGCGTGCAATATCCATGGCAATCTCCTAACAGGGGGAGCGTTTCCTTAGCGTAGCTTGTGGCCTGGGGGTGGGGCTTCCGGTGGCCGCGCCTCCAAACCATGGGACTGATCTACGTGCCTCACTGCGAGAGCTTCTCCGCTGAGATGTTGGCGCCCCACAGCTGTCCGTTGTCGGGACGCCCGCGTCCCAGTATCGAACACTGTCGACACCGGGCTGCCAAGACTCGGCCGGGCACTCAAACCTGCGAGCTAACCTCTGGAAGCCTTGATTCTAGCAGATCCCGTGATCCTCTTCCCAAGGGCTCCCGAGGCCCGGTGGCGTCGACCGTGGACACAACCGTTCGTAGCTCAATTCTACATTGCAGGTTCTATGCCTGGCGAGCGACGGATCTGGAGAACCGTTTCCTATAGTGGCCGGCGGCGGCGATCAACAGCAGGCTGAAAAGGACCGCCCCCCAGCCGGAGAGGGCCGGGATGTCGGCAACCGGTGTGCCGAGACGCTCGATGAGCAGCTGTTGGTCGACCGGCAAGTCCAGCAGGACTTGTTCGCCGCCGTCCGGCCAGAGAATGTGCAATCGATCGATCCGCCCGTTCTCGGCCAGGCCAAAATGGGCTTCGGCGGGCTGTTGTGACAAGTAGTTGCTACCGCTTTGGATCTCCCGCATTTGACGGAACCCATCGCTGGTCAGGGTCAGTCGGGCGCCGATGCCGTGACGGTTGGCGCCATCATCGCGGAGCCTGACACTGAGCCAATGGTGCCCGGACGTGCCGTCGTTGCGGTAGAGGCGCGGGGGCCCCGAATGGTTGGCGATGAAGAGGTCGAGGTCGCCGTCGCGGTCGTAGTCGAAACAGGCCACGCCCCGTCCCAGCCCAGTGTCGTCGAGGCCCAGGGACTGCGAGCGTTCCTCGAAGGTGCCATCGCCTCGGTTGTGGAAGAAACGCACCGGATCATCGAGGAATTGGCTGGCGTTGGGGGCCTGGAAGCCGTTGGTGTGGAAAATGTCCAGCCAGCCGTCGTGGTCGAAGTCGCCGAAACAGGCACCCCAACCCCAATACCCTTGACGCACCCCTGCGTCCTCACTGACCTCTTCGAAGCTGCCATCTCCACGGTTGCGATAGAGCCGATTGCCGGTGACGCCCCAATTGCCTTCCGGTGTGCCGTCCGGGTCCCAAATGCTGGTGACGAACCAGTCGATGTCGCCGTCGTTGTCGTAGTCGCCGAGGGCGGCGCCCATACCGTTTTCGTCGCTCAGCTCGCTGCGTGTATCGAGCTCGAAGCGACGCCCCCGCTCGTTGCGAAAGACACGGCTGGTCCCGAAGTCGCTAGCCAGCAGAAGCTCGGGCCAACCGTCGCCGTCGAGATCGCTGAAGTTGGCGGTGAAGGTCCAATCGATGCTCTGGTAGAGCGGGGCGATGCCGACCCGCCAGTCGACGGGGGAGAAGATGTCGGCGTCCCGGCGCCAAAGATGGTTGGCCCCGCCACCGTCCGGTGACCAATGGGCGACGAAGAGGTCGAGGTCACCGTCGCGGTCATAGTCCGCCATGGTGGAGGAGAAGTTGTGACGGCTGGAGAACAGGCCGCTGCCGTCGGTGACCTCGACAAAATCGACCCCACCGCGATTGCGAAACAGGCGTAGGGGTGCGTCCGCCAAACCGCCGAGCACCAGATCGAGCCAACCGTCGCCGCTGAAGTCGGCGAACATCGGGGCGGTGACCAGCGGGTCGTCGATCTCCAGGCCGCTGCCGGCGGTGACGTCCTCGAAACCGCCGGTTTGGTTGTTGCGCCACAGCATGGGCGGGCCGACGCCCCCTCGTACCACAAAGAGATCGACGAAGCCGTCGTCGTCGTAGTCGCCGACGGCGGCGCCCCCGGAGACCAAGACCGGGTCCTCGAAGGGCAAGCTTCCCAAGCCGTGCTCGTAGATCAAACCGGCTTCGACGGTGACATCGGTGAAGTGGATCCCTAGGTCACCGTCGCTGCCGCCGTCACCTACGCCGTCACCGGCGGCCGTCATGGGATGCAGCAGGAGGCCGACCAGCAGTCCAAGGGCGGCGCTCACCCGCAGGCCGCGCACCGCTGAAGGGCTCCCGCCCCTCATCGTTTTCTCGGATGGGAACTAGCGAGCTCCTGTTCCGATTTGCCGAAATCGGTGCCAGCGGAGGCCCCTTGGTGCGAGCGAGGGGCGAGCGTGTTTGAGCTTGTACAGCATTGGATATCCGTTAAAGTTTTGAACAGCAACAGTTTATGGTACCCACAAACGGCCCGGCGAGCTCGGAGCCCCGGCCGAGCCCAATGGGGCCTCCGCCCCCTTCGAGCTATTTCTGGATGGACACTAGCGAGAGTTGGGGGCGGGCCAGGGTGCATGGTACGGTTTGGGGTCCTTTAGGTCACAAGAGTAGAGTGCTCATCAAGGAAGCGAGACGCTTATCCTAGCAAAGTAAGTCTCCCGCCTTTCTCGAGGGTACGGCCACTGAGCCTTCATGAGGAGAGCGTATGGCGTCTCAGCGCGAGCTCGATTTGGTCTTGTTCGGAGCGACGGGATTCACCGGCCAATTGACGGCGGACTATCTGGCGCGACACGGGGGGGCCCTACGTTGGGGGTTGGGCGGCCGCAATCTGGACAAGTTGGAGCAGGTACGGCAGGGGCTGGCGTTGATCGATCCTGCCTGCGCCGAGCTACCGCTGATCCAGGCCCAGGTGGGGGACGCCGCCAGCCTGCGGGCGATGGCTGAGCGGACGCAGATGGTGGCGAGCACCGTCGGACCCTACGTGCGTTACGGCGAGCCCCTGGTGGAGGCCTGTGTCGAAGCGGGTACCGACTACGCGGATATCACCGGCGAGCCGGAGTTTGTGAGCAACCTGTACCGGCGCTTCGACGACGAAGCCCGGCGTCGTCGGCTCCGCCTGGTGAGCTGCTGTGGTTTCGACAGCATTCCCCATGATTTGGGCGCCTTGTTCACTGTCCGCCATTTGCCCTCCGACGTGCCGATCCGCCTACGGGGGTTTGTCCTCGGGCAAGGCACCTTCTCCGGCGGCACCTGGCAGTCGGCGGTGGAGGCCATGGGACGTTTCTTCAAGGCGCCCAAGCAAGGGCGGAAAAAGCGGACCTCCAGCCCGCCGGAGCGCCGGGTCGGGGCGCTCGAGCAGCGAGTCTTCTACGAGCCGCGGCTCAAGTCATGGGCCTGTCCGTTGCCCACCATCGACCCGGTGATCGTCCTGCGCTCGGCCCGTCAGCTCGATGTCTACGGACCCGATTTCCGCTACGGTCACTATCTGCGGGTGAAGTCCCTGCCCCGGCTGCTCATGGGTGGCGCCGCGGTGACTTCCATCTTCGCCTTGGCACAGCTTGGGCCGACTCGCAAATGGCTCCTGGGGCGTCGCCAAAGTGGCGAAGGTCCGAGCGCCGAGGTGCGAGCCAAGAGCAGTTTCAGTGTCACCTTCCACGCTTCAGCGGGAGAGCGGCAACTGCGCACCGTGGTGCGGGGCGGTGATCCCGGTTATGGGGAAACCTCGAAGATGCTCGCCGAGTCGGCCCTGTCGATGACCCTCGATGGTCAGCGTTTGCCGGCGGTCTACGGCGTGCTGACGCCGGCCGTCGCCATGGGGGACGTCCTGTTGCAGCGCCTGCAAGCAGCGGGCATGGTCTTCGAAGTGCTGACGGAGGAGACCTCCCAGGCATGACATGGGGCCCTTGTGGCCCACCGGGGGGTGCTGCTGGCCCTCCCCGCTTCAGCGGTCGATGCTGCCTGCTGCACCGGGAGGAGGATCTCTATGGTTTGCATCAATCTGCGTCTTTGCACCCGGTTGGCGCCAAGCCCCTGCGATACACTTGCTATCACACCCATGGGGATTCGGGTCAGAACATCAGGGGGATTGCGTGCAGCGGAAGAGAGAGCTGGAGCATTTCGAGAGTTTTGATCTGACCATCGATCACCTCCGTGGCACGGACTATCAAGTCCGGCTCGACCAATCTCCACAGGGTAGCCTCGAACCGGAGGACGTCACCTACGATTGGTTCGGCACCATCGAGGATCCTGAACGCGAGTTGCAGATCATCGGGCGCCGCCTGTTCGAAACGACGTTCACGCCATCGATCGCCGCCGCCTATCGTGCCTCGGTCCAAGAGGTCCGGCGCCGGCCAAATGTCGGTCTACGGATTTGTCTGTCGTTGGATGGGGCACCCCGCCTGGCCAAGCAACCTTGGGAGGCCATGTGGGACCCGATGACCCGGGCCTTTCTTTCGGATCGACCCTATTTGGTGGTGGTACGAACCCTCCACATCCCTGAGCCGGCCGAATCTCCGGGTCTCGACGAACCGCCCCTATGCCTACTGGCGCTGCTCGCCGAGCCCCATGGGGAAAGACCCTTGGCGGGACGGACGGAATGGAGCCGCATCGTCAATGCCCTGGAACCTCAAGTCCACGGTGGTCGTCTGCGGTTGCGTCGCGTCGAGCCGCCGACGTTGCGTTCTTTGGGGCAATACGTCGAAAGTGGACCGTGCCACATCCTCCATGTGGTGGCCCATGGGTCGGTCGGCGTTACCGGGGAAGGCGGCATCGTTCGCTTGGAAGACGACCACGGCGAAGCGGACGAGGTGAATGGTGGTGATTTGCTACGGGCGTTGGAGCTCCGCCCTTTGCCGCCCTTGGTGGTCCTCAACATCTGCCATGGGGGGGCCAGTCACGGGCAGGACGCTTACGACGGTTTGGCCCAGATCCTTCTGCGACGCGGTGTGGCGGCAGTGGTGGCGATGCGCGACGTGGTCAGCGATGCGGCGGCGGTGGGCTTCGCCAGCGTCTTCTACAGTAAGTTGGCCCAAGGTGGCACCGTGGAAGGGGCGATGGTGGCGGCCCGACGGGATCTCGGACTCGGTTCCCAGCGGGGTGAATTTGCGGTACCGGTGCTCTACATGTCCTGCCGGAACTTGCGACTTTGTGGGGGGGTGGAGGAAGCCTCCGGGGAGAAGGAAGGGTTCTCCGCCACGGCCATCCAGACCCTGGTCGGGGCACCCGCCGCAGGGCTCGGTGTCTGGCGGCGGCATCGTCGTTGGCTCAGTCTGCTGCTGGTAGCTATCGTACTGGCGGTCGTGCGCTTTGCTACTCCCTGGTTTCAGCCGACGCCGGTATGCAAGACCCCAAAGGGATTGAAAGATCTCGAATTTGTCGTGATTCCCGTCTCTGGGTTTGAGACTGATGCGGGGCCTGCCCCCTCGGTGGGACAGGCCTTTTGTATCTCTACCACCGAGGTGACCAGCCGCGATTGGCGGATCGTCATGGGACTCGATGACAGGAGGGGCAAGAAACGCAATCGAAAGCCGGTGGTCAACGTCACCCCAAAGGAGGCACGGGACTTCACCGATCGATTGATGCGGCGGGAGAAGGCCCCGCTCGTCTACCGTTTGCCGACCCAGGATGAATGGATATGGGCCGCCAGCGGTGGATCAAACAGTCGCTACTTCTTCGGGGACGACGCCAGCGAGTTGCACAAATATGGCAACTGCAAGAATCCTATCTCGGACTCTTCCGACGTGGCGGCTGAGGTCGGTTCCTATCAACCCAACAGATTTGGGCTCTACGACGTGCATGGCAATGTGGCGGAGTGGGTCGAAGCGGAAGATCCCAAAGGTGAAGGGCGTGGTTTGCGGCTAGGCGGCTCGTATAACAACGCCGTGAGTTACTGTGACTTCGAACATCCATCTTGGATCCAGAAGAAAGGTAATCTCCAGACAGGTTTCCGCGTCGTCCGAGAGATTCCGCCTGCAACCGTCGAATGACCCCCTGAGGGGCATTCGGCCCCTACTTGACGATGCTCTAACAACAAAACTATAATGTTTCTATGCCATTTTTCCAATCCCAGGTTCTATCCAAAGGCCCCTGGGTGGGCCTCGCCGGACTTCTTCTGACGCTCACGACAGTTGCCTGGGCGGGGGACGAGAGGGTCAGCACCGATACCTCCCTCTATCATCAAACTCCCTCTGTGGTGCGTCTGGCAAATGGCAATACCGTGTTTGTCTGGGAATCGGGACCCAGCTCGTTCCTTGGCGACGACATATCCGCCCGACGTTACGATTCCCTAGGGCAGCCCATCGACGCCACGGAGTTTCTGGTCAATTCCTACACCACCGGTCGGCAACAAGCGCCGACGGTCGATGGCGACGGCAGCGGTGGTTTTGTCGTCGTGTGGCAAAACGGCGAGAACGATGGCCCGACGCAGGGTCTGCGAGGACAGATCTACGGCTCCGACGGCTCAGCGCAGGGCTCGGAGTTTCAAGTCAACTCCCAGACCGACGGTTTCCAAGTGCGGCCCACCTTAGCGGTCAACGACGATGGTTCCTTTGTCGTGGCCTGGGAAGCGACCTCCTTCGATGGCGACGGCTCGGGCATCGTGGCACGGCTCTTCGATTCCTCGGGTAGTGCCCTCGGTACAGAGTTTCTGGTCAACGAAGTGACCACCGGTGAGCAAAGGAATCCGGAAGTGGCGGCCGACGGCCAAGGTGGATTTGTTGTGGTTTGGGGATTCGAGGCAGTGGATGGACGGCTCTTCGATGCCGCCGGGACTCCCCTCGGAACGGACTTCGAAGCTGCCCCGCCCCACGACCCTTCGGACGTGCGCAATGGTTTATCGAGGGCTCCCGATGGCTCGTTTCTAGTGGTTTACACCGATAGCTCGGGGACCGAGACCGTCCACGGGATGCTCTACGATGCCACCGGTACGTTGATCACCGGTCCGCTGGAAATCAGCACCGACCAGATGTTTGAGAAGGGCGACCCCGCCGTCGATGTCGACTCCGCCGGCAATTTTCAGGTGACGTGGTCGAGCTATGGCCAGGACGGCAGCGGCCGCGGCATCTACACCCAGCAAGTGGCCCCCGACGGCATGTTGGTGGGGTCGGAAACACAGGTCAACTTCGAGGTGAGCAGCCACCAATCGCGCCCCGACGTCAGCATAGCTGCCGACGATGTGCCGACGTTCACCTGGCAAAGCCCTTTCGGCTTCCGCACCGCCATCTATACCAATTGCCAAAGCTTGGGACCGTGCAACGTCTTCGCTGACGGCTTCGAGTCCGGCACCACGGTGAGCTGGAGCACCAGCTCACCGTAAGCTTGCCCGTCGCCGGGTTCAAGACTTGCCGCGGTAGACCACCTCACCGTCGATGATGGTGTAGACGATCTCCGTGTCGGGGATCTGCTCGGCGTCGACGGAAAGGATGTCCTGCGACAGGACCACGATGTCGGCCAGCTTGCCCACTTCGAGGGAGCCCTTGGTGTCTTCTTCGAAGGCGGCGTAGGCGTTGTCGAGGGTGTAGCTGCGCAGGGCCTCGTGTCGTCCCATCACTTGATCGGGATAGAACAGGCTGCCGTCGTTGAGACGGCGGGTGACGGCGGAGTAGTAACTGGCGAGGGGGTCGACATCCTCCACCGGCGCGTCGGTGCCGTTGGTTACCACGGCGCCGGATTGCAGCAGCTTCTGCCACACATAGGCACCGTCCTCAGTGCGTTGCTCTCCCAGCCGTTCCGGAACCCAAGGGCCGTCGGAGGTACAGTGCACCGCTTGCATTGAAGCGATGACCCCGAGCTCACCGAAGCGGGGAATGTCGTCCAGATGCAGGTGCTGAGCGTGCTCGACACGCCAGCGTCGATCCTTGGCGGGCTGGCCTTCGAAGACGGCTTCATAGATATCCAACACTTCGCGGTTGGCGCGGTCGCCGATGGCATGGATACCTATCTGAACGTCGTTGGCGAGGGCGATCTCGGCGGTTTCTCGAGCACTCTCGAGACTCACCAGATTGAGACCAACACTCTCGGGGGCGTCGCTGTAGGGTTCCAGCAGCCAGGCGCCGCGGGAGCCGAGGGCACCGTCGAGGGACAGCTTGATGGCCCCCACCTTGAGCCATGGATCTTCGGCGGAGCGTTGCCAGTAGCTACCGATGTTTTCCCGCAAGGCATCGTTGCCGGCGCGGATCATCATCCACAGGCGCAACTTGACGTTGCCGTCGTCGAGCTCTTGGCGCAGGAAGTCGGCCACTTCGAAGGAGGAACCTGCGTCCTGGAAGCTGGTAATGCCCTTGGCGATGCACTCTTCCGACGCCAACTTGGCCATCCTACGGGCTTCCACCGGCGACGCAAGGAAACCGTCGCCCATGGCACCGCGCACCAGGTTTTGGGCCGTTTCCCGCAGCAGCCCGGTGGCTTGGCCGGCGGCGTCCCGTAGAATCTCGCCGCCCTCGGGGTCCGGGGTGGAGGCGTCGATGCCCGCCAGCTCCATGGCTTTGGCGTTGACGAAGGCGGCATGACCGCTGGCGTGGACGAGCAGCACCGGGTGATCCGGTGCGACGCTGGACAAGGAGTCGTGTAGGGGGAAGCCCTCCAACTGCGGTTGGGGTATTTCCGTCCACTTGTCCTGATGCCAACCGCGGCCGCGGATCCACTCGCCGGGGGGCGTGCTCTCCGCCGCTTCAGCGACTTGCTCGAGGATGTCCTGCCAGCGGGTCGCCTGACGCAGATCCAGTTGGATGCGCGACAGGCCAAGTCCCATGAAGTGCCCGTGACCTTCGATGAAGCCCGGAACGGCGAGGCGACCTTCGAGATCGATCACTTCGGTATCGGGCCCGATCCATTGGGCAATGTCATCATTGCTACCGAGGGCGACGATGACCCCTTGGCGAGCCGCCAGGGCTTCGACCTCAGGGTTCTGATCGTCGACGGTGGCGATCTTGCCCCTATGCAGTACCAAGTTTGCCGGTTCGATACCGGGCTCGGGTTGGCAGCCCACCAGGCCGGCGAAGGCCAGCAACGAGCCGAAGGCAAAGGAAAAGCGGCGGAAAGAAGAGGCGCCAAGGTGGCGGGTGGGGTTCATGGTGCGGGATCTCCAAGGGTCATCAGCGGACGTCGTCGGCTCGGAACAGATTCGGATGGGTTGTGCAGGAGAGTCATGGCTGTAGATCAGTCGATGGCCCGACGAATCAAAGCGGCTTCTTGCCTGCGTCTTCGGTGCATGCGGTCTAGACGATGATGCTTTTCCATGGCGTTCACCAGGTCGGCCAGGGCGGACCAGTCACGTTTCGCCAGTTGTTGTCTGAGAGCTTCGAGGGTGTGATGGGTCGGCCCGTAGTCGAAGGCCAGAGACAGCATGGCGGTCTGGATTTCGGGCGGTGCATCGTCGCGACCGAGGCTCGGAAAGTGACGGACCAAGGCGCGCCAGATGGGGTCGGCGACGTGGGCGAAGAGACCGGCGGCAGTCGGTCGATCGATGTTGATTTGGCGCAGCACCGGATCGTGGCGCAGGCATTCCTGGGCGATTTCGCCCCGTTTGCCCAGGGCCCCTTCGACGGCCCGCCAGGCGTCGTTGTCGAGGTGCCCGCGATAGGCGGCGGTGACGATCTCGGGGCTGGCGGAACCGAGGTCGACGCCGGGATCCAAGTGCACTCCGACGGCGCCCCCTGGCCAATAGGGGCCTCCGGCATGGGTTCGCCTACCGTGTAACCATGCTAAATCGCCGCGGAAACCCGGCATCGGCTGCGTCGAATCCAAGGGGTCTTCTTCGACGCTCGGGACGGCGTGTTCGAGGGCCTGCCAGGTTGCCTCATCGACGGCGCCGGTGGCTTCGAGCCCATGCTTTTGTTGAAATGTGGCGACCGCTTGACGGGTGGCGCAACCAAAGATCCCATCGGTCTTGACGGGAGAACCGGCGGCCCGCAAGGCCAGTTGTAGACGGGCAGTCTCGTCGCGGAGCTTGCTGCCCAGTTGGAGAGTAGGGTTGGCCACGGAGGCACCTCCCATCGCGTCATTGACGCGGATTTCGTCGGATGAACCCATGCAAGCGCGCCGCGAACTTTAGCATATCCTCGGCAGATTCTCGGTCTGGGGCTCGCCGCCTCACACCGTCTCCAAGGGGGGGCTCGCCACCCTGGTGGCGTCTTTGGGGGGGGCTTTCCGGTGCCACACAGCTCACGAGATCGTTCAGCCTCGGGCCGAAGTGAGACGCCAAGCTCATCTCCATGCGGTAGCATAGAGACCATTTTGAACATCTGTATGGGAAGTGATGGTCCCCGTTGCCAATTTGAGGGTGTGTGAGGGTGTGTATGTCGAAGAATCTGAGTCGCCGCTATCTGTTCTCCAATGTTCCGGCCGGCCCCTGCCGGCCGATGGGCCTTCGAGGATCCGCTCGACGCGGCCCCTTAGGCGGTCTAGTCAGTTCTTTGCTATTGGCATTGCTACTGAGCGTTTCCGCTCCGCTGTCGGCCCGAGAGTCGGCCCGAGATACGGCGCAGGAAAGGACCGAGGTCGCCTTCGACGAGGCGACCTTTGCCGGGCTGCAATGGCGCAATATCGGACCCTATCGCGGCGGTCGTGTGACGGCGGTGAGCGGCGTTGCCGGTCAGCCGTTGACTTTCTACCTGGGAGCCACCGGCGGCGGACTGTGGAAGACCGAGGATGCCGGCACCACTTGGCGCAATGTCAGCGACGGCCATTTCCGTACCGCTTCGGTGGGAGCCATCGCGGTGTCGCCATCCGACCCGAAGGTGGTCTATGCCGGCATGGGCGAGGCGCAGATCCGCGGCGTCACGACGACCCATGGAGATGGGGTCTATGGCTCGACGGACGGTGGACGTACTTGGCGGCATTTGGGGCTCGAGTCGACGCGGCAGATCTCCCGAATTCGCGTCCATCCCAAAGATCCAGATTTGCTCTATGTCGCCGCCCAGGGTAACCCATGGCTGGCCGACGAGGAGCGGGGAATCTACCGCTCCGCCGACGGTGGACGCACTTGGGTTCAAGTGTTAGCGGTGAACGCCGAGACCGGAGCTTCCGATCTGGCCATGGCGGCGGACAACCCCCGGCTGCTCTACGCCGCCTTCTGGCAGCACCGGCGTCGGCCCTGGCAGATCAACTCAGGGGGGCCGGGCAGCGGTCTCTACAAGAGCACCGATCAAGGGGACACCTGGAGTCGTCTGGACAAGGGTTTGCCGTCGTCCATGGGCAAGATCGGTGTCGCCGTGTCGCCGCTGCAACCCCAGCGGGTCTGGGCCTTGGTGGAGGCGGAGGATGGTGGCCTGTTCCGTTCCGATGACGGCGGCGAAACCTTCGTGCACGTCAATCGCGACCGGATCTTGCGGGCCAGGGCTTGGTACTACACCAAGGTCATCGCCGATCCCCGGGACGCCGACACCGTCTATGTGTTGAACGCTCCATTGCTGCGCTCCATCGATGGTGGCAAGACGTTCGAAAAAGTCCCCGCTCCGCACGGCGATCACCATGATTTGTGGATCTCCGATGATCCCCCCTGGCGCATGATCAACGGCAACGACGGCGGCGCCAATGTGTCGTGGAACGATGGCCAAACGTGGTCGTCCCAGAACAATCAGCCGACCGGGCAGTTCTACCGCGTGATCACCGACAACCGGTTCCCCTACCATGTGTACTCGGGGCAACAGGACAACTCCACCGTCGCCATCGCCAGTCGAGGTCATCGAGGCATCGATGCCGCCGACAGATACCCGGTGGGCGGTTGTGAGAGCGCTCACATCGCCTTCGATCCGGAGCGTCCCGACCGCGTCTATGCCGGTTGCTATCAAGGCATCATTTCCGAATTCGACGTGGCCAGTGGCCAGCAGCGCAACATCATGGCCTATCCCGTCTTGGGGCTGGGTGGGGAGCCGCGGCAACAGCGATATCGATTCAACTGGAACGCTCCCATCGTCGTCTCGCCCCACGATTCAACGGTGCTTTACCATGCTGCCAACGTGGTGTTGCGCTCCGACGACCGAGGCGTCACCTGGCATGCCATCAGCGATGATCTGACACGGAACGAAACCTCTCGGCAGGGGCCCGGCGGTGGACCGATCACCAACGAAGCGGCGGGGGCCGAAACCTACAACACCATTTTCTATTTGGCGGCGTCGCCCCATC
Source organism: Acidobacteriota bacterium (assembly GCA_029263315.1). Classification (GTDB taxonomy): domain Bacteria; phylum Acidobacteriota; class Thermoanaerobaculia; order Multivoradales; family J023; genus JAJCXR01. The sequence goes on along the minus strand of JAJCXR010000003.1, from coordinate 31,412 downwards.
GGCCCGGCGAGCTGTGGGCCGGCAGCGACGATGGGCGAGTGCACGTCACCCGCAACGGGGGAGAAACCTGGGACGACGTCACCCCCGAGGATTTGCCGGAGTCTCAGATCAACGCCATCGAGGTGTCGCCGCACGATCCTGACAAGATTTTCTTGGCGATCCATCGCTACAAGCTGGGCGATGATCGACCGTACGTCTACGTCAGCGAGGATGGCGGGGTCTCCTGGCAACAGCGCATGGCGGGATTGGCCGACAACGCCGTCGTCAGGGTGGTACGGGAAGATCCAGAACGCTCAGGTCTGCTCTATGCCGGCACCGAGGCGGGTCTCCATGTATCGTTCGACAACGCAGCGCACTGGCATACCCTACAGCTCAACATGCCCGTCGTGCCGATCACCGACTTGACCACCCGCCAGGGGGATTTGGTGGCCTCCACCCAAGGGCGAGGGTTATGGATTCTCGACGATCTGAGCCCCCTGCGTCAGTGGTCCGGGGTCTCCCACACCGTCGAAGAAGATCCTGCTGCAGCTTCTGCGGAGGATGCCTGCGGTTTGGAAAAGGGATTCCATCTCTATCGTCCACGGCCCGCCCACCGGCTCCCCGCCTTGGGCAGCGAGCTGCCCAACAGTGGCGAGAATCCGCCGCAGGGTGCCATCCTCTACTATCAGGTGTGCGCTGAGCTGGCGGCGTCCCTCCAGCCGTCCGACGACATCGAGGCGAACTCGAAGCCCGAGATGGCGCTCGAGATCCTCGATGATACAGGACGCCCGATTCGCCGCTTCAGCAGCCGGCAAGCGGAGATCGATGCCATCGATCCGCCGCCCCCGCCTCAGGACTTCGGCTACGGCAAGCCGACGTATCTACCGACGAAGGCGGGGCTCAACCGTTTCGTCTGGGATCTTCAGGGTGAAGAAGTACGCCGCCTCGACGACCTCTTCGTGCTCGGTGCCAAGACCTACCGCGTGGTGCCAGGCACCTATTCCGTACGCCTGACGGCGGGGGCGCAGCGGATCGAGCAGTACCTCGAGGTGCTGCCGGATCCGCGCCAAGACGCCCCCTTGGAGGAATTTGTCGAGCAGCAGGATCTGGTGCGCAACATCTGGCGCCGGGTCGATGACATCCATCGCTCGGTGGCCCGTCTGCGCGATGTCGCCTCACAGGTGGAGGCTCTTGTGGAGCGCACCGCCGACGATGCACGACTGGCGGACATCGGACGGCTCGGCCAAGCCCTGTTGCAGCGCATCGAGGCGTGGGAGGAGTCCTTGGTGCAACGTCAGCAGCAGACCTTCCAAGACGTCATCAATTTTCCCAACCGGCTCAACGCCCAGTACCTGTTCTTGCTGCAGGCCATCGACAGCTCCGATCCACCCCTGGGGCAGGGGGCCCGCCAGCGGTGGATGGATTTGGAGGAAGAATGGCTGCAACACAAGATCGAGATGGAGAAGATCTACGCCCTCGATCTGGCCGCCTTCAACCAGCGGGTCGCCGAGCTTCAAATTCCGGCGGTGTTGGTGCCTGAGCTGCGCTAGGCAAAGGCCCTCAGCCGCCGCCGCAGTCGAGATTGCAACCGGTGCCGCCCGGCAGATCCTCCGGCACCAAACGCAGCTCCATGGCCGGGTCCCCCAGCAATTGGTAGGTTTGAAGCAGCGTTGGATCGACGCCCACGGCGCCCGCATCGAGCATGGCTTGGAGCAGGGCGGTACCGAGGACCCGCTGCTCGCCGACGAAGAGCTGGCGGAAGAGACGGTCGCCGAGCACTTGGGCCTCGCCGTGGCGCGACAACCAAGCCGGTGCAATCACCGCAATGGCGCCGCCGTCGGAGCGCAGCAAGTGCTCGCCGAGGCTGTCGAAGCCGGGCAAACCATGCAGTCCGATGTGACAGCTCAGGGCGATCACCAAGGGCGGATGCTGCAGGTTGCCCAAGGCCGGAACATCGGCGCTGGTGAGCAGACCCTCCGCCGCTAGGCGGTCGACACCGCCATGGCCGATGTAGTGCAAGATGCTGACACCGTCGTCCAGGCCCGCAAAGAGATGTTGGCGGGCTTGCGACAGGTCGGCGGTCTCCAGATCGACGTTTTCGACCTCAAATCCCAGCGGCACCAGTGCTGCGAGCAGGTCGCTGTCCTGGCCGTAGGTGGCGATGTTATCGCCGTTGTCGGCGGCCATCAGCAAGCGTCGCTCGCCTGGCCCCCCCGCCTCCCTCCCGTAGGCGATGATCTTATTCACCAAAGCCCGCAACTGATCGGCGTCGAGGGCCGGCAGACGGCCGATGGCGATCTCGGGAAGGCCATCCCGGACCACCCCATCGGCATACACTGCGTCGGTGGCGAAGAGGGTTTCCCCATCGCTGGCCAAGGGCACCGGAATGTGGTTGCCGCCCAGGCCCGAGTGATCCGCCCAGTCGTAGGTGCCGGCCCCCGCCAGGACGACAAACCGTGGTGCCGTCGACCACCGCCGCTGGGTAAAGGTCAGGAAATCGCGCAGCGCCGTCCATTCCCGGTGGCCATCGGCAAACTCGTCGTAGATGTCCTGCACCAGAACGACCTGCGTCCGCAAGCCGTCGGCAGCGCGAAGGGCCGCCAGGGCCTGCGCCGCGTCGGCCATCTCCCGGGGGACGATCACCAGGTAGTCGGCGGCGTTATCGTCGCGGCGTAGGTTGGATTGCCGGTCCGGACGCAGCTCCAGGGGGGCGAGCACACCGGACTCGCTGATCGCTAAGTAAGGGGTCGAGGCCTTGGCCGGCCGCCACAGCACTCGATGCTCGGCCGGTAGCTCCCCGGGCAAGACCCGAATTCCTAGGAGCTCTCGGGGGCCCCGGGGTTGGGTGATGTCGAAGACCCGCAGATGAGGATCGCTGAAACCGTCGACGACCACCCGGCGATGTCCGTCGCTGCGGCTGATCAAGACCTCATCCGAGGCTCGGTAGCGGCGGTCGTAGTCGACGGAGACGGCATTGAGGAATACCAACGAACCGCCGGTGGTGGTCAAGGTCAGGGTATTGCCGTCCGGCAGCAGAACGTCCAAGGGCAAATCCAAGGCGACACGACCGGCGTCGAGCCCACTGACTTGGACTGTGCCCAAGGGGGCTCCGTTGATCTCCACATCGAGTCGATGCACACCGGTTCCGGCCCCTTGAAGCTCGAGGCTCAGGCGACCCAGCCCCAGGCTATCGGCGACTTCGGGGAGGTCCAAGGCAAAACTCTTGCGACCGTGTTGGGCATCGCCGAAGCGTAGGAAATCCCAGAAGAAGATATCCCCCAACGGGTCGAGGGGTAGGAGCACCGCCGGACGCAGGTTCTTTTCCAAGCGGCGGCGGTCGCGGAAAAAGTCCCCTCCGGGCTCGATGGGCGGTGTCTCGCCCACCACCTTGGCCATGGCGACGCCTTGGCCAAGGCGCAAGCGGTAGACCGCTTGTCGTGAATGGACACTCTCGGCAGGGGCTGCAAAGAAGTCCAAGTGGCGCCCATCGCCGGCACTTAGATAGGTCACTTCCTTGCCGCGATAGGACAAGCTGAGCCCGTGGCGCTCGATGCGGCTCCGGATCTGGCCGGTCGGCAGCCCAAAGGCGTTGGCCAGATCTTGGGCCGTCACACGATAGAGCCCCCGGGTATCGACCAAGACATCGACGCCGACGACGGCGGTGGGGGCAAAGTCCGTAGGTGGGTCGGCGAAGCCGGTGTTCACCTGGCGCTCCACCGGGTGAGCCCGACGCTCGAAGCCGTCAAGGGGCCAAGGACCACCGCTCGGCAGCTGCCAATCCGCCTCGACGATGAAGGGGCCATGCATCAGGCGCCGCCCACTGGCCGTGGTCTCCACCAGGCGATAGGTCTGTTGATGCGACGTCGATGCGGTGCGGTCGAGGTAGCGATAGGTGCCACCTTGGGGGGAATCCAAGAGGGCCAGCAGCGGTTGCCGGCTCACCGTCTGTGGGATGCCCGCTGCATTGTCACGCAGCAACTCGAAGGTGCTGGTGCCCGCCTCTGCGGCGGTGGTCCACTGGACCTCCATACCGCCGAGGGCCGGGCGACCGCTGAAGGAGGAAACCAGCACCGGGGTCTGGCCGCCGGTGCTACCGGCGATGACGTTGAGGCCGCAGAGGCTGAAGACGAAGGGTAGGCCGGCATTGCCGGTCTCGTCGATGAAGTTGGCGCTGGTGGCGTTGGCGGTGTTGTAAAGGCCGGTCATCGGCACGGTGAGTGGATCGGTGGCGACCAGCGGCTGGACATCCACGCGGTAAACCAGCGTCGCGGTATTGCCCGGCGCCAGGATGCCGGGATTCCAGGTCAGCGTTGCGCCGGCGGCGCCCAAGCTCGGGGCGGTGACCGTGCCACTGGTTGGAAAACCTGCCGCTAGACCGGCGTAGCTGTAGTCCACTTGCGCCGTGTCGGCGGGGATGAAGGCGGAGATCAGATGGCTGGCGTCAAAGGTGATGTTGCCGATGGACCCGGCCGGGTTGGTGACCGCGATGGTGACGGCGAATCCCGTCGTGCTACCCATCACCGGTGGATTAGGGCCGGAGCCGCGCCAACGCACCGCTTGTCTGACATACGGTTTGGCCGGTGCGGTATTGGCGTCGGTGGGAAAGTAGATGCGATGGGTATTGGCTTCCGGCGATGTCGTAGGCCCGGGGGTGCCGTTGCCGTTGGCGTTGGGATCGGCGCCATCCTGTTGACCGACATAGACCATGGCGTAGTTGCCGAGGCCAAAATCCTGGACGGTCAGGTCGAGGCGCCAAATGCCGTAGTCGGCGACGGTGTTGTTGGTGGTCCAGCCGCTGACCAGGGCGCTGAACCAGCGGTTATTGTCAGACAGAACGCCTCCGTCGTTGGCGGTGAATGCCGCTGTGCGGCTGGTCAAGGACCAGGATCCATACGGGGGGGTGATGGGACCGGCCCCATCCGGATCGGCGGCGCCGGAGTCGAAGTCGAAGTCGTTGACCCTGAGGTTGCAGCCCTCATTGATGTAGGGATACATGTTGTAGCTGCGGCTGCGGCCATTGTTGTTGAGGCCGAAGCTGAAGTACGTCGGCGCATAGACATGGACTTCATTGCCGGCGGCGGTGGAGTCGCCGTCGTGGGCGCGGATGGCCAGGGCATTGAGCTCATTCTGCTGGAAGTTGCGATCGTAGGTGTCGGTGCTCATGTCCATGATCAAGCGCCAGTGACCGGGGGTGGGTGCGGCGCTGTTGGTGGTGTTGGTGCCGCGAACGGTGACCGTGTCGATCAGAAAGCGCTCGTCGCCAAAGGTCCCATCGGTGCCGGCCATGAGGTCGAAGACGGAAAAGCGAAGGCGCGTATTGGTGGCGATGAACGGCGTGATGTCGTAGCTCTGGGTGCCGCTGCTGGCGCCGGAGGAAAAATTGCCCAGGATGTCGAGGCCGGTCCACGACGTGCCGCCATCCCCCGACGCTTCGATGAGGACGGCGTCGTTGTCCTCCAGGGTGCCACCGGTGCTCCAGCTGAAGGTGAGGTTGGCGGCGGTGAAAGACGAGAGATTGACTTCGCGAAAGATGCCGGGTTTGTTGACAAAGCTTCCCGTGTCGCCGACGTTGGTGATCACCAGGTGGCCGCTGCCGGAGGCATCGACCCGCAACATGCCGCCGCTGGGGCCGGCGGTGCCGAGCTCGTTGACCTCCGTCCAGTCGCCGGTCCAGTTGTTTGAGCCGTCATCGCGGTTGTAAACCTGGGTCGTGAAGTTGTCGCTGAAGGTGTCGCCGCCGGTGAGACCGATGGTGCGGCTATCGTAGAGGGTGCGCCAAGCATTGTCGGAGGTCGGGCTATTGCCGCGGCCAACGCCGAATTGGGTCGCCACCTGGGCGCCACTGGGGTCGAACAGCTTATAACTGGCAAAAGTGTCGCGGGTATTGCGCCGCAAGTCGCGATCGTTGTTCTGCTCGATGGTGGCTCCCGGGCCCGCCGTGCCCATGACGATATCGGGATCGAACATCTCGATCACCAATCGGGTGAGACTAGGGGACACCTCGAAATAGTAGTTGTAAGGCTCGTCCAGTCCGGTGGTGGCGGAGACAAAATCGCCGATGCTGACCGATTCCTGCGCACCGTTGTAGGTCATCAGCTGGTCGCTGACGACGCCGGTCGCACGGTTGCCACCGGCCTGTGTTGGCCGAGCGACGACACAAGAAAAGATAAGTCCTGCCATGAAGATGACGCCGAGGGCGACGCTGTGCCGCCGCTCGAGCTGAAGGGAGGTTCGGTGCATCGGTGATAGCTCCTACCGCCGTATGACGGTTGCATTGTTCGGAAAAGCCAATACCTATGATGCAAGTATTGTGCCTAGGGGTGGCGCGCCGCGGCTAGGTCCTTGGCTGGCCTTCAAGGCGGTGTTTCGATGGGGGCAGGATTGGAGCAGTCGCGCGCAGCGGTAAGAATTGTCCGGTGGCGATGCAGATATGGCAGGATGCGACTGCAGCAGGCTGGGCGGAGATCGATTGCAGGGGCCGCATCCAGCGGCTACCCATCGACGAAAAACAAAGATATGGCAACTTCAACGACTTCTCTTTCAGACCAGGCCCCGATTTTTCTCACCGGCAGCACCGGCTACGTCGGAGGACGCCTGGCACCGAGGCTTTTGGCCGAAGGTCACTCGCTCCGCTGCTTGCTGCGCTCGCCGCGCAAACTGGAAGACCAGGCTTGGGCGCAACGGCCGGAGGTGGAGCTGGTGGCCGGCGACGCTGCCGATGAAGAGGGCCTGGAAGGCGCCCTGAGCGGCTGTCGAGTGGCTTTTTATTTGATTCACTCCATGGTGTCGGCGGGCAGTGAGTACGCCGAAAAGGATCGCCGTTTGGCGGAGGGTTTTGCCCGCGCTGCGCAGCGGGCCAAGGTCGAACGGATCATCTATCTCGGTGGCCTGGGGGAGACCGGCGACGATCTCTCGGAACACTTGAGCTCCCGCCGCGAGGTGGAAAAAGCGTTGGCCTCCACCGGCGTACCGGTGACCATCCTGCGGGCGGCGATCATCATCGGCTCGGGCTCGGCGTCGTTCGAGATCCTGCGCTATTTGGTCGAGCGGTTGCCGGTCATGGTGACCCCCCGTTGGGTGGATACGGAATGCCAACCCATCGCCATCGACAACGTTCTAGGGTACCTGGTGGGATGTCTCGAGGCCCCCGAGACGATCGGCAGGACCTTCGATATCGGCGGCCCGGACATCCTGTCCTACCGCGACATGATGCACACCATGGCGGAGGCCCGTGGACTGCGGCGCCGCTTGATTCTTCCGGTGCCTGTCCTGACACCTGGGCTGAGCGCCCGCTGGATTCATTTCGTGACGCCGTTGTCCAAAGAGATCGCCATGCCATTGGCGGAGGGGCTGCGTAACCGTGTGGTGTGCCGCGACGACGCCATTCTCGAGATCGTGCCGCAGCGTCGCATCGGGGTGCGGGAGGCCATCGAACGGGCCCTGGGGAACATCGCCAAGGGGGCGGTCGAGACCTCCTGGAGCGATGCCGGGCCGTTGCCCAGCGATCCCGACTGGGCAGGGGGCACGACCTTTGTCGACAGTCGGGAACGGATCGTAGAGGCGTCCGACGCACGGGTCTTCTGGGCGGTTTGCCGGATCGGCGGCGGCAACGGCTGGTATGCCGCTGATTTCCTGTGGCGGCTGCGGGGTTTCATGGACCAAATGGTCGGCGGGCCAGGGTTGCGCCGCGGACGCCGAGATCCGGAGCGTCTCGGCTACGGCGATGCGCTCGATTTCTGGCGGGTCACCGGCATCCTGCAAGACCGTCAATTGACCTTGCGGGCCGAGATGAAGCTTCCCGGTGAGGCGCTGTTGGCCTTCGACCTGGAAGCCCTGGAGGACAATAAAACGCGACTCATCCAAACGGCCCGCTTCAAACCCCGTGGCCTCTTTGGATTGCTCTATTGGGGTGCCGTCCTACCACTCCATGGCGTCGTTTTCAGAGGCATGCTGACGGGCATCCAGCGAGCCGCCGAGGAGGACGAAGGCGCCGGCAAGGTGGAAGTGACGCGGCCGGCGGTTCCCAAGGATCTTCCGGAATCCATCGATCCAGTCGGCTGAGCGGAGACGGGGGTAGGCCCCAACCACCTCACGGAAACGCCGCCGACCAGGCCGTCACATCCCCGGACTCGAAGCCATCGGCCAGCAGCTCGTCGCAGCTGCCGACGTCGAAGATGTCGAGGCCTGCGAAGATGTGCCCGACGTAGAGGTGGTCACCGAACAAATGGACGCTGCTGTAGCCGAGCCGAGGGCTCGAAGCTACGGTGCGCGGCTCGGCAGGGTTGCCGAGGTGCACCACCCGAGCTTCGTCTTGGCAAGCCAAATAGGCCAGTGGGCCATCGATGACGATGTCACCGGCGGCGCAGCTGTCGTCGAGACCGATGACGGTGGGCTGGGCGGGATCTGAGATGTCGAAGAATCGGGAACCCCGAAATTGGTTGGCGACGTAGGCCCGCTGCCCTTGCACGGCGAGGGCGACGGCATACCCCGGAGTGTCGATAATGCCCAGTTGCTGAGGCGACGTGGGATCGGAAACATCGAGGATGCGCAGACCATCGTGACCGTCCGCCAGCAAGGCGAGATCCCCCCGCACCCATATGTCCTCGCTCTTGTCGACCTCGGTGAACGATCCGACCTCGAAGATGACCAGCGGATTGCTGACGTCGGCGACCCGCAGGCCCTGCAGGAAGGAGGCGACAAAGGCGTGGTCGCCCACCACCTCGACGCCGCGGGCGTTGTCGATATCGAAGATGGCGTCCAAGCCCCGGGGCATCAAGGGATCGCTGACATCGAGGGTCAAGAGGCCGCGATAGCCGTCGGCGACATAGGCGACGCCATCCACCACCTGCAGGTCCAGGGCTTCGCCCAAGGTGTCGTACCCTGCAACTTCCCGCGGGTGCGAGGCATCGCTGACGTCGAGCATCTTGACGCCCCCTTCGCCGCTGGCCAGGAACGCTAGGTCCCCTAAGCGTTGGCTGGTGTAGATGGTGTCCGGCGTCGCCAGCAGGCCGACTTGCTGCGGCATTTTGGGATCGCTGATGTCGACGATGCGCAGGCCACCGCGCTGCTGGGCGCTGAGCACCAGACCGGCGACTTGCCCTAGGCGCTCCGGCCGCCCCGGTGCTGTGGTCTGCGAGACCAGCTGAGGCATCGAAGGTTGGCTGATGTCGACAACATACAGGGTGCCGTCGATGCCTGAGACGACGGCATGGTCGCCGAGGATTTCCACGTCCCGTGCCCCACCGGGCAGCTCGAGGACCGCGACGGTATCGGCAGAAGCGGGCTGGGAGATGTCGACAACCTGCAAGCCCAGGGTGCTGTCACTGATGAAGGCGTGGTCGCCGGCGATCTCGATGGCGAGGGCCCCGTCGGTCGGAATGCTGCCCAGCAGGGTAGGGGGTGCGGGGGCGGTGATGTCGTAGATGTGGACGCTGCTGCGATCCACCAGGAAGGCACGGTCGCCGACCAGGGTGACGCTGGTGGCGCGGTCGGTGGTCGGCACCAGACCCAAGGCAACGGGCTGCAACGGATTACTGACGTCGTAGTAGCGGAAGCCGTCGTTGAGCTCCGCCGTATAGAGAATATTGTTGTCGACGGCCAGGTCAATGATTTGGCTCGCAGCCACCCAGGCGACCACCTTCGGATGGCCGGGGTCCGAGATGTCGATCACCTCGAGGGAACCGTCCGCAACATAAGCAAAGGCACCGGCGACGGCGACGCTCCAAGGGATGTTCTGAAAGATGTTTGGAAGGGTCACCTCGCCTTCCACCACGGGCCGTGAGGCATCGCTGAGATCCACCACCAACAAAGAGCGACCACTGCCGACGTAGGCACGGCTGCCGACTGCATCGACGCTGAAGGCAAAGCCGCGGTCGTAGGACCCCAGCAGCTCGAGGCAGGCACCATGGCCCGGCGACGGCGCTAGCGAAGCCAAGAACGCGACACCGAAGGTGATGGCCAAGACGGCTCCCAGACCTTGGCGGCGGCAGACTGATCGGCTCAAGGAGCCTCTCCTCCTGGGGGCATCGCCAGCTCGGAGCGCCGAATCTCATGGCGCCACAGCTCAGTGCCGTCGCTGGCCATGGCCCTGAGCAGCAAGCGTCGGTCCTCCGCCGGGCCGCTGACCGTGATCAAACCGAAATTGTGGCGATGCTGCACGAAGGTGCCTGGCACCCGCAGGGGGTTGTCGGCTTCCCGCTTGGCGTTGGCGGTGCCGGCGGTCAGGGGGCTCGAGGTGTAGTCATAGAGCGGATAGTGGCCGGCTCTCTCCAGCTTCAGCAATTCGCTGTGGTGGCGATCGCCGGTGAGGAAGAGCACCCCTTCGATGCGCTGCTCAGCGAGGAAGTCGAGGAAGGATTGTTTCTCTTCCGGGAAGAGCTGCCACATCTCTTGCCAGCTCGGGTCGTAGAGCATGTCGTTGACCACCTGGCTGCCCACGGCGACGATCTTGAAGGTGGCCTTGCTGGAGACCAGGGACTCCTGCAGCCAGCGCAACTGCGCCGCACCCAACATCTCCTTGTCGGGCCCCACCCAGGCATTGGGGGAGCGATGGAAACGGTTGTCGAGGAGGAAAAACTCCACATCGCCCCATTCGAAGCGGCTGAACGCCCCCGATGTCTCGACGGTGCCCATGGGCGGGTTGGCCCAATACTGGCGGAAGATGTCGAGGCTCTCTCGACGCCAGCGAAAGGTGCGGTCGGAGTTGTCGGCGCCGTAATCGTGATCGTCCCACAGGGCGTAGTGGTGGGTGCCGGCCAGCAGGCGCTGCAAGGACGGGGTTTGCCGATTGTGCGCATTGCGGTACCGCATCCCGGCGGGGTGCAGCCAATCGGCCTCCCGCAGGTAGATGTTGTCCCCCAGCCACAGCATGAAGTCGGGCCGCTGATCGGCGATGGTGTCGAAGATCGGGCTATCCGAGCCGTAGGGACGTCCCGGGCGGTCGAAGGGGGCGTCGTTGAGGTAAGCGCACGACCCCAGGGCGAAGGTGAAGTCCGGCGGCGGTTGTCGCCAGCGCCACATCGGCTGGGTGTGAAAGCGAGCCCCGTCCGGCAGGGCCATGGGCCACCCGTCCAAGTAGACCTCATAGCGATACTCGGTGCCGAAACGCAGGCCGCTGAGGCGGACCTTGGCGATGAAATCCCCCTCGGCGGAGGTGCCGACGGGCTCGCTGAGGCGTGACGCCGCGGGTTCGTTCAGCGGCCAGAAGCGGACGCTGACCCGCCGTTGATCCCAGGTCTGTAACCATAGGGTGGTTTCCTGGATCTCGGCGTGGCCCAGCATCGGTCCAGAGCGCAGCCAGCCGGCGGTATCGGGAGCCGGTTGCTCCCCTTGGGCGATGGCGGAGCCGGCGAGCATCCATCCCAGGAGGCAGCCGATGGGGCCCAGTTTCGAACGCCGCGCTCTGCTGGTGCTGCCGGTGGTGTGTCGTCTGAAGGTGGGATGTATCACGTCCGATTCTCCTCTGGATGGGATGCCACAGGATGGGATGGCGCCGGGTCGACGATCGGCAGCGTCAAGGTGGCGATACAACCTGCCTGGCCCTCCCGATTGCTCAAGCTGAGAGTACCACCGTGGGCTTCGGCGATTTGCCGGCAGAGCACCAAGCCGATGCCGGTGCCACCTGGCTTGGTGGTGAAGAAGGGAACAAATAGATTCTGTGTGCTCGAGATGCCCGGGCCGTCGTCGAGCACTGTGATCTCCAACTGGTTGCCGAGCTGCCGCCATCCCACCTCGACGCCACCGCCGGTCTCCAAGGCCGCTTCGGCGGCGTTCTTGATCAAATTGATCAGCAGCTGCTCGATCTGGTCCCTGTCGATGGCGATGGATAGGTCGGGGCTGGGCCCCAGCCCGACGCTCAGCCGGGTCTCGAATCCGATCGCCCGCTGCACCAGGAGAGGGATGGCGGTGTCCCGTCGGCGGGGGGCCGGTAAACGGGCGAGCTGTGAATAGGCGGCCACGAAGCGATTGAGCGAGGCGCAGCGCTCGGCGATGAGGGATAGGGAACGCTGGGCGTCGTCCCGCCAGCCCTGGTGAGGTGTTTCCTTGCGCAACACCTTGACCAAGGTGGAGGCGGTGGATTTGATCGGTGCCAGGGAGTTGTTGAGCTCGTGGCCGAGCACTCGGATCAACCGCTGCCAGGCTTGCCGTTCCTCGTCCCGCAGGGCTTTGCTGAGATCGCTGAGCAACAGCAGATGATGCGGCATGCCGGCTTCGCGGAAGGTCGAGCGCCGACACTGCCAGCGTCCGCTCTGGCCCGGGAAGGTGCGCTCGAAGGTGCGGTCCGGGCTGCCATCCAGGCAGTCCTTGAGGCCGAGCTGGACGGCCGAGCGGCCCAGCAGGCGGGCGCTGGGCTGGGCCAGCATGCGCTCACCGGCCCGGTTCACCAAACGCAGGGTGTGGTCGCCATCGAAGGTGAAAAGGGCCACGTCGACCCCGGCGATGAGCTTCTGCAGCAGCGCCTCGGCGTCCACCTCGTCGAAGCGCTGATGGCGCAGCATTTCTCCCAGCTGGTTGATCTCCAACATCACCTCGCCGAGGGCGTCGTCGTGGCGCGGATGACGGGCGCGGATGGAGTAATCCCCCTCGCGCAGGGCCTCGAGCAGGTTGGCCACCGTCTGAAGGGGGACCACCGTTCTCTCCCGCACCGCCAAGGTGAAACCCAACCACAGGACGATGATGAAAATGCTCAAGGTCCATTGCACTTTGGGGCTGTAGTCGCCGCCCCAAAGCATCAGCAGGGCGACGGCGGAGCCCGGTAGGCCCGCCGCCAGGGCAAGGAGAAAGATCCGATTCTCATGGGATTTTCTGAAGGCGAGCATGATGTGAGCCGGGGGGCGACGACCTTTTAAAGGCCGTATTTTTCGAGTCGTCGGTAAAGGGCGCTGCGGCTCAGGCCGAGGCCGCGGGCGGCGTCGCTGACGTTGCCACCGTAGCGCTCGAGGGCCTTGCGGATGAGCAGGCGTTCGGCATCTTCGAGGGTTAGGTCTTCGAGGGTCAGATCTTCGAGCCGTTGAGCCCGTTGGGCGTCTTGGCTGGTCAAACCCAAGTCTTGGGGGCGCACCGTGTCACCATGGGCCATCAAGACCGCCCGCTCGACGACATGGCTGAGCTCCCGCACATTGCCTGGCCAGGGGTGGGCCAGCAGGCTGGCCATGGCCTCAGGCTCGAAACCCTGCACCGGTTTGCGGTAGCTCTGGGCGTGACGGCTCAGGAAATGGGCCGCCAAGATGGGCAAGTCTTCCCGTCGATCGCGTAGCGGCGGCAGACGAATTTCCACCGTATTGAGCCTGAAGAGCAGGTCCTGGCGAAAGCGTTGGGCCTCCATTTCCACCGGCAGATCGGCGTTGGTGGCCGACAGGATACGTACGTCGACGCGACGGGTTCTCGACGACCCGAGGCGCTCGAACTCTCCTGTTTCCAGCACCCGCAACAGTTTATGCTGCAATCCTAGGGGGATATTGGCGATCTCGTCCAGGAACAGAGTGCCGGCATCCGCCAGCTCGAAACGGCCGACGCGGTCGGTCTTGGCGTCGGTGAAGGCGCCGCGCACGTGGCCGAAGAGCTCGCTTTCGAAGATGCTTTCCGCCAAACCACCGATGTTGACCGTGATCAGAGGTTTGTCGGCGCGGCCGGAGACACGATGCAGTGCCTGCGCCACCAACCCCTTGCCGGTGCCGTTCTCGCCGGTGATCAAGACGTTGGCGTCGGAGGGGCCGACATGGGCGATGAGCTGCAAAACCGGTTCCATGGCGGCGGACTGGGCGATTAGCTGGGGTTTGTCGTCGCCGCGCAGCAGGGCATTTTCCGCCGCCAGGCGCTGGCCCTGGCGCAGGGCCCGGCCGAGGTGGGTTTGGGTCTGGAGAATGGACAGCAGGCGGTGATTGTCCCAAGGTTTTTCGACGAAATCCCGGGCCCCCTGACGCATCGCCTCCACCGCCAGCTCGACGCTTCCCCAGGCGGTCATGACCACCACCGGCAAGGTATCGTCGAGACGACGGATATGCCGCAACAGGTCGAGGCCCTCTTGGCCGGAGGTGGTGTCACGGGCGTAGTTGAGGTCGATCAGCACGACATCGAAGTCGCGCTTCTCGAGGTGCTCGAGCAACAGCCGCGGCGAGGTGGCGGCCTCGACTTGCCAACCTTCCGACTTGAGCAGGAAGCGCAACGATTCGAGGACATCCCGCTGGTCGTCGGCGATCAGAATACTGGGTTGGGAAGAGTGGGCCATGGGACCCAAGTCTATCTCGATTTCCATTCGAGAACGGCTTGGTGGTGGGGGCAACTCAGCTAGCTCAATCCCATCTCAAGGTGCCGAGAAGGGTGCTAGGGGAAGCTTTTGGGTCGGCTTGTGTGTCCTGGGCAGAGACGAAAATGGCCCCGAAAGCGACGGAGGTGGGGTCGAAGACGATACTCGGTGAACCACCGACGGTAGCAGAGTTGGAGGAAGATCAGGGGGAGGCACTCTGCTGCCTGGTAGTCGTCTTACTGCTCCGTCGCTTTCGGAGCCTGCTCTCTTGCCCTTCTTTAAAGCAAGGTCGATGCCAGCTTGCTGAGTCAGATCCCATGGGAGCATCGATTTTGCGGAGGTCGACCTCGTCCGCATCTTCTAGGGGCCCCCTGAGCGCCGACTTCGGCCCATCGAAATGGGATCGAGCTAGGCAAGAATGTGGGTAGAATCCTTCGGATCAGCGCTGCGGGTGATGGAAGATGCAATCCTGAGCTCGGCGGGTCTGTCCGAAATCGGACAATCGAGGCGGGGTGTACGAAAGTGGACAGATCAAATGACCGCTTGCGTACAGCTTAGGGTTTCGGGCCCTCAGGATGTTTTCGCCACTTTGGCGGTGCCCAACCATCGTTCGAGTCGGCGCCGCAGGCTCTGTCGGGTGATGCCGAGCAATTTGGCGGCTTGGACTTGATTATTGTGGCAGCGTCTCAAGGCCTCTTCAACGGTTTGTCGTTCGAGGGAGGCCAGGTTGAGAGAATCCAAGCCGAGGCCCATGGGGCCGGGCAGCGGCGCCGACAGCTCGTTTTGGGCGGTCGGCGTCGGGGTTGGACTCACCAAGGCCGCGGAAACCGGTCTTTTGGGATCCGAGGTGTGGGAGATGACTGCCGCCGAAAGATTGGAAGATTCGATGGTGCCTAAAGCGGGGCACAAATAGACGGCACGACGAACTTCGTTGGCCAGCTCTCGGATGTTACCCGGCCAAGGATAGGCGGTGAGCAGGCGTAGGGCGCGTACGGTGATGCCGCGGATCGGCCGGTCGAGCTCCCGCGAGCAGGTGCGCAGGAAATGCTCCACCAGGGCGGGGATGTCCTCGGGGCGTTGCCTCAAAGGGGGAAGCTCCAGCACATAGCCGGCCAGACGATAGTAGAGATCGGAGCGGAAATGCCCACTCTCGATACGTCGTGTCAAGTCTTGGTTGGTGGACGCCAGGATTCGGACATCGATGCTGACCGGATCCCGCCCCACCGGATGGATCTCCTTCTCTTGCAGGGCCCGCAACAGCTTGGCTTGCAGGTCCGGAGACATGTCGCCGATTTCGTCTAGGACCAACGTTCCCCCTTGCGCCTGTTGAATACGGCCAAGGTTGGCGGCAACGCCGGTGGCCACCCCTTCGCCGATGCCGAAGAGCTCCGACTCCAGGAGCTCGGCCGGAATGGCGGCACAGTTGATGGCGATGAACGGACCGGAGCGTCGGGGGGACGAGAGGTGGAGGGTTTGCGCCAAGAATTCTTTGCCGACCCCGGTCTCGCCGACGATCAAGATGGGCAAGTCGCCTGGGGCCAAGCTTTCCACCAGTTGGTAAACCCGGCCCATCATCTCGGATTGTCCATAGACGTAGTTGGGCGGCACGACGAGATTGGGGAAGCGGCTGGGCCCTCGGGTTTGTGTCTGGGGCTCGAAGCGGGGTCGACAGGGTTCGAGCATGCGCAGCAACAGACGCAGCAGGGGCTGACTCGCAGCCCGTCCCGGGAAGTTGCCCCAGAGGGCGAGGATCAAGGGGGCCGAGGTGCCGCTGGAGAGAGCGGCAAAGGTGGTCACCGGCGAACCCTCGATCGCCGCGTGGAACTGAAATTCCTGCGGGGCTAAATCTTGGCGGGTTTCGAAATACAGCTCCTTGAGCCTGGCGGTGGCACTCTGGGCCAGCTGGCCCGAGGCTGCGAGGACGACGGGTTGATCGCCATCTTCCATTTCGATGAGACAGGCGGCCTCTAAATAGAGCTCTTCGGTCAGCAGGCGTAGGGCCGCACCCAGGTCTCCTCCGGGGCGACTGAACAGGCGGCTATGGTACGACTCGGCCAGCGACCACCACTGCTTCGCTAGGGTCGTTTCCAGACCTCCGTCGCTGAGCTCGGTGGTCTGAAACGTGGCGGTGCGTTCCTCGCCGCTCGGCTCGAAGGAAATCGCCAGCTCGCGGTCATCGCGATGGAATTCTTCGAAGTAGAGGGTGATCGGTCCGAAGCGGACCCGATCCCCCAGGCTTAGACGGGCGGTTCCGATGCGCTGACTGTCGAAAAACGTACCGTTCTTGCTACCCAGGTCTTCCACCAACAGCTCCGCACCTTCGACCCGCACGACGGCGTGGTGGCGGGACACGCCCCGCCGGGGAAGGACGATATCGTTGAGATCGAGGGAGCCGATACGACAATCACCGGCCAAGAGGGGAAAGGTCTGGTCGGTGCCATTGAGATGGCCTCGCAGACAATACCTGGCTCGTTGTGATGGCTTGGCCATGTTCCTCGAAGTGGGGCGGCCTCAGTGGGTATTGATGAAGAAATCGACGAACCGGGGTGAAAACAGGTCGCGGGAGGGTTCCAGCTCAGGGCTCAGTCGATGGCTGGCGATGGCGTCTTCCACCGCGGCGCTGCGTTGCGCGTAGTCCTTTTCGCCGCCCAACAGGTAGAGGTGGTACTGGGCGGCCGAGCGGAGCATCAGGGCATGGGCTTGCTGCCGCCCGGTCCCGAGGGAGCGGGAGTCCTTCAGCGCTTCGAGGACGGCGAGATCATCCCCTCGGAAGAAAGCGTCGATGGCCTGGCGTAGGGGTGGAGCGGCGGCGGTGAGCTTCGGCCCCCGGGGGGCGACATCGGACTGCGATGTGCTGGCCGGCGAGGTGCTGGCCGGCGAGGTGCTGGCAGGCGAGGTGCTGGCCGGCGAGGTAGCGGATCGCTGGGCAACGGATCGTCGGGTGCCGGACGGAGACGGGGCCCCGCCGTCCGTGCCTCGGTCGCCCCCCGGCGACGCTGCTGCAGCGTCGGACGGCTGGCTCGTCTGCTGCGCCTCAGGGGCCGTGGTCGGTGCCGCCGTCTTTGGCGGTTCTCGTTCCTTGGCGATGTCCTTCAGCTTCCGTTGGATGCGGCTGGCGACATCCTGGAAGGCGCGCCGAGAGCCGTTGGCCAGAATGCCCGCGTCGCGATAGGCATTGGCGCTCGGCGTCGTATCGGCGTTGCGCAGGGCATTTTGGGCGGTCTCGAGCAGTTGCTCGGCCCGCTGCCAAGTAGACGTCAGATTGGCATCACGGGAGGCCGCCTGAGTGTAGTCGGCATGTTGTTGCAGCTCTTGCACCTCGCCCTTGGCGCGCTCCGCGGCCGTCAGGCGGGCCACTGCCTTGGCCTTGGCATCCTCGATGAGGGGGGATTGGGCCTGCGAGGCCCCCAGGCCGAGCAGCAGAACGAGCAGCGCCATGACACCCCGGCGGACGGTGACGGCTTCAGCGATTTTGGGCACGGAAGTAGGCCTCACTGTCGATGTTGCGGAAAACCTCTCGGTGCTCGGTGATCTCGCCGCTCGTGACCTGCAACGTCACCTCACGGGATAGGTCGTCCGGCGGATAGCGCAGCACCAGTTGATACGTCCCGGGGGGCAGGGGGAGCAAGACGGGGCTGAAGCGGGAAGGATCCAGCGCCGGTTGTTCCTGGTTTTGGTCGAGCATGGATTCGATCTCGCCCCAGGGGCGCAAGTCGAGCTTGAGAAACCCTGGGGACAGCTGCGTCGGCACGACATCTTCCACCGCCAAGGCTGCGGTCGCCGGTTCGTCGCTCGGCCGATAGCGGCTCAAGAAGAGTCCCAAGACGCCAAAGAGAAGCACCAGGACCACACCGCCGATCAGCATCGAGCGTTGTTGGTTCTGTCCGGCCGGTAGGGCAGCTCCGCGGGCGGCTTGGCCGAGACTGTTCGAGGACATGGATTCATCGAAGGCCGGCAGCGCCGCGACCTCGTCCAATGAGGCGCGGCCGTCAAGGGTGAGCTCGGCAACCGGAGCGTTGGGCCCCGTCGCCATGCTAGCCCCGTCAGGGGAGTGGCGGAGGTCTCCCGAGGGCAGCCCGCCGGTCGTCGACGCAGCAGCGGCCCCCTGGAAATCGGAGCTCGCCACCCCCGGGGCCAGGTCAGCCTCCGTTTCCAGGGTGGTCGGTAGGGCGGATAGCAAGCTCGAGGAGGAAGCCGACGGCACGGTGCTGAACGGGTCGATCACCGTCTGTTGCTCGGCGTCCTGGGCCAGGAGGGCGACCCCCAACTCGCTGCGCAGGGCATTGAGCCTTGGATCTTCGCCGTGGGACTGAACGCTGCGTTGCAAGGCTTCGAGGGCGCTACCGATGCGCCCCTCCTGCTGCATCTGGCGAATCGAGGCAATCTCTTGCTGGAGACTGGGGGCTTCCTCGACGGCACCCTGGACGGCGGCCGGTGGTGGTGGAGGGGGCAGAATGGGAGGCGAGCCGCCATCCGGGACCGGAGCTGCCTGGACCGGAGCGGCCTGGACCGGGGCTGCCTGGACCGGAGCTGGCTGGACGGGGGACGTGACGGTCTGGGCCGAGGACCCGGGTGTGGTGGTCGTAGTCGTTGAAGGCAAGGCGCCATCGGACGTTAGCGCGGCGCCAGCCGATGGCCCCCAACTGGACGGCGACTCTCGAGGCGGCGGCACGGAGGGCAGCGAGTCGTCTCGCCGCCGGGTGATGATCTCGGTGCGCCGTGTCTCTTCCAGCTGGACTTCCATCAGAGCGTCCAACGAGCGCTTCAGCCGCAGGGCTTCACTATGCTCGGCATCGAGCTCGAGGAGGTGCTCCAGGAGCTGTCGCGCCGCGGTGGTGTCTTCCCGCGCCGCCCGCTGCTGGGCTTCTTGCAACAGGGTGGCGGTACGCTCCGCCAGCCCGTCGTCGGAGGGTTGAGGGCGACCGGCGGGGTGCTCTCCGCCACCGCTGCCTTCGCTATCGGGCAGCAGGATGACCGTCGAGGCGTTGGGGTCCGTGGTGGCCAGGCGAGTGAGCGGGTTCGAGGGCCCAAGCTGCTCGCTGAGGGACGGTATGAGGTCGCTGGGCCGATCCTCCTCGGTGACCAGGATGGGGTGGGGGGCCGGTGTTGGGATGGGGGCGAATTGGGCATCGAAGGATGCTTGAGTGCTACCCATGCGATAGGACGCCGTCGTCTCCCGGGGGCGCGGTGTGGTGGTCAACTGCAGCAGCTTCTGCACGCTTTCGCTCTCGGCGGCAACGTCCACGGCTGTCCGGCCCAAGGCGGCGGCGAATTCGGCTGCATCCGCGAAACGTTCTTCAGGTCGCTTGGCCAGACCCCGCAGCAATGCCTGCCGCAGGGCGGACGGTAGACGGGACGAGGGGTCCGAGATGTCAAAGCTCAAGGGAGGGCGGAAGAGGTGACCGGCGATCAGCGAGGACGATGTGGTGCCGGCGATGGGGAAGTGCAGGGTCATCAGCTCGTAGAGCACCAAGGCCAGGGAATACAAATCACTGCGCGGCTCGTTGCGGGACGAGGTCTCGTCGAAGAGCTCGGGGGCGGCGTATCGGAACTTACCCACGAAGACGCCGGCATCGGTCAGCTGGGAGCTGTCTTCGGTGGCTTTGGCGATACCGAGATCGATGAGCTTGATACGTGGTTTGTCGTCCACCGTCGAGCCGAGGATCAGGTTGTCCGGCGCGATATCCCGATGCACCATCTTGTGCAGATGCATGTGGCCGATGGCGGCGAGACTTTGTCGGGCGATCTCCAGGCAGAGAGAGACGGGGATCAGCTCACCACGGCGCAGCAGATCCCCGAGGGTCCAGCCGGGGATGAATTCCATCACCAGGTAGGCGACCCCTGCGTCGTCGAGGGTGCAATCGATGATGCGGGCGATGTTGGCATGGTTGAGCCTGGCCGCCGCCCGGCCCTCGGCCAGGAAGCGTTCCCTCAAGCTCGGGTCTTGGCGCAAGTGGGGGCGCATGACCTTGATCACCCGCACTTCGTCCAACAGCAGGTGACGGACCTTGTAGATCGCACCCATGCCGCCCTCCTGGATCTTCTCCAGGATTTCGTATTTTCCTTCTAAGCGGGCGAGTGGGCTGATCACGGCCAGATTCCTAGCGGTATCACGGGTAAGAGCTCCTCGGGAGGAGACGCGTCAGGCTTTACCTGGGCCGACGGGTCGGTCGCAAGTCCGACACGGTATGTCAAGGCCCCTTGACTGTCAACGCGTTGAAACAAGGCAAAACCCTTCTCGTGGCACTACTTGCGCCCATCCGGCTTGCGGAAGTCGGCGAAAGAGATGACATTGTTGCCGCCCGTCGCAGGTTTGTCTTTTTCCCCGTCCGGATGGGTGGCCTTTGGGTCGATGGCCTCATCGTTCTCGGCGATCGTTGCCGGGGCATCTTCTGTCGGGTCATTGTCCGAAAGTGTAACGGCGGCTGAGGTCTCGTCATCGATTGCCGGAGCGGCGACGGGAGCCGCCTGGGGTTGCGTCTGGGCGCCGCGAACCGACTCTTGCCGCTCGCCTCCCGGGACCTCCGCACCTTCGGGGTCCAACTGCAGATCGGGGAAGCTGAGCTGAAACTGTGTCGAGGGATCGACGAAGGCGAGGAGGGCGGCATAGGGAACGCTGAGCCTCTGAGGCACGCCACTGAACCATAGGCTGACGGAAAACCCCTCGTCATCCACTTCGAGGCTGCTGAACTGCTCCTCCAACACGATGGTCATGGTTTCGGGGTGGCTGGCCCTCAGGGACTCGCTGAGCTCCACCCCAGGGGCGGTGGTGCGAAAGGCGATATAGAAATGATGATCTCCGGTCAAGCCGGTAGCGCTCACCGTTTCCAAGGTCCGCTGGACAGCCTGTCGCTGCAGCTCGAGGAAATCAAAATGGAGCTCCATCATGCGATGTTGAAAGATCCGCTGGGCTTGCTGAAAGCCATGTTGAATAACTTCCAGGGAGTCTCCGGGGGATGTTTGGGAGGCCGTATCCTGAGAAGCAGTATCCTGAGAAGCAGGCTGAGAAGCACCGGGCTCCACATCGTCGAGCCTTGGCGGCAAAAGCCGTGCGACGAGAAAGTCGTCGAGATCGAGCCCCAGGCTGAGGGCTTCTCCAAGCAGTTGGGAGTGAACCTCGTCGGGAATCTCCAAGGTGACTGAAACCATCGTGATAAATCTCCAAGTTTTCTTGCCAATCGATCCTTACGGTACCCTATCATCGGCTTTGATCCATCTTCCCAAGGAGCTCGGCGTTTCGTCCCCCGCCGTCTCTCCACCATCCCCGGGGCGGCTCCCCGGCAGGAGAACATGTTGTGAATGATCCGAAACCTGAAAACGATTCGACCGACCCCCTCTGGCGACGATCCATGGCCGGTGGTGGTCTTCGCCTCCACCTCGTCCTCCTGGGGCTCCTTCTCGCCGCCGTCGCCGTGTTGGCAACGGCCGAGGGAAGCGACGGTCCCGCGGCGCAGCCCACCACCTCCGAGACCCGGGCCAAGGATTTGGCCGAGCAGACTCTCGAGGCCATGGGCGGCCGCGAGGGTTTGGCGGCGACGCGCTATTTCCGCTTCAACTTCTTCGGCTTCCGTCTCCATCATTGGGACAGTCACAGCGGCGACCATCGACTGGAGGGCAAGACCCGGGAAGGCGAGAGCTACGTCGTGCTGCACAACATCAACAGTCGGCAAGGCTCGGCCTGGCTCGACGGCCAACCCCTGCAGGGTGAAAAGCTCGACGAGTGGTTGAAGAACGCCCATAGCGCCTGGATCAACGACGTCTATTGGTTGCTGATGCCTTACAAGATGCTGGACCCCGGCGTTCACCTAACCTACGACGGAGAAGAAACCCTCGACGGTGTGGTGTACGACAAGGTGCTCTTGACCTTCGACCAGGTGGGTTTGACCCCCGGCGACCGCTATTGGGCCTACCTCAACCGGGAGACAGGTTTGATGGATCGGTGGGCCTATTTTCTCCAGGATTGGGAGGCGGATCGCCAGCCAACCCACTGGCAGTGGACGGATTGGCAGCGTTATGGTCGCATCCTGCTGTCGCCACGACGTTTCAATCCCGACGGTGAACGGGAGGCTTTGCTCAGCGATTTGGCGGTTTTCGACAGGTTGCCGAAGGATGTTTTTACCTCCCCGTCACCGGTGGTGGTGGACTAGCCGCCGGTGGCGACCCTGGTCCTCGTCCGCCACGGGCAAGCGTCGTTGGGAGCCGAAGACTACGATGTCCTATCGTCCACCGGCTGGCGCCAGGGTCGTGCCTTGGGCTGCTATTGGAAGGCCCGCGGTGAGCGTTTCGACGCGGTCCACGTCGGGCCCCGTCGTCGCCATCGCGAGACCTGGCAAGCGGTGGGCGAAGGGCTGCAGGGCCCCTCCGACTGGCCAACCTTCGACCATCTGGCGGAGATGGACGAGCACCAGGGGCCGGAAGTGGTGGGCCACTATCACCAACGGCTCGCCGTCGAGGCGCCAACCGACGCCGCTGGCTCAACGGACGAAGTGGCCCAACGGCAAGGGTACCTAGAGGCTTTCCAACGGTTGACCCGACAGTGGGTGCGTGGCGAGTTGGCCACCCCCGAAGGCTTGGAGCCGTGGTCGACCTTCCGCCAGCGTGTCGACCTGGCGCTGGATCGTTTGGCCTCGCGCCGGGTGGCCGGTGGCCAGCAGGTGGTGTTCACCTCCGGCGGCGTCGTGGCGGCGGCGGTCGGCCGGGCCCTCGACCTCGACGACGAGCAGATCATGGCCCTCAGCTGGCGTATTCGCAACGCATCCTTCAGCAAGTTCTTGGTCAGCGAGGGACGTTTCTCCCTCGACACGTTCAATGAAACACCGCACTTGGGCACCTCCGACCTCACCACATTCGTCTGAGGCACCCACCGTTCCGCAGGTCTCGCGGGCACCTCACCTTGTGAGTCTCGGAAAAGACCCGCTAAAATCAGATCTCGCCCTCATACATGGGCCTGCTACGACGCCAGTCCATCCAGGCATTCCGCGTCGTATGGGCCCTGTTGTCTTCTCTTGTGATGGATGCGCGGATCGGACCTGAGCGATGGGAGCTTTCTACAGCAGCATCTGCCTCCCCGGAGAGCAGTCTCTCCTGGTCGAGGAGGCGATCGAGCGCTGGCTTGCCCTGCGGGGCTTCGAGAAGCTCGACGAGCCGATGCTCTTCGATCTCGATGGAGATACGGAGCGCTGTGCCTATGTGCTGTGGAATGCGCGCTGGACGGTGGTCGTTTTCAGCAAATATGAAGAAGAGCGACGGCTTTTGCGGGAGCTGCAAACCTGGAACGACACGTTGCTCTACGTCTGGGTGCAGGACAGCGAGGTCTGGGGCTACGATGTGCTGGACGGCGGCGGCTTCGTCGCCTCCTTCAGCTCGGACCCCGGCTACTACCAGAGCTTCGAGGAAACAGAGCCCGGGGGCCCTGAACGACCGCTAGCGGAGGCCGGTGTCGTATGTCGGCGCCTCGGCAATGCGGACTGGGAGTCGGCGCTTCAACGATTACATCGCCGCTCGGCCCGCTTCGAAGAAGAGCTCTGTGCCGAGCTCTGTCGGATGATCGGCGCCGAAGCTGCCATGGTCAGCTACGACGACCTGGAGCGCGACAGTGTCCGTGGCCTGGCGGCTTGGCGGTGTCGACGCCTGTTCTTTCGCCAGCGCCAAGGGGCGGCGGTGCCCGAGGTGGCCCTGCATCAACTGAGCCTCGACGGCTCCACCTCCGGGGCCACTTGGACCGGCAGCCAAACCCCCACCAGCCTGATGCCCAAGCTGCACGAAGAGATGGAAGAGGTACGCCGCCGCACCCGGAGCCGGTGGTGGGTGCTGCGTCCCCTGGCTCGGATGGCCAACTGGTGGCGTCGCTGGCGGGGTGATCAGCCAGCCCTCTATGGCACGGCGGAAGCGTCAAGACCTAAAACGCCGAGCGGCGGCACGAGCACCTTCCCGGATCGTCGTATGCTCAACGAGCGGCACGCTTGCCGCATCATCCTGGCCCTCGGCGTCACCGCCGAAGCGGTGTCGGGCAAACCGTCGGCGGTGTTCAGCTTTCGGGTCGGGGAAACCTTGGTCAACTGTACGTCCCGTCGCCTCGACAAGCTGGCCGATGTGCTGCGCCGCCCCAGTCGCTCCGAGGTGGTGCGTGACGACAAGTATTCGGCGGTGGGTCTGGAGGCGCGCTATGTCCTGTTCAAGTTGCCGCCGATGTACCTGGCCGGCACCACCGAGCCGAGTTATCTCGGTCTGCATGTGGTGCAAGCCCCCGCTGCCCTCTATGTATTTCTCTTCCGCTCGCTACAGCCGCCATGCCCGGCCACCGAGCTGGCCATCCGCTCCACCGTCGAGAGCTTCAAGCTCGTCGCCCAGGAAGCTCGGGGAACCGATACAATTCGGCGCAGTCGAGCCCTGGGCTGACCCGACTTCGGGTTCGTCCCATCCCGGGAGCCCCGGTGCCCGACCCTAGGAGCAAACGTGGCAAAATCCGTCGGCCGCCGAACCCAAGACGCAGGCCATCGATCGAGTCCCTTGAAATGGGCCTTTGCCCTCGCCGCCTTGGCGCTCCTGGCGGCCGCCGGGGGGGTCTCGATCTTTTATTTCAATCCGGTGGGAATCGGTATGCTGCTGGCCCGCCAGGGACTCGATCGCAGTGGCCTGGAGCGCCGTCTGGTGGAAGTGCCCCGGGGACGCGTCGTCTATTGGACCGGCGGCCTCGGTGAGCCGGTGGTGCTCTTGCACGGCATGGGCAACCAGGCCGGATCGTGGACCAAGATGGCGGCCGACATCGCCGTCCTATCTCGGGTTGTGCTGCTCGATTTGCCCGGCCACGGGGACAGCGACCCGACGGTGGGCCCACTGACCATGGACGACATGGTCGTCGGTCTGGCCGCTTTGGTGGACAAGGAAAGCCCCGAGGAGCCGGTGACCTTGATGGGCAATGCCCTCGGTGGTTGGGTGGCGCTGCGTTACGCCGTCGCCCATCCGCAACGGGTGCGACGCCTGATCTTGCTCAACGCCTTCGCCTCCTCCCCGCCGCTGGATGGTCTCGAGCTGGTGCCCGAGGACCGTGAGCAAGCCCTCGCCTTGGTGCACGCCATGAGCCCGCGCAATGCGACGGTGCCGGCCGGCTTTGTGCTCGACGATCTGGTGGACAAGATCACCCATGGAGCATCGCCCCGGATGCTGAGAGGGCTGCGGCCCGGCGATGCCCTCAGCGACGCCGAGTTGGCGTCCCTACAGATACCGGTGGAGCTGCTGTGGGGCACGGAGGACGACATCTTGCCCCTGGCCTATGGTCAAGCCTTGGCCCAACGTCTTCCCCAGGCACGTTTGTTCGCCCTCGAAAACTGCGGCCACATCCCCCAGCAACAATGCCCTCGGGAGGTGCTGAAGCGGCTGGTGGAGATCATCCCACCGACGACCCTCGACCCGCGGGCCTCAGGAACCCGGTAGGGGCTCGGCTCGGCTGTCTTCGGGCGCCGTGAAGGTGCCCGCCTCGGGCACCACGAAGCGCAGGTCGGACAGCTTGACCTCGCCGATGCGGTCACCGTGCACCCCCTGCTCGGCGGTCCAATTCCAGAACTGCCAATGGCTGAAGAAGGTGACGCCGTCGAGGGTGGTGGGCTGGTCGTAGGTGATGGCGTGGGGCTCCTTCTCGGCGGCGCTCAAACCCTTGCCGAAGGTGACGATGTAGGCCATGGCCCTTAGCTGATGGTGGTCGTTGCCATAGACGACATACCAGTCGTCGGGGCTGTCACCGACATCGGAACCGAAGGTGAGCTTGGCGGCCGGGAGGCTCTTGCCGTCGCGGAAGGGCCGTTGGCCGAGATCCTGGAGATGGGCACCCGGGTCCTGCAACTTGAAGGGGGCGAGAAGAAAGTACGACCAGGTGAGGACGTGAAAGCGGCCGCCCTGGACCGGCGAATCGGCGGGGGAAGTCCAAGCCTGCTCGCCGTCGAAGACGAAGTGGGTGCCGTTGTCGAGATCGATGCGTACTTTGCCGCCCGCCGTATCGGTGAGCAGCGTGCCTTCGATCATTGTCTGGCCGCCGAATTCGACGGTCAAGCGAGCTTGTAGTGCCTCGTGCTGCTGCAAGGCGGCCTTGCCGTGGGCCTTTCCGATGGCGGCGGCGAAGGCGTCGCCCTTGGCGTCCGCCAAGGCGGGCAGGGAGAGATACGAGGCCAAGAGCCCCAGAAGCAAGGTCTTGACGAGATGCTGTTGGCGTATTTGAAACATGATGAATCCTTAGTCGGGCGAAGCACAATCGGCTTCTTGAGTTCTTTGGTTTACCGGCTTTGATACCGGAAGATCGATGTGCGAGCTCAGGTCTCTTCGATGCTCCCTGCTGCGAAAGGTTTCAGCCATGGCAAAGATGGAAGACTGAAGTTTTAGGCCATGGGTGAATTTTGGAAACCGCCTGCGCCGTGGAGAGGACGACGACTGGGGCCTGGTCGACGACTGCTTCGGGAACTGGCGCCTGTGAGGCCAGAAGTTCCTGCAACCACAACATGCCAGGCACCTTGAACAGGTGCCTGGCATCGGTGTTTACTCTCCAAGAGAGTGCTAGCCCATAACGCATGGGAAGCATATCTCAGGGGCGCTCAGACGAATCTCAGGACCCTCTCAAGGGCAGAGGCCAGTGCAACCGACTTCGCCAGGATCCACATGACGGCTCTCGACCCCAGAGTGGGCGGCAGCCAAGTAGGGGAAGGTCTCGTTGTAGACGGCGTCGTTGGTGTTGACCCCATCGCCGATTCGATTGTGGGGGAACCGGTTGAAGTCGGGTCCGGCGAGCACCCCGGCGACGGCGCGGGCGGTGATGTCGACGACATCGTCGGAAAGTCGACGGCCGTTGGGGAAGCCTGCCGGATCGTCATTATCCGGGTTGTTGTCGAGCAGGGTCAGAAAACCGAGACGGCTGCGCTGGGCGGCCGGAGTCGAAGCGATACCGGTGTTCAGGCGCAGCAGGTCGGCGATCGGTCCAGCGGGGGTGCCGGCGGCGGAAATCGGCGGCCCGTATTGCACCAGCGGCAGGAGATCGAGACGCGGCGGAGTCGGCACCGGTAACACACCGGGCCCGACGGTGGTCTCGTAGATGGCGTTGAGCACCCGCGCCAAAACGGGGTCGAGGGCGAAGTCGGCAAATTGAGCATCGTCACTGGGTACGCTCATGCTGAATTTGTCCTTAGAGCCGATGCCGATCAGCAACTCATTGATCAACGGGTTGGCCATGCGCTGAATCTGCACCCACGGGCCCACCTGGCGTGCCGGTTCACCGGGGTCGCCGTAAATGCGATTCTTCTGCCGCTGCGTTGTTCCCCAAGTCCCGAGAGTGGCCTTCGGCTGGTCGGCGCTATGCAGTTGGCCGTCGGCGGTGAGCAAGCGGATCGGTACCTCGATGGCGATGGCGTTGACATTGAATCCGGCCACATCGTCGGGAGCGAAATTGGTGTTGTCGTCGGCATCTTGGTTGTCGTCCAAGACCCCCGGAACGCCCGTACCAAAGGCTGCGGCACGGAAGTTCAGCGAGTCGAAGGCGGCGCCGAGGTCAATCCAGAAAGGATCTTCCACGGTGCCGGCGAATACCCGGATACCATCGCCTAGATCATAGACGCCTTGGTCGAAGAGGGAGGCGTAGTCGGGCATCGTACGGGGACCAGCGTTGGTGGGGACGGCGAAGAGGGTCTGGCCTTCAGAAATCAACGTTTCGACCGCTGCCCTATTTCCGTCCTGCTGCACCATGGTGACAGCGAAGCTTTGACGGAAGTTGAAACCTTCCGAACCGGCGCCGTCGAGGGCGGTAATGGCGGGTGGCACGATGGGAGTGCCGGGGGGCACGGGGGCAGGGGAGTTGGCCGGCGCGTTGATACCGTTGCCAGCTCCTACCAGGCCGGTGAAGACGCCGGGGGCGCGAAATTCGTTGTGGAAGTGGAAGTTGAAGGCGATGTCACGGATAGCGTCAAAATCGTTGTCGATCTTGATGCTGTAACGAATGTCCGGGTCGAAGGGAAAGTGCGTCGGACCGTTAGACGGCTCGAGCAGCGGATCGACAGCCATGATAAAGGTGACCTTCTCGGGATCGTCATAACTGACGAAGGCGAAAAAATCGGTAATGTCGGCCTTATGGTCGAAGGCGGTGAGGGGAGCCTCGCGGTGGTTTGCGGCTCGCCCGGGCCCAGCGGCCAAGGCAAGACACAGGGTCATGGTCAAGGCTAGACTGAGAGAGATTTGTCGTTTCATATTTCTTCCTTCTCCTATTGAAGGTCAGGATGATGTCGAGCGTACGACCCGGGTCACGACGACCCGCTAGACTTGGGAGCACGCGCTTCAGTGGACTTCTCTTCAACCTGCGTGCCAGGTTTCAAAGTACGTGTTTTCAGGGCTTTGTAGCATTCGATGCCGTGATGTCTCAGGTCGCGATAGAGACATTGAGACGGTGTGAGACGATGTGAGATGGCCTGGAGAAATGCCATGGCCTTCGCTTCCTTCCCTTAGCCGATACCCAGACTCCGTTGCCAGAGCCAATAGAAGGCGATCACCGCCACCATCGAGGACCCACCCAGGTACACCACCCGTTGATAGACCCAAGTGCGACGCAGGGCGAAGGCGAGGGGCAGGAAGACGGCGACGATGG
This sequence comes from Acidobacteriota bacterium, assembly GCA_029263315.1. Lineage (GTDB taxonomy): Bacteria > Acidobacteriota > Thermoanaerobaculia > Multivoradales > J023 > JAJCXR01. The sequence goes on along the minus strand of JAJCXR010000003.1, from coordinate 2,574 downwards.
CCAACTGCCCTAGCTCCACTCCGATATTGAATGACGCCAGGGCCACCGCCAGCGCGCTGCCGGTCAAGTCGAGATCGGCCAGCACACCGGCGAAGCCAAAACCGTGAATCAGGCCCAGGATCAATGCTAGGACCCAGACTTTGCTCTGCACCACCGGCCGGAGGTTGTGGATAGCCGCCAAAACGACGGTCAACGCAATCACTGATTCCACCAAGCGTGAGGGTAGGCTGACGAAGCCTAGAACCGCCACCGCCAACGTCAGAGAGTGGGCGACAGTGAAGGCGGTGACGATCTTCAGCACCTCGGTGACGGCTTGACGAAATGATGGGGCGCCGAGCCAGCGGTCGTCGACCCGCAGCAGCACAGCGGGCAGCAGCAGGGTGAGGAGAAAGAGAATATGGTCGAAGCCCCCCCAGATATGCACCACGCCTTCGTGCAGATAGGCTCGAGCAGTGTCGCCGTAGGCGGTTGCAGCACTAGCATCGAATGAAAAGCGGGCTGACCGTGGCGCCAAGACGACGCTGTGTTGGCGTTTCGCCGAGCTTAGACGAAGCATGCCCCGATGGCTCGGGTCGAGGTCGAAGAATAAGCTGTAGAGGCCTTCGATGGGGCCCCTCGCCGAGCCGCAATCGACGTCGAAGGAGAGCACGCTATAGGGTGCACCCCCGTGGTAATCGATGGCTTGGTCGGTGACCGTCGAATGGCAAGGTTGGCCCCCGCGGGAGAGGTTCAAGTGAGCCAAGGCGTAATCGGCAATGTCACCGTGCCGCCGCCGGACCTCGCCCCAGGTGAGATCGCCATCGCCATTGTCGTCGAGCCCTAGGGCGAGCTCCAGATCGAGCAGGTGAATGTCCCAGCGGCCGCTCAAGTTTCCGGACATCTCATTCAGCCGCAAGTAGCTGTCACTGGGTTGATGAGCCCACAGGTGGGTCGTCCAGAGGCTCAAGAAACAGGTGATGAGGGCTAATTTAACCGGTGCTGGGCGCTTCATGGCTGGGCTTTCTTGACGCGGGCCATCAGGATGGTCAGGTGCACATCCTGCAAACCTTGGTTTTCCAATTGATCGACCGCTTTCTGGGCGGCCTTCGGGTCGTTGTCGGCTAAGGCGGCCCGGAGCAGGATGCGAGCGTCGATGGGTTCACGTTGCAGCTGCCAGTTGGCTTGCGCCAGCCCCAAGGCGAGCTCCGGACGCTCTTGCAGATCGAGGGCAAACCGCGCTTCTTCTCCGAGATGCAATCGCTCCTGTCGCATCTCGCCGCTGGCATAGCGCTGTTTCAAGGTGGCGATATGGGCGAAGCGCTGGGGCATATCAAGTTGTTGCTCCGCCAGGGCCAGACGCAGCATCAGCGAGGTACGCGCGGTCTCGGAACGCAGCAGGGCTTCGACCCGGTGGGGCTGTCCTCGATCGAGCAAGAAATCGCTGTAGGCGATGAGCCCGTAGAGATCTGTGGGATCGATCTCCAAAGCCGCCAGGAAGTGACCCTCGGCTGTTTCGGCTTGCCCCAGACGATGGGCGATCTGGGCCAGGGTGATCTGAGCCCAGAGCAAGGCCCCGGCGTTTTCCGAAGTTTGCGGCTCGAGGTGACGCCGGAGCTCCTCATAAGCGACGGTGGCCTGGGGGCCCAATCCGGCCACGTGGGAGCGACAGGCGGTGGCCAGCAGTGGTGTGCTCAGGCGGCGAAGTGGCTGACAGCTGATCATGGCTTGGTCGAGATCTCCCAGCACCGTCAAGATCACGGCACGGGACATCCAGGCCTCGGCCCAGCGAGGGCGCTGCCGCAAAACGCCTGCGAGGTCCTCGAGCGCGGCCCCGAAGTCGTGGCGGTGCTGAGCCAGGGTAGCGCGAATCAGCAATACTTCAGGGGGCGGCAAGGGTCGCTGCCACCATGGTTCGAGGGCACCTTCGACGTAGCCATAGAAGCGGGGGTCACCCTGTTGCTGGCCGTTTTCGAGGGCGAAGCGAGCGAATTCCAGAGCTGCGGACAGGTCGTTGGGCCGTTGCATCAGCTGAGTCCGGCGCTGCCGAAGCTGAGCCCACGGATGCAGCGTGTCGTCGCCTTGGATACCCTGAGGTAGATGCAGGAGCACGAAGTCATCGTCCGGCGGATGGGTCGGTTCCGCCAGGCAATTGGACGACAGCATGACGGCGACGCTTAATACGGCGACGCTGAGGACGGCGACACGAGGAGCGCCGAGCCTGGACAGGGGTGGGATTTGTAGGCTTGGGAGGTATCGCATGGTTACCAGTGTGGCAACCTTCATGCCAGGGGAGGCAAGCCGCCGGCGGTCACTCCGAGGCCCATGTCACCGCTCCTTGGGATCATTGAGATACGCCGGTGAGACGAGCCCGTGAGACAAAATGAGACGGATGAGACTTAGTACACCTTTCCGGGAATACGGTGATCTATCGAGAGCACGGAGGCACCGCGTCCCCTAGCAGCCTGTGGTGAAAGTGCTCCGCGAATGAGAGCGAGAAATTTTTCGTCAGAACAAGGCGCAGAATTGCATGAATATTGGTGATCTTCAGAGATTCTGGAACACAGTTCTGGCGGAAAAAGAGCGGGGCCGCCTAGG
>JAJCXR010000002.1 GCA_029263315.1 Acidobacteriota bacterium | reverse complement strand
TCAGCCACCTGCACGGCGAAGTGGCAGGCCTCCTGGAAGGTGGGGAACTGGAGCTTACGCTCGGCGGCGAGGTGGGCCTGGGTTTGCCAGCCGGGGGCGTCGGGGATTTGGCTCTGGATGCGTTCGGCTTTCATGATGTCTCCGTGGGGTCTTTGACAGTTTGTCCAGATGTTCCCTACAATCGTTGGGTACTTCAGCAGATGCCAAGCGCGGGACACGGGCCGAAGAGGATCTCTAGATCCGTCCCGAAGCGACTCAGGGGAACTGGAGGTTTGTCGATCAGGGTCCCGCGCTCAGCAAAGAGACGATATGTCCGTCGGGGAGGAATCCTTCAAATTTGAGTCGCGGGGGTATAATGCCCCTCACAGTTTGTAGCTCCAATACGATGCAAAGAAGCGATAAAAGTTTTTCAGAGCAGCACTACGACGCCATCGTTGCGGAGCTGGATCGTCGGTTCCGCAAGGCCGGGTATGGTTCCAAGAAGAGGGCTTTGGAGAAGCTAGGGTTAAAGCGCGACTACCTCAAGTCGAGCCACCGCCGACGGGCGTTGAAGCTGAAAGTATTGGCCGATCTGGCGGAGATTCTCGGCACCACTCTGCCGGAGCTCGTAGTAGCGGCTTCCAGAAACTTTCCCGACTGGCATATCGAGCCCTCCGTCGGCAATCCTCCAGAAACTGTCCAGCGGGTGCTGCAAGAGTTGCAACAGCAGCCTCCGTCACAGCAGCAACGGACTCCCTCTGCGGATGTCGCCTCAGACCTCGGCGAGCTCAGTCATTTGCGGCTCGAAGACCCGGCCGCCTGTCTGCAAGCCTTGCAGCGGTTCCCCACCGTGGACCTCTGCCGCTTACAGCGCATCCAGTTCTTGACCATCCTGGGCGCCACGTTTCGCCGCTTGGTTCAACTGCTGGAAGCCAATCACGCCCTTTACGCTGCTTACGAGCTCTGCCAAGCGGACGATCCGCTGTCGATGCAGGCGGATATTCTGCTCAAGTTGGCGCATCTAGAATATGAGAACGGGCGTCTACACCGTGCCCTCCAGCTGACGGAGCGGGCCATCAGTTGGTTCGAAACGGATCAGAACCATCGTGGCGTGGGAGGCGCTTTGCTCGACTACGCCATGTGGTTGCACAATGATGGTCAACTGACCAAGGCTCTTGCTGCGTTGCAAGCGGCGGAGCCAAAGATTGACCCGGAAAACATCGAAGACAGATTCATGCATTGTGCCGGTATGGCCACCTTGCTGGAATGTCGCGGCGAGTTGCGTCGAGCGCTTCACTTTCAAGAGCGCGCCAGTCGGTTGGCTGCCCGAGTTCCCAAAACTCTCCTGCCGTCTCTTTTTGTTACGGGAGGTCGACTCAAGGCCCAGTTGGGAGAGGCCGAAGGGGCGGTGGAGGAATTCCTCAGTGCCCGCGACACCTACCTTGAGATCAAGCGCCCGATCAGCTCGGCCATGGCCGTGATCGACGCGCTGCAGCTCCTGATTTCAACAGGTGACAAAGAACGGGGGGTGGCGATTGCCCTCGACATGGCTCGCCTGATTTTCCCCCTGGCGGAAACCAGCCCCATGGCTGAAGCGGCGGTTGCCGATTTGGTGATCCATGTCCAACAGCGGCGTCGCCTAAAACCTGAGCGCTTGGAAGGTCTCAAGAAACAGCTGAATGCGGCTGAGGCGGAGCTCGTCGCCCGGCGCCGCAAAGACCGACCATGGCGCTGAAGATATGGCGCTGAAGACAACGGCAGTCGACGCTGCATTCATTGTCGTCGATTTCGAGGCAAGGCCACCTACCGTTGTTCCCATTCCCGGTAGGCGGCCAGCGTGAAATTAGCCGTGGGGATCGGGCCATCCATAAACCCCAGAGACTTCAGTCTCCTCGTCACGGAGTCCCAGGACTCCCACCAACCAATCGATCAAAGCTTGCATACAAACCTCCATAGCCAAGGCATACCCCCCGGCGCCATTGCCGGGCAAAGGGTTCCCTTGAGTCGCTTTGCCTAGGCTATCTATCCCTACAGGGCGAGCGACAGCCGCCTCGCGAGGTGGACATTTAGCGCTGCACTGGCTCCACGGTTCGCAGCGCTAGGCTGCCTATGGTGCGGCTCCAGGCCCGAGCTGCCAACCTTTGAGGGCAAACACGATCGATTCCGGGGACGTGGCCGAGCGGTCGGCAAGACCGGCCAGAGGGAAGGCCGTGCGGCGTCCGGGGTGACGGGGGTGCCAACGGATTGGGGGGCACTCGTGAATCGAGATCTCGGCTGTGCTTCCGAGATCACCTGATCGAGCTATGACATCGAGCTATGACAAGCTGTGACATCGAGCTGTGACCTCGAGCTGTGACATCAACCCTCCCAAACCCGTCGCTTCCCATGAGATTTGTCAGATGAGTGCCTTTGAACCCCGGTTCACCATCACCAACGACATCACCGCCGGGTTGACGGCGATCGAGCGAGCGCGCGGTTTTCTGGAGGCGGCGACGCTTTCTGAGGAATGGGTGCGCCGCATGAGCCAGCGGGCCTTGTTGCTCGAAGCGCATCACACGACCCACATCGAGGGCACGGCCCTGACTATCGACCAGGCGGAACAGCTTTGGGGCGGGCAAGACGTTCCGCAAGCCAGGGTGGACGATGTCCGAGAGCTACTGAACTATCGGCAAGCTTTCAACCTGGTATCGGATTACCTTGATAGTGGAGAGCCGATCACCGAGGGGCTGATACGCGAGATCCACAAGCGCCTGGTGGACGGTGTGCGCGGTGGTGAGGGAGGGCCCGGCGTCTATCGCACGGTACAGAACTATGTGGTCAGCAGCCACACCCGCGAGGTGATTTACACGCCGCCGCCGCCGGAAGCGGTGGCGCCGTCGATGCGAGATCTGGTCGGTAGGCTCCGCGACGAGGAAGAGGTCCATCCGGTTCTGGTGGCGGGGATCGCACAGTTCCAATTGGTGAATATCCATCCCTTCCTGGACGGCAACGGCCGCACCTCCCGCTTGCTTTCGACGCTCTGCCTCTATCGATCGGACTATGATTTCAAGCGTCTCTTCACCCTCAGCGAATTCTACGATCGCGACCGTACGTCCTTTTATCGGGCAATTCAGAGCGTGCGCGAGCGCGACATGGACTTGACGACCTGGTTGAGCTTCTTTGTCGAGGGCTTGGCGACTCAGTTGGCGGAGGTCAAGGCGCGGGGCGAGTTGGCGATTCGAACAGATCAGGTTTCTCGGGAACATCACCTCAATGCCAGGCAGCTGGTGGCGTTGGACCATGTTCAGATTCATGGCCAAATCAACCTCGGAGACTTCGAAAAACGGTTTCCCGAGATCAGCCGTCGTACCTTGCAACGGGATCTGAGGGCCTTGCTCAGCAAGGGCCTGATAGCCGAAAAGGGCTCGGCACGGACGGACCCGACTCGTTCTTATGTGTTGGGAGAGCTGTGACATCGAGCTATGACAAGCTGTGACATCGAGCTATGACATCGAGCTGTGACATCGAGCTGTGACATCAGATTCTATTCCACGGGCCCGGCGGCATCACAGGGTCGTGCCGAGATGGGGGGCCTGTGAGCTGCCACGTTGCGAAACCTTTTCGATAGAGTAAGATTCACCGCTGAGAATCGTCGAGGCTACGAACGATTTTTGACAAGGCACCGTCGTGGTGCCACCACTGAAACTCGCCGGGGGTGGGTCAATTTCCGGCTGGTGGGGTGGGTCAGTTTCTGGTTGTTGCCAATACGGGCCGAGCTCGCAACTGGAAACCCGTAGAAGAGGTCTATCTCAATCCCGAGAAGACCACCGATACAACGATTAAGATTGAGGAGGCTGCATAGTGCAGTCTCACGCGACAACTACCTTGACACTCACCGGCTGGAAAAAAGCTATTCGCTGTGTGACTCACTAGATGGCTCGATAAAGGCTGAGATGTAATCGGAGACTGTCATGATATCGGTTCTTCTGGGCAGTCTTTTCTTACGCCTCTCGTCGTCGAGGTCAAAGAAGAGGTCGCCGAGGGCCATATGGCCACTTACGACTAGAGAAAATTGATCGCGCAGCTCTGAGAGAAGGTCATCCGGTCTTACACGCGCTGCTGGCAGGCCAAACTCCTTGGAGATCAGCGAGCGGACTTCGAGTATTCTTGAGTCAAGAGGAGTATTCTCATTTCCGCGGAACTCGCGCAGGAACAAGGAGTCATCCATCGGTTCACGACGGGCGACTCTTCTTTTCTTGACTACCCGATCCCAACCAAGGAGGGCAACGACGATAGAAAATGCTACGCCAAGAATGACGCTCACGATTGCGTACCTCTTTAGTCTATTCGAAAAGGAATGGAATGTCGGAGAAGGCCACAGTCGTCAGATCATCGATCGGCAGAAATTCTTGGCAAGCATCGCTATTACAGTCAAGTGCACAGCGGGCGATTGTCGCGATATCGTAGTATCCTTCGAAAACTGTTAGAGGAGTTGCGATTCTGCTGAGAACCCTCCCAGAGTTTCGAAGAGCTGACCCTACGATGGTAGTCCTGCCTCCTAAGAGATGCCCCAAGGATCTCGGGATATTGGTCAGTGGATCTTTTGGATAAGGAACTCGAAATGGCGGGAGTAACCTCTTCGGAAGAGCTGCGAATCCGATCAGTTGCCAAAAGTCGAGACGGCGGACCCTAATGCAGTCTGACCAGCAGTCCTCCCAGTTCTTGGAACAACAGCCAGGATCGAGACCAAGCTGGTCATCGTTCCTTATTGGCTCTGAGAAGGCATAGCTCACTAGATTGACGCCAGCTTCTAGCCCCAACGGATCCACCCGGCTATACCGCCCCAACCCCGCCAAATACCACCGATGGACATTGTAATACGGCCCCGCCCCATCCATCTCCCAACTCCCATCCTCCCACTGCCCAGGGAACCGCAAAAACACCCCCGCCTCTTCAGCTTCGGCATAGTCGGCGCCGAAGGGCTCGAAGCCACCACCCCACACGACGCCACCGTCGGTCCCGGTCGCCAGGACCGGTGTTCCGAGATGATCTGTCGTCAGGAAGAGCACCTGCCTCGTGACGTCCTCATCCCCTCCCGGCACTTGCGACTTGCGCACGGAGATCTGCGCCACGGGACGCCCGGCGAAGTACAGAATGTCGTCGTGGCCTTGAATGCTGGGAGCGTTTCTTGGCTGCTGCGCCGTCCTGGGACGTTGGATCTCCCGGCTGTGCAGGACGCCGGAGGAGTCGTAGACGGGTTGCGTCGTCCACTTCTCGTTGGGGAAGGGTAGCCAGGTCTTCTCCGATTGATCGAGGAAGCTACGGCCGTCGTAGCGCAGCTGGGTGACGGTGGGCCCACGGTTGGCGGCGTCGTGACGGATGGTGCTCATGCGTTTGGCGGCGTCGTATTCGTATTCGGTTTGCTCGCTGTCGGCACGTTGGTGGGTCATGCTGCCGACGGCGTCGAAGAAGTAGCGGGTGGTTTGAGGCTCGGCGGTGTCGAGGACGGTGGCTTCGAGCTTCGGTGAGGCGTTGCCGGCGGCGTTGGTGCGGTAGAGGTAGTCGGTGGCGACGCCGTCACGCAGCTCGCTGAGGCGGTTGCCGAGGCGATCGTAGGTCCAGCTCAGGTCGCCCCACGGGCCGCTGCCTTGGGTGAGGTAGTACTGGTAGTCCTGGTAGGCGTAGGTGCGGCTTTGCTCCGGGGTCAAGAGATCGACGATGTCGGTGATGTTGCCGGTGGCGTCGGTGCTGTAGTCCCAATGCAGGCGGCCCGGCACCTGGATCGATGTGGGGTCGTAGCTTGTGTCGTAGTTGCGGAGCTCGTTCAGGCCGTTGCCCAGGGTGAGGCTGCTCAGGGGGCCTGAGGCCAGGTAGCTGGCACCTGTGACGATGGCTTGGGACGTGGTGGGCTCGCCGTCTTCGATCGTCAGAGTTGCGGGGCGATCGGCACCGTCGTAGGTCATGGTGGCCTTTAGACCACTGGGATACGTTGTTTCGATGCGGTTGCCATTCTTGTCGTAAGCGTAGGCCAGGGCGCCGTCCTGCAGCGGACGTCCAAAGCGGTCGTAGCGATACTCGACACTCTCGCCATGGCGACGGATGGCGGTGAGCCGTCCTTTGGAGTAGGGCACGGCGGGGTCTTCGAAATCCTGCCAGATGTCGAGCTCGTTGCCCGGGTAGTCCACCATGCGCAGGCGGTTTAGGGAGTCGTAGTGACGCCGCACCTCAACGCCGCGGGCGTCGGTCTCGCTGGCCAGCTGGCCACGCACGTCGTAGGCATAAGTCGTCACGCCAGAGACCTCGGAGGTCTCGCGGGTCATCAAGTCGCGATCGCTGTAGGTGTAGGTCGTCACAGTG
>JAJCXR010000001.1 GCA_029263315.1 Acidobacteriota bacterium | reverse complement strand
GACATCACCCGCTTCGAGTACGACCCGGCGCGTGGCGACCGCGTGGCCGTCAAACGCAGCGACCCACTGATCGGCGATACCTACTTTGAATACGACCCGCTCAACCGTCGCATCGCCACCGTCGACCCCAACGGCCAGCGGGCGGAGTCGACCTTCGATGTCATGAGTCGGGTGCTCACCGTCACCGAGAAAGGGGCCACCACGAGCGAGGATCTGGTCACCCGGCGCCTCTACAACAGCCTGGGAGATCTACTCCGCATCACCTTTCCCCTCGGTAACCACATCGACTACGCCTATGACTGTTTTGCCTCAGCTGGAACGCGACTTCTACCGGCTCCATAATACGGAGCCAGAAGGAGTCCCCAAATGACCATCAGAAGTAAGCCCCTTGGCAACCCCACCTTCCCCGCCCGCCAATAACCGGCATGCTCTTGGGCGGAGGTACTACCCATGGCTCAAGACCCAGCAAAGACCCACCGCCGCCGCGGCGCAGCATTCTGGCGCCGGACGATCCGTGCCCACGACCACAGCGGGCTGACCCAGGCAGACTTCTGCCGCCGCAACGAGCTCGCCCTGTCGACCTTCCAGTACTGGCGCCGGCCAGCTCACAGGCACGGCGTTCGCTGATGGCAAAGGCATCCCTGATCCGGTGTACCGCCTCGCGCCGGGCCGCGGGGCTCACCATTTTTTGACAACGCCTCTTTGAGGATCTGCTTGTCGAGCGTCAGGTCGGCGACCTCCGCCTTGAGACGCCGATTCTCGGCTTCGAGCTCGCGTAGGCGCCGAGCTTCGCTCACGTCCATCCCGCCAAATTTGGCCTTCCAGCGGTAGTAGGTGGCTCCGGCAATGCCGTGCTCACCGCAGACGTCCTTGGCGGCCGTTCCGGCCTCCACCTGTTGCAGGCCCCGGATGATCTGTTCCTCGGTGAATCGACTCTTTCGCATTGGCTCCTCCTCGCGCCGATTCTCTCACTACGAACGGCGCAGTTTTCGGGGAGCAAGTCACTCCGTCATCCTTGTTTATCGGACTGAGAAGTCTCACGCAATGGCCGGACCAGGAAATGGGGAGCAGATCAGGTAGACGCCCGCACCTCGCGGAAGACTTACCCTTGCTGGGCGCGAGCCATTTCATCGACGGTGGTGGTGAACACCTGGACGGAGATGGCACCACCATCCAGACATGACCAGCCATCGGGCTGGGCCGAATTGGATGCCTTGATCGCGGGTCATCAGGGATTCGGCCAGGTTGCGGAGGTGGTCGCCGAGCTTCGTCAGAAGCGAAGTTTGGCAGGTTGGGTGGAGCGGGGATAGGAATGGGGTTACCTGAGGCGGTGTTTGTCAGGCTTGAGCTATGGTCACCATGCTGGGGCACGCCTTAAGAAGGAGCGCCGGTCACGGCGTCCCGCTTGCTTAACTTGTTAGCTGTAAATTTCAGGCGCAATATTTTCTGACCCGTAGGTCCGTGCAATTTTTCTTCTATTTCCTTGAAGCCATAATTTGAATAGAATTTACGACCAATTGAGTTTTCTTTGAAAACCTCAACTTCCAGATCACCATGAAGCTCCTGAGCCTTATTCATTAATAATTTTCCTGCACCATTGCCGTGAAATCGTGGCTGAATAAATATTGCGCCTACCTCATTACCCATTAATGAAATAAAGCCTTCAACTTTGTTGTTGATTTCTATTACCCAAGTCTCAGTATTGGGCATATAGATTTCAACTACATTGATTCTCTCCTGAGCGATAAACTCTTCTGTCATAAAGGGATGCGCTAATCTAGTAGCTGCTTCCCATGAAGAAAGAACTGCCTCTAAGTCAGCGTTATCGTAGTGTCGTATTTTCACCTATCTATTTCCTTCTACAGCACAACGCTTGGCATAACCGGGCCGCCGTTGATGCTCCACCTGTAAACCTGCTACTGGCGGCTCCGTGTTCATGCCTTAGTTCTGTTGCCCATTGCGCCACCGAGCACATAAAATACCGCCATCGCGATCATCTGAAGAGCAACACTCATCATGACCGGCCTGAATTCGTGAAGATCGAAAACAAACAGGATTTCTTTCGCGAAAAGATAGAGGGTCACAAAGATGCTTCCGAAGATCATGATTGGCCCCATGCGGACCAGTTCATTGTATCGCTTCACTCTCTCGTCACTGTCTTTCAACATCCATCTATAGGACCAAAGTATTACGCCGACAAAGAGGAGGTTGGTTACCGTAATCGAGACGATTTGGGGTAACGGGTTTCCTCCGGAATTACCCCAAAGCACAAGAAGCGTGGTCACATACGCGAGGTAGAGCCCAGCCGCAATTAGGACAGGCGCTATTGGAAGGATGCTAAACAAGGCAGGCTTTCCACCAGAAGGCGCTAGAGTGTCTGGAGATTCATTTGGAGTTTGCTGAACAGGTAGTACACCGTGATAAAACAGAATTGCAATCGTAGAAACTTGGACAAGGAAAAATATACCGATCGAGAGTAGTAGCCCCGTCATGGAAAGGGTGCCTTTGGCGTGGAGCGCTACGCAGAGTAAAAGAACTGGCAACCCCAGAACAGCGACTACGTAATTGATCAAAAGATAGCGCCTGTGAACACCCTGATGAGTACCCGCTTCTTTTGATTGAGTAGAAGTCTCGTTCTGGACAGCGTCGACGATTATGCCGGGACAGAGAATCGAAAGAAACAAGACCTGACTCGCTAGGGCGATCGCGAGCAACGCAATTATAATCATGTCGAACACATCTCCTTAATAGCAGCTATCTACACTCGTGAAATGCGACGTCGATGCGAGCAACAGAACGCCTAAGCTCAGCGACTGTTGAGGCGACGGCCGATTCTGTGGAAACAAAAGCGGGCGGCGGGTCAACAGTCCGCTGCAACGATTGATTAGGCACTTTCTTTACGCTTGATGACAGACTGGAGCACGAAGAAAGTGACAACCAAAAAAACGGCTGTTGCGATATGTTTAAAGACCACCTTGTCTGCTGCGTGAGCCTGATAGGCGAGCCATGCATCTGTAGCTGGCATGACAACTCCAATTAGTGAAGCAAAAACCAGAGATTTATATTGTTTGAAGTAGAGCAAAACCCCGACAAACAGCGCAATGAACATGGTTCTGGACGCATATATTTTGACCCAATCAGCATCACCAGGAGCAAATAGCTCTGTTCCTCTAGTCACAGAAAAAGAGATTGGATCAATGTAGGCGAAAATGGCGTACGCAAATTGTAATGTCGCCATTAAGAATACCAATACACAGCCAACTTTTTCCAGGGTGCCGATTTTCTGTTCCTGCATGCGTTCTCCTGCCAATAAAATTGATTAAAGTGCCTAGCCTTGTTAATCGACGTGTTCACCAGATTCCGCCATCAAGTCATCCCTGTGTCGTCGAACACGCGCCAAGATTACTCCTAAATATCGTCCAAGTGATTGTCTCCGCTAACTTGCAGGGATTGTAGGCCAGTTCCCTCAACTCGGTCAATACGACATTCCGCGGCGCATAACCCTCCAGCGCTCTGGTGAGCGAACACAGAGGAAACTGCCATGACGCCATCGTGGTGGCGCATAACACTATGAGATACCCAAGGAAGCCCCCTAAGTCTCTGTTGGTCAACATCTTATCGGTATTGTTGAGACTCAATGCGTGGGTCACGTCTGGATAGAGACGGATACCGTTGTGGCTATCCGCCAACCGAGAAACGTGTCAGGCATCCGACGCATAACCCGAGCTCAGGCTCTTCGGGAACCTCTAACGCCAAGAACATGAGGGGGTTTCTGCTCAACGCCGCTTCGAGCCGAAGGCCAATCCGCCAAGTCCGTGACGTCTAACACAAATCTCCTAGCGGGTGGCGCAAAGAGTATCTTCAGCCAACCCAAGAGGCCAAGCCAATGGTTTTCGACCGCAAATATTGTACATTCAGGCGATCTAATGAACTATTTCAAAAGAGAGCTTCATGTATCAACCTTCCCTTCGAGAGGATCAGATCCAAGCCCTGAATCACCTCAAGCGCGCACGCAGGCGCCTCATGACTGCTTTACTCCGAGAGCCTGTTGACAACTATTTCTCGCCTCTTGGCGGAACCCATGCGGTCATACCCGAAGAACCAGTGCGAGATGACACCTGTCGGGACTCGTCACCGACTATCTGCTCAACCCTGATACCCCAACTCCCGCAACACCTCCACTGACCCGGCGACGGCATCGCCCGCAACGAATTCTGGTAGTGCGTCAACAACCGACGCTCCACGCCAATCCGGTCCGCCGCCTCGCCATAACTGAGCCCGCGCTCATGAATCCGCCGACGGATGGCACCCCGTAAGGGTGCCATCTGGTGGGGATCGAGACCAGGACCGTGGATTCCGAGGTCACTTCGTAGAGCTCCTCGAGGAGCGGGCTCAGATGGAGTTGCTGTCAGCGTGCCTGCCCCCCACTACCGCAGCTACCCGCTCCCCTCTTGCTGCATCGGGAAGAGCGCCGCCAGCAGGTCGTCGTGCTGCCCGCGCCAGCCGCCCCAGCCCGGGCTGTAGGAGGTGACCTGCTCGCGCACTGAAATATTCCTGACGCGCAGCTGCTCGGCTAGCGCCTGCGACGCCGCCTCGGCGGTCTGCCCCTCGCCGAGCTCGTAGTCGCGGGTGCTCCAGACCAGCGCAATCAGCTCGGGCCGGCGATCGGCGGCGCTGATCATCTCCTCGATGCGCTCGTAGGAGGGCTCGATCGGGTAGAAGCTCTGCGCGGCAGCGCGCTGGAAGACGTCGGCACGCTGAAGAGCGGCGTAGACCGCTGTCACCCCCGCCGAGGCCGGGCCCATGATGGCGCGGTTCTCGCCGTCGGTGAAGTAGTGGCGATCGACGTGCGGCAAGAGCTCGTCCACCAGGAAGCGAACGTAGTCGTCGACCTGCTCTCCCCCGTACTCTGGACCGGAAGCCCGCGGGACGAAGACCGCCACCAGCGGCGCCACCTCCTTGCCCACCAGGTTGTCGAGCGTGTTGCGCATCAGCCCGCCACGCAGGAGGTTGTCCCCATGATTGACGACCAGTACAGGGTAGCGGGTCTCGGCATCGGAGCCGTAGCCGGGCGGACGCCACACCTGGATCTGCCGGGCGTTGTCGAGGATTTCGGATCGGAACTGGAAGGTGTCGAGCTCGCCGCGCGGGGCGTCCTCAGCCGGAGGCTCCAAATGCGGTGACTGCGGCCAGTCGGGCATGCGCACCTCGGAGACCTGGTCGAAGCCATTGTCGACCGTGTAGGCGTTGCGTGGATCAGGCGTCCCATCCTCAAAGTCGATCGTCAGGGTGTAGGTGTACTGAGCTGCGGAGTCCAACTCGGCGCTGCGGAGGTAAAGATCGGTGCCGGGGATGCGGTGGAGCGCGTTGTCGTCACCCGGCGCAATCTCCTGGTTGTCGAGACCGACGTCTTCGGCTTCGCCGCGCCAGAAAAAGTGGGCTATGCCTCCGTCCTCGAAGAACGGAGAGGCCTCGGTGCCCGCAAAGCGCGCGTCGACCGCCGCCTGTCGCGCCGACTCGGGCAGCTCGAGCGTCGCAGCGGCCCACCTCTTCAACTCGCCCAGCAGGTGCCCGGTGGAATCGACCTCGACCTCGGCATGCCGAGGCGTCGCGGAGGCGTCGACCCGGACCGACGCCAGGCGCTCCAGGTTGCGGACCAGGAAATGATCGTCCACGAATGTCGGCGTCGCGTAGTTTCCGCGCTCGAAGATCGCAATGCGCGTAACCTCACGGTAGCCCTCCGGCGAGGCCTCGGCCAGCACCAGATCCCCCGACTGGGCGAGCACGGCCAGCTTGTCGCCGGCCAGAGAGATGCCTAGCGCCCCCGGCGGGCGCGAGCGCCAAACAATCTCGCCGCTGTCGACCGCGACGCAGGTCAGGAAGCGACCGGTGAAGCCGTACAGGTGTCCTTCATGGAGCACCGGAATCGCCACCGAGTTGCCAAACGCACGGCTCCGCCAGACCTCTTCGACGCCGCCGTCGGCGAGGCGATAGAGCGCCGAGCCGTCGAAGGAGTTGACGACGAAGCGCTCGCCATCGATCGAGGTGGCCTGCGCGGACTCCGAGGAGCGGCCGTCCCATCCGTGGGGTAGCTCGAAGAGCACCTCGCCACTCTCGGGCGCGATCCCCAAAACCTGATTGTCGGTCACTGCGACGATCGTCGGTCGCCCATTAAGCTCGGTAACTAGTGGTGTCTGATACCGGACCGAGTCGCTACCCGCCGTCCAGCGCACCTCTCCGGTCCCGCGATCGAAGGCGGTCACCGCACGCCCCTCACCCCCGGTGGCCACGACGACCAGATCGCCCACCGTCACCGGCGAGGTGCTGTAGCCGTAGAAGGGAGGCGTCGAGCTCGACTCGTCCAGCTGACGGCTCCAGATCTCCCGGCCGCTCTCGAAATCGAGCGACACCAGTCGACCGCGGCCCGAGAGGGCGTAGACACGGTCGCCCGAGATCGCCTGAGTGCTGAGAGGGCCGTCGTCAGAGCCGCTGTGACCGGCGTACTTCGGACCGAGCTCGTAGCGCCAGATCTCCTCACCGCTACGGCGGTTAAAGGCCGCGAGGACGTCGACCTCGCCGGCCGTGAATCCGGTCACCGCCTTGCCATCAACCACCGAAATGTTCGAGTACCCCGACCCGAGATCGCGGTCCCAGGCGATCGACAGATCGAGCTCCTCCGCCAAGGACGCGGTGGGCGCGGCACTCCGGCGGAACTCAGAGGGGCTATCCGAGTCATTGGCGAGGGTGGGCGCCCCCGCGAGGACGGCGAACGATAAAACGAAACTCGGGACGATGCGACTGCTGGCTCCGGCACTCATACAGGGCTCCTCATTGTTATGACGATACTTCCTACGGCGCAGGGACTCGCGGGTTGCGCCCTATCGATCCGTTCGAGCGCGTGCGGGCCGGCGCTGGGGGTGCCGTTCCTGGTAATACTCCGTCGTTCCTGGAGTGGAAGATGGCGAGGAGGGGCAGTGGGACGATGTCCAGACTCCGAAAACCCCTCCACGCCAGGGGGGAGGGAAGGGGTTTGGAGAGCTTGGGGAGCTGGTGGGAGGCGTCAGGCTGACGGGTTTCCCCGGAAGAATTCGAAGGCCGGGACGTTGGCGGTCTCAAGGGTGGCGGTTTCGGTCGCGGTCTTGGTGGTGGTCTTGGCCATTTGAGGGTCTCCTTGTGTTGTTTGGGGGGACGGTGTGTCGTGCCCCTGTTGTCGATGCACAAGGAGTACCCGCGAACGCGGCGACTGGCCAATGGCATGCGTCGTGATATAACGTGTTTTCTTCGTTATTCGCGACAGATCTCTTCAAGGCGTGCTGTCGACGACTCTGATTGGATGACTCAAACCAGGCCTTGGGGGCCTCCAAGACGACCATGATACACCCATGCGGGGAGGCGGGGAGATCTCCCGTTCCACCTGGCCCAGGGGCCTTTCACGGCCCCTCAGAGGCCCAGTCCCGCCTTGACGTCGTCCAAGCTCAAGGTGGCTGCGGCTCCTTCCTCCAGCTTTGCCGCACGAAGCTCTTGGAGATCTTGGTAGCTCATCAATTCTTCCTCGATCTTGACGAACTCTTCGAACGGCAGGACCACGAATTCCTTCTTGCCATCTTTCTCGATGATCTGTGGATGAAGTTGGACCATAGGAGCCTCACTCTCGATAGACGTCCCGGCGATGCCGGACGCGGTAGATGACAATTGCAGTGTCTTCAATCTCGAACAGACCCGATAGTCTCCAACCCGCAGCAGATCGATGATCCGTCCCAGGGCGAAAGTCAACGGATTCCGTTGTCAGTTCCGATGTAGCACCGCGGGGGCTCCCCAACTCCTCACCCAATTTGCAGCGTCGCAAAACCTCCTATCATCGCGAGCTCACGGCGCCTGCCCCCCATCCACCGGACACACCGCAAAGTCATCAAACGCCGCGGTGACGGGCACCGCCGGGTCGTAGGACACCACGACCGGCCCCACGAGCACCTCAGGTGGCAGGACGATGTCGACCTCCCCCTGAGCGCCGCCGGTGGGTTGCACCCAGGTGGCGCCGTGATCCCTGGAGTACTGGACGGTGAGGTGGTCGCCTTGCCGCTCGATGGCAAAGCGCATGGGCAGCGGGATGTGTTGCAGCAGGTTGGCCCAATCGTCGGTGACCCCCGCCTCGTCGCGGTAGTGGAACTGCAAACCGGTGGTCAGGCCACCGTCGCCTTGCAGGTGGGGAATGAAGCAGGCCATGGCCCTGGGGCCTCGCACCGCCAGGTCGCTCCGCAGCATGAGGCAGGCTTTGCGCACCTGGCCGCCTTGGTCGACTGGGAATCCGGTGATCTCGACCTCGACGCGCAGGTCGCCGGTCACCGTTTGATAGGCAAGGGCGCCGTTGTCGTCGAGGTTGAAGAGGCTGGAGCCGTTGCCGGTGAGCTGGAGCTCGCCGCCGACGATTTCCATACCGACGACGTCGGCGTCGCCGAGGGTGGTCAACGTCCACGACGGATCGACCGGCGCTTGCTCGAAGGTGTCGACGTTACACAGGTTGACGGGTGGTCCGTCATCGTCGGTGGTGTAGCCGAAGTCGAGGCCGAGGTTCGTCTCGCCATCGGCCAAGGTCACTTCTACCCAATCGGGCGTGGCGACGCCGTCGGCATCGAAGGTGGGCAGCATGATGTCCGTCGGCAGGGAGCCGGGGTGGACCTCGACGACGTAGGTGCCGGCCGTCAGCTGATCGAAGCTGTAGACCCCCGCCGCTCCGGTGGTGGTGAACGGTAGACGGAAGCCGTGGCCGTCGTAGAGCTGGACGGTGACGTCACCGAGACCGGGCTCTTCGGCGTCTTCGGTGCCGTCGCCATCGACGTCGTACCAGACGCGATCGCCGAGCACGCCGCTGCCGAGGTCTTCGCAGCGCAGGTTGGCCCACAGGGCATCGGTGGCGGCGAGCAAGGTCGCTGTGTCGCCGACGCTGAAGGCCCTCGCCCCCGTGACGTGGGCGCCGTATTCCAAAAGATCGCCGTTGAAGGTACCGAGGTCGGTGCCGTCCCCTTCCAGGCCGAGGCCGTAAATTCGCAGCGTTGGCAGGGACTGTTTGGCCCGCTCCATCTCGGCCATGACATTGGCCAGGGGCTCGCCGTCGAAGGTGCCGAGCAGGCCGTTGAAGCCGCCGGACCACGCCAACTCGCTCCAAGGACGGAAGCGTCCGCGGCCGTCGTCGAGGCTGAGGGCTTGCAGCTCGTCGAGCTCGTAGCCGTCGGGACCGCGACCGGCGGCGTCGATGTTGGGGATGCCGTCGGTGAGCAAGACGATGGCTTGCTGGTGGGTCTCGTCGGCTTCCGTTTGTAGTAGCTCGCGGGCCGTCGCCAAGGCGATGGCCAAGGGCGAGGTGTCGCCGCTTTGGATGTCGGCGACCTGGAAGGCGTCCACCAAGTTTGCGACGGCGGGCAGGTCGTCGGTGAGGCCGGAGACGACCACCGCGCCACTGGCTAGATTCTCCTCCGGTGTGCGGAATCCGGCGAAGGTGATCAAGGCGGCGCGGCTGCCGTCGCCGGCGGCGGTGAGCTGACCGTGGATCTCAGAGATGGCCAGCTGTGCCGCTTCGAGACGGCTGAGCATGGCGGCGCCGTCGGGAAAGTCGGCGGTCATGGAGCCGGACAGGTCCAGCAGGTAGACCAGGTCGATGGGCTGGTCGGGATCGCACGGGACGTCCACCGGCGTCAGCGGCAGGCCGTCGTTGGGACGGCAGACCGCGAAGTCGTCCAGCTCGGCGGTGAACAAGGTCTGGCTGTCGTAGGACGACACCGCCATGCCTGCCAAGATGGTCGGTCCGAGGTCGATTTCCACCGTGCCTTGATGGGGCACGCCCGTGGGAATCCTCCAGGTGGTTCCGCCGTCGGTGCTGAACAGGACGGTGTAACGGTCGCCCCGTTTCTCGATAGCCAGACGGGCCGGCAGCGGCACGGCGAAGACGGTGTTGGCTACCTCGGCGCCAGGGTCGCCGATCAGGGCGCGGAAGTCGAATTGCACGCCGGTGCCCGACGGATCGGGGAAGTGCGGCACAAAGGTGACCATCACCCGCGGGTCGTAGGCACCGGTGCCGCTGCGCAGCATCAGCGCCGTCTTGCGCACGTCGCCGCTCTGATCGAGCGGGAAGCCGGTGACCTCGACCTCTACGCGGAAGTCGTCGTTGCCCGTCAGCTCTTGATAGACGAAGCTGCCGTGGTCGCCGTCGTGGAAGAGGCTGGAGCCGTTGCCGGTGAGGCGCAGGCGTCCGTTCGTGACCTGGGCATCGCCGTCGTTGCCGTCGCCGAGGTAGGTGAAGATCCAGTCGGTGCTGAGGGGGCCATCGAACGGCTCCACCTCGCAGATGGTTGTGGCGTCGGACGGAGCCAGGGCCGTCAAGGTGGCGTCTCCGGGCTCCTGAGTGTCGGGATCGTCTGAGGAGACCGTCGGTAGGTCGAGCTGCTGCGTGACCTCGGCTTGGTTGCTGAGGAATTCCAGCTCGAAGGGAATGGCGTCGCCGAGCTCGACCACGAAATCCACGGTCGCTGCGGCGCCTCCAGAGGTGCCTGGCACCACCGTGCCGAGGTCGATGACAATGGGGTCCGTGCCGACGACGGCGCCCTGACTGGTGCTCAAGGTGCCTGGCACCAGGGTGACCCACGACGGCAGGCCGTCGCTGAGCATCACCTCGAGTGCATCGCTCTCGCCCGTGTTCTGGACAGTGAGCTGGTAACCGACAAGATCGCCGCGACCGGCCAGACCGTCGCCGTTGGCATCATCCAGCAGCAAGTCGATCTTGGTGACTTCCAAGACCGGCGGGCCGGCACCTACTTCGACCGTTGTCTGGCCACAGCAGGTGCCGCCATCGTCATCGGTGACGCAGACCTCCACCGTGTAGGTGGCCGAAGCCGTGTAGGCGTGGCTTCCTTGGACGCTGCCGACGCCATTCTCTGTGATCACAAAGCCGTCGCTGGATGAGCCGTCGCCCCAATCGATGGTGGCGAAGTGGGTGTCGAGCACGCCGGGGTCGGTGAAGGTGGCGAGATCGAGCACCGTCGCCAGGCCGCGGTGGACGCTGAGTCCGGGAATGCCTTGCACGCTGGGCGCCACGTTGTGCACACTGACCGGCAGCTCCGCACAACCCCTAGCTCCGCCGTTGTCGTCGAGGCAGATCACCAGCAGGTGCTCGCCGTCGTCCGAGTAGGCATGGCTGCCGAACACTGTGCCGGCGCCCTCTGCGTAGTCGAGGACGGCCGCATCGACGGCACCGTCGCCCCAATGCAGGGTTCCACTGTGGCTGTCGAGGACGCCGGGGTCGCGGAAGGTCATGTCAATGTCGAGGGGTGAGCCTTCGGCGATCTCCGCCCGGCTGGCGCGAAAACCGCTGTAGTGGACACATCCTTGGGAGTGGTTGAAGAAGGCAAAGAGACCATCCTCGAAGGGACGAATGGTGTTGATCTCCAGGACGTCGTCGACCCAAACTTGCAGCTGTGACCCGCTCTGCTCGAAGCGCACGTGGTAGGACTGATCGAAATTCCAACCGACGTTGCCCAGGGTGAGACCATCGGCCATCGGCTCGACCCGACCAGGGGTGGACGAGTTGGTGCTGTCACGGGTCCAAAAGTCCTCTCGATCTGGCACGCCGAGCACCCGGTAGGCTTTGAGGCCGAATCCGGTGGTGCCCTGGTTGGCTTTCTTCCAGTCCACCACTACGTAGTTGGCGTCGGGATGGGTGCTGTCCCCCGGCTCGAAGCCCAAGGCGAAGCCGATGAAATCGTCGTCGCCGCAGGCCGGGTCGACCCTTAAGGTGCCTTCCAAGGTGTTGCCGAAGGAGGTCAGATCGCCGTAGAGCAGGCTGGGGGTGGCGTTGAGCAACTGCACCGCTTCGCCGCCGCCGGCCACGATCGTCCACTCCGGCAAGACTTCGCCGCCGGTACTGACGGTGGCGTACGCCTCCACCTGCCATCGGGTCAGGTCGAGGCCCACGTCGCTGAAAAGGGTGGCAGCCAAGTTGCCCACCTCAACGGTGAAATGGCTACATCCCTCGACGGCGGCGGCGTCGCTGACGCACACTTCGAGGCGGTAGCTGCCGTCGTCGAGGAAGGTGTGCTGCGCTGCGAGCTCGCCACCGTCCGGCGTCGCTGTCCAGGCCAGGGTCTCGACGTTGCCGTCGCCCCACTCGATGTTGGCGTCCGGCAGCAAGGGCGCCGCCCCGGCATGCAATTGAGCACTGAGGGTGATCGGACTACCTTCCACCACCTCGCCGTCCGCTTCGAGGCTGCTCAGGCTCAGCTGGACGACGGGGGAGGTGCTATTCCACAACACCAGCGGCACGGCGACTTGGTTGTCGAGGGGCGTCAGGTCGGCCCCATGCGAGCCATCGTCCTGCACCGTCAGCAAGGCGCTGACCTCGGTGCCGAAGGGCAAGGACCCCTCCGCTTGCAGGGTGGCGAAGCGTTGCACCGTCGCATCGCGGGGCAAGGTTGCGAGGTCCCAAGTGATCGTACGGGAGGTGGCATCGTAGGCGCCGCCGTCGGCAGAACTGACAAAATCCAGATAGGCAGGCACCTGCATCGCCAGCAAGACGCCGCGGGTGTCGAGGGTGCCGACGTTACGTACCGCGGCACCGAGGCTGATCGTCTCGCCGGGCCGCACCACCTGGCGATCAGACAAACCGGCGACCGTCAGATCGAGCCGGGGGTCCAGCCAGGTGACGTCGAATCGGTCACAACCGCTGGCGCCGTCGTCGTCCTCGACGCAAACCACCACGGTGTAGGTGCCTTCATTGTCGTAGTGGTGGGCCGCGGCGACCGTTCCTTGGCCAGCCGCTTCGTCCACCGTCTCCGTGGTGACTGTGCCGTCTCCCCAATCGACGGTGGCGCTGTGCAGATCCAGCACGCCGGGATCGTTGAACGTGGCCAGGACATCGAGACCGGTGGCGCTGTAGGCGAGCCGGTCGTCCCCGGCCTCCACCGTCGGCGCAGCATTGAGGATCTGCAAGGCGACCTCGCCGCAGGCTTCGCCCTGGTCGTCGTCCTCGACACAGACATGGACCAGGTGATCGCCGTCCTCGGCATAGATGTGGGTGCCGCTGACCGTGCCGCTGCCGTTGGTGGCCTCGACGATGCCGGCATCGACGGTGCCGTCCTGCCAATCCACCGAGGCGGTGTGGGTGTCGAGCACGCCGACATCGTTGAAGGGCAAGCGGAACGTGGCCTCGCTACCCTCCACGGCGCTGTTGCCTTCGGTCGAAAAGCCGCTGTAAATGACGTTTTCCTGCGACAGGCCATACAAGCCGAAACGGCCGGGTCCGAAGTCGAAGTCGCCGCTGAGATCTAGCTCGAGGATGTCGTCGACAAAGACCCGAACGCGCTGGGGCGTCGTCTCGATGGTGAAGGTATAGATCGCGCGATCTCTCCATCCGACATCGCCGAAGCGCTGGCCCCGCTGCAGCTCCTCGACACGGCTCGGGCCGTTGCCCGGCAAGTCCACATGGCTCCAGAATTCGCTGAAGTAGGGAAAGCCATGCACCCGAGAAATGGCCAGACCGCGGGCCCCGAAGGCGCCGGAGCCGTTGATTTCGTCCCGCTGCTTCCAATCGACGACCAGATACTCCGCCTCGAGGTTTTGGAAATCCCCGGGCTGAAAACCGAGCACGAAGCCGATGAAATCGTCGTCGCGGCTGGTATTGACTTGGACGGTACCGCGGAAGGTCAGGCCGGTGGCGACGAGGGGGCTGTACAGCACCACCACGTTGGAATTGAGCCGCTGCCTGACGACGCTGCCGCCACTCTCAACCCGCCAGTCCGTGAGACCCCCGACTCTCTCCTCGGCGACCCAGTCATAGAAGTTGACGTTGGCGTTACCGTTGACCAGCACGGGATCGGAGTTGGCGACCGTCGCGGTGTAGCTGTCGCAGCCCTGCGCGCTGTCATCGTCGCTGACGCATACCGTCACCACGAAGGAGCCATCGTCGAGATAGGTGTGACCCGCCGACAGAGTACCCGACGTTGGGGTCACCGTGGCCGAAGCCAAGGTACCGTCGCCCCAATCGACGGTGGCGGTGTGGCTGTCGGCACTTCCGGCATCGTTGAACGAAGCCCCCGCCAAGGTGACGGAGTCGCCCTCGATGACTTGTAGATCCCCTCCCGCGTCGACAGTTGGTGCCGCGTTACTCACCGTGACCGTCGCCGTAGCGATGTCCGTCTCGCCACTGTTGTCGGTGACTCGGACGGCAACGGTGTAGGTGCCGTTGTCGTCGAAGGCATGGCTGGCGGTGACGCTACTTCCCTCATCGAAAAGGCCGTCATTGTCGAAATCCCAGGCATAGGCGGTGAGGGTGCCATTCGGATGGGTGGAGGCAGCGGCATCAAAGAGAATGGCCGAACCTTCCTCGCCACTATACGGCCCACCGGCATGGGCCTGGACGCCGTCGTCGTCCTCGATCTGGCCCTGGGCCGTCCCGATCAGGCGAATCGGCAGGCTCGGGTTCACCAACTCGACGGTGAATTGCTCATCGGTTTCGTCGATCAGGTCATCCAGAATCGTGACGGGCACCTCCTTGGTGCGCTCCCCCGGTGCGAAGGTCAAGGTGCCGGAGGTCGCCACGTAGTCGTCCCCCGTCTGTGCTGTCCCGTCGGCGGTGGAGTAGTCGACCGTCAGGGGCTCTCCCAGGGCTTGGGACAGCTCGACGGTGAAATTCAGCGTCCTTGCTGCGGCCTGCCCTTCGTCGAAGGTCTCCCCGACCACTGAAAGCTCAGCTTGTGCATCGTCGGAAATCCTCGCCTCGCCGAGACCGTCGGCAAGCACTGCGCCGCTGACGGATTGCAGCCGTAGGGAGAAAGTCTCGACCGGCTCAACGAAGGCATCGGCCAGCACCGGGACATCAATGTGGGCGAGGGTAGTCCCGGCGGGCAGGACCAGGGTTCCGTTGGTCGCTTGGTAATCGGAACCGGCCACGGCGGTGCCGTCCACCGTCGCATAGCTCATCGTCACCGAAGAGGCGCTGGGAGACGACAGGCCGACGCTGAATGTGGCCGATCGAGTCCCCGAGGTGGGTTCGACGACGATGACGTCGGCAAGAGAGAGATTGGCGGCATCGTCATCGATAATGACTACCTGTCCGGTGCCATCCGAGATGGCTGCGCCCTGCACCGAGACCAAGTTCAAGAAAAACGTTTCATCGACCTCGTCGAGGTTGTCGGGAAAAACCCGAATAAAGATATCTTTCGCGGTTTCTCCAGAAATGAATACAACGGTGTTTGCAGCCCCTTCGAAGTCTTCGCCTACCATGGCGCTCCCCGGAGATGTCGCATATTCGACGACCACCGCCTCCTGCACAGGGTAGTCAAGAGACAGACGTAACTCCGCCATAGGCGAGCCGACATTGCCTTCGATCACTGAGGCGTCTCCAACAGAAACATTAATATCGTCGTCGATGATCAGAACCTGAGCCTCCATGTCTGTCAACGCGGCGTTCTGCGGCAGGCTCAGCAATACCTCGAAACTTTCCACGCTCTCCGCGACGAGGTCACCGAGGATCGGAATCTCGAGCACGGCCCCGGTCTCTCCCACTGCAAATTCTACAGTACCCGAGCTGGAGACAAAGTCCTGCCCGGCGACGGCCGATCCGTCGATCGTGCCGAACTGGACCGTCACCGGAGCACTCCACGGATGGGACAGGGTCAGCTCCAACAACGCCGAGGCTCCACCAGCGCCCTCCACCACCGTGGCATCGGCAAGGAGGACCGTTGGCACCAGGGCTAGGTCGGGGCAGGCCAGGAGCTCCACGTCATCGACAAAAAAGGTGCTGTGGGCCGTCACGCCGGAGGTCGTCGCCTCAAAACGCAAGGTATGCGCGCCGCCGTCGGCGTAGGTCGACAGGTCAAGACGCACGTCGTGGTAGCCATCGGCAAAACCGTGGGCGGGATTGTCGAGGGTCCAGATGTCGACACCGTCGACCTGGACGGTGAGCTCGTCCCCCGCCACCAACGTTTCAGGAACCGCCAAACGAAACCGCAGCTCCGCCCCTCCCGTCGGCAAGAGGATCGGCTGCTCGACAGCGGCCACCTCCGAGCCCAACTCGACACCTCCCAGATAGGCCCAACCGGAGCCCGAGGCAGCCCCCTGGAGCCCGCAACTTCCCTCGTCACAAAGGGTTGAGGCGAAATGCTGAGAGGTGGTTCGCCAAGGGCCGCCGGTGACCTCGAAGCCACCATCCAGCAAGACATCACCCGCCCGGACGCCGGATCCGCACAGGCTGGCCGCATCGCAGACCAGTTGCACGTCATCCACCTGGGCGTACCAACCCAGGCCGCCGGGGTGGGTATCTTCGTAGACCCAACGCAGCCGGACATCGGCCAGACCGGCAAACGCCCCCAGGTCGACCTTGACGGCTACCCCGTCTCCCACGGCAACAACGCCTCCACCAGCGACACCTCCACCAAAAGAGCCACTGTCTCGCCGGAGCCGTCGCAGCGGAGCCCACGTCAATCCCTGGTCGGCGGAAGCTTCAAGGCGCAGCTCATCGACGGCAGCGAAGCTCTGAAAATTCTCGCGATAGCGTAAGACTGCGGTCGTGATCCCGGACAGGTCCATGGCGGGAGCCGCCAGGGTGGAAACGAAAGCGCCCACCTCCGGGTCGAGCCGCGACGCACAGGCAACGCCACCGCCACCGCCGGTGTGGTTGGCAGTCTCACCACAGCCTCCGAGGTTGCTCCAGCCGGGTTGACCACTGGTGGTCCAGCCGGAGGGTAAGCCCGCATCGAAGTCGACCGCCTGCCCTTGGCAAGTCAGCTGGGCGTTACCAGGAAGTGGAAAGCAAAAAAAATATACAGTCATCAGGATCGCTACTGAGGAGAGGCGAACGAGAGCCGGTCGATATCGCCTCGCAGCACCTAAGCCAAAGAGATCAACGCGGCAAAATGTTCTTATAGAGATCATACTGTCCTCAGTGCAGATCAATCGTTAAAAAAGACTTAACGGCAACAAAAATGACCTAGCGTCAACGCTGCATGCCTATCTTCAAGTCGGCAAGATGGCGATTGCCATAGGAACGTTAATCGATATAACCTCTTGAGATCAATCTATCGGGAGGCTCCATGGCTCAAACATCCTCTGGTTTCTGCACAATCTCGACACCCTTCAGTGCTTTTTTCAAGGGCCTAACCTTTGTTAGATCCACGGCGCTGCCGGAATGTTTATTCCTGATCATCTTTTTCTCGATTTTTCTTTTTTCCCCTCCCCTCGTCGCCCTCGACGATACCTGCACAGTGCCCTTGGGTTGCACCGGCAATATCGGCGGCGCGGGGTTCTGCGGCCTGGCCGAAGACTCCGTCGAGACGGGTCAGGGCTGTAATGGACTGGCCAACTGCCAGACCCCGCAGATCTCGGGATTCCAGGTGGAAGTCGAGCCCCTGCCGGTGAGCCTCGACGAGGTACCCCGCTTCAAGGTACGCCTGGTGGGCACCGTCACCGCGCCGTTCAACGCTTCGGCTCGCTTCGACAACCCCAACGGCCAACTTCAGCTCCGCTGGACGGAGCACGGCAGCGGCGCACCGCGCATTTCCACCTGCAGTAACAGCATCACCGATCGCGGACAGGTCTTCATCGAGAAGACCCTCACCTGTGCCGACATGCGGGGCTTGCGCAACAACGATGGCCAGAATCCCCATCCACTGCGCTACAGCCTGGTGGCCTCCACCTGTGGACCGCCGTGCCGGCCCGACGAGCCCGGCTGTTTCACC